>NZ_JBXARK010000034.1:0-507 GCF_058808175.1 Flavobacterium sp. GW821-FHT11G01 | reverse complement strand
AAAAAGCCAGGGTTCTGAGCAGTATTGGCTAGATCAGTTTAAAGGGGATCTTCCAGTTTTGGAACTTCCGAGTTTTAAAGTTCGTCCTTTGGTGAAGACTTATAACGGTGACAGGATTTCGCATAGTTTCAGCAGGGAGTTTTTAAGCAAGCTTAAGGATTTTTCAAAAGTTCAGGATGTTACTTTATTTATGACTTTAATCTCAGGAGTAAATGCCTTGTTATATAGATATTCAGGCCAGGATGACATTATCATAGGTACTCCCATTGCAGGGAGAGAGCACCCTGATTTGGAGAACCAGCTTGGGCTTTATTTAAATACGCTTGCTATCCGTACCCCTGTTAGCGGGCAGGGCAGCTTTTTGGATTTGGTAAGGATTCAGAAAGAGATTCTTCTGGGTGCTTATGAGCATCAGGGTTATCCTTTTGATGCATTGGTAGGGAAGTTAAATTTAGCAAGAGACAGCAGTCGTTCTGCCTTATTTGATGTTTTGATAGTTCTTCAGAA
>NZ_JBXARK010000033.1:0-561 GCF_058808175.1 Flavobacterium sp. GW821-FHT11G01 | reverse complement strand
TCCAACAGGAACAACTCCAAGGGAATCATCCAAAATGTAAACCTGGGTGTTCGATATAGGAGCACCAATTGGGATAAAACTGTTTTCTTGGTTTTGAATCAGATAACTTGTACTATATGTTGTATCCTCTGAAGGGCCATATAAATTCCTAACTTCCATTTTTTCTACTGGAAGTCTTTTAATAATATCAACAGGCACAATTTCTCCAGCCATATTGATAAAACAAATGTTTTCCAGATCAATACTCTGATCTAATAACTGTCTTATTACTGAGGGCACAGTATTTAATAAAATTTTGTTTTCCCTGTTTAAATATTTTTTAATGTCTAATCCATTTTCTACAACGCGGATTTTCTTCCCTACAGATAGAGTGTAAAAAATTTCAAAAACTGATAAATCAAAACAGTAAGAAGTTGACGCAAATACCACTTCAAATTTTGATGAATCAAATTCTGACCTGGACCAATTAATAAACTCAGCCGCGTTTCTGTGCTCCACCATCACTCCTTTTGGATTACCTGTAGTTCCAGAGGTGTAGATCACATAAGCCAAATCATCCGG
>NZ_JBXARK010000032.1:0-587 GCF_058808175.1 Flavobacterium sp. GW821-FHT11G01 | reverse complement strand
TCCAACAGGAACAACTCCAAGGGAATCATCCAAAATGTAAACCTGGGTGTTCGATATAGGAGCACCAATTGGGATAAGTGAACTGCAATCTTTTATTTTAAATACTGTTGTCCAAACTGTATTTTCTGTTGGACCATATTCATTATATAATTGTATATTATCTAAATATTTCTTGTGATAGGTAATTAAATCTGTCCTAACCTGCTCCCCTGCTAATATTAAATTCTTTAAATTTAAAACATCCTTATTCCTTCTTAATTCATCAGATATAAAATTATAGTAACTAGGTACACAAAGAATATCTGTAATTTTATTTTTTACTATTATTTCAATTATATTTTCAGAGTCTTTTATTACAGACTCATTCGCAATAATTAGAGTTCCTCCATAACATAATCCTCCCCATATAACAGCAACTGAAGAATCAAAAGCATAGGAAGATATTAGTAATAATGCTTTCTGCACTTGATAAAAGTCACCTCTGTATAATGTCGAATTGATTAAACTCCCGTGCTCCACCATCACTCCTTTTGGATTACCTGTAGTTCCAGAGGTGTAGATCACATAAGCCAAATCATCCGGCTTGT
>NZ_JBXARK010000031.1:0-593 GCF_058808175.1 Flavobacterium sp. GW821-FHT11G01 | reverse complement strand
ATCAACAAGCCGGATGATTTGGCTTATGTGATCTACACCTCTGGAACTACAGGTAATCCAAAAGGAGTGATGGTGGAACATGGTTCGCTGATCAATCGTCTGGAATGGATGCAAAAAGCCTATGCTTTATCAGACAAGGATGTTATTCTTCAAAAAACAAGTTATTCATTTGATGTTTCCGTATGGGAATTGCTGTGGTGGATATATAACGGATCTAAGTTATGTGTATTGAAGCCTGAAGGGCATAAAGATCCACATGAAATAGCTGTTTCTGTTGAGAAGTATAACGTTACGGTAATGCATTTTGTGCCTTCAATGTTATCTGTCTTTTTAGATTACCTGGAGAATAATAAAATAGAACATGAGAGATTAAAAAGCCTAAAACAGGTATTTGTCAGTGGAGAAGCCTTGACAGTTGAGCAGAATAACAGATTTTTCAATCAGTTTTCAGGCGTTTCATTAATGAATCTCTATGGTCCTACTGAGGCTACTATAGATGTGAGTTATTTTGAATGTTCAGAAAAACAAACCCTTATCCCAATTGGTGCTCCTATATCGAACACCCAGCTTTACATTTTGGATGATTCCCTTGG
>NZ_JBXARK010000030.1:0-809 GCF_058808175.1 Flavobacterium sp. GW821-FHT11G01 | reverse complement strand
GGATCTTTGATTGCAGCATAATAAGTACCAGTGGTAAGAGCTGTTGTGGATGGAATCAAGTTTCCTCCTGTCATCGCATCATACCAAACGATATTCGTAGCTGGACTAACGTCTATAGTCGCGAAAGTCGGCGCGTTAATCAAACAGAATTCCTGCGCTGTATCTGTTATTACTGGTGTTCCAGGATCAGTTACGCTAATGGCAACGGCTAATCTAACATTACTCTCACAAGTAGTTGTCGGATCTTTGATTGCAGCATAATAAGTACCCGTTGTAAGCGCTGTTGTAGATGGAATCAAGTTTCCACCAGTTAAGGCATCATACCAAACAATATTTGTAGCTGGGCTAACGTCTATAGTGGCAAAAGTCGGTGCATTTACCAAACAGAATTCCTGTGCTGTATCTGTAATCACTGGTGTTCCAGGATCAGTAACACTAATGGCAATAGCTAATCTAACATTACTTTCGCAAGTAGTTGTCGGATCTTTGATTGCAGCATAATAAGTACCCGTTGTAAGCGCAGTTGTGGATGGAATCAAATTTCCTCCTGTCATCGCATCATACCAAACAATATTTGTAGCTGGACTAACGTCGATAGTGGCAAAAGTTGGTGCATTTACCAAACAGAATTCCTGGGCTGTATCTGTAATCACTGGTGTTCCAGGATCGGTTACACTGATAGTGATAGCTAATCTAACATTACTCTCGCAAGTAGTTGTTGGATCTTTGATTGCAGCATAATAAGTACCAGTGGTAAGAGCTGTTGTGGATGGAATCAAGTTTCCTCCTGTCATCGCATCATACCAAAC
>NZ_JBXARK010000029.1:0-917 GCF_058808175.1 Flavobacterium sp. GW821-FHT11G01 | reverse complement strand
AGCACCTTGTCATCCCCGCTAGCCTTAACTGCTACAACAACCTGTTTTACTGATGATGAATATTCCAAAACAGCACTTTCAATCTCTCCAAGCTCGATTCGAAAACCTCTAATCTTAACCTGGTCATCCTTCCTGCCTAGATACTCTAATTCACCATTTCCTAAGATCTTTACTTTATCTCCCGAACGATATAATCGTTCACCTTTCTTAAATGGGTTATTTATAAATCTCTCAAGTGTTAAATCATCCCTGTTCAGATAACCTCTGGCAACTCCTTCACCTCCAACAAAAAGCTCACCTGCTACTCCAATAGGGGATAGATTTTGGTTTTCGTCAAAAACATAACAACTTAAGGTAGGTATTGGTCTACCAATATTACTTACGTTATTGTCCATCTCTAAATTTGTAATTTCCTTGTAGGTAACATGCACCGTTGTTTCTGTAATTCCGTACATGTTTACAAGTTTTACCTTAGGATATTTTTCACTCCAATCTGCCAGCTTTCCAGGACTTAAGGCCTCCCCGCCAAATATTACATAACGTAAATCAAGATCTGCTGAGATTCCTTTTAAATCTTCACTAGATATATTATAAAAATTTGAAGGAGTTTGATTTAATATTGTGACTTTTTCCTTATTTAATAAAGAAAGAAATGCTGTAGGATCCTTTGCTGTAAGTAATGGAACAATTATTAATTTACCTCCGTTTAATAATGCACCATACATTTCCCATACGGAGAAATCAAAACAATAAGAATGGAACATACTCCAAACATCATTTGAGTTAAAATCAAATAACGATTGATCAGTAATCAATAATCGAACGACATTTCTGTGCTCTACCATCACTCCCTTTGGATTACCTGTAGTTCCAGAGGTGTAGATCACATAAGCCAAATCATCCGGCTTGTTGATCTT
>NZ_JBXARK010000028.1:0-1116 GCF_058808175.1 Flavobacterium sp. GW821-FHT11G01 | reverse complement strand
TGCTAGTCCGACTAATCCAAAATGTTTTGGAGCTTCTACGGGTTCTGTAACCTTATCGGGTTCAGGCGGAGTTGGTCCTTATAAATATAGTTTCAACGGCAGTGGTTATACTACCACAACAGTATATTCAAATTTAGCGGCAGGGACTTCTTACAGCTACCGTGTGATGGACAGCAATGACTGTTTATCTGCACCTGGCAGCATTACCCTTACCGCGCCTGCAGCTATAACGGCATCAACACAGGTTACGCCTTATTTATGCGGCCAGACCGGAAGCATAAAAGTTATAAATGTTTTAGGTGGAACAGGTCCAACTTATATGTACAGTATCAATGGAGTTGATTTCCAGACAGGAGATACCTTTACAGGTTTAACCAACGGAACTTATACTATTACTGTTAGAGACATCAATATGTGTACAGGTACTACAGCTCCTGTAACACTTGCACCATTAACACCACCTACAGCTTTAGGTTTCAGTGCATCGGCTTTAAGCTGTCCAACACTTAAGGTGAGTATTACCGTTACCTCTACAGGAGGATTTGGAGCTAAGACTTATAGTATTGTTTCTCCGGCTTCTTATGCATCAAACGTATCGGGATTAAATTCTGGAATCTTTACCAATTTAGATCCGGGTGTTGTTTATAGATTTGAGGTAAAGGATGCCAAGAACTGTACCTTCCAGGATAATTACACAGTTGCCAATTTAACACCGTTGACAGTAAGCGGTGCCTTTACGAATGTTCTTTGTTCAGGTACAGCTAGCGGAACGGCTACTTTTACCGTTACGGGTTCAACAGGTTTTACTTATACCTTAAACGGGGTTGCCCAAACGGGAACTACCTCACCAATCAGCTTAACAGGATTGGCAGCAGGAACATATGCCGTAGTGGTTACCAATACCGCTACAAGCTGTACTGCGACTGCTTCGGTTACTATTGCAGCACCTGCTTCACCGTTAACATTAAGCGCTGCAACAAGTCCTATTACTTGTGATGCTTCAGGAAGTGTTGTACTTACTGCTGGTGGCGGATGGGGCGGAAATTCATTTAGAATTATCCAGCCTAATGCTGCAGTTTTAGGACCACAGGCTTCAAATACTTTCTCAGGTCTTAC
>NZ_JBXARK010000027.1:0-1428 GCF_058808175.1 Flavobacterium sp. GW821-FHT11G01 | reverse complement strand
GCACCTTCCTGAGCGAACTTTTTGGCAATTGCTTTTCCAATTCCTCCGGCTGATCCGGTGATAAGGGCAACTCTTCCTGATAAGGCTTTTGGTTTTGGCATACGTTGCAGTTTTGCTTCTTCCAATAACCAGTATTCGATATCAAAAGCTTCCTGATGTGGAAGTGAGGTATATTCTGAAACTGCCTCTGCACCTTTCATAACATTCACCGCATTCACATAATATTCTGATGCCAGTCTTGCCATGGTCTTATCCTTGGCAAAAGTGAACATTCCAACTCCGGGATACAATATCACAACCGGATTCGGGTCACGCATTGCCGGTGAATTTGATTTTTTACATTTGTTGTAATAATCCTTGTACATGGCTCTGTATGCTTCAAACGCAGGTTTTAATTTTGCTTTGATCGCGTTTACATCTGACAAGTCCTCGTTTGGATCCAGTTCCAGTACCAATGGGCTGATTTTGGTTCTCAAAAAGTGGTCCGGACAAGAAGTTCCAAGCGGAGCTAATTTCTCTAAATCATTTGAGTTGATGAATTCCAAAACCCTTTGATCATCGGTATAATGTCCGATCATCTGGCGCTCTGATGAGCAGAATCCTCTTAAGATTGGAGCAACTTTCGCCGCTTTCAATCTTCTTTGGTTCAACTCAAGGCTTTCTATTTTTTGTCCTCCAAAAACAGGACGTTTTTTTCCGTAGTTATTCTCTAAGTAAGTCGCACATTTCTCGATTACTTCAAGGGTGTTGATGTAACTATCATACGAAGTTTCTCCCCAGGTAAAAAGTCCATGGGAACCCAACATGATTCCGCGTAATTTTTTTCCTTTTTTCTCTGCTTCCTCAAGGCAAGCTCTTAGTTGCAATCCAAGGTCAAAGCCCGGACGTTGCCAGCCCACCCAGCCGATTTCACCATTGAATAATTCCTCGGTGATTTTGGCTCCGTCTTTGGCTGCAGCGATTGCAATAGCCGCATCGGGATGCAAATGGTCGATATGTTTGAATGGTAAGAATCCGTGTAATGGTGTATCGATAGATGGCGCTTTTGAGGCCAGATCGAAAATACAGTGGTTGAAAAGTTCCACCATCTCGTCTTCGAATTCTATTCCCCTGTAAACGTTCTCCAGATTACGAAGTCTCTCTAAATAAAGTGCCGCACATCCTGATTTGGTCAGTGTTCCGATATCTCCACCCGAACCTTTGATCCACATTACCTCTGAACTCTCTCCCGTTAACGGATCCTTGTCCGTAATCTTAACCGAAGTATTTCCCCCTCCGTAATTGGTCAATCGCAAATCAGCTCCCAGTAAATTGGAACGATAAATGAAAAGCGCTACTTCATCTCCTGCCAAAGCTGCTGCCTTTGACTCATCCCACAAATAGCTTACATGCTTAAAATTCATATGTGTTGTATTTATATTCGACATT
>NZ_JBXARK010000026.1:0-1758 GCF_058808175.1 Flavobacterium sp. GW821-FHT11G01 | reverse complement strand
GCTGTTTTAGCTGCTCAGTGTAATGTTGTTGAGGGAAGCTTTGCGATCAATGTAGCTGTTCCAACGGCAGGAATTGCGCCATATACATTTAGTATTGATGGTGGTACATTCCAGTCTCAGGCGGCAACATTTACGGTATCAGGATTATCATCAGGTCCTCACAGTGTTGAGATCAAAGATGCTAACGGATGTGGTAACAAAGTTAACCTTACGATACTTGCCCCAATTGGCTTTACACCAGTTGTGACAGCTTTACCATCGTGTACGGTTGCTAAGGGAGAAATTACAGTAACAGCACAAGGCGGTTCATCAACTTACACTTATACTTTATTGAATTCATTAGGTACTGTTACCCTTGCAGGTCCACAGCCTGGGAATGTTTTCGCAGGTCTTGCGGCAGGCGACTATATCGTACGTGTTACAGATGCTTCATCAACAGCGTGTTCAGTAGATAAACCAATTAAAATAGAAGCGGCGCTTGCAGTAAGTTTTACTTTGGCTCATACCGATGTAAAATGTAACGGTGGCAGCGACGGAACAGTAACGGTTACTTTAGGGCCCTTAAGCAATAATCCTGCTTATAGTTATACCTTAAGCACTACTGCTTTACCAGCAGTAATTGTAGCAGGACCGCAGCCAGGTAATGTTTTCACAGGATTGGCAGCAGGAAGCTATACAGTTACGGTTACCTCAGGCAGGGATTGTTCAACAACCCTTCCTGTAACGATCAGCCAGCCATCTGCAGTTCAGGTTTTAGCTACATCGGCTGCAGCACCATTTACATGTGCTCCGGATAATTCAGCTAAGACTACTGTAGTTACGATAAATGCTACAGGTGGACAAGGTGCTTATACTTATAGTATTGATGGGATCAATTATTTCCCTGGAAATACATTTGATCTAGCCGATACAGGCTTAACATACGACTTAACGGTTTATGTAAAAGATGCCAACAATTGTCCTGCTTCAGGTTTGGTAAGAGTTACCACTCTTCCAAGAATTAATATGCCGGTAGTTTCAGTAAGCGCAGTAATTGACTGTAGAAATACAGGTTCATTAACTGTTACAGCTACAGGCGGATCAGGAGCATTGAGCTATCAGTTGCTTCCAAACGGAGCAGCCCAGGCAACAAATGTGTTCCCGGTAACAGGTGCAGGTGACTATTACTTCAGAGTTATAGACAATACTACAGGTTGTTATGTAGATACGGCTAAATTCACAGTTGCGCCATACGATTTAATCAATGTAACGGCAACTGCTGTAACACCGGTTACTTGTTTTGGAGATGCAGACGGATCAATCAGTATCAATGTTGCAGCTTACACAGGCACATATGATTATGAGATTTTAGATGCAGCAGGTGCTTCGGTACGTTTAGTAACGGGAGCAAACACTACGGTGAACCCTCTTGTAATCACAGGACTTACAGCAGGTAACTATACTGTTGTGGTGAGAGCAACAGCGGGCGCTTTCTGTTCATCGACATCCAATGTTGTAACAGTAGGTTCGCCAAGTGCCACTTTAAGCTTAACATTTGCTACTAAAAATGATAATTGTAATACAGATGCAGGACAGATCAGTGCCACGGCACAGGGAGGAACAGCGCCGTATTACTACCAGATTCTACCAGCAACAAGTACGCCTCCAACATTGGCAGGTGCAGGATGGAGTACAACAAATAATGTACTTAATGCGGAATCGGGTAATTATGTTATCTATGTTAAAGATTCTAAAAACTGTCCGATACAATTACCGGCA
>NZ_JBXARK010000025.1:0-2245 GCF_058808175.1 Flavobacterium sp. GW821-FHT11G01 | reverse complement strand
GGAAATTCATTTAGAATTATCCAGCCTAATGCTGCAGTTTTAGGACCACAGGCTTCAAATACTTTCTCAGGTCTTACACAAGCAGGAACTTATACAGCGGAGGTTACCGATTCAAACGGGTGTATTGTTCAAAGACCATTCACTTTAGCTACGCCAAGCTTGCCAACAGCGAGTGTAACGGGATCAGATATCTGTTATGATACCACTAACCAGGCTACCATTAAGGTTACCGGTTCAGGAGGAATGGCTCCATATGAATACAGTATTAACAACGGAACAAGTTATCAGACGGGAGATACTTTCTCTAATTTACTTCCGGGTACTTATACTGTAATTGTTAAGGATGCTTACGGATGTAAATCTACAGCAGTAAGCCAGGTTATAGCAAACGAATTGAAATCTACAGCTATATTAACAAGCGGTCCAACTTGTCTTTCTCCAACCATTACTATTGATGGTACCATTAATGGAGGAACCCCTAATACAGTTGCTCCAAATTATACTTATACTGTTACTTTAAACGGAACATTACTTCCGGCAGTTCATGATGTTACTGGAAATACGTTTTCTTACACAGATGGTACAGCTACATCAGCTACAACGACAACAACTTATTTATTTACATTTACAGATAGTAAAGGTTGTACAACTACATCAACTGTTTCAGTACAGCCTAAAACCAAACCAAATATTACTTCTGTTACTCAGGTAAATCCTATTTATTGTAATGGGGAATCAACTGGTTCTATCAATGTTGTTATTGATAATTCAGTAGGTAATGGCCCGTTTGTAATTAATGTTGAAAAAGTCAATGTTCCTTTAGCAAGTTATGGGTCACAGACTGTTGGTCTTCCAGGTGGAAATTATATGGTTACCATTACTGATGCTAATGGATGTACTTCAGATCCTAAGCCAGTAGTTATAGCAGAACCAGCTAAAATTACTTTTACAGAAGTAATTACTCAAATCACTTGTGTTGGCGGTTCTACAGGAACATCGTTAGGTTCTATTAGTGTGACAGCTTTAACAGGCGGCTCTGTTGATCCAACATTGCCGGCTCCGGCTAAAGCGGGCTTTGTTTATACTTTAACAAGTAATACAAATGCAACGCAAACTTTTGCTCCAACTTTAAAAGAAAACCATACTTTTCAGATTTTAAATTTTGGAATTTATGAATTAACTGTTACAGATTATAATGGTTGTTCTGTTACCAAAACTATTAATATGGCTTCACCGCCGGAAGATTTAGTAATTGATGTAGTTCAGGGGCCAGCTTCATGTACGACTGCTGATATTGTGGTTAGTGTTCATCCACCAATTGCCGGTGGACCATACTACTTTGCTCAATATCCTGTTGACCCGACTAATCCAAATAATTATGATTATACAACATTTGCTGCTTTGTATAGAGCATCAGATGGAGCTCTTACGTTACCTTTACCACCAGTTGGTGATCCTCTTTATTTACAATCAACTTTTACAGGTTTAAATCCAGGGGTTAGGTATTCTTTCATTGTTTATGATTCGTCAACAAAATGCTACTTTTTCAAGCAAGCGGAAGACAAAACGCCTACTTTATCAACTTTAACAAGTAATCCTACTGCAATAAATGTAACATGTAAAGGATTAGCTGTACCCGATGGAAAAGTATCTTTTACAGTTACTAATATATTTTTCCCAAGTACAGATGTGAAATATGAGATTTATAATTCTCAAACGAATCAGCCTGTTTCACCTGCTATTACGGGTACGATTACAGGTTTACTTTCGCCTGATAGTGCAACTCCGATAACCAGCGCTGTTGAGACCGCAGGCCTGCTTGCACCTGGAACCTACTATATTTTATTTGAAGAAGTTGGTGGTGCAAACCCAGGTTGTAAAAATTCGTCAGCAGTTTTTACAATAAGAGAGTCTGTTGTTGCCTTAACAGCTAGTGCTTCTGCACCTAAAAATGATAGCTGTAAACATGCAGGGCAAATTATTGCTAATGGACAAGGTGGAACGGCGCCATATCAATATGAATTAGTGGGAGGTCCAGTTAGTATTGGATATTCTAGCTATGCATATTTCCCAAATCCATCTTCACCACTGATTCCAACAACAGGAAATTATACAGTAAATGTTAAAGATGCTAATGGATGTATTGTTCCTGTATCAGTTACTCTTGGCCTTGACCCAACACCGGTTATGACTGCTGTTTTAGCTGCTCAGTGTAATGTTGTTGAGGGAAGCTTTGCGATCAATG
>NZ_JBXARK010000024.1:0-2365 GCF_058808175.1 Flavobacterium sp. GW821-FHT11G01 | reverse complement strand
GTATCTAAAACCCCTGATAACGTGGCTGTGGTTTTTGAGGATACCCAGTTGAGCTATCAGGAGTTAAATGCGAAGTCGAACCAGCTGGCGCATTATTTAATACAGCACGGAGTAGGCTTGAATTCAAAAGTTATATTATGTTTTGATGATGTTATTGACCTTCAGATTATAGGATTGCTTGGAATAATAAAAGCAGGAGCCGTATATGTTCCTATTGAACCAGATTATCCTCATGAAAGAATTAAACATATAATTGATGATACAGAGGCCAGATTTATATTTACCAGTAGCAGTAACTTAGATATTTTTAATGGCACAGGTGCTAATGTCATATTTTTGGATCAGTTTGACTTTGATAAAAAAATAACTAAAAATAAATTAAAAATAAATCAAAATAATTTTTGTTATATTATATATACCTCTGGTTCTACCGGAAAACCAAAAGGAGTGTTGGTAAGTCACAAAAACCTAATGGATTATCTGTTTGGTTTGTCTGAGAAAATCGCATTGAAAGAAAATAATTCGTTTGCCATGATGTCGACTATATCTACAGATTCTGGTATAACTGTTTTGTTTGGTTCGTTAGTTTTAGGAAAAACTATCCATATGTTTGCAAAAAATTCATTAAGAAACATACCTTTTATTCAACAATATTTTAGAGAGAACAAAATAGATTGTATAAAGATAGTTCCGCCATACTGGAAGTTTTTAAATGAAAATGAAGCGATGCCGGCACCCGAGAGAATGATTGTTTTTGGGGGAGAAGAACTTACAAATGATATTGTAGATTCTGTTCGAAAAAAAGATCCAAATGTTATTCTGATTAACCATTATGGACCTACCGAAACAACTGTTGGGAAGTTATTATATATTATAAATGATAATAAAGATAGAAAACATATTCCAATAGGTAAGGCATTTTCAAATACACGATTATATGTGGTCGATAAAAATGCTATGATTTGCCCAATTGGAGTTTACGGTGAACTTCTTATAGGAGGAGATGGAGTATCTGAGGGCTATTTAAATAATTCAGGATTAACTCAGGAAAAATTTATAGAAAATTATTTAGACGATCATACAGGCAAGTTATACAAAACAGGTGATTTAGTTGTCATGCTTGCTGATGGAAATATCGAATTTAAAGGAAGAATAGACAATCAGGTTAAGATATTTGGACATAGAATTGAATTGAATGAAATTGAGCGAGCTATTAATGAATTTCAATCAATTAAAACAAGTTTTGTACATGTGAACAAAGATAAAAATCTTATTGCTTATGTTGTAACAGATAGCAATATTGATAAATCGGATTTGAGAAGTTTCCTTGAGAAGAAGCTTCCTGATTATATGGTTCCTGGCTTTTATGTTGAGCTTGATGCGCTGCCAATGACACCAATGGGGAAAATAAACCGTAAGGGCCTTCCTGATGTTTCGGGAGAGGATTTGATCCGCAAGCAATACGTAGCCCCACGAAATGTAATAGAAGAGCAGCTGGCAGTTATCTGGCAGGATGTGCTTGGGGTTGATAAGATAGGGATCACCGACAATTTTTTTGAGTTGGGCGGTCACAGTCTTGTAGTTGCCCAGGTGATCAACAGAATGTATAAGCAGTTGGGCAGAACGGTATCGTTCAAAGTATTTTTTTCTCATCCGAGCATAGCGGGATTAAGCGGGGAATTACAACAGGAACAGTACATTTCTATCCCCCGTTCGGCTGTAATGGAGTCTTATCCAATGTCAGCCTCCCAGGAGCGTTTATGGATTTTGAGCCAGTTCGAAGGAGGATCTCTGGCTTATAATATGCCTGCAGCTGTACGATTGAAAGGGATGGTTGATGTTGATAAATTCGAAAAATCATTTAAGGGTCTGATAAGGCGTCATGAGATTTTAAGAACTGTTTTTAAAACCACAGCAGAAGGAGAAAACCGTCAGTATATCATTTCGGAGGAATCACTGGATTTCAGTATTACCCTTGAGGATTACAGCCTTCTTGATAATCAGGACGAAATTATACTGAATTACCTGGAACAGAAGAACAATGTTGCTTTTGATTTAGAGCAGGGTCCCCTTGTAAGGGCGTCTTTGATTAAATTAAAAGAATCAGATTATGTTTTTTTCCTTTCGATGCACCATATCGTAGGGGATGGCTGGTCTGTGGAGCTTCTTGTCTCGGAGATTGTAAAGACCTATAATGCACTGATACAGGACAGAGCGATTGATTTAGGAGAATTAAAGATTCAGTATAAGGATTATGCTGTGTGGCTTAATTCTGAAGAGCAGCAGGTAAAAAGCCAGGGTTCTGAGCAGTATTGGCTAGATCAGTTTAAAGGGGATCTTCCAGTTTTGGAACTTCCGAGTTTTA
>NZ_JBXARK010000023.1:0-2605 GCF_058808175.1 Flavobacterium sp. GW821-FHT11G01 | reverse complement strand
CTGGCAGGATGTGCTTGGGGTTGATAAGATAGGGATCACCGACAATTTTTTTGAGTTGGGCGGACATAGTTTAAAAGCTATGATTGTGCTTTCAATGATACAAAAGAAATTTAATGTTAAGATAAATATTACAAAACTGTTTAATGCAACTATAATTGAGAAACTTGCTTTAGAAATAGAATTGGCAAAAGAAATTATCGAGCTAGATAAACAGACAAATAAAACTACTAAATCAAATCAAATAAGATTATAATAAACGATGAGAAACCTTTTTTTAAAGCTTAAGGAGCAAAACATATCTTTATCAGTGGATCAAGATGAATTAATTGTTGATTTTGATGGGAATAGTTTGCCTCCTGATTTGCTTCAAGAAATTAAGAGTAACAAAGAATCAATTATAGAGTATTTAAATGAATATCAGAACAAATTTGAATATTTTGATATTAAACAAGCTCCAGAAAATAAATGCTACCCGCTTTCTTCAGGTCAATATAGATTATGGCTATTGAGTCAGTTTGACGGAGGATCAGCAGCATATAATATGCCATCATCAATTTCTATCCATGAAGAAATTGATATTGATAATTTTAAAAAAGCTATTTTATCTACTATTGAAAGGCACGAAATATTGCGTACTGTTTTTAAAAATGATGATACAGATGAACCTCGCCAATGGATATTATCACTGGAAAATTTAAATTTTAACCTCGATTATAAAGATTATAGAGGCGATGAAGATAAAATGAGTAAAGTCATGTCTTATATTAAAGAAGACAGTTATAAAAGTTTTGATTTAATGAACGGGCCATTAATCAGAGCCAGTCTATTGCAATTAGAGAACGATAATTATGTTTTTTATTATAATATGCACCATATTATAAGTGATGGATGGTCAATGAATGTTTTATCTAAAGACGTATTAAAATATTATGAATCATATGTAAAAAATGAAACTCCATTTCTATCAGAATTAAAAATACAATATAAAGATTATTCAGCATGGCAGGTAGATCAGTTAAAAGAAACTGAGTTAATACGCCACAGGGATTTTTGGCTCGAGCATTTATCTGGAGAAATTCCATTATTAAATTTGCCCAGTAAAAAGCTGCGACCAAAAGTTAAAACGTATGTAGGTCATAAATTATCAACTTATATTGATACAGAGACAACAGAAAATTTGAGAAGTTTTGTTGGGATGCATGGAGGAACATTATTTATGGGCTTGCTTGCTAGTTGGAATGTTTTGTTTAATAAATATACAGGTAATAAAGATATTATATTAGGAAGTCCAATAGCAGGAAGAGATCATTCAGATCTATCAGACCAGATAGGATTTTATGTAAATATCCTGCCATTAAGAAATGAAATAAAATCAGAAGATAGTTTTGAAGATTTTTACAAAAAAGTAAAAAAATCTGTATTATCAGCTTACAACCATCAAATATATCCTTTTGACAGATTGGTAGATGATTTAAATCGGACTAGAGACATTGGGCGAAATTCGATATTTGATTGTGTAGTAAGCTTACAGAATATCGGACAGAATAATGTAGATACAAATACACCCTTTTTTAAGTCAGATCAAATAAAGGACAACGGACCAAGTATGTCTAAGTTTGATCTGGATATTATAATTCATGAAGTAGGTACTGCACTTCTATTAGAAGTAACTTTCAATTCAGATGTTTATGAAAAAGAAATAATAGAGCAAATAATGATACACTACAAAAGGCTGTTATCATTACTATTAGCTTATCCACATCAAGAGGGGATGGAAGTTAACTATTTATCAGAAAACGAAAAATTTGAATTAATAAAAACGTTCAATAATACAAAAACTGCTTATCCAAATAACAAAACTATAATTGACATATTTGAGGACCAGGTAGCAAAAACACCTGGTAATATTGCTGTTGTTTTTGAAAGAACAGAGCTGACCTATAGCGAGCTTAATGAAAAGGCTAATCAATTAGCATATTATTTGAGAGAGAAGCACAACATCAGACCTGATGATTTAATTGGAATAAAATTAAGAAAGAGCGAGAAAATGATTATAGTCATTTTAGGAATATTGAAATCAGGAGCTGCTTATCTTCCAATTGATCTTAATTATCCAGAGAAGAGGATTTCTTATATGGAAAAGGACAGTCAAACCAAGGTTATTATTGATGAAGATGTCTTTACAGGCTTTACTGCAGTTCAGGATAATTATTCTAAGGATAATGTTGTGAAAATTAACAAGTCTGATGATCTGGCGTATGTAATTTATACTTCAGGCTCTACGGGGCAGCCAAAAGGGGTAATGATCGAGCACAGTAGTAATGTAAATATGTCTTTAGATCAAATCAGATCTTTAAAGATTAGCGAAAGTGATAAAATAGTTTGGTTTGCTTCAGTTGCTTTTGATGCCTCTGTATATGAAATTATGATGAGTTTGTATAGTGGAGCCACATTATTAATACCTACAGAAGAGATAATCAAGGATAAAAACCAATTTGTAAAATTTTTAAAAGAAGCATCAGCATCAATAGTTACTTTTCCGCCAAGTTATTTGGGATTATTGTCTGAAGAGGATATATCAGGATTAAGATGCATCATTACAGCT
>NZ_JBXARK010000022.1:0-3071 GCF_058808175.1 Flavobacterium sp. GW821-FHT11G01 | reverse complement strand
CAGGATGTCCTGAAAAGGGATTCGATCAGCATCAGGGACAGTTTTTACAATTTGGGAGGAGATTCGATCAAATCGATCCAGATTGTTTCGCGTTTGAAACAACAGGGTTATAGCCTTAAGATCCAGCAGATACTTCAGGTAGCTGTATTGGAAGACCTTGCCCGACACATGGAGATCAGCACCAGGGAGATAGCTCAGTCTTCTGTTTCAGGAGAAGTATTTCTGACTCCGATCCAGCGTTATTTCTTTGATTCGGGTGTTTTTAATGATTATCATCATTTCAACCAGTCAGTAGTTTTGAAAAGCAAGGTTGCCCTTAGTGGAGATATTATATCAAAGAGTCTTACTTACCTGGCCTCACATCACGATGCCCTTCGTATGGTTTATGTGCAGCGTTCTGGTGTTTGGGAACAGTTCAACCAGGATGTGTCTTTGTCGCAGGCTGCTGTTTGTTTTTATGACCTGCAAGAAGAAGCTGATCCATTGTCTGCTATGGCAAGAATAGGGGAAGAGTTCCAGTCTGGATTTGATTTGGAGTCTGGTCCTTTGTTTAAGGCTGTTCATTTCCGTTTAAAGGATGGGGACCGCCTGGCTTTGATTATTCATCATTTGGTTGTAGATGGTGTTTCATGGCGTATTTTACTGGAAGATTTCTCTACTCTTTACGGGCAGTACAGTGCAGGGCTTACAGCGGCACTTCCATTGAAGACAGACTCATTCCAGAGATGGTCTTCTTTGCAGCAGTCGTATGGTTTTGATCAGATTCCCCAGTCAGATAAGACTTACTGGGAGTCTGTGTGCAATGAGTCTGTGGATGTTTTCCCCCGGGATATCCAGGGAGTTCAGGCCGGTGTAAGAATGGACCGCAGTGTTTCATTGAGTCTGGGCCATTCTGTAACGGAGCTTCTTCAGACCCAGGTTCACGGGGTTTACAATACAGAGATCAATGACATTTTACTGGCCTGCCTTGGGCTTTCGCTCAAAGCTGTTTTGGGTATAGATAAAAGTGTTATCAAAATAGAGGGGCATGGAAGAGAGGATATCCTTGAGGATGTTGATATCAGTCGTACAGTTGGTTGGTTTACGACGTTTTATCCTTTTGTGCTTAGCGTTCCTTCAGGCGATGCTTTGTCGAACCTTGTGGATGTAAAGGAGTCTCTTCGCAGAATCCCTGGCAAAGGGATCGGGTACGGGATTTTGAAATATCTGTCTTTGGGGCTTGAGCAGGATTTTTCACCCTCAGTAGAGTTTAATTATCTTGGGGATTTTGGTTCGAATGCAGGCAGCAGCCAGGATTCCTTATTTGAATATGGATCGGAGAATATCGGTTCGAGTAGCAGTGTGGGCAATGGGAATGATGTTTTTCTGAGTGTCTCTGGCATGCTTGTCTCGGGATCGCTTTCGATGACAATTACTTATTCCAGCCAGGCTTATAATGTTGCAACGATCGAGTCTTTGGCTGATTCTTACCATAAGAATCTTACTGCTGTTATAGAAGAGCTGAGCAGGGTTAAGGAAAAGCGCCTTACTCCTTCAGACCTTACCTTTAAGGGGCTGAGCCGATCAGATCTGTTGTCTCTTAATGAGGATGATAGTCTGGAGGATGTTTATAAATTATCGCCTTTACAACAGGGTATATACTACCACTGGCTTTCTGATAAATCATCTGCAATGTATTTTGAGCAGATGTCCTATAGAATAAAAGCTCCGGCTTTGGATATTGAATGTGTTGAGAAGTCTTATGATCAGTTGATCTTGCGTCATGGAGTACTGCGTACAAGCTTCACTTACGATTTGTTTGAGGAGCCTTTGCAGATAGTCAGAAAGCATGTTGGGGGGAGTTTTAGCTATAATAAGGTTCCCTTAGATATTGCCTTGGATCGTTACATTGATGATGTGAAAGCTTCAGACCGTGCAATTGGGTTTGATTTATCCACTGGTAGTCAGATGCGTCTTCAGGTTTTGGATTTGGGCAGTGATGAGTATGAATTTATTTGGAGTCATCATCATATCCTTACCGATGGCTGGTGTATGAGTATTTTGATTAAGGATTTTTATCAGATCCTAAATTCGATTCATAACAATACGGCTTTAAACTTGCCTAAGGCTTTTGCTTATTCGACTTACATTCAATGGCTGGAGAAAGTAAATGCTACGGCTTCGTTGTCTTATTGGAAAGGTTATCTTGAGGGTTACAGCGATGTTTCCGCGGTTCCTTTCCGACTTGTTTCAGAGAATGGGGTTTATAAGGAATTAAAGCAGAGTGTAAGCATAGAGGGAGATCTTTATGTTAGGTTCAATAAATTGTGTACAGAAATGGGTATTACCCAGAATACTTTTGTTCAGGGTGTATGGGGTTATTTGCTCTCGAGGTACAACAACACAGATGATGTTGTATTTGGATCTGTAGTATCGGGGAGACCTGGCGATCTGGATGGGGTTGAAGATATGATTGGTCTTTTTATCAATACAATCCCTGTAAGGGTAAATTATACTGTCAAGGATACTGTAGCTGATCTTTTGATCAGGATCCAGGATCATGCAATCAGTAGCAATGCCCATCATTATTCTAATTTGTCCCAGGTACAGTCGCAGAGTGATCTGGGAATGGATCTGATCAATCACATTATGGTCTTTGAGAGTTTTCCAGTTCAGGATGCCATTAAGGAAGATGTTCAAAATGCGCAGAGCCTCCCTGGTCAGGAATTAACGATACAATCGATGAGTGCCTTTGAACAGACCAATTACGATTTTAATATCATGGTAATGCCTTTGCCTGTATCACTTCGCATTGATTTTAAATACAACAGCAGCAAGTATGACAGCAGGCTTATGGAAACTTTGGCCGGGCATGTTTATAATCTGGTGGAGCAGTTCAGTGCAGATGCCACTCAGCCCTTGAAAGAGCTTGATTACCTTAGCGCTTCAGAGAAGGATCAGCTGTTGGTAGAGTTTAATGATACACAAGAGGCTTATCCCCTGGATAAGACAATAATTGATTTGTTTGAGGATCAGGTATCTAAAACCCCTGATAACGTGGCTGTGGTTTTTGAGGATACCCAGTTGAGCTA
>NZ_JBXARK010000021.1:0-4016 GCF_058808175.1 Flavobacterium sp. GW821-FHT11G01 | reverse complement strand
CCGGATGATTTGGCTTATGTGATCTACACCTCTGGAACTACAGGTAATCCAAAAGGAGTGATGGTGGAGCACAGAAATGTTATTCGATTGATTAACCCGTGTAGCTATTTTCCACTGAATCAAGATAATGTTTTGCTAAGTACGGGATCTATATCTTTTGATGCTACAATTATTGAATTTTTTGGAACACTGCTTAACGGCTCAAAATTAATATTGACACAACAGAATGATTTAATGGAACTGTCAAAATTAAAAAATATAGTTAATATTAATAGAGTAAATAGTTTATGGATGACAGCATCCTGGTTTAGCAGTGTAGTTGAAAATGATATTAATTTTTTTAAAAATATTACTCAATTAATAGTTGGTGGTGATGTTGTGTCTGCGAATCATATACTAAAAGTATTTAAAAATTATCCAGAGATAAAGATAGTTAATGGTTATGGGCCAACAGAAAATACTACATTTTCAGCAACCTTTCAAATTAAAAATGAAAAATATATTAAGATTCCAATAGGTAGACCGATACCTAATACACAGATTTATATTTTAAATAAAAATTTACAGCCAGCTCCAATAGGGGTTACGGGAAAAATCTATACAGCAGGATCAGGTTTGGCAAGAGGTTATCTGAACAAAGCAGAGCTTACGCAGGATAAATTTATCACCAATCCTTTTACAGTTGGGGAACGCATGTATGACACGGGTGATTTAGGATGTTGGCTTCCGGATGGAAATATAGAATTTTTGGGAAGAAACGATAGACAGGTAAAAATTAGAGGTTTTCGAATAGAGATTGAGGAGATTGAAAATATCATTTTGAAGTATTCAGCAGATTTAAAACAAGTCGCAGTTGAAGTAAAAGAGAATAATCAGGATAAAGTACTAGTTGCGTATTTAGTTTCAGATAAAATTGATAAATCAAATTTAAGAGATTTCCTGAGGCAACATTTGCCTGATTATATGATTCCTAGTTTTTATGTAGAACTGGCTGAATTACCTTTAACTCATAATGGAAAATTAGACAGAAGTGCTCTGCCTGATGTAGATGGTGATGATCTCGCAAGCAAAGAATATATAGCACCGAGAAATGAGACAGAAGAAAAGCTAATAAAAATATGGAGTGAAGTATTAAATGTGCAAAAAGATAAAATAGGGATTAATAATAATTTCTTTGAGCTTGGAGGACATAGCCTTAAAGCTATGCAGGTTATTTCAAGAGTTAAAAATGAATTTGGAGTGATTCTTAAAGTAGAAGAAGTTTTTAATAATCCTACTGTAGAATTCATTTCAAAAATAATAATTAGGAATAAATGGGTTATGGAATCTAAAGAACTCATTGTAAATAAGGAAATCAAAATTGTAATATGATATTAGAAGAACTAATAGACGAGCTTATCAGCTGTAACATTAAATTGAAAACTCAGGGAGAAGATATCGCTATTGAAGGGGCAAAAGAAAATTTAACTATTGAGCTCATTCAAAAAATTAAGACAAATAAAAAAGAACTATTAGTTTTTTTAGAATCAATGAACGTGCAGGATAATGATTTCAGAACACAACTGATACCTATAATTCCTGCTGCTTCTAATTATGAAGTGTCATCTTCACAATATCGTTTATGGATTTTGAATAAGTTAGAAGTTGGTAATGCAGTATATAATATTCCGTCGATTTATATGTTTGACGGTTTTTTGGATATCGAAATACTTCGTCAGTCTTTTGAACTTCTGATAGAACGTCACGAGATATTAAGAACAGTGTTTAATGAGGATGAAACAGGTAGGATAAGACAGTTTGTAAAAAGCCAAAAAGAGAATGATTTTAAGATAGTACATATAGATTTAAAAAAGGATCAAACACAGACACAGTCGGTAAAACAGATTCTTCAGGAAGAAATCTTAAATGGGTTTGATTTATCTGAAGGTCCTTTGTTGAGAGCTCTTTTAGTACAGTTGGATGAGAATAAATATGTATTTGCATTTGTAATGCATCACATAATTAGTGATGGCTGGTCAATGGGAATAATGATAAAAGAACTGCTAGCTTTTTATTATGCAAATAAAAATGATCATCCCAATCCCTTAAAGCCATTAAGAATTCAATATAAAGATTATTCGGCATGGCAGCAGGAAAGTCTGCGGGGAGATGTTTTAAACAAAAATAAATCATTCTGGCTAGAGCAATTTAAAGGAAGCATTCCTGTACTTGATATGCCAACCACAAATGGACGTCCTGCTATAAAGACACATAATGGTGCGGTAGTGCAAAGACTATTAAATCCAATGTTCGGAAAAAAATTAGTAGCCTTAATTCAACAGCAAGATGCAACCTTGTTTATGGGACTGCTGGGAATAGTTAATACTTTGTTATATAGATATACAAATCAGACTGATATCGTCATAGGAAGTCCTATTGCAGGAAGAGAGCATCTGGATTTAGAAGATCAAATAGGGTTCTATGTAAATACATTAGCCCTACGTACCCAATTTAAAGAGACGGATAGCTATTTAACGTTATTAAAAAAAATAAAGAAAAATACTCTCGGAGCATACAATCATCAGATGTTTCCGTTTGATGAACTAGTAAATGAATTAAACTTAATTCGAGACATAAGCAGGAATCCATTATTTGATGTAATGGTTGTTTTACAAAATAATAATACAATTCATAATAGTGAAACAAGATTTGAGTTTCAAGAAGATTTAAAAGTCAGCAGATATGATGAAACTGAGCATGTGGTAAGTAAGTTTGATTTAACATTTTCTTTTATTGAAGTTGAAGAAGGATTATATTTATCTTTAGAATATAATAATGACTTATATAACAGTGAAAGTATTTTTCATTTAGTTGGGCATTTGGAATTATTGATAGAATCAATAGTTCTTAATCCAGAACAAGAGATAAAGAAGTTAAATTATTTAAGTGCAGAGGAACACCATCAATTATTACTAGGTTTTAATAATACTGATTTATTTTACCCAAAGGACAAGACTATAGTGGATTTGTTTGAAGAACGGGTAAATAGTACTCCTGATAATGTGGCTGTAGTTTTTACAGGGACACAGCTGACTTATAAAGAACTTAATGAAAAGGCTAATCAGTTAGCACATTATATTTCTTCCAGCTATATTGTCGAAAAAGGAGATATCATAGGAGTCTTTCTGCCTAAATCAGATTTTGGAATTATTTCTTTATTGGCAATATTAAAGTTGGGAGCTGTTTATTTACCAATAGACACGAACTACCCTCAGGAGAGAATAAATTATTTTATAAAAGACAGTGGCTTAAAGCTATTAATTACAGATTATTATCTAAAATCAGATAGCAATTATCAAGTACTAAACATAAAGTTAGTAGAATTTGAAAAAAATATCAGCAGCAATCTTAAAACGAAGATTTTTTCTAAAGATCTTGCCTATGTAATTTATACTTCAGGCTCTACGGGGCAGCCGAAAGGTGTGATGATTGAGCACAGTAGTAATGTAAATATGTCTTTAGATCAGATCAGATCTTTTGAAATTAGCGAAAGTGATAAAATAGTTTGGTTTGCTTCAGTTGCTTTTGATGCCTCTGTATCTGAAATTATGATGAGTTTGTATAGCGGAGCTACATTATTAATACCTACAGAAGAGATAATCAAGGATAAAAACCAATTTGTAAAATTTTTAAAAGAAGAAGCAGCATCAGTAGTTACTTTTCCGCCAAGTTATTTGGGATTATTGTCTGAAGAGGATATATCAGGATTAAGATGCATCATTACAGCTGGTGAATCAGCTAATGTTTCTAAAGCAATTGCAGTTGTAGAATCCGGGATTGATTATTATAATGCTTACGGACCAACAGAATGTGCTGTATGTGCATCAATTTATAAGGTATCCATTACTGATAAGCGAAGATCACTTATCCCAATTGGTGCTCCTATATCGAACACCCAGCTTTACATTTTGGATGATTCCCTTGGAGTTGTTCCTGTTGGAGTAGGCGGCAAGCTTTATATATCGGGTGCTGGTCTT
>NZ_JBXARK010000020.1:0-4138 GCF_058808175.1 Flavobacterium sp. GW821-FHT11G01 | reverse complement strand
CAGCTGGCAGTTATCTGGCAGGATGTGCTTGGGGTTGATAAGATAGGGATCACCGACAATTTTTTTGAGTTGGGCGGACATAGTTTAAAAGTAACAAGACTATATGAACTGATTAGGAAAAACATATCACAAGATATTAAAATTACTGATTTGTTCTCGATGACTTCAATCAATCTGCAAGCTGAATATTTATCGAAGGATAGTCTAATTTCTTCGAATCAAGCAGAAATTAATGAAATTGATTTTTAAAAAAAGTATACAAAAAATATATAAAATAATATATGAAAGATATTGCAATTATTGGATTTTCAGGTGTTTTCCCTGATGCTAAGTCAATAAATGAATTTTCTAAAAACTTATTGGATGGGAAATGCTCTATCAATGAAATATCAAAAAAAAGATTGTTTAATACTTCGCTTTCAGAAGAAATCAGTTATTACAAAGCAGGATATTTAGATGAAATCACTCTTTTTGACTATAAATTTTTTAACATATCATTGGGAGAAGCAGAAGAAATGACGCCACACCAAAGACTGACTCTGCAAGAGGCTTATAAAACCTTTGAAAACGCTGGTTACAGATTAAAAGATTTGAAAGGCTCTAATACGTCTGTATATGTAGGGGATACGGATACAAATTATTATCATTTAGCAGAAGCGTCATCTCCAACATTAATCGCAGGAAATACGAGTTCTATGCTTGGAAGTAGAATCTCTCGATTTTTTGATTTAAGAGGATTAGCGTTAAATGTTGATACAGCTTGTTCTTCTTCATTAACAGCAATATCACTTGCATGTAAAGATTTAATGCTAAATGAAACGGATTTAGCGTTGGTATGTGGAGTAAACATAAGTGTTATTCCACCACAAAAAAACACTAAAATTGTCCTTGGTATTGAAGCAAAAAATGGAAGTTGTAATCCATTTTCTGAAAAAGCAGACGGAACACTTGGAGGTGAAGTTGTAGCATGTGTGTTACTTAAGACAGTAGAACAGGCAGAAGCAGACGGAGATATAATCTATGGGGTAATAAAAGGAGTTGGATTGAATCAGGATGGCGGGCAGTCTGCAAGTATCATGGCACCAAGCAGTGATGCTCAATCAGATGTGATTCGTCAAGCTCTGAGAAAAGCAAAACTTAAACCTAATGATGTTGCATTTATTGAAGCTCATGGAACAGCTACAAAACTTGGAGATCCAATTGAAATTGAAGGAATGTCTCAAGTCTTTACAAATGCACTTAACAACGATGAAAAAGTTTATGTGTCAGCAGTTAAATCTAATATTGGGCATACAGACAGAGCTTCTGGAATTGTCGGTATCATAAAGGTCCTGCTTTCATTCAGAAATAACATTATATATCCGTCAGTTAATGCACTTCCATTAAATTCATATATAGATTTTGAGAAAGCTAAAGTTGAGATAGTCACTAGCCCTATTAGCTGGGATAAAGTAAAAAAAACAAATAAAAAAATTGCGGGTGTTAGTTCTTTTGGTTTAATGGGAACAAATGCTCACTTAATTTTGGAATCATATGAAAAAAATAATTTATCGGATTCATTAAATGATCAAGATGAATTTTTATTCTTTTTTAGTGCAAAAAGTATAACAAGTCTGAATAATTACTTGGAGACGTTTAAAAGTTATATAAAAGAGACTACAGACAAAATACATGATATTTCATATACATTAAATTTTTGCAGGGAAATTTATCAGTATCGATACATAGCAATAGCTAAAGATATACATCAACTACTTGAAATATTAGAAAACGTTACAGTTGAAATGTTTGTCGACAGTAGCATTGACTATTCCCAAGAAAATATTTTAGTTTTTGATGATTCTATAGTCATAGATAATGAAACATTAAAAAGGCTACCCGATTTAGCGTCTTATCAATATGATCTTTTGAGTAATGCTCAGAAATGTCTTATTGTTCAATATTTTAGTTATCAGTCACTTGTAAAATCTGGTGTTCTTATCAATGCAATGATTGGAGTTGGAGCTGGAAGCATTTTATTAAAAGTTTTAAAGAAAGAGCTGTCCCTGGATCAAGCCCTGCAGATTGTTGATAATAATATTTACAATGAGGATGAAAATAATAAAGAAGCGTTAACAACACGTGCACAAAAATTATTAAGCAAATATCCTGACGGTCTGAGGATAATTGGAATAGGTTATGAGGGAAAATTATGCAATATTTTTAAAAGCATGATTAATACTAAATTGACATATGATGTAATAGGTTACAGTCTGCCGGTTCTTAATAATCTAAAACTATTGTTTAGTCTTAATTGCAATACTGATCCAAAAGGTTATTACGATAACGTAAAATTCTTTAAGACAGAATTGCCTTCATATTGTTTTGATGAAAAAAGATGCTGGTTAAGGACTACTGATAATCCATACAGTCCTGGATCAGCGAGAGAGATAAAAGTATCAGATCAAGAAGATTATAATGGAACACCTGTTGTTTTGCAGTTGGTAAAGATGTGGAGTGAAATTTTAAAAACAGAAATTCAAAAAGAGAATGATTTTTTTGAATTGGGAGGACATTCTTTAAATGGAATGCAATTAATCAACAGGATTAATGAACGTTTTGTTTTAAATCTTAGTATTGATGACTTATTTGAAAATGGAACACCTGAAGAGATGTCAATATTGATTGAATCAATAGTTGATTTAAAGCTTCCGGCAAAAGAACTTTTAGTATTAAATGATATTTATTCTGGCAATTTTGATGTTTCTAATTCACAAAAAAGAATGTGGATTGAATCGCAAATTCCGGCTTTGTCTTTGGCATATAACATTAATATAAATCTTAATATAAAGGGAGAAGTAGATATTAAATTGCTTAAGGAAGTTATCCAAATTATGATAAATAAACATCATAGTTTGCGGACTGTTTTTGGAATCGATGAATATGCATCTATTTTTCAAAAAATACTTCCTTTGAATGAAATTAATTTTGAAGAGATCTTTGAATTCAAGCATATAAGCGATATAAAGTCTCTTGTATTAAAAGAACAGGAAATAAACAATACTTTATTTGATTTAGAGAAAGGACCATTATTTCGTATACAGGTTATACAATTAGATGAAAATAACTATCAATTAAATTTATTATTCCACCACATTATTTTTGACGGTTGGTCAGCAGGTATTTTTATGTCTGAATTTGTAAAAATATATGGGCAATTATCAAATGGAGATTATAAAAATACAGATAAAAATGAGAATTATTTACAATATGTCAATTGGCTCAAAGAAAATCTAACCCCAGAAAAAACAATTCATTATCAAATATATTGGCAAGAGAAATTAAAAAATATTAATACAAATTTAAATTTAGGAAACCAGAATGTGAAGACATTCGATGGGCAAAGGGTAAATTATGTTATAAATTCAGATATAAGTTCAAAACTTAATAAAATTGCAAAAAAAAACAGAGCAACTTTATTTACTGTTTTACTCTCTTCTGTAAGAATATATTTGTATCGATTAGCTCAAGAAAATTTTATTATTGGTACTCCTGTTTCTGGTAGAGTTAAGAAAGAATTCGAATCTATAATTGGTCTATTTGTGAATACATTACCAATTTATACCGAAACTTCTGGAAGCATGAACTTTGAAAACTGCCTAGCTGAAGAGTTGAAATCTGTAGTAAAAGCACTTGAATATCAGGTGTATCCATATGATTTGTTAGTTGAAAGTTTAGGAATAGATAAGAGTGCAGCTTTTTTTGATGTAATGGTTACATTACAAAATCATAATACTAGAGAAGGCTTAGTTTCTAAGAAAGAGGTGCCATTTGAAATACAGGTACCTGATAATCAGAAAGATGTTTATACAAGATTTAATTTAGAATTTACTTTTTTTGAAGTGCAAAATTCGATAGAACTTGAATTAAAATATAATAAAGATGTTTTTAATTTAGAATTCATCAGTTCATTTCTAGATAATTTTTCCTGTTTTCTTGAACAGCTTGTTGAGTTTCCCGATGAAAAAATTTCAAAGCATTCAATCTTAAATGATCAACAGTTAAGAAAGGTGCTGATTGAATTTAACGATACGCAAGTGTCTTATCCCCAGGATAAGACAATAATTGATTTGTTTGAGGATCAGGTATCTAAAACCCC
>NZ_JBXARK010000019.1:1709-4933 GCF_058808175.1 Flavobacterium sp. GW821-FHT11G01 | reverse complement strand
AGGGTTTTTAAAAGAAAGGCGACGACATACTCTCCCACATAACTGCAGTACCATCTGCGCAGGCGGGCTTAACTACTCTGTTCGGGATGGGAAGAGGTGAGCCCCGCCGCAATAACCACCTTAAGGTTTTTAGTAATTAGTTCTTAGTTACCAGTAATTAGTTTTTCACTAATCACTTTTTACTATTCACTAGTTACTGCTCTGCGTCGAGCAAATATCTTAACATACTGAGATAAAGAAAAAAGTATTTATTTAGAAAGTTTCTTCTCCCGACCGGAGTCGGGAGAAAAGGGTGTACATAAGCTTACGGATTATTAGTACTACTCGACTATGACATTACTGCCTTTACATCTATAGCCTATCAACGTGGTCATCTTCCACGATCCTTAAAAGAAATCTCATCTTGTGGTGGGTTTCGCGCTTATATGCTTTCAGCGCTTATCCCTTCCAAACGTAGCTACTCTGCGGTGCCCCTGGCGGGACAACAGATACACTAGAGGTTTGTCCAATTCGGTCCTCTCGTACTAGAATCAGATCCACTCAAATTTCTAACGCCCACAGTAGATAGAGACCGAACTGTCTCACGACGTTCTGAACCCAGCTCGCGTGCCACTTTAATGGGCGAACAGCCCAACCCTTGGGACCTTCTCCAGCCCCAGGATGTGACGAGCCGACATCGAGGTGCCAAACCCCCCCGTCGATATGAGCTCTTGGGGGAGATCAGCCTGTTATCCCCGGCGTACCTTTTATCCTTTGAGCGATGGCCCTTCCATGCGGAACCACCGGATCACTATGCTCTACTTTCGTACCTGATCGACCTGTATGTCTCTCAGTCAAGCTCCCTTATGCCATTGCACTCTACGCACGGTTACCAAGCGTACTGAGGGAACCTTTAGAAGCCTCCGTTACTCTTTTGGAGGCGACCACCCCAGTCAAACTACCCACCAAGCAATGTCCCCCGCAATACGGGGTTAGGCCTCAGATAAACAAAGGGTTGTATTTCAACAATGACTCCACAACGCCTGGCGACGCCACTTCACAGTCTCCAACCTATCCTACACATCATTTATCCAAGGTCAATACTAAGCTATAGTAAAGGTGCACAGGGTCTTTTCGTCCCACTGCGGGTAAACGGCATCTTCACCGTTACTACAATTTCACCGAGCTCATGGCTGAGACAGTGTCCAGATCGTTACACCATTCGTGCAGGTCGGAACTTACCCGACAAGGAATTTCGCTACCTTAGGACCGTTATAGTTACGGCCGCCGTTTACTGGGGCTTCAATTCAATGCTTCTCCGAAGATAACATCTCCTCTTAACCTTCCAGCACCGGGCAGGTGTCAGGCCCTATACTTCATCTTACGATTTTGCAGAGCCCTGTGTTTTTGATAAACAGTCGCCTGGACCTCTTCACTGCGGCCCCGATTGCTCGGGGCGACCTTTCTCCCGAAGTTACAGGTCTATTTTGCCTAATTCCTTAGCCATGAATCTCTCGAGCACCTTAGGATTCTCTCCTCAACTACCTGTGTCGGTTTACGGTACTGGTACTAATTACCTGAAGTTTAGAGGTTTTTCTTGGAAGCCCTTAGGCGCACTATCTCTTTGTCCGAAGACTCCGAGTACTATCGTATTTCCCCAAGACGCGTGGATTTGCCTGCGCATCTTATAGGTAGGTACTTCAACGAACTATTCCGTCAGTTCGCGGCGCTTTCATCACTCCGTCACCCCATCACAGTAATTAGTAGTACGGGAATATTAACCCGTTAGCCATCGACTGTCCCTTTCGGGTTCGCCTTAGGACCAGACTAACCCACAGCTGATTAGCATAGCTGTGGAAACCTTAGTTTTTCGGTGTGCGGGTTTCTCGCCCGCATTATCGTTACTTATGCCTACATTTTCTTTTCCAGCCAGTCCAGCATACCTTACGATACACCTTCAACCCTGCTGGAATGCTCCCCTACCACTTACAGTCAGACTGTAAATCCATAGCTTCGGTAATACGCTTATGCCCGATTATTATCCATGCTCGTCCGCTCGACTAGTGAGCTGTTACGCACTCTTTAAATGAATGGCTGCTTCCAAGCCAACATCCTAGCTGTCTGGGCAGACAAACCTCGTTCTTTCAACTTAGCGTATATTTGGGGACCTTAGCTGATGGTCTGGGTTCTTTCCCTCTCGGACTTGGACCTTAGCACCCAAGCCCTCACTGCTGAGAAACATTATATAGCATTCGGAGTTTGTCAGGAATTGGTAGGCGGTGAAGCCCCCGCATCCAATCAGTAGCTCTACCTCTATATAACTTAAATTCAGCGCTGCACCTAAATGCATTTCGGGGAGTACGAGCTATTTCCGAGTTTGATTGGCCTTTCACCCCTACCCACAGGTCATCCGAAGACTTTTCAACGTCAACCGGTTCGGACCTCCACTGTGTGTTACCACAGCTTCATCCTGCCCATGGGTAGATCACACGGTTTCGCGTCTAACACTACTGACTAAAGCGCCCTATTCAGACTCGCTTTCGCTACGGATCCGTGGCTTAACCACTTAACCTTGCCAGCAACGTTAACTCGTAGGCTCATTATGCAAAAGGCACGCCGTCACCCCACGAAAGGGCTCCGACCGCTTGTAAGCGTATGGTTTCAGGATCTATTTCACTCCGTTATTCACGGTTCTTTTCACCTTTCCCTCACGGTACTGGTTCACTATCGGTCTCTCAGGAGTATTTAGCCTTAGCGGATGGTCCCGCCAAATTCAGACAGGGTTTCACGTGCCCCGCCCTACTCAGGATACCACTATCTATTATACTCGTTACCCATACGGGACTATCACCCTCTATGGTGTCACTTTCCAGTAACTTCCGGTTCCTTGTACATAAAATATCGTGGTCCTACAACCCCAATCTTGCCGTAACAACATTGGTTTGGGCTAATCCGCGTTCGCTCGCCACTACTTACGGAATCACTTTTGTTTTCTTCTCCTCCGCCTACTTAGATGTTTCAGTTCAGCGGGTTTGCCCACCTATCGGTGTACTATGTCTTCAACATAGTGGGTTGCCCCATTCAGGTATTTACGGATCAATTCGTGTGTGCCGATCCCCGTAACTTTTCGCAGCTTATCACGCCTTTCATCGCCTCTGAGAGCCTAGGCATCCCCCATACGCCCTTATTTTGCTTATTGTACCAATCTTAAAATTAATTAAGACCGTTTTTTTTTGTCTTTTACA
>NZ_JBXARK010000019.1:0-1611 GCF_058808175.1 Flavobacterium sp. GW821-FHT11G01 | reverse complement strand
TGTAAAAAACGCTTTCTACTTTTTATTATTTTCTTATCTCAATATGTCAATGAACTTTTTTCTAGTGATTAGTCCTTAGTAATTAGTCTTAGCTTTCGCTAATTACTATTCACTCTTTACTATTCACTCGAATAGTGGAGAATAACGGAGTCGAACCGTTGACCTCCTGCGTGCAAGGCAGGCGCTCTAGCCAGCTGAGCTAATCCCCCATTTTTAAATGATGAGTTATGAATTATGAGTTATGAATTTGCTCATAAACGCTCAACTTCTAAAATTTCCTTTTCTTAAGCTTTTCAGTCTTTATATTTTGTCTTTTATAATTTACAATTCATAATTTATAATTAACAATTTAAAAAGTAGTCCCGGGCAGACTCGAACTGCCGACCCCTACATTATCAGTGTAGTACTCTAACCAGCTGAGCTACGAGACTCTGTTTTACTTAATTTTCATTATTTTTTAAATTAACAGCAAGAGTAATTGAATCTTCTGATTCAGAACTTTCAAGATCTTCATCTTTTTCCCTCAACGTGTGCAAGCACTAACATTTGAGGCTCTAGAAAGGAGGTGTTCCAGCCGCACCTTCCGGTACGGCTACCTTGTTACGACTTAGCCCTAGTTACCAGTTTTACCCTAGGCAGCTCCTTGCGGTCACCGACTTCAGGCACCCCCAGCTTCCATGGCTTGACGGGCGGTGTGTACAAGGCCCGGGAACGTATTCACCGGATCATGGCTGATATCCGATTACTAGCGATTCCAGCTTCACGGAGTCGAGTTGCAGACTCCGATCCGAACTGTGACCGGTTTTATAGATTCGCTCCTGGTCGCCCAGTGGCTGCTCTCTGTACCGGCCATTGTAGCACGTGTGTAGCCCAAGGCGTAAGGGCCGTGATGATTTGACGTCATCCCCACCTTCCTCACAGTTTGCACTGGCAGTCTTGTTAGAGTTCCCGACATGACTCGCTGGCAACTAACAACAGGGGTTGCGCTCGTTATAGGACTTAACCTGACACCTCACGGCACGAGCTGACGACAACCATGCAGCACCTTGTAAATTGTCTTGCGAAAGATCTGTTTCCAAACCGGTCAATCTACATTTAAGCCTTGGTAAGGTTCCTCGCGTATCATCGAATTAAACCACATGCTCCACCGCTTGTGCGGGCCCCCGTCAATTCCTTTGAGTTTCATTCTTGCGAACGTACTCCCCAGGTGGGATACTTATCACTTTCGCTTAGCCACTGAAATTGCTTCCAACAGCTAGTATCCATCGTTTACGGCGTGGACTACCAGGGTATCTAATCCTGTTCGCTACCCACGCTTTCGTCCATCAGCGTCAATCCATTAGTAGTAACCTGCCTTCGCAATTGGTATTCCATGTAATCTCTAAGCATTTCACCGCTACACTACATATTCTAGTTACTTCCTAATAATTCAAGTTTAACAGTATCAATGGCCGTTCCACCGTTGAGCGATGGGCTTTCACCACTGACTTATTAAACCGCCTACGGACCCTTTAAACCCAATGATTCCGGATAACGCTTGGATCCTCCGTATTACCGCGGCTGCTGGCACGGAGTTAGCCGATCCTTATTCTTACGATACCGTCAAGCTCC
>NZ_JBXARK010000018.1:0-14765 GCF_058808175.1 Flavobacterium sp. GW821-FHT11G01 | reverse complement strand
TAAAATTGGGATTTCTTTTCAATGTGAAACTTCTTGTTTACCTGAAACTGCGTTAGGGATCGCAGCGATATCCTTTTGCGGGAAATGAACCCCTTGATAAAATACCTTGGACGGAATTCCGCAAAAGATTTAGCGAAGAGCCCGACCCGAAGGGAAACGCTACAATAATTCTCATAACGAATAATGCTTTTCAGGAAAACTTAAATGAGCCTCATAACTGATTTGAAATTTATACCAGTCTATTATTAAATTGAAAATTTACTTATCCATGGTTTAGATAATAAGAAATCCTCACTATAATAAATAGTAAGGATTCGTTTCATATTTTTTTATCTGCGGAAAAGAGTAGATTGAAAGTGATGTTTACAATTTAAATTGACTCAATTTTATTTTTAATTAAAACCTTTTTTAAATACAGAATCTCCATTCTTTGTTTTTTTTGAGGGTAATATAATCTTACACATATCATTTTCAATTATTGGATTCCAATCTGTATCAAAGTTATTTGCTGTTGTAGTATTTGCTGCGAATATTTTTTCTTTTGTATATTCTGCTGCCTCGGTTTCATTTAATTGATGAGACCATGATATTCGATTATTAGGTTTGTAACCTGGACCATAACAATTATATTCAGCATAAAAAGTAGTTTTCCAATTGTTGTATGCTTTGTGCTCCGGATCTTTTGACCATACCGACCAACCTTCAGATATAATATGTGATTCTTCGAAACAATTAATAAAAACTACATTAGCACCTGCACCCCACGGTCTTCCTAAAGAAACTTTTGTTGCATCCTTTTTAGGATTTGCCATTATAACACAATCTTTAAATACAAAACCATATTTATTTTTTCCAATGTCCTGATTACTGGCCGTAATAAAAGAATCTCTTTTACTTTGGATAAAACAATTTTCAAATAAGGCAATAGCCGATCCAAAAATAAAATCTGTTGTGCCGTCAATGATGCAATCTTTTATGTAAGTTCTCTTGTTTGCTTTAAGGTAAAAAGTGTCCTGAAAACCGCTTATTTTACAATTGTGGAATGTAATTCTGTCACCATTAACCATTAAAGCTACTGCCTGACCTCCTTTTTTATATTGTGGCAAATTGCTATCAATAGTATTTTCAAACGTGATGTTATCGGCATAAAAATCATCTGCTTCAATAAGCGTACTGAATGATTTGCTTGTACCGCCTGCTATTTCTGCGTAATCATCATAAGTAAGAATTGTATTTTTATAAGACTCTCCAATTAAGGTTACATTTTTCTTGCTGGAAACCAATTTCAGTTTTTCTTTATAGACTCCTGTCTTTACAAAAATTATAGTTCGTTTTGAATTATTATCAGCAACTGCATCAAAAGCCTCCTGAACTTTGGTGAAATTTCCGCTTCCATCTTTGGCAACAAGAATATCATAAGTAGTTCTGTCTTTTTGAGCAAACAATGTGTTACTAAGCGCAAGTAGAAATGATAGAATTAGAAATGTCTTTTTCATCTGAAATTTTGATTAAAATGGAATTACCAAGGTTATTGTTTCAATTGAGAAAAATACCTTGGTAATTTATGAGAAATGAAAATTAATTATGCTGAAACCTGAGTTTTTACTTTATGCCCAAAAACACCAAAAGAAAGAATAATAATGAAACATACTAAAGGAATAATATATCCTGACTGAATATCATCATGATTCATATCAATTAAAGTTCCCATCCCATATGGTAAAATTGCTCCACCCACAATTGACATTACTAACCAAGAAGAACCGGTTTCGGTATTTGATTTTAATCCGACAAGACCTAATGAAAAAATGGTTGGAAACATAATCGACATAAAAAAACCAATTCCGCCAAGTGCGTAAATAACATAAATTCCGGTTCCGTAAATAGCAACCAAACAAAGGAAAATACTAATTATACAATAAATAGAAAGTAAAACGTAATCTTTAACGAATTTCAAGAAGAAAGTTCCAATAAAACGGCCAGCCATAAAAAGGAAACCATAAATACCAAGATAATATCCGGCTGTTTTTTCATCTAATCCTGCTCCTTGCTGTGCAATTCTAATGAAGAAACTTGTAATACAAACTTGTGCTCCGACATAGAAAAATTGCGCCACGACTGCCCAACTTAAGTGCGTAAATTTTAAAACCGAAAAGAATCCAGGTTTAACTTCGACTTCAGTATGTTGTGGTTTCATAGCAGGTAAATGCATGAAATAAAATAAAATAGCAACTAAAACCAATACACTTCCTAAAATGATGTAAGGTAATTTTACAGACGAAGCTTCTTCTAACAAGTAGGCTGATTTTGTAGCGTCAGGCATTGCTGCCATTTGTTGCGGTGTGAGCGTTTTTCCAGATAAGATAAACAGAGAACCCACAATAGGTGCTACCATAGCAGCTAAACCATTAAATGAAGCAGCTAAATTCAATCTTTTTGATGATGATTCGGCTGGTCCCAGAATAGCCGCATACGGATTTGCACTGGTTTCCAAAATAGTTAAACCGCATCCGATTACAAATAAGGCAAATAAAAATAATTCGTAAGTTCTGGTATTTGCAGCAGGAACAAACAAAAAAGCTCCAGTTGCAAAAACTAATAGACCAGTAATAATACTGTTTTTATAGCCAAATCGTTTAATTAGCATTCCGGCTGGAATTGCCATAATAAAGTAAGCAAAAAAGACTGAAGTATCAATTAATGTAGATTGACGATTGTTTAATTCACATGCTTTTTTTAAGTGTGGAATTAAAATCGAATCCAGATTGTGTGCCATTCCCCAAAGGAAAAATAAGCTGGTAATTAAAATAAAAGGCAGAAGATATTGTGTTCCTGTACCTTTTTCTGTAGCGACTTCATGTTGATCGCCTGCTTGGTTGGTTATTTGCATAGTTTTTTTTTAAAGGTTCAAAGACTCAAAGATTCAGAGGTAAAAAGTTTTTATTTGTAAGTTTCAAAGTGAAGAAACCTTTGTCCCTTTGCAACTTTGAACCTTTGTCCCTCATTTTTAAAGATTCTTTTTAACGAGTAATAAATGATCACATACGAGAACGACTTCGCCTCTTTGATTGATAATTTCAACGTGTTCTGTTACGGTACCCATATCTGGTTTTTTGGCTTCGCCTTTTTCAGAAATCGTAATTTCAGAATGAATGGTGTCACCAATATGAACCGGTTTTACAAATCGCATACGATCGTAGCCTTTAGAAAAAGCTTCCGGATTTATTTCTGATGCTGTCAGGCCAATTCCTATACTAAAAACCATTGTTCCGTGTGCAATGCGTTGTCCGAAAGGTTGTGTTTTGCACCATTCTTCATCCATATGATGTGGAAAAAAATCTCCTGTATGACCAGCGTGAACCACAAAATCGGTTTCAGTAATAGTTCTGCCAAAAGTAACGCGTTTGTCACCAATTTGATAATCTTCGAAAAATGTTGATTTGAAATACATATATTTTTTTATTTTGAAAATTGTCGTTAAGTGTGAAAAGTAAAATGTAAAAAGTCAGATGACAATTCGTTTTAAGTTGTGATTAAAACTTCTAACTTATAACATTTCACTTTTAACTTAAATTATAATTCATCTAATGAAATCCCTCCATTTTTGTTACTAATGTAGCAGGCTTCAACTACTTTCATTGTGTCTAAAACATCCTGAACGCTTGCCAATAATTTAGTGTCTGAACCTTCTTTGAAACGCATTAAGTTTGACATTGTTCCAATGAAAGCTTCAGGAAACCAGGAACCTTCCAATTCGATTTTTTTCCATTCATATTCACCATTTTCATTTACTAAAGCATATTCAAATTCGTCAGGTAATCCATCAGGGTAATTCATCAATAAGCCCATTTTAGCTTTAATAGCACCTTTTGTTCCTTCCCATTTAATATAACTTTCTTCATGTTTTGGCCCAAAATGATGATCATGATTTGTGTTAATCACAACATGTTTATCTTCTCCATAATCTAAAATAATTGTAGATCGGCTTGAGGATAATTTTTTTAAGGGATGTTTCGCCGTTTTAGCCATCACACTTTTTGGGTTTCCTAAAAACGAACGGATGCAGTCGATATAATGAACACTATGAAAAAGAATTTCCAATCGTGGATGTTCCTTAATTAATGGAAACAATTCCCATGGCGTATTTACCGTAACTTTAAATTCCAAATCATACAAATCTCCAATAATTCCTTCCTTGATTAAATGTCTAGCAGCACTAACAAAAGAGGCGAAACGTAATTGAAAATTAATTCCGGCAACTAACTTTTTTCTTTCACAAACGGCTACAATTTCGCGAGCTTGTGCCAAATCATTTCCCATCGGTTTCTGAATAAGTACAGCTGCACCATCCGGAAGTTGTTCTAATATTTCAATGTACTGATCAGGAAGAACCGTTATGTCATAAACAGTATTGGCCGGAGCATTTTTTACAGCATCGGCTACATTTTCAAAAACATTTGCAATTTTGAATTGCTTTGCCAAATCATGCGCTTTCGAAATCGTTCTGTTTGTAATACCAAAAACAGTAAAACCGGCCATTTCATAAGCAGGCAAATGGGCATCTTTGACAATACCACTTGCACCAATGATAATTATGGGCTGATTCGTTTCAGGTAATAAGGGTTTATATGGAATATTCATGACTTAAATAATTTTTAGAATTTTTGTTTGAGTTTCCTCTACTAATTTTATGGATGGAATATCACTTTCCAATGCTTTCAAAACCATTTGATCTATTAGTTCTGCTACTTTTGGCCAAATCGGAGTTTGAGGTAAAGTCAAAGCATTTTCATGAAGCATTTCCAGTTTATGGTAAAATGGAATGGTTTTATTGATCTCATGATCATTCCAGGTTGATTTTCTACAACCAATTCCGCCTTCATTTGTCAATAATTTATCGCTTTTTGGAGAGGTAGCAAATCGTAAAAAATCGTAAGCAAGCTCTTTTTGTTTACTTCCAATTCCAATTGTATACAGCCAATAAACATTCAAAGAAGCAGTTTTGTGATTTGGATCGGATGGAAGTTCAGTAATATCAACTTTGCCTTTTACTTTAGATTCTGCTATAACTTCGCACATCGAAGCAAAACCAAACCAGTTAATCGCCATTGCGGCTTCTCCTTCGGCGAAAGCCAAACCCGCTTCGACAGAACCAAAACTTTTCGATTTTGGGTGAACAGCATTTTTATTGTTTGTAATATTTCTATAAAAATCTAAAGCTTCAATTGCGGCAGAATGATTAATATCAATCTGATTTTTATCGTTTAATAAAGACCCGCCTCGTGTCCACAATTGCAGACAAAAATCAAAAACCATATTATGACCGTCCGGATAATTAGCAAAAACGCAACCATATAAATTTTCTTCCGGACGATTGAAAAATTCAGCTATCTGAACAAATTGTTCCCATGTTTTTGGTGGATGCAATTCATAACCAAATCGAGTTTTGAAGTTTTGTTTTTCGGCTAAGTCTTCAAATAAATCTTTTCTAAAAATCAAACATTCAGGGCCATCATGAAAAGGCAACCCATAAGTTCCTTTGTTAATTTGTTGTAAATTCAATAACGACTGATGCCATCCTTCAGGATAATCCTGTGGTGGATTTTGATTGATAAATGAAGTTAGATCAAGAACCGCTTTTTCATTGGCAGCATCAAAAATCCAATCGGTATTGATGTGGGCAATATCCCATTTTCCTTTTTTTAAACCTTCCTTAGTAATGGTTTCTTCATAAAGATCGTGCAATTCTAAAGGAATCATTTCAGCTTCAATAGTAATATTGTTTTTCAGGCAAAATGAATTCCATAGCTTTTGAAGCGTACTTTCAAAAGGATCAAATTTTCTAACTGCGATTCTAAATTTTTCCATTAGACAGCGATAAATTCTTTAATAATCTTTTCATTGTCTTGTCCTAGTTTTGGAGAACCTTTTCCAGAAGTTAAATATTCACCATCAATTTTAATTGGACATCTTGTTGTTTGATAGGAGTAACCATCCAACATTTGTACTTTTTGCGTGAAATCTAAAATTTTAAAACCTTCTTCAGCAAAAAGTTGCTGGTAGTTTAAAACTCCTGCACACCAAATGTCTGCCGGTTCTAAAATATTCAGCCAAAAATCTGTATTCTGAGTTTGTAAATGCTCAGCCAAAATATTTTTGATTTCATCTCTTAAATGAAATTTATTTTCAGGAAATTGTAATAAAGCATCACATTTTAAAAGTGAAGCCAAAACCGGAATAGAACCCATCGCCAAAGCTAAATAGCCATTTTTTGTTTTGTAAATTCCGTATGGCGCACCTAAGTATGCATGGGCATTGTTGGTTTTGGTTCGAACAGGCAATTCACCTCCATCATTAAAAAAGGTCGTAATGGTTTCAAACTGAAAATCAAAAGCCGATTCTAACATGCTCACCTGAATCATTGCCCCAATATTATGTGTCGCTTTTCTATACAAAGCGGCTAAAATTCCCTGAGCCAAATGTGCTCCAGCCAACATATCTACAATTGATAATCCCATCGGAACCGGGCCATCTTCCTGATTTCCGCTTAACCATGTCAAAGCTGTTAAGGATTGTAATAATAAATCCTGCCCTGGTAAATCTTTTAAATCCGGATGATTTCCAAAACCTGAAATCGATCCGTAAATTACATTTGGGTTTATCGCTTTGACATCCTCATAACTTAAACCCACACGTTCCATTACACCAGGTCTGAAATTATGCATGACAACATCGGCTTTGGCCAATAATTTTTTTAATTTTTCGAGTGCTTCGGATTGTTTAAAATCAATGGCAAATGATTCTTTGTTTCTGTTAATGGTATGAAAAACAGATGATTCTTCGTTCATAATCAAATCAGAAGTGTATAAGGTTCGGCAAATATCTCCTGTTCCCGGTTTTTCAATTTTTATAACGCGCGCACCTAAATCAGCCAAGCGTAAACTTGCTGAAGGTCCTGAAAGAAACTGGCTAAAATCTACTATTAAATAATCTTCTAAAGGTTTCATCTATTCGCTTAAAAATTGTTCGTGTATTTTTGAATTGTCTTCTCCAACTGAAGGAGCTGCTTTTGCGCTTACTAAAATTTTTCCGTCAAGCTGAATTGGACTTCGCGTTGTAACCAATTTTTCGCCTGCGGAATTTTGAACTGTTTGTTTCAATTGCAATTCGTTCACAAAAGATTGATTGTCTAATTCTTCATAATTGAGCACTTTTCCACACCAAATACCTTCTTTTTGAAGTACATCTAACCAATAATCTGATGTTTGAGTGGCTAATTTTTTTGCTAATAATTCTCTAATTTCATCTCTGAAAGTAAACCAATCTTGTTTGTCAGCATATTTATTGAGATTGACTCCTAAAGTATTTCCGATAAAAAGTAAATCTCCCATTGCCAATGAAATATAACCGTCCTGAGTTTGATAAACACCATAAGGCGCACTCAGAAATGCATGTGCACTTCCTTTAATATCACCTCTTTCCGGTAATTGACCGCCGTCATTTAAGAAAGATGTAATCGCTTCAAATTGTACATCCAAAACAGATTCCAGTAAACTTACTTCTACCAAAACACCTTTTCCGGTTTTGGCTCTTTTTAATAATGCGGCTAAAATTCCCTGAACGAAATGATTTCCGCACATTAAATCGGCGACAGCCAAACCAAACGGAACAGGTCCCTGATTTTTTTGACCGCTTAACCAGCTTAATCCCGAAAGCGATTGTAACAATAAATCTTGTCCGGGTTTTTTTGCCCACGGACCAATATTTCCATAACCTGTAATAGTTCCGTATATTATTTTTGGATTGATAGTTAAGGCTTCATTGAAATCTAAGCCTATTTTTTCCATAACACCAGGTCTGAAATTATGCGTCATAATATCAGCTTTGGTGATTAATTTTTTGATCAGAATTAAATCTTCCGGATTCTTAAGATCGGCAGCAAATGATTCCTTATTTCTGTTTATCGTATGAAACAACAAACTGCTATCATCAACAAAAAGATCTTTTATACTTAATTGTCTGCAAGCTTCGCCTTTTATTGGGCGCTCGATTTTTATGACTCTCGCGCCTAAATCGGCTAATTTTAATCCGGCAGAAGGCCCTGCCAAAAATTGACAGAATTCTAAAACAACTAATCCTTCTAATGGTTTCATGATGTTACTAAATTTAAAGATTTCGCATAAAGCGAATTCATTTCTTCTAAAACCAAAGTTTCATCTCCGCCATTAATTAAATAATCACGAACAACATCACCCGCATGATCCTGAAAATACATGTGTCCGGAATATCTTGGGCGCAAAAACGCTCGCTCTAAAGTTGGCAAAGTGTTTTTGAAATAATCGTGTGTTACAGAATTAATTCTGTCACTTTTCCAGGCCTGAAGATGCCCGGGTTGTCCGCCATTATCGGCAAAAATATTTTGCTGAACCTGAGAGGATCCTGTAAATTCTGCATATTTAATAGCTTCCGGAATATGTTTACTAAAAGAAGAAACTGCTAATCCTGTTCCTCCCAAAGAGCTAATCATTGGCTGATCATTCAAACGAACTAAATCATAAAAATGAAGTAAGTTTCTGCTATAGCCTGTTCTTGAATAATTTGAATAGCCATAAGCAAAGGGGCAATAGGCAATTTCGTCTGAGTTTACCATTGATTCATAAACCTGAATTGGATTTCTGTTGAAATTGGCTGGATCAATTAATTGTGCCAATTCCCTGAACATTTGCAAAGCTTTCTTTCCTGTTTCAGGAGAAATAACTTTTTCATTAGATTGAAAAGGCGCTTCACCTAAACTACAGCAATACATATAAAAACTCATTAAAACATCAACCGGGATTCCGGCAAAGGCAACCAGTCCTTTTTTGGCTAAAGCCAATAAATCATCATAAGTCTGCGGAACTTTTAATCCCTGTTTTTTTAAAATATCCAATCGGGCTGCTGCCACTGGTGTTGCTGCGTCTATTGGCAACGCCCATAATTTATTGTCAAAAACGTAACTTCCGTAAGAGCGTCCAACGGTATTTACTTCCTGATCTTTTATATATTCTGAAGATAAATAATCTGATAATGGCAAGATGCTTTTGGAGTGTGCGCCAAAGCCTGTCCATGGATGATCGATTACAAGCAAATCAAAACGTTTTGCTAAATCTTCGATAGACGCATCAGCAAATTCTTGTAAACTTCTTTTCTCCCAGGTAATTTCAACTCCGGGATTTAGTTCTGTAAATCGCTGAGCTGTAGCAACCATTGGCAATAAACCTCTTGTATGATTCCAGGTTATCCCTTTTAATATCGTCATTTTTGGTAAAATTTATAGTGATGATTTTATTCGAAAATTAATAAATGTAAAAAATACAATTACAAAAATAGAAATAAGATTGAATTGAACAATAGAAGAGGTGTTTATTAACAGTAGTTTTTTGAAGTATGTTGAAGTAAGTTGGAATTTTTTTACAAATTTTACAAAAAGTGTTATAATATATTAAAGTTTAGTCATTTTAGGAGATTCAGATAAAAATATATCTCAAATATTAATATTAAAATATACTTTTGTAATTGTATTTTTTACATTTATTAATTTCGAATAGATTTTAAAAAATATATAAGGATAAATAAAAGACTTAATAACGATAAAAATGTTTTCATTAAAAAATAAAAAAGCGGTAATAACCGGAGGCGGAAGCGGGATAGGAAGAGCAATTGCTACTTTGTTCGCTAAGCAGGGAGCAGAAGTTCACATTATTGAATTAACAGAAGAAAGTGCTAAAACAGCTGTCGAGGAAATAAAAGCAAATGGCGGTAAAGTTTTTTCGCATGCCTGTAATGTGGCCAATCAGGAAGAAGTAATTTCTACATTCGAAAAAATCGGTAATATTAATATCCTGATCAACAACGCCGGAATTGCGCATGTTGGAAAAGTAGACACTACTCCAGCAGCTGATTTTGATCGCGTTATGAATGTGAATGTAAAAGGAGTTTACAACTGTCTGTTTGCCGCAATCCCACAATTTCGACTTTCAAATGGTGGTGTGATTATTAACATGGCGTCAATTGCGGCCTGGGTTGGAATTCCGGACCGATTCGCTTATTCCACTGCAAAAGGTGCCGTTATGGCCATGACTTTATCTGTAGCAAAAGATTATATAAAAGAAAATATTCGTTGCAATTCGATTTCGCCTGCAAGGGTTCACACGCCTTTTGTAGATGGATTTATTTCGAAAAACTACGCAGGAAAAGAAGAAGAAATGTTCGAAAAATTATCACAGTCGCAACCAATAGGAAGAATGGGAAAACCGGACGAAATCGCAGCCTTGGCATTATACCTATGCAGCGACGAAGCCGGATTTATTACAGGTAGCGATTACCCAATCGACGGAGGATTTATCAAGTTAAATAATTGAGAAAAGGGGCTAAGGTTCTGAGGTACTAAGATTCTAAGGTTTTTTCAGACTTAGATCCTCATTTCCGATAGCAATTGAAATATAACTGAACAATTTTAAAATAAATAAAAAAGGTTCTAAGGTTCTGAGGCACTAAGATGCTAAGCTAAAAAAAAACTTAGTACCTCAGAACCTTAGAACCTCAGTACCTTAAAAAAGAAAAAAAAATGAAATTAATACGTTTTGGAGAAATAGGAAAAGAAAAACCGGGAGTTATAATTGGTGAAAAAAGATATGATGTTTCATCAATTGTAACTGATTTTAATGAAAGTTTTTTTGAAGAAAATGGTTTGGAGAAATTGCAAAAAGCATTAGATAGCAATCCAACGTTGCCAGAAGTTGATGCAAATGTCCGATTAGGTTCTCCGGTGGCCAGACCTTCAAAAATAATCTGTATCGGTTTAAATTATGTAGATCATTGCAAAGAAACCGGCGCACCGATTCCAACAGAGCCAATTATCTTTTTTAAATCGACAACTTCTTTATGCGGACCAAATGATAATTTGATCATCCCAAAAAACAGTGAAAAAACAGACTGGGAAGTGGAACTGGCCTTTGTTGTTGGTAAAAAAGCAAGTTATGTTGAAGAAGCGGAAGCACTGGATTATGTAGCAGGTTATGCTTTGCTAAACGATTACAGTGAAAGGGCTTTTCAGTTAGAGCGCGGAGGACAATGGACAAAAGGAAAAGGGAGCGACACATTTGCGCCACTTGGACCGTTTTTGGCTACTAAAGAGGAAGTAAAAGATGTTGATAATTTATCGATGTGGCTGACTGTAAATGGTAAAAAATACCAGGACAGCAACACCTTAAATCTGGTTTTCAAGATTCCGTTTTTGTTACATTATTTGAGCCAGTTTATGACTTTGCTTCCGGGCGATATCATTAGTACAGGAACGCCTCCCGGAGTTGGTTTGGGAATTAAGCCAGATCCTATTTACCTTAAAGCGGGCGATGTTGTAGAATTGGGAATTGAAGGTTTAGGAAGCAGCAAACAAACTGCAGTTGCATACTCAAAATAATTAAAAGAAAATGCTAAGATGAAATTTATAGTATGTGAAAAACCGCAGGAGTTTATTCTAAAAGAAAAAGAAATTCCGGAACCAAAAGAAGGTGAAGTTTTATTGAAGATTAAAAGAATTGGGATTTGCGGTACCGATATTCACGCTTTTGGCGGAACGCAGCCTTACTTCGAATATCCAAGAATTTTAGGTCATGAACTTGCGGCAGAATATGTAAAAGGAAATGCAAAAGGTTTTGAACCGGGCGATAAAGTAACTTTTATTCCATATTTTAACTGTGGAAAATGTGTTGCCTGCAGAAACGGACTAACCAATTGCTGCGTAAATATTAAAGTTTTCGGAGTTCATATTGACGGCGGAATGGCTGAATATGTAACTATTCCAGAGCAATATTTACTTCATGGACAAGGTTTGGATTATGATCAATTGGCATTGGTTGAACCGTTGGCAATTGCCGCGCACGGAGTACGAAGAGCGGCAGTAAAATCTACTGATACCGTTTTAGTAATGGGCGCCGGACCAATTGGTATCGGATTGATTCAGTTTGCTAAAATTGCAGGAGCCAAAGTAATCGTGATGGATATCAACGAATACCGATTGGGTTTTTGCAAAAATGAACTGAATGCTGATGAAACTATAAATCCGTTACACGATGATGTGGCTCAAAAACTGGCAGAAATTACAAATGGCGATATGGCGAATGTTGTCATTGATGCAACCGGAAACCAGAAAGTGATGAACAGCGCTTTTAATTATATTTCTCACGGAGGCCGATTTGTTTTGGTTGGACTTCAAAAAGGAGAATTGAGTTTCAGTCATCCTGATTTCCACAAAAGAGAATCTACTTTAATGAGCAGCAGAAATGCAACTATTGAAGATTTTGAATATGTAATGGAATGTCTTAAAAATGGAAAAATTGATCCGAAAAAATACATTACACATAGAACAAGTTTCTCAAATATGATTACTGATTTTGGACAATTGATTGATCCAAAAAATAACGTAATTAAAGCGTTGATTGAGATAGAATAAACTATTATCTACAGGAAACCCGACAGGTTTTTAAAACCTGTCGGGTTTAACTGAGACCTTAATAACCACAAAAGATGGATTTAAATTTAAAAAATAAGATAATTGTTGTTTCTGGTTCTGCCGGAAAGCAAGGAAGTATTGGAGAAACGATAATTAACCGAATTGCAGATGAAGGTGGAATTCCGGTTTTGGTAGACAGAAATGCAAGAGGCTTCGCTTATGCGGAAAATCTTCAAAAGAAAGGCATAGACGCTTTGTTTGTGCAAACAGATGTTACTGATCCTGTTGAAATAGAAAACGCTGTCAAAAAAATAGTGGAAAAATACGGTAAAATCGACGCTGTAATTAACAACGTTGGTGTAAATGATGGCGCTGGTTTAGATTCGACGTACGAAGAATTCATGAATTCTTTGAAACTAAATGTGGTAAGTTATTTTTTATTGGTGAAATATGCACTTCCATATTTAAAAGAATCAAAAGGAAATATTCTGAATATTGGTTCTAAAGTTGCGTTGACCGGACAAGGCGGAACTTCAGGTTATGCTGCTGCAAAAGGTGGAGTTTTAGGATTAACCAGAGAATGGGCAGTTGATTTAATTCAATATGAAATTCGTTCGAATGCGATTATTATTGCCGAAAGTTATACGCCTGCATACGAAGACTGGATTAAAACAGTCCCGGACGGTGAAGCTGTTTTGAAAAAAATCAATAAAAGTATTCCGCTAAAAGGACGAATGACCCAAACCGAAGAAATTGCAGATACTGCACTTTTTATTATTTCGGATCGTTCGTCGCACACAACAGGACAATTTGTTTTTGTTGATGGAGGTTACGTACATTTGGACCGCGCTTTAATCAATGATGTAAATTAACACAAGATGAGTAACCGAATTGATGCACATCAACATTTTTGGAAATTCGATCCCGTAAGAGACAGTTGGATTGATGAAACCATGCAGAAAATTCAAAGGGATTTTTTACCCGAAGATCTTTTGCCTTTGCTTCAGGAAAACCAATTTTCAGGTTGTGTTGCCGTTCAGGCAAGTCAGTCTGAAGAAGAAACTAATTTTTTAGTGGATTTAGCAGCAAAAAATGATTTCATAAAAGGAGTTGTGGGTTGGGTTGATCTTCGAAATGAAAATATTGAAGAGCGATTAAATCATTTTTCTTCGAATAAAATAATAAAAGGTTTTCGACATGTAGTTCAGGGCGAAACGGATGATTTTATGTTGAGAAAAGATTTCCAAAACGGAATCGCTGCTCTGAAACAATTTAATTATACTTACGATATTCTTATTTTTCATCGCCAATTATCGGCAGCTCTAAATTTGGTCAATCAATTTCCGGATCAGCCTTTTGTAATTGATCATATTGCAAAACCAGATATAAAATCGGGAGATATTTTATCATGGAAAAAAGGAATTGAAGAGATTGCCAAAGCCGAAAATATTTGGTGTAAAATTTCAGGAATGGTTACCGAAGCCAATTGGAAAACATGGAATTCTGATGGTCTAAAACCTTATTTAGATGTCATTTTTGAAAATTTTTCTGCCGATAAATTAATGTTCGGATCAGATTGGCCGGTTTGTAATGTGGCTTCAGATTATACAGAAGTAGTAAAAACTTTGGAAGATTATATTTCACAACTTTCTATTCCAAATCAAAATAAAATCTGGCATGAAAATGCTACATCATTTTATAAACTTTAGTTTTAAATTCTGTAAAACTTAAATTTTAAAAGTGCTTCCAAAGGTTTCAATCGTGTTTTTTTTGATGAAATTTGGAAGCATTTTTTGTTTCTCTATTCTATTTTTGAAGTTCTCTTTTTCATCATAAAATCTAATTTTTTAATTGAATTAAAAACAATACAAATTCTTAAAGTTAAATTTTTAGAATTTCTATAGGTTAAGTATATTTTAAAAGCGATTCAAAAAGACTTTTCTTGGTTGTGTTTTTACTTCTTTTTTACAAATTGAATTTTTAGACTTTCTATCTAATTTTCATGTAATTAGATGTCATTTTTTCTCTTTTTGTCTTGAATTATTATTGACGTTTTGATGTTTGATTTAAGTGTTAAGAATTAGTTATCAATCGAATACGTTTCTTTTCATACAAGGATAGTACAGGATAGTTATGTTTTTTACATTCTCTTATTTTACACCATAAGATTTAAGATTATTGTTAAAAAGATATAAAATGTCGAATATAAATACAACACATATGAATTTTAAGCATGTAAGCTATTTGTGGGATGAGTCAAAGGCAGCAGCTT
>NZ_JBXARK010000017.1:0-16172 GCF_058808175.1 Flavobacterium sp. GW821-FHT11G01 | reverse complement strand
ATAGCCGGAGCACGCATGTATGATACCGGTGATTTGTGCCGTTGGCTTTCCGATGGTACTATAGAGTATCTAGGCAGAAATGATGACCAGGTAAAGATAAGGGGATTCAGGATTGAATTAGGAGAGATCAAAAACACAATTCTGCAGTATTCTGAATATATAACCGAAGTTTTTGTGGAGGCTAAAAGTATTAATAATGAAAAAATGCTTGTTGCTTATTTTGTAGGTAGTAATATTGATAAATCATCTTTAAGGATCTTTCTTGAGAAAAAGCTTCCCTATTATATGATCCCTAGTTTTCACATAGAATTAGACGTCATCCCTTTGACTCCAAATGGAAAGGTTGACCGAAAAGCATTACCTAATATCTTAGAATATGATATTGTAACGAAAGAACATGTTGCATTTAGAAATACTACTGAAGAAAAACTTGTCGCTATTTGGCAAGATTTGTTAAATATTTCTTCAGTAAGTGTAACAGACAATTTCTTTGAATTAGGAGGACATAGTTTAATTGCTACTCGATTGATTAGTTTAATAAAAAAAGAGTTTGGAATTAATATTTCAATTAATGATTTGTTTAAAAATTTGAGATTGGAAGATTTAGCAATTTTAATTGACAACATCACTGTGGCATCTTTCTTTGATATTAATGCAGATAATAATGCAGATAATAATGAACATATAGGAAATGTTGAAACCGATTTTTTTTCATTATAAAAATAAAATACAAAAACATCTAAATAAATAATTACAAACAGCATGAAAATAATCTTAAACATTACATTAATACTTTTCAGCACAGCATTATTTGCACAAATTAAAATCACAGGTAAAATTGTAACAAAAGAAAATAATCCAATAGGATTTATTGAAACTATACTTATTAACAAGGATTCAGTAGCTATCAAGAATGAGCTTACTAATCACAAAGGAGAATTTTTCTTTGAAGTAGAACCAGGTTCTTACAAACTGAAAGTTAGGCAGGACACAAAAATAATTGCGTCAAAAGACATTGTAGTAACTGTAAATTTAGATTTGGGACAAATAGTGGTTAACGAGGCTATTCAGTTAGAATCTGTTGTTGTAGAGGGTGGAGGTAAAAAAATAATTGAAAGAAAAATAGATAGATTGGTTTTTAATGTAGAAAAATCAATTAGTTCCTCTGGGGGAAATGCTCTAACAACGCTTAATGCGACTCCAGGGGTTAGAGTTCAAAATGATAATATATCAATTATTGGTAAGAGTACAATTGCTGTTTTAGTTGACGATAAAATAATACAATTATCAGGAGAAGACCTTACAAATTATTTAAAGACAATACCTGCTGAAACCATTAAAACTATAGAAGTAATTACAACTCCTCCTTCAAAGTATGAAGCTCAGGGGAATAGTGGTTTGATTAATATAGTAATGAAAAGAACAAAAGAAAATTCCTGGAATGCATTACTGCAATCAACATATATTCAAAAAACTTATGCAGGAAGTGCTAATATGGGGAACTTTAATTATAACAAGAATAAATTAAGTTTTTCATCAACAATTAATTATAGAGATGTTACAGAATCTTATAAAAGAGATGAAAAAACCTATTTTCCTGATGAATTATGGAACTCGAAAAATCCATTTAAAAATAATAGCAAGAGTTTAAATCTAAATTTGGGATTAAATTATAAAATCAATCCATCGTGGACAATGGGTGGCCAGTTTTTATATGTAAATAATGATAGGACTTTTGATAACAGACCATACACTTCGTTAACGGACTATTCAACAGATAAAATTAATAATTATTTGGAATCAATAGGAAATGCAAAATTAAAACCTAATATCAAATCTATTAATTTTTATAATGAATTTAAAATCGACACTCTAGGAAGAAAAATAAGTGTAAACTTAGATTATTTTAATTTTAATAATAATGATGTCAGAGTTTATAATGGTAAATCTGTTACACTTAATCCAGAACCTATATCTGGAAAATATTATGGAGGAGAAAATACTAATGTTCAGGATATTACGAACTTATCTGGAAAAGTTGATGTAGAATATCCTACAAAATGGGCAAAATGGAGTTTTGGAAGCAAAATTTCAAGCTCAAAATCTAATAATGATATCTTTGCTTTTAACAGTGGTATAGTGGATAATCCTGTTTCAGATTTTTCTCTTACTGCTTCTAAATTTGAATATACTGAAAACGTACAAGCGGCTTATCTGTCTGCTAATAAAAAAATCGACAAGAAATGGGAAACACAATTTGGATTAAGAATGGAAGCAACCCAAACTCAAACCTATTCAGAGAATTTAATTCAGCTTACAAAAAATAATTATTTTAAATTTTTCCCTACATTCTACTTGTCTTATTCAGCAAATGATAATTCTTCATTTAGCTTAAATTACAGTAAAAGAATTTCAAGACCAGGTTTCGCATTATTAAACCCCAATATTTTTTTTAGTAACCCTTTTCAAAGTACGTATGGAAATCCTTTACTACAACCAGCTTTTATAGATAATGCTGATCTAACATATACCTACAAAGATTTTCAAAGTAAATTATATTTTAGTAATGAAAAGAATTTATTTTCTCAGATACAAATAACAGACCCTGCTACAAATACTATTATGACAACCACAGAAAATTATTTAAATACACAAAGATATGGGATTTCTGAAAGTTATTATTTTAGTAAATATAAGTGGTGGCAGAGTTCACTTTCATTAGATGTTAATTATTATATAGCTAAATCAAGTTTAGCAATTACTGAACAGAAACAGGAAGGTTTTAATTCTTCAGTTTCTATTAACAATGATTTTACTTTAAACTCAAAAAAGACTTTATTATTTTTTGCTAATTTTTGGTATGATTTTCCGGGAATCAATGGAATTTATAGAAATAAAGCCGCAAGTTCTTTAGACTCTGGATTTCAGTATCTTTTGATGAATAAAGATTTAAAAATATCTTTAAATGTGACTGATATATTTAAAACTGCAGGGCCTCGCACAAATTCAACTGTTAATAATATAGAAACAATGACTAAAAGTTACTATGACAGTAGAACACTGCAATTTGTAATTTCCTATAAATTTGGAAATAAGAAAATAAATGTTCAGCAAAGACAGACCAGTAATCAAGAAGAAAGAAGAAGAACTGGGAATTAATTTTTGATGAGAGCAAATACAATTTTACTTTCAAATTTTGTAAAACCCAATACAGAATATTAACTATCAGGTCATACAATAAACAGTATGACCACACGATGAGGCTTAAGCTAACTATTTTAAAAAATTTATGCAATCATTACTAAAAAAATTACATCAGCTAAATATAAAAATTGATTTGGTTGATGATAAATTAAATATCCAAGCCCCTAAAGGAGCAATAACAGATGATTTATTAAACGAAATTAAGATACATAAAAATGATTTAATAGCTTTTATTAGATTACATACTCACAAAGTGGGTTATTTGAACATTCCTAAAGTGAAAGAAGAAATTAATTATGAGTTATCTTCATCACAATTTAGACTTTGGTTATTAAGTCAATTTCAAGAGGGAAATATTGCCTATAATATGCCAAGTTTATATGAATTTAAAGGTATTTTAAATGTAGCATCGTTAGAAAAGGCATTAGCCACAATAGTTGATCGGCATGAATCTTTACGAACATTATTTATTGAAGATCAATATGGGAATGTTAGACAAACAATATTGAATTCAGAAGATATTAAATTTAAGTTGGAATATGAAGATTTAAGCAATGAATTAAATCGAGAAGAGAAAGTTAATAAAGTTATTTATAGCGAAGCAAACTTTAGTTTTGATTTATCGTCAGACTGCTTATTTCGTGCAAAATTAATTAAAACCGCTGACAATGTATTCATTTTTAGTATTGTAATGCATCATATTGTCAGTGATGCATGGTCATGCGAAGTAATGATAAATGAAATATTGATATTATACAATGCTTATTCTAATAAAACTTCTGATTCATTACCAAGCCTTCAATTGCAATATAAAGATTATGCAGCCTGGCAAAAGAATCTTTTAAAAGGGGACTCTATTAAAGATCATAAAGAGTATTGGATAAACCTTTATGAAAAGAAAATTCCATTATTAAATTTACCACAAGCAATGAAAAGGCCCCTAATAAAAACTTATAAGGGAAAATCCTATAGCAGGGTTTATGATAAAGGCCTTCTAAAAAAAATAAACGACATCTGTTTGTCACAGGAGTGTACGTTATTTATGGGATTACTTGCTGCGGTCAATACATTGCTTTACAGATATTCTAATCAAACCGATATAATAATTGGAACGCCAAGTGCAAATAGGGAACATTCAGATCTACATAATCAGATTGGTTTGTATGTTAATACACTTGCATTGAAAACGGAGTTTTCAGGATCTGATAGTTATAGAACGTTATTAGACAAGATTAAAGAAACTACTCTAAAAGCTTATGAACACCAGATATATCCATTTGATGAACTGGTAGATCACTTATTTCCGAATCGTGACATGAGTAGAAATCCATTGTTTGATATAATGGTAAGGGTAGAAAATTCTAAAATATTTAAAAAAAATACTGAAAAGGTTTCGAATATTGAAATTATCCAGCATAGGGCAAAAGATATTAATTTCAGTAAGTTTGATCTGGAATTTGCATTTAATGAAGTTGATAATGAATTAGGATTAACAATTATTTATAACACAGACCTGTACACAGAGGAATTTATAAATACCCTACTAAATCATTTTGATAAATTATTGCATAGTATTATTACAGATCCTAATGTTGCACTAAACTTGCTAGACTATCTTACAGATTTTGAGAAAGAGCAAATTTTATGTCAATTTAATGATACAAAATCAGATTATCCTATCGATAAAAGTGTGATAGATTTATTTGAGGAGCAAGTTAAGAGAACACCTGACAATATTGCGTTGGTTTTTGGTGAGAGAGAACTAACATACGCAGAACTAAATAAAAGTTCGAACCAGTTAGCCTTATATTTGATAGAAAAGTATGAAATTCGTCCTGAGGATCTGGTAGGTGTAAAATTAGAAAAAAGCCAAATACTGATAATCGCTATTTTAGGAGTCTTAAAAGCAGGTGGTGCTTACGTGCCTATCGATCCGGACTATCCAAAAGACAGAATAAAAGCAATTGAAAGTGACAGCAACTGTAAACTTATTTTAGATGAACAGTTTTTTATCGATTTTGAAGAAATTAGAAAAAATCTTGATGATAAAAATAATGAAATAAAAATTAAAAGTGACAGTTTAATTTATGTAATATATACATCAGGATCTACAGGTACTCCTAAGGGAATTATGATGAAACATCAAAATATGTTTAATCTAATTTCATTTCATATTGAACAATTCGGAACAGAAGAAGTAAAGAGAGTACTACAGTTTACAAGTATAAGCTTTGATGTTTCATTCCAAGAAATATTCACTACTTTATTAAGAGGCGCAACTTTATATCCTGTCACAGAAATTGTAAAGAAGAATCCCGAACAATTATCAGCTTTCATAGAAAATGAAAAAATTGATACAGTTTTTTTACCAACTTCATATTTTAAAGCATTAATTGCTTTAAAGGAATTCTATCAGTTAATAGATTTAAATTTAATAAAAAATATTATCGTTGCAGGTGAGCAACTTACATTAAGTACTGAAAATATAACCAGATTAAGAAAATCAGAAACTAGACTTTTTAATCATTATGGTCCTGCTGAAACTCATGTTGTAACTACGATTGAATTAAAGAATAAGGATTTGAGATATAATCCATCAATTGGAAATCCGATTTCAAATACTCAGATTTATATTTTAGATGCAAATCTGCAATTGGTGCCTGCTGGGGTTCCAGGTAAATTATATATCTCAGGTGCTGGTGTTTCTAAAGGATATTTAAATAAAGAAGAGCTTACAAGGGAAAAATTCATCAGTAATCCATTCGTATTTGGGAATATAATGTATGATACCGGTGATTTAGGAACTTGGTTGCATAATGGTAATATTGAATTTTTAGGAAGAAACGACAATCAGGTGAAGATTCGCGGTTTCAGAGTTGAGTTAGGTGAAATCGAAAATGTTATCTTAAAATATTCAGAATCTATTAAACAGGTTCTATTGCAAACAAAAGAAGGCGATAACGGCAAATTATTGGTAGCTTATATTGTTTCTGAAAGTTTTGATAAAACAGAGCTAAGAAATTTCCTGGAAAGTAAGCTACCTGATTATATGATTCCAAGCTTTTATGTTCTTTTAGATTCTCTGCCATTAAATTCTAATGGAAAGATTGATAAAAAACAGCTTCCAGAAGTGCTTGTTACAGATGCTGTAAAAAAGGATTACGTTGCTCCAAGAAATGATGTGGAAAAAAAATTATTAAACATCTGGAAAGAGGTTTTAAAAATTGATCAGATAGGCATTTCAGACAATTTTTTTTATTTAGGAGGCCATAGTTTAATAGTAGGGCAGGTTATAAACAGAATTCAGCGGGACTTAAATATGACAGTATCTTTTAAAGTTTTCTTTGAGCAGCCTACTGTTATGGGTATCAGTAAAGTCCTTGAGAAGGAATTTTATACTCCAATTCCCAAAATAGCGCCGATGGCATCATATCCAGTAACTTCAGCACAAAGTAGATTGTGGATATTAAGCCAGTTGGAAGAAAGCTCTATTGCTTATAATTTGCCGTCAGCTGTGAAATTAAAGGGTTTTGTTGATGTTGAAAAATTTAAATCTTCCTTTGACATTTTATTAAAGTGCCATGATATTTTGAGAGCTCAATTTAAGACAAATGAATTGGGAGAAATTCGCCAAAATATCATCAGTTATGAAGATTTTGAATTTCAGATAGAAATCAATGATTATAGTAGAAATGATAATAAGGAATGCGCCGCAGCGAATCATTTTCAGAATTTAAATATTGAGTCTTTTGATTTAGAAAAAGGACCTTTGCTGAAGGCATCTTTAATTAAAATGGAGGAAAATGAATTTGTATTTTTCTTATCAATGCATCATATTATTAGTGATGGTTGGTCAATAGAATTATTAATTTCAGAAGTTATTAGAAATTATAATTTATTAATTGAAAAAAGAGAAGTAATTCTGCCTAGGCCAAATATTCAGTATCAGGATTTTGCGGTTTGGTTAAATGAAGATTTGCAGCAAAATAAACTTTATTTATCAGAACAATATTGGCTTGATCAGTTTGGTGGAGAATTACCTGTATTAAATATTCCAGCTCTTAGAAAACGTCCCTTGATCAAAACTTACAACGGTAACCATCTACGTCACAGTTTTTCAACAGATTTTTTAAAATACTTAAATAAATTTTCACAAGAAAATGAAGTTACTTTATTTATGACTTTAATGGCCGGTATAAATGTATTGCTGTACAAATATTCAGGTCAGGATGATATTATTGTTGGTACTCCTGCAGCTGGAAGGGAGCATCCAGATTTAGAGAACCAACTTGGATTGTTTATGAATACTCTTGGAATCAGAACCAAGATACAAAAAGAAGAAAATTTTTCAGAGTTTTTAAAAGAACAAAAGGAAATCCTATTAGGAGCGTACGAGCATCAAGGTTATCCGTTTGATTCCTTAATTGGAAAATTAAATCTTAAACGGGATGTAAGCCGATCCGTTTTGTTTGACGTTTTAGTTATTCTTCAGAATCAGAACCAGTTAAAAAATATCAATACTGAAGCACTTAAAAGTTTAGAAGTTACGAGTTATGAATTTAAAAATAATACTTCAAAATTTGATATCACTTTTACATTCATAGAAGCAGAAGAATTGGAACTAATCATTGAATATAATAGTGATATTTATGATATGGTTCTCATAGAGAGAATGTTTGATCATTTTGAGAATTTACTAAAGGATTTAACATCCGATCTTTCAGTAAAGATAGGGGAAGCAGAATATTTGACAATTTCAGAAAAGAATCAGTTATTAAATGAGTTTAATGATACTCATGCTCAGTTTGATCAAAATAAGACTATAATTGATCTATTTGAAGATCAGGTCCATCAGAATCCTGATGCTATTGCTCTTATCTGTGATAACACAGAAGTGACATATGCAGAGCTTAATAATAGATCAAATAGATTAGCCCATTATTTAAAACAGGAATATACACTAAAGCCAAATGACTTGGTTGGAATTAAGCTAAAAAGAGATGAATATATGCTAGTTGTTCTTTTAGGAGTACTAAAATCTGGCGCTGCATATGTTCCTATAGATCCAGCTTATCCAGAGGATCGAATTTTATATATTGAAAAAGATATTGAAAGCAAAATAATAATCGATGAATTAGAACTACTGAAATTTATTTCTGTTCAGAATAATTATTCCGTATTAAATATTGAGAAAAGCAGTTTACCAGAACATTTAGCATATGTTATATATACATCTGGAAGTACAGGAAACCCTAAAGGGGTCATGATAGAAAATAGAAATGTATTAAATTTTTTGCATGCAATGAATTCCTCTATTTCTTTGGGAGAAAAAGAGAATATATTGGCAATTACTTCGATCTCATTTGACATTTCAGTCTTGGAGTTATTTTGGAGTTTGAGTAGAGGGAATACTATTAGTTTAAAGACAGACAATACGCTTTTAAATAATTTCAATTTATTTTTAAATAATTACTCAGAAACATTAGATTTTAGCCTATTCTATTTTTCAAGTCAAGATGATACAGTTAATAAATATCAGTTTCTGCTGGACTCAGCAAAATATGCAGATAAAAATGAATTTTCAGCGGTATGGTTACCTGAAAGGCACTTCCATCAATTTGGTGGAATTTTTCCGAATCCCTCAGTCTTAGGTGCAGCTTTATCAACTATAACTGAAAATATTGAAATCAGGTCTGGAAGTGTTGTTTTACCATTACATGATACAGTTAGAGTTGCTGAAGAATGGTCGGTTGTTGATAATCTATCTAATGGAAGAGTTGCCTTGTCTATTGCTTCAGGATGGCATGCTGACGATTTTGTACTAATGCCACAGAATTTTTTAGAAAGAAAAAAGATAATGTATGATCAGATAGAAGATCTGAAAAATCTTTGGAAAGGAGGTTCTGTCAAGAGAAAAAATGGACTCAATCAAGAAATTGATTTAACAATATATCCAAAACCTGTTAATACTGATCTGAATGTTTATGTAACAGCCGGAGGAAGTCCTGAGACTTTTAGAAGTGCAGGAAAAATAGGGGCTAATATATTGACACATTTACTTGGTCAGGATATAAAAGACTTAAAAAATAATATAAAGATTTACAAACAGGCTTTAACTGAAAATGGTTTTTCAGTTCAGAATGCGAAAATTTCTTTAATGCTTCATACTTATGTTGGTACTAATTTAGAGGAAGTGAAAGCGACGGTAAAAGAACCTTTTAAAGGCTACTTGAAGTCAAGCGTAGGATTGATTCAAAATTTAGCAAAGGATTTAAATAAGGATATGACATCTATAAGTGAATCAGATTTAAACGATTTGCTTGATTTGGCATTTGAACGTTATTGGCAGACAGCCGCACTGCTTGGCACAAAAGATTCTTGCAGAAAAATTTTAAGTGAAATTCATTCTATAGGAGTTACAGAAATAGCTTGTTTAGTTGATTTTGGAATTGAGGATAAAAAGGTATTCAAAGCACTTGAGCACTTAAGTGAACTTAAATCTGAATATAAAAAGGACAAAAGACAAAATATTCAAAAGAAGCAGGCTATTACTTCCATGCAGATTACACCATCATATTTAGAGGCTTTATTGGAAGATGAAAATTCCAAATTATTTTTAAAATCTTTAAAGAAGATAATTGTAGGTGGTGAGAGTTTTTCAAGTGAATTATTACATAAGTTAAGAAGTCAAACAGATTCAGAAATATATAATATGTACGGTCCGACTGAAACTACTGTGTGGTCTACTTTTCAGAAAGACAAAGATATGAAGCCGTTAAATATTGGAAAACCAATATTAAATACTCAGATTTATATATTGGATAATAATAAAAAATTATGTCCAATTGGTGTAGAAGGAGAATTATGTATTGGAGGAAATGGATTGGCAAGAGGTTATTATAAAGACAAAAAATTAACTGCAGAAAAATTTATTGAAGTAAATTTTTCTAACCAAGAAATAAAGAAGATCTACAGAACAGGTGATTTGGCAAGGTGGCTTCCAGATGGTAATCTGCAGCATCTGGGAAGATTAGATAATCAGGTCAAAATAAATGGATTTAGGATTGAATTGACTGAGATAGAAAGTGTTTTAGTAGAATTTGACCAAGTAGAGAATGCAGTGGTGGTAGCTAAGGAAAACGAGAAAGGTAATAAAAGTATAATTGCTTTTATAATAAGTGATAAAATGGTTGATGAGCAAAAGCTGAGAGATGCTGCTATTAGAAAACTACCAAATTACATGATTCCAGATTATTTTGTTCAAATAGAAAAATTTCCATTAACACCAAATGGTAAAATAGACAGAAAAACTTTGATGGGTTTTTCAGTAGGTAATAGAAAGGCGGAAAATTATGTTGCGCCACAAAATAAAACCCAAAATACACTAATTGATATATGGAGTCAATTACTGGGTATTGATAAAATTGGAGTAAAAGACAATTTCTTTGACTTGGGAGGGAATTCCCTTTTAATGATTAAAATGTTAAATGCAGTTAATAAAGAATTTTCTGCGTCTCTAACTTTATTACAGGGATATAATCTCCCTAATATAATGGCAATCTATGAATTCATTAATTCTAAATCCACAAAGGACTTGAATAGTGATAATCATAAAATAGATGAGCTTTATGATATTATGGAGGAATCTTATAATTTATTAAATTTTGAAGAAAATGAATAACAATCAATATACAGGTTTTGAAATTGCTGTGGTAGGAATGTCGATAAGAACATCGGGTGCTTCAAACTGGAGAGAATTTTGGGAAAATTTAGCATTATCAAAAGAATCACTACTTTTTTTAGACGAAGATGAGTTGATCAGTTATGGCGTTCCGAAGAGTCTTATCAAGGATAAAAATTATATTAATTGTACAACTAATTTACCTAATAAGGATTATTTTGATTCTAAGTTTTTTGGTTATTCAAGAGATGAGGCAGCAATGATGTACCCAGGCCATCGTTTTTTTCATGAATGTGTGTGGGAAGCCTTGGAAGATTCAGGATACGTTCCAGATAATATTAAAGAATCTGTCGGTATATATGCTGGTGCTGGAGAAGATGCGCTTTGGCAATCATTCGTTAACTTCTCAAAGGATAAAAATAAAGTGAATAATTTTTATTTACGTAAAATTACAAATAAGGATTATTTATCTACGCTGGTTTCATATAAATTAGGATTGAAAGGGCCTTCAATGAATATAAATACGGCATGTTCAACCTCTTTAGTTGCAATTCATGCAGCATGTAAAGCCCTGATTTTTGGTGAAACTAAAATGGCATTGGCTGGAGCATCCTCATTGGCTGCTACTAACCAAAAGGGATATATTTATGAAGAAGGATCAATTATTTCTAATGATGGTCATTGCAGGGCATTTGATAAAGATTCAACAGGGACAGTTAATGGAGAAGGTACAGGAGTAGTAGTCTTAAAAAGGTTGAAAGATGCTTTGGGAGATAATGACAATATTTATGCTATAATTAAAGGTAGCGCAGTAAATAATGACGGTAGCAATAAGGTCGGTTATACCGCTCCAAGTGTTGAAGGACAAGTAGCCTGTATTAAAATGGCACAGAAATTTTCAAAAGTTAGTCCAGAAACAATATCTTATGTTGAGGCGCACGGTACAGGAACCAAGTTGGGAGATTCAATTGAGGTGGAAGCTCTTAATATAGCATTTAATAATGATAAGAGTTTTACTTGTCCTATAGGTTCGGTAAAAACAAACATTGGGCATTTAGATACAGCTTCTGGAGTAGCTGGATTTATTAAAACTGTTCTTAGTCTTAAAAATAAAAAAATTCCTTCAAGCCTACATTTCAAAGAAGCAGATGGATATATCAATTTTAATGAAGGACCTTTTTTTGTTAATAATAAATTAGCAAAATGGGAATCTAGATCAAATAATTATCGTCGAGCAGCAGTAAATTCGTTTGGAGTTGGAGGTACAAATGCTCATATAATATTGGAAGAAGCACCTGAGCGTGACATAAGAAAAGAAGAAGAAAATTGTAATTTACTAGTTCTGTCAGCTAAGACAGAAACTGCATTGGAAAATTATCTTGGCAAGTTGAAACATTTTTTGGCAACTGAAGATGATTTAAATTTAACTGATATGTGTTACACATATCAAACTGGAAGGCAACATTTTGACAGTCGAGTTTCTTTAGTATTTAGTGATAAAAGAGAATTAGAAGAACTTCTTGAAGAAAAGATTTCAAAATCAATTTCTTTTACAGGGAACAAAAAAATACAAAATACAGTAGTTTTTATGTTTCCTGGGCAAGGATCTCAGTATGTAAAAATGGGCAGAGATTTATATTTAACAAATACTCTATTTAGAGAGTATATGGATAGGGGGTTTGAATTCTTAAAAGAAGTTACCAATAAGGATTTTAAAGAGATTTTATATCCTGAAAAAGAAATACCAGATTTCAATATCAATGATACCTGTTTTGCTCAGCCTATCATCTTTTTAATAGAATATTCCATTGCAAAACTAGTGATGGATTATGGGATCATTCCTGATTATATGGTCGGACACAGTATTGGTGAATATACAGCGGCATGCATTAGCGGGCTTTTTTCTTTTGAGCAGACTTTACAACTTGTTGTCAAAAGAGGTGAGTTGATGCATAAACTTCCAAAAGGAATTATGATCAGTGTGCCTATAAGTGAACAAGAAGCGCAGAATTTTCTTCACTTAAAAGTTTCAGTTGCAGCTGTGAACGGACCAAAGCAGATCGTTTTTTCTGGTGACCAAAGTCAAATAGAAAAATTGCAGGAAGAATTAACAGCAAGCGACATTTCATTTGTTAAGCTTCATACATCACATGCTTTTCATTCTGCTATGCAGGATTCTATTTTAGAGGAGTATGAGGCAGAATTTCAAAATATTAATTTCAATAATATTCAAATTCCTTTCGTTTCTAATTTAACCGGTGAATTTATTAAAAAGGATGAGGCCAATTCGGGTAAATACTGGGCACAACAGCTTCGAAATACTGTTAATTTTTCGAAAGGAATTAATACACTTTTGTCTTATAAGAATCTTTTTTTTATTGAAGTTGGTGCAGGAAATTCCTTAATCTCACTGATTAGGCAACAAAAGACCGAAAATAATTTCAAATCGATAAATTTACTAAGATCAGCTAAAAGTTTTGAAAATGACGAAAAATATTTTTTAGAGAAGCTAGGAGATCTCTGGTGCAATGGTCTAAATATTAAATGGCAGGAATTGCATAAAGATAAGAAGCGTTTTAAAACTTCACTACCTACCTATGCATTTGATAAAATATTTTATCAGACCGAAGTTGATTTTGCAAAACTATTCAGCGGTTCATCATTAGTCGCTAAACATAGTGATTTGGAAAACAGTTTTTATTTTCCGTCATGGGAAAGATCTATGTTAAATAAAATTGAAAAGACAGATAAGAAAGTCTTTCTGATTTTTTCAGATGATTCTAATGTTACGGATAAAATAATTGAAACATTAATAATTAAAGATAATTTGGTAATTGAAGTTTCAATTGGAAAATCATTTGTAAAATCATCTTCTGTAAAGTTTGCTATAGATCCATTTAGTGATGAGGACTATAAGTTGTTATTTGAAAGTTTACAATTGGATAATCTAATTATAACAGATATTCTTTATTTATGGAGCCTAAAATTTGAGTCCTCTGAATTAGAATTAACTCAGAAAAACCTTCATTTTGGCTTGGTATATTTTTTTCCTGCAAATATTTTTAAAAATTGGAAAGAAGCAGCTAATAAGAATATATTTTTCTTCACAAATTTACTTCATAAGGTTATTGGAAATGAAGATATTAATCAAGGACAATCTTTACTGCTTGGGTTAATTAAGGCTGCAGGTATAGAGAAGCAAGCTGTGGTACGAAATTTAGATATTGACCAGGGAATTAATAATGAAAAATTAATCGCCGATATTTTAGACGAGGTTTTAAATCAGCAGCAACATCCGCATCAATATATCGCATATCGTTTTGGGCAAAGATGGGTTCAAAGTTTTCAAAAAGTTTATCAAGATTTAGCTATTGAAGAAAGTTCTACTATTAAAGTCGATGGTACATATTTAATTACTGGCGGATTAGGAAATATAGGTTTTTCTATTTCTAAATATCTTATTGAACGCTACAATGCAAATATTGTGATACTTGGGCGAAAATCTTTGATTGAGATAGAGCAGGATCATACTTATGGAAAAAGATTAAAAGATTTAAAAATTTCAGGTAAGAATGTTGTTTATCTACAGGCTGATATCTGTGATCCTGATGCAGTTAAGTCTCTGAGACAACGGATATCTGATCCAATAAGCGGAATTATACATCTGGCTGGAAATGTAAGTAGTAGTGATTTGGAGTTAGTTGAAAATACTTCCTTCACAAAAACTTTAAATATGCTTTCTCCAAAATTAATTGGTACAAAACTACTTTATGAAAATTTTAAAAATGCAGACTTGGACTTTTTTTGGATGAGTTCAAGTTTGGCAGCAACTTTTGGAGGTATTAGTTTTGGTGCTTACGCTTCAGCCAATAGTTATTTAGATTATTTTGCTTTTGATAAGTCAGGAATTTTTAAATGTGTACAACTACCGCAGATTAATTTTGACGACAAAATTTTAGATATGTCAAACAATATTTTATCAAAGCAAGAATTAATCTCTGTTTTTGAAAAAAGCATAAATATTAAGCATGCAGATGTAATTTATATATCAAAAGAAGATATAACTTCAAAGATGCATTTAATATTCAGCAGTACAGCTTTGGGCATAAAGGAGGATAAAGAGATAAAAAAATCAGAGCGACCAGAATTGCAGACTGTTTATCAAGAGCCACAGAGCGAGACTGAAGCAAAACTTAAACTGATTTTTGAAGATTTTTTTGAGATTTCTGGTATTGGAGTTACGGATGATTTCTTTGAGCTTGGTGGTGATTCTTTAAGAGCGATGGTATTTTTAAAAATTGTCAACAAAGAGTTTAATATTGAAATTTCTATTCTCGATTTTTTTTCTTATAAGAATATAAAAGGCATGGCAGTTTTAATTGATGAAAAAAAATGGCTCAGTAATACATCTGCCATAGATTTAAAGAATGAAATAATTATCTAATGAGAGAATTAATAAATAAGCTTAGAGAAAATAAAATACATATTTCATTAGAGAATGAAAATTTAAAATTAAAATTTGATACTGAAAATATACCAAACTCCATATTAGAGGAGATAAAAATAAATAAATTAAACCTTATACAATTTTTAAAAAGGAACACCACAGATGATAATCTTTTTGTACCTATTCCAAAAGCTGTTGAGAATGAATCTTATCCAGTAACACCATCTCAATACAGGTTTTGGATATTAAGCCAGTTTGAGGGGGGGTCTATAGCTTATGACATACATAATGCAGTAAAAATTAAAGGAAACCTAGACAGAGATAAATTTGTAGCATCCTTTAAGGAACTTATTAAACGTCATGAAATTCTTCGTACTTATTTTAAGCTTAATGGAGAAGGATTGGTAAGACAATATGTTTTATCGAAAGATGAAGTATTTTACGATATAGAATTAAAAGATTTTTCTGGAGAAAAAAACACGAATCAGCTTATTGATGATTTTTTACAGCAAATGAATTTTCAGTTGTTTAATCTTGAAAAAGCGCCATTACTCAGAGGAACTCTTATCAAGACAGAAGAAGAGTATATTTTCTTTTTATCCTTACACCATATCATAGGAGACGGATGGTCTATGCATTTGCTGATATCAGAAATTGCTCATATTTATGCTGCACTAATACAGGACAGAGCAATTGATTTAGGAGAATTAAAGATTCAGTATAAGGATTATGCTGTTTGGCTTAATTCTGAAGAGCAGCAGGCAAAAAGCCAGGGTTCTGAGCAGTATTGGCTAGATCAGTTTAAAGGGGATCTTCCAGTTTTGGAACTTCCGAGTTTTA
>NZ_JBXARK010000016.1:11122-38779 GCF_058808175.1 Flavobacterium sp. GW821-FHT11G01 | reverse complement strand
TTTCCGTGTTTTGCGGGGTGCAAATGTAACATCCGTTTTCAAATCTCACAAGCTTTTTTGAATCTTTTTTGAAAAAATTTTTCAATCTCAATTCGTATGCCTGTCAGTATTTCAGTGAACGTCTGTCGTTGTTGCGGGTGCAAAAGTACCACCTTTATTGAGTTAAACAAGCTTTTTGAAACACTTTTTTTAATCTTTTTCAAAACTTTTTCTTAACACTCTGATAACGCAAAACTTAGCTTTTCAAGTTTTTTATCGTTTCTAGGAATTTTCTGTAGTCTTTGTCTTTATCTCAATTCTTTTATTTCCTGATATGCCGTTTTTACAGACTTTACACAGGAATACATTCTTTTCAGAGAACTTTACAATATATACGTTAGCCGTCTTTTTTGACATATTTACGACTTCAGATCGCACTTAATGCCTTTTTCCATCTTCCACCAACACATAAAATCTCTTTTTCCTGCTTTTTGTTTATCCCAAAAGCTTCTTTCCATACTTACACACACGAAAACCTCTTTTGAAAACGACTCCCCTAGCCCCGATGGGAGGGAAAATCCTTTCTTGCCGGGGTTCGGCAAGAAAGATTGGAAGGAACAGCGGGAAATAGCTCCTGATTAAAATACCAATTCCTCTAAAGAATCCTTCTTATATATTATAGTAGAATTTTTACCTTATATATATGTAGAAAAAAGCATCAAGTTGAAAATGACATTCATTCCTAACATATATATACTATAAACATGCATATATATATTGTATGTATTTTAGTAATGCCCTATATTTGCATTCACAAAATTATAAACAATGATTAAGATTACTTTACCCGATGGGTCGATTAGAGAGTTTGCTTCAGGCGTAACTCCGATGGAGGTTGCTAAAAGCATTAGTGAAGGATTTGCAAGAAACGTGATTTCTGCATCTTTTAATGGTACAACAATAGAAACCGAAACTCCATTGACGACCGACGGTAATCTTATATTATATACATGGAATGATGCTGAAGGCAAAAAAGCTTTCTGGCATTCAACTTCGCACGTGATGGCACAAGCGCTTGAGGAATTATATCCGGGAATTAAATTAACTCTTGGACCTGCGATTTCTAATGGATTTTATTATGATGTAGATTTTGAAGATCAGAAAATTGTTGAGGCTGATTTTAAAAAGATTGAAGATCGTGTTCTTGAAATTTCAAGAGAAAAACATGAATTCAAGATGCGTCCTGTTAGTAAAGCTGATGCATTAGAAATGTATAAGGATAATGTTTATAAGACTGAATTGATTTCGAATCTTGAAGACGGGACTATTACTTTCTGTGACCATGCTACTTTTACTGATTTGTGTAGAGGTGGACACATTCCGAATACTGGTATCATCAAGGCTTTTAAAATTATGAGCGTTGCCGGTGCTTATTGGAGAGGTGACGAAAAGAATAAACAGCTAACTCGTGTTTACGGAACTTCTTTCCCTAAACAAAAAGATCTGACTGAATATCTTGAACTTCTTGAAGAGGCAAAACGTCGTGACCACCGTAAATTAGGTAAGGAACTGGAATTGTTTGCTTTTTCTCAGAAAGTTGGTCAAGGCTTACCTTTATGGTTGCCAAAAGGTGCTGCACTTCGAGATCGTTTAGAGCAATTTTTAAAAAGAGCTCAAAAGAAAGCAGGATATGAGCAAGTTGTTACTCCACATATTGGTCAAAAAGAACTTTATGTTACTTCTGGTCATTATGCTAAATATGGTGCGGATAGTTTTCAACCCATAAACACTCCTGCTGAAGGTGAAGAATTTTTATTGAAACCAATGAACTGCCCTCATCACTGTGAGATTTACAATGTAAGACCTTGGTCATACAAAGATTTACCAAAGCGTTATGCTGAATTTGGTACTGTATATAGATATGAGCAATCTGGTGAGTTGCACGGTTTAACTCGTGTGAGAGGGTTTACTCAGGATGATGCACATATTTTCTGTACTCCGGAGCAATTAGACGAAGAGTTTAAAAAAGTAATCGATCTTGTACTTTATGTATTTGGTTCTTTAGGTTTTGAAAACTTTACTGCTCAGATTTCATTAAGAGATCAGGAAAACAGAGAAAAATATATTGGTTCTGACGAAAACTGGGAGAAAGCTGAAAATGCAATTATCAATGCTGCAGCTGACAAAGGACTGAATACTGTAGTAGAATATGGCGAGGCTGCTTTTTACGGTCCGAAGCTTGATTTCATGGTTAAAGATGCCTTAGGAAGACAATGGCAATTAGGAACTATTCAGGTTGATTATAACTTGCCAGAACGTTTTGAATTGACATACAAAGGTGCTGATAATGAATTACATCGCCCAGTGATGATTCACAGAGCTCCTTTTGGATCGATGGAAAGATTTATCGCAATTTTGCTAGAACACACTGCAGGAAATTTCCCACTTTGGCTAATGCCTGAACAGGCTATAATCTTGTCTTTGAGCGAGAAATACGAAATTTATGCTAAAAAAGTTTTAGATTTGCTAGAAAATCACGAAATTCGCGCCCTAATTGACAACAGAAGTGAGACAATTGGTAAGAAAATTAGAGATGCAGAAATGCAAAAAATACCATTTATGCTGATTGTTGGTGAGGAAGAAGAGAAAAACGGAACAATTTCTATTCGTCGTCATGGTCAAGAAGGAAAAGGGAATATTACAGTTACAATTGATGAATTTGTCGCAATTGTAGACGAAGAAATAAAAAAGACATTAAAAGTTTTTACAGTTTAACTTAAATTATAAAGTCATAGCAATAAGAAGCAACAGAGGTTATCAACCTCGAGTAGAAAAAAAGGATGCACACAGAATAAACAATAATATTCGTGGTGTACAAGAAGTAAGATTAGTAGGTGAAAACATCGAACCTGGTGTATTTAAGCTTGCTGAAGCTTTACGTTTAGCAGATCAATTCGAATTGGATTTGGTTGAAATCTCGCCAAACGCTGAGCCGCCGGTTTGTAAAATCATGGATTACAAGAAATTTGTTTACGAACAAAAGAAACGTGATAAGGTTTTGAAAGCTAAGTCTACGCAAGTTGTAGTAAAAGAAATTCGTTTTGGTCCTCAGACAGATGAGCATGATTATGAATTTAAAAGAAAGAATGCTGAGAAATTCTTAAAAGAAGGTGCTAAATTAAAAGCATTCGTATTCTTTAAAGGACGTTCTATTATCTATAAAGATCAAGGACAGATTTTATTACTACGTTTGGCTACAGATTTAGAAGAACATGGTAAAGTGGAAGCTATGCCGGTTTTAGAAGGAAAGAGAATGATTATGTTCATTGCTCCGAAGAAGAAAAAATAGTGTTCAGTTTACAGCTTTAAGTATTCAGTAAGAAACTTGAAACTTTAAACTTGAAACAAAAGTATAAGTAAGTAAGAATAAATTAAAACACTAGGAAAAATGCCTAAAATGAAAACAAAATCTAGCGCCAAGAAACGTTTTAAAGTTACTGGTTCTGGAAAGATTAAAAGAAAGCATGCTTTTAAAAGTCACATCTTGACTAAAAAATCTAAAAAACGTAAATTAGCTTTGACACACTCAGCGCTAGTTCACTCTACAGATATGAAAAGCATTAAACAACAATTAAGAATTATCTAATTATAAGTCAAAAGTTAGAAAGTCATAAAGTTTAAAAGTCAGTAACTGACTTTAGACATTCGACTTTAAGACATTAGACTAAAGATTTTCTTTAGGTTAAAAAATTATTTATATAACCTTGGAGTATGGCTTTTAAGTTCCTTTGATTCAATTCAGGACGCCTGCTACAAAAACACATTAAAATTATGCCAAGATCGGTAAATTCAGTTGCTAAAAGAGCAAGAAGAAAAAAAATAATGAAGCAAGCCAAAGGTTTCTTTGGTAGACGTAAAAACGTTTGGACAGTTGCTAAGAATGCAGTAGAGAAAGCAATGTGCTACGCTTACCGCGATAGAAAACAAAACAAAAGAAATTTCCGTGCATTATGGATTCAACGTATTAACGCTGGAGCTAGATTGGAAGGAATGTCTTATTCTCAATTCATGGGGAAAGTAAAAGCTAACGGAATCGAATTGAACCGTAAAGTTCTTGCAGATTTAGCTATGAACCACCCTGAAGCTTTCAAAGCAATACTTAATAAAGTAAAATAAACGTTTTATAAACTCAATTTAAGATTACTTACTTATCATAGAAAAACCATCCGCCACGGCGGATGGTTTTTTGCTTTATAGCGGTTTCTAAAATCCTGTTTTTGAAATTCAATTTATAGTACCTTTGTATTAAACCAAAATATAAGATATGTACGAAGCATTTTTTCAACATCTTGAAAAATTTGTAACTCTTGAGCCTTCAGAAATTGATACTTTAGAATCATGTTTAAGTCTTTCTAAAATAAAGAAAAAAGAACATGTGTTACAAGAAGGACAAGTTTGCAATACTATGTATTTTATAATTAAAGGCTGCATAAGACAATATATTATAAACAACAAAGGAAGTGAACAAACACTTCAATTTGGCATTGAGAACTGGTGGATTACTGATTTGTTAAGCTATCACAATCACATACCTTCTCACTTTTATATTCAGGCTGTGGAAAACTCAGAAGTCATTGCGATAGAAAAACCGACACTCGAAGCTCTGTTAATTCAAATTCCGAAATTAGAACGTTACTTTAGAATCGTATCGCAAAAATCTTTTGGTGCTATGCAAATGCGTATTAAATTCTTATTTACAATGTCAGCCGAAGAAAGATATCATCATTTTAATGATCACTTTCCCGAATTCGTTCAACGGGTTCCACAATATATGATTGCCTCCTATTTAGATTTTTCGGCAGAATTCATGAGTAAAATCAGGGCTGGAAAAGTCTAAATGTATTTCTTGAAGTAGTTCAAGTTTTTTAAAGCAGATATACAGGAACTTTGTATCAAACTTTTAAAAACACACAAAATGACACCAAGAATCGTTATCCCAACAGTTGCTCCACAAGCTTATCAAGCCATGATGAATTTAGAGAAATATATTTCTACTACTTCATTAACACCAGTACATAAAGAATTGATTAAAATTCGTGCTTCTCAAATAAATGGCTGTGCTTATTGCATTAATATGCATACAGCTGACGCCAGAAAATATGGAGTATCTGAACAGCGTATCTATTTACTAAGCGCGTGGCGTGAAGCTGATGTTTATAGTGAAGAAGAAAAAGCAATTTTAGCTTTAACAGAACAAGTAACTATGATCAGTAATCATGTTTCTGAAGAAGTATATCAAAACGCGGCACGCCTGTTTGATGAAAAATACCTTGCAGAAATCATTATGATGATTATTACCATTAACGCATGGAACCGAATAGGAGTTACAACAGGAATGAGAGCTGTATAATTTTTTATAAAGATAATATTTACAACATTCTAGCAAACACAAGCCCTCATACCAGAGGGCTTGTTTGTATCCACTTGTAAATGAGAATGAAAAAATCTTAATTTTTGCAATAATTTAAAATACCGTATTTATACGCGTACACAAGAAGTAAAATTTTCTATTTTTGGCTCATGATTACAAAAAAGCCTCAAATAATTCTATATATTACAGTACTATTTCTTATCTTATTTTCTTGTCAAAAGAAAAAAGACATTTCTAATGCTGCACCTAAAAACACTAAGGCACAAGTTATAAAACTTACTATTATCGCTGACAAATTTTATGATGATAAAAAATTTGATAGCGCATTTTACTACTATGCTAAAATAAAATCAATATGTAATCCTATAACTAATGCTGAAAATTATGTTAGCACCTTAAATAGAATAGCAGACATACAAGAAAGCAAAGATGACTATATAGGAAGCGAATCTACAATTACAGAAGCGTTTCCTTACTTAAAATATGTAAAAAACCCAAAACATGCCTGGAATTCATATACAGGGTTAGGAGTAAATTATATTAATCTATATGATAATGAATTAGCATTAAGCTATTTTAATAAAGCATTATCTTTAAAAACAAGCGCATGGAGGAAAGCCGCCGCTCAAAATAACATTGCTTTTGTTTATACCTTACAAAACAGACATAAGGAAGCAATAAAAATTTTTGATGATTTATTAAAAACTGAGGGAGCAAAAAAATTTCCCGAAGATTATGCCGCAACGCTAAACAATATAGGCTTTTGTTATTTTAAAATTAACGATCAAAAAGCAATTTCATACTTGGACAAAGCTTTAAAATTAAGAATAAAGATTAAAAATGAAACCGGTCTTGGATCAAGCTATTATAACCTATCACAATATTATGAAGAAACCAATCGTCCGTTGGCGAAAAAATATATGATTCTTGGTTACGAAAAATATACTAATGCAAATCAGGTAGATGGTAGATTGGCTGCTCTAAAATTATTAATCAATAATAGTACAGGTTCTGAATTAAAAAAATATTCACTCTTATATGTTAAAGTAAATGACAGTATAACTGAAGTAAGACAAAGAGCGAAAAACCAGTTTGCAAAAATTAAGTATGACTCAAAAAAAGAAAAAGAAGAAAATTTAAAATTAAAAACCCATAAAGCTGAAAACGAATTACAACTAGAAAGACAAAAAAATCGAAATATCATTTTGTATATTCTTATAGCTTTAAGTTTAAGTTTGATTGTTGTTCTCTATTTTTATCTAACTTCGAGAGGAAATAGAGAAAAAATAGAAGCTACTTATAAAAGCGAAACAAGAATATCAAAGAAATTACATGATGAACTTGCCAACGATATTTACCACACTATGGCTTTCGCCGAAAATAAAAACCTTTCTATAGTCGAAAATAAAGAGCAATTGTTAAATAATTTAGATGCTATATATTTAAGAACAAGAGATATTTCAAAGGAAAATAGCCCTATAATAACTTCTGAGAAATATACTTTTTATTTAAAAGAAATGATTTCTGGCTTTAATACTCCGAACATTAATCTTTTATTAAATGACATAGAATCTATTCCGTGGAACGAAATAGAAAAAAATAAGAAAATTACTGTGTATAGAATTTTACAAGAATTGCTTGTAAACATGAAAAAACATAGTAATGCTACTGTAGTTGGAATTAATTTCAAAAAAACAGATAAAAGCGTAATTATAAATTATACTGATAACGGAAAAGGTATTGATGTAAATAATATCATTTTTAAGAACGGCTTACATAATGTCGAAAACCGTATTCTTAGCATAAAAGGAGAAATTGATATTGATTCAGAACCACACAAAGGTTTTAAGGTTTTTATTAAATTTCCATTATGATGAAAAAGCAACTTTATTCTTTTTCAAAAAAGACACTTCTCAAATACTTGTTAATGATAATAACTTTATTATTAACAGCAGTATTATTTGTACATTTTTGTCAAAGGAAAACAGTAGCACAATCAAAACCAGACAACACTGAAGAAATAAAAAGACTTACAGATATTGCTGATATTTATTTTGACGCTGATAAAAAAGATAGCGCGATATACACTTTTAATAAAGTTAGGTCATTATGCGACCCAAAAATAAATACTACAGATTATGTCTATGCCTTATCTTGTATTGCAGAACTCTATCAGAGACAATCTAATTATATTGCTAGTGAAGCAAGTGCAACTGAAGCGTTACCTTATTTAAAAGAAATAAATAATCCACGTTATTCCTGGATATTATACAACTTGCTCGGCATAAATTATACTCAGAGTTATGATAATAAGAATGCTATTTTCTATTTTAAAAAGGCAATTCACTTAAAAACAAGTGTCTGGAGAAAAAGTCTTGCTATTAATAATCTAGTTGTTGTTTATATGGAGCAACAGAAATATAAAGAAGCAGCAATACTACTTAGTATATTGGCATCTCAAAAGAATATTTCGAGTTATGATGCTGCTAATAATAATGATTACGCATACATAATAGATAATCTGGGATATTGCTATTATAAACTTAACGAGCCTAAAAAAGCATTAGATTGCTATTATGAGGGATTAAAAATCCGTTTACAACCCCAAAATAATGATGGCTTATCCACTTCATATAAACACCTTTCCCTATTTTATCAAAAAAGCAATCCGGCACTGGCAAATGAATATGCAAGAAAAGCTTATGACCATGCTTCAGAAATAAATAATATTATGGAGAGAATTCGTAGTTTAGCTTTATTGGTTAAAAGTAGTGAGGGAATTGATTTAAAAAAATATTCGCTAAAATATATCCATCTTGTAGATAGTTTAAACATTGCCAACAACAAAATAAAAAATCAATTCTCTAATATTAAATACAATTTTAATAAAGACAGGGCCGAAAACTTAGAGCTAAAAGCTATAAAAATAGAAAGTAATTTACAATTAGAAAGACAAAAAAACAGAATTATTATTTCGTACGTAATAATAGCTTTTGTTCTCGGACTTATTTTATTTCTTTATATTCATTTAACCTCAAAAGGCGAAAAAGAAAAAAATGATGCCATTTTTAATAGTGAAATACGAATATCAAAAAAATTACATGATGAGCTTGCTAATGATGTCTATCAAACTATAGCCTTTGCCGAAACAAGGGATCTCGAAAACGGCGAAAATAAAGAACAGTTACTAAACAACTTAGATACTATTTATTTCAGAACAAGGAATATATCAAAAGAAAATAGCAATATCACTACAGATAAGAATTATCCGCTTGCTGTAAAAGAAATGATTTCCGGTCACAAATCTCCAGAAATTAATATCTTAATAAATGGCTTTGATACTATTCGCTGGAATGAAATAGACAAAAACAAAAAAATAATTCTTTACAGAGTTTTACAAGAGCTGTTTGTTAATATGAAAAAACATAGCCAGGCAACTTTAGTCAGCACTTCATTCAATATAAATAATAAAAATTTGCATGTCGTTTATATTGATAATGGTATAGGAATTAAAAATAACACCTTAATTTTAAAAAATGGCCTCCAAAATGTGGAAAGCCGTATTAAAACTATAAATGGAACTATTATTTTTGGCAATAATTCACAAAATGGTTTTAAAATAAGTTTCACTTTCCCTTTATAAAATATAATATGTTTAAAAAAGTTTTAGTAGCCGAAGATTTAGATAGTATAAGTATAGCTGTTATTCAGGTGCTTGAAGATTTAAAAATACCAACAATACATCATGTAAAGTATTGTGATGATGGCTTGTTAAAAATAAAAAAAGGTCTCAATGACAACGAACCTTATGATTTATTAATTAGTGATTTGTCATTCAAATCAGATCATCGAAAAACAGAGCTTTCTAGTGGTGAAGAACTTATTGAAGCAATTAATGATGTACAGCCTTCATTAAAAAAAATTGTATTTTCTATTGAAGACAAATCATATCGAATTAAAACCCTTTTCAACGATTTAGGAATAAATGCGTACGTTTCAAAAGGCAGAAACAGTATAAATGAACTAAAAAAAGCCGTAGAAGCAACTTTTAGAGGAGAAGAAAAAATTCTATCATCAGATTTGTCATTTAGTTTTACTGACAAAGCATTGATTGAAATTGAATCTTATGATATTTCAATTTTAAAACTATTGGCTCAAGGCTATATATTAGAAAATATTTCAAGTGAATTTAAATCTTCTTCTATTACTCCAAACGGAACAAGTAGCATAGAAAAAAGAATTAATAAATTAAAAATATATTTCAAAGCCAACAATAATGTACACTTAATAGCCATTGCTAAAGATTTCGGCTTAGTATAATTTTTTGCGTTGTTTACGGTTTCCCGTAAGGAAATGTTTTTTTATACATATAAATTTGTTTTGAATCTATTAACAACCAATGAAACCTAAATACCGAATTAATTTTATTTCAAAAATTAATACAACCAAAAACAAAATCATTATGAAAACTATGCTATTATGTATCTTTCTTTCTGTAAGTTTTGCTTTCGTCTCTGAAAAATCGGGTTGGATTGAAGTTGACTGGAAAATTATTTTTATTCCTGCACTTCTTGTTCTACAAATTATTATTATCTCTACGGCCTTAAAAAACAGATACAAAAAACACTAAACATATTTTTCAATCTTAAATCTCACTAGATATGAAAAAATACTTTTTAGTTTCGTTAATCTGTATGATTCTTATGTTACATTGGTATAGCTCAAAAACTGAAATAATGATTCCAAAAGGAATTATCAAAGAAAAGTATAAAACTATACAGCAGAAAATATATTCTCAAATGATTTTAACCCTAAATAAAATCTAAAAGCAGAATAATTAAGAACTGTCAAATTTTTAAATTACTATATTTGATTCTTTAAATTCTGCATGAAAAACATTTTAAGTTTTATCCTCTTACTTTTTAGCGTCCTGTCTTTTTCTCAAACTAAAATCCTATCCTGGAATTTAGAAAATTTTGGAAAATCAAAATCTAGTACCGAATTAAATTTTATTGCCAACACTATTCTTAACTATGACATAATTGCAATACAAGAAGTTGTTGCGGGTTATGGAGGTGCACAAGCTATTGCAGAGCTGAATAGAATATTGAATGAAAAAGGTGCAAAATGGGATTATACAATTAGTAATCCAACTAGTAGTAGTCGTTATAAAACAGAGCGTTATGCCTTTATTTGGAAAACAAAAAAAATAAAATTAAAAGGCGCTCCATGGCTGGAAAAAAAATATCATTTAGAAATTGATCGCGAACCTTATTTTGCTACTTTCGAAATCGATAAAAAAACAATTACTTTGGTCAACTTTCACGCCATTACAAAAAATAAACAACCAGAAACTGAAATTAAATATTTTAAATTTCTACCTGTTGAATATCCTGATTTGAATTTAGTTTTTATCGGCGATTTTAACTGTCCTCAGTCGCATTCCGTTTTTAATCCATTAAAAAAAACAGGATATATCTCTATCTTACAAAATCAAAAAACATCATTAAAACAAAAATGCAGCAACAATAATTGCCTGGCATCGGAGTTTGATAATATTTTTTACAAGGCAAATTCTCTAAATTATAAAAATTCAGGTGTAATACCTTTCTTTAAAAATTTTAATTCTTTACAAGAAGCGCGTAAAATATCAGATCATATTCCGATTTGGTTTGAGTTTTCGCTAAAGTAAATTATGTTTTAAGTTTTTTCTTTTTTGCTGCAGGAAATAAAACATTATTTAAGATCAATCGATATCCGGGAGAATTTGGATGAAGATCTAAAACTGTTGGGGGATCACCAACCTGATGCTGAAAATCTTCAGGATCATGTCCTCCAAAAAAAGTAAACATTCCCTTCCCCTTTTCACCATGGATATATCTTGCTTCGCCATTAAGTTCGCACGATCCCATTATTAGTATATTCGATTTTATCAATGCAGAATCAAAGGAAGTGGTCTGTCCCATAAATCCTTTTACTAATTGAGTATGATTTTGACATAACATACTCGGAATAGGATCCCATTTTGCAGAAAACTCCATTAACGAAAAATAATCTTTCTCGACTGGAATTTTACGTTTTAAGGTCATGTCTATATCTGAAAATTCATATTGCTCCGGTCTTCTTTCCAAAGTAAAATCTTTAAAAGCAAACGAATTACCATAATTTAATTTCGCCTGATAATTAGAATCACTTGCATCACCATCAAACATAGCTTCGCAAATATCAACCCCATCAGCAGCAAGTGCGATGTCAAAACTATCAGTAGCAGAACACATTGCAAACATAAAACCGCCTCCAATAACAAAATCCCTAATTTTTTTTGCAACTGCTCCTTTTTCCTGAGAAACTTTAGCATAACCTAATTTAGCTGCTAAAGCTTCAGCATCTTTTTTTTGATCAATATACCAGGGTGTGTTTTTATAAGCAGCATAAAATTTTCCGTACTGCCCAGTAAAATCTTCATGATGCAAGTGTAACCAATCGTAAAGTAATAGCTGATCACTTAAAACTTCTTCATCATAAATTGGCGTAAAAGGAATTTCGGCATAAGTAAGTACAAGCGTTACAGCATCATCCCAAGGTTGTTTTCCTTTTGGTGTATATACAGCAATTTTTGGTGCCTTTTCAAGAATTACGGATTCCATGTTTTGTGACGGGCTCGAAATCTCATTCAAAATAGAAGCTTCTTCACTATCTGAAATTATTTCAAAACTTACACCACGAATTTGACATTCTTTACGAATCTCTTCTGCATCTGGCAATAAAAATGAACCTCCGCGATAATTCAGCAACCAACTGGCTTTATAATCTTTACTCAAACACCAATATGTTATTCCGTATGCTTTTAGGTGATTTTGTTGCGTAGTCTCATCCATTGGAAGTAAAATGAATGAAGCTTTTGCAGTAAATGAAAATAGCAATACAACAATATAAGTTAGGCTTTTATACATCAGAAAAATTATTTTAGTAAAGATATAAAGGAAGCATTAGAAAATGCAACAGATCGCATTGTTTTATAACATGAAAAAACGTTAAATAAATAAAGAAAGCTACTGTTTTATTTGTTTAATCATTGCTTATTTTATTGAAAATCATTTTTCAAAAACACGTAAAAACACCTATTTCGCAAAACTAATTTCTACTTACATTTGGTAACCCAAATCATTGGACTATTAATTAAGAAAACCGCACCATGAAGTTTAATGAGAGCAATAACCAGCCAAAGGGGTTAAATTTATTACAAAAAATAGGTATTTGTGTACTTGTCCTGACCATAATTTTGTATTATGTGTTATCTATCCAGTTTTTAACCAGCTAGATTTTAAATTGTCAAAAAGGCAATTTCATTTTGAATAGCATATACGACAAGACCAGCAATGTTTCTGGATTCCGTTTTAAGCAATAAATTATTGCGATGTCCTTCGACGGTTCTTGGACTTAAAAAAAGATGGTCAGCAATTTCGGAAGTTGTCTTTTGCTGACAAATAAGTTGAAGAATTTCAATTTCACGGGGTGAAAGAAAACTAGTCTCTAAATTTCCTTTTGAATTCTTAGTTGAAATAATTGTCTCCTGAATTGTTTTAAGTACATTTTCGTTGTAGTAAAACCCTTTAATTGCCACTTCATTAATAGTATGAATCAAATCTTTTGGCGTTGTATTTTTTATAAGATAAGCAACTGCACCAACCTGAATCATATTTGCAATAAATGATTTAGTATCATAACTTGTTAAGGCAATTATTTTAATGTCAGGAAAAGACTTTCGGATAATTTTCGTTGCTTCCACGCCATTTAAGACTGGCATTTTTAAATCCATGATAATAATATCAGGTTTTACCTCGTTTGTTTCTAAGTTCGAAAGAAGTTCTTCTCCGTTTGAAGCCTCAAAAATAATTTCGATATTATCTTCTCTCTGTAATAAAAAAGCGATCCCTTTACGGAATAAAACTTCGTCATCAACTAAAGCAATTTTAATAGCGGCACTCATTTATTAGGTTATTTTAGTCTTTGGTTTGCCGAAATTACAAAATATGAATTAAAAATCATCTCAATAACCTTTATATATTGGTTAAAAAACTGATTTATTTTCAAATATTAACTTAAAAAGTAAAAATTACAGAAATACCTTTATTAAATTGAGAATTTATTTTGATAGTACCATTTAAAAAAGAAATTCGGCTGTCAATATTCTTCATCCCTAAACCTTTTTGATTATTAGTATTTTTACTATCGAAACCAATACCGTTATCTTCGTAATTACAAGTGTCAACATTTGCAATATTTTTAAAAGAAATCCAAATTTCAGTAGCCTTTCCATGTCTTAATGAATTATTCATTAATTCCTGTAAAATTCTAAAAATATGCAAATGACGATCAATTTCCTTATCATCAAAATCAATTTCATTTTTATAATAAACCTTAACCGATTTACTACTTTCAAATTCTTCACATAATTCTTCTACACCAGCATTAAGTCCAAATTTTTCAAAAACAGGAGGCAATAAATTATGAGCAATTTTTCTAGAATTTTCAAGTGCTTTAGTGGTTAAGCTAATGATATTTCCTGTGATTTCATTTGTTTCTGCTTCTGTTAAGTTTGGTGCAGAAAGTAAATGTGTATTTAAAGAAACAATATTAAGTTTAGAGCTAATATCATCGTGAAGATCTTGTGCAATTCTTTTACGTTCTTCTTCCTGGGTCACAATAACAGCATGCAATTGTTCTCTTTGAAGATAAATTTCTAAATCCTTTTTTTCTAATTCTTTTTGGGTAATCTTTTTTCTGGAGAAATAAAAAAACAAAACCAGAACAAGTCCCATTAAAATGAATGACACACAACTAAATATAGCCGTAGCAACAATTTCTGATTCTGTAATTGAATTAGGGCTCATATAAATCTTAGATTTTTACTTTCATTCATATATAAATTTCAAAATCAAATCTCATTTATAATTTGATTAAATTTTAAAGATTAAAACAAATCTCTATCAAAACTTACATTCAGATAGAGATTAAATTTAATTTTAAAGTTCTTTAATTAATACTACTAACTTTTTTATAATAATTTACTTTCCATTCATATAATATGAATAAATAATAAACAATAATAAGAATCGCATTAAGAATCCATGTAATAAAAGTGAATTTTGCACTAAACTTTATAGTTAAGTTACCAACTAAAAATAAAATTGTACTACCAAATAGATACAACAAAATTCCCATATTGATAAAATAAAACTCTTTCTTTTCGTCCAACATATTGTAAAAATGGAATGTTGCATAAATTATCAGCAAAAATGATGTAATAAAAATTTCGTATAAATTGAATCTAAGAAACAACTCAGGTTTTAATCCATATTGAACTGCTAATGTTAATAAAACTAGTACAAAACCTATCTTAATTGTTTTTTTTTGAAACTGATCTTTCACCAATCTTAAATAAAACAAGCTTAATATTATAAACTGTCCAATAAAATAAAAATGGGACATAAATAAGTTATTATTATACAATATCATCAACACATTCGAAATAAGTTCAACACTAACAAGTAGTAATAAATAAGCTGTAAATATTTTATAGCTCTTTCCTTGTTTAAAAAAACCTATGGCATATAAAATAAAGTTTAGCGCCAAAAGAGTATATCCGAAATTTACAAGAAATACACGCATTTAAATTATTGGTTCATTGGACTGCTATCATCTCCAGTAGCAGGAGGGCTTGGTTGTGCAAAATCATAGATTCCGTCACCTCCACCATATTCTCCTTTAAGTCCGTCACGAGGAACAAGATCAACATAAATACCCTTTTCCTCATCGTATCTGGTACCAACAATCATTAAAGTTTGTAAACCATCTTCATTAATACCGATATAAGCTCTAGCCGCGTCAATACCTTCTGCTAAAACTTTTTCTAAATTGTACTTCGGAATTAAATACGAATCAACTTTTTTCTTTCTTAAATCGTCATCAGTTGCTTTCTTCCATTTTGCAACCCATTCTTGCGCTTTCTGTAAAGGAATTTCTGTGTCTTTTTCAGGTAATCTTTGATCTGCCATAATTTTTAAATTTGTTTTTGGTTATGTTTTAATATTGCAATATTTGTTAATTGCCCCGCTAAACTACTGAATTTTTGTTAACATTTTAACAATTGTTCATAAAAAAAGCCTTAAAAAAAGGCTTTTAAATTTTTATTAAAACGGAACATCACTATCATCATCGTCATCATTGAGATTGCTTCCAAAAGCTTCATTGGGTGATGGTAGGTTTTTAGTGATAAACGGATTATCATCATGATTCATTTTAGAAGGTAAATCGTCATAGCTACCAGAAAAATCGTCAAGATTATCAAATTTTCCAAGGTGTCCCAAAAATTTCAAACGAACGTTTTCAATACCACCATTACGGTGTTTAGCGATCATAATCTCTGCCTGACCTGCTGTTGGCGAAGCTTCATCATCATCCCATTCATCAATTTTGTAATACTCTGGTCGGTATAGAAACGAAACAATATCGGCATCCTGCTCAATTGCTCCAGATTCACGAAGATCCGATAGCAAAGGACGTTTACTTGATCCACGGGTTTCAACCGCACGTGATAACTGAGAAAGCGCAATTACAGGAACATTTAACTCTTTTGCCAGTGCTTTTAAGTTTCGGGAAATTGTCGAGATCTCCTGCTCACGGTTTCCTCCTCCTTTAGAATTTCCTCCGGCAGTCATCAATTGCAAATAATCGACAATTACAATTTTAATTCCGTGCTGCGAAACCAAACGACGACATTTTGCTCTTAAATCAAAAATAGAAAGTGATGGTGTATCATCAATAAACAGAGGAGCTTTTTCTAAGTTCTTTACTTTGGTACTCAACATGGTCCATTCGTGAGGTTCTAATTTACCAGTACGTAATTTCTCTGATGACAAACCTGTTTCTGATGAAATTAACCTCGTAATTAACTGAACCGAAGCCATCTCCAGAGAGAATAAAGCTACCGGATGTCCATAATCAATGGCTATATTTCTGGCCATTGAAAGTACAAAAGCCGTTTTACCCATCGCCGGCCTTGCTGCAATGATAATTAAATCACTCGGTTGCCATCCTGAAGTCAGTTTGTCCAAATTAGTAAAACCGGTTTCAACACCACTTAAACCTTCTTGTTTAGAAATTTCTTCAATACGCTTCTTAGCCTGCAAAACCAAACTTTGTGCAGTTTCAGAACTACGTTTAATATTCCCTTGTGTTACTTCATATAATTTTGATTCAGCCTGATCCAACAAATCAAATACATCTGTTGTTTCATCATAAGACGCTTCGATAATTTCAGATGAAATTCTAATTAAACTCCTTTGAATAAATTTTTGAAGAATAATACGTGAGTGAAATTCGATATGTGCCGAAGAGGCAATTTTTTGTGTAAGCTGAATTAAATAAAAATCTCCTCCTGCTAAATCTAATTTTCCATTTTTTTTCAATTGAGCCGAAACCGTCAACAAGTCAATTGGCTGTGTATCGGTAAAAAGTTGAACGATCGCTTCAAAAATAAATTTATGTGCATCTTTGTAAAACGCATCGGCTTGTAAAATATCAATTACATCATCTACCCCTTTTTTATCAATCATCATTGCCCCAAGTACAGCTTCTTCTAAATCAAGTACTTGCGGAGGTAATTTTCCTTTTTCTAAATTAATAATTGTGGTTTTATCTACCTTTACAGGATTTATGTTTTTGAAATTTTCCATATAGCGAAAGTAGCAAAATTTAAAAAAAAATTGCTATCGAGTTATAACTATTAATTGTTTATAAATAAGATTTTTTTGTTCATAACCAAAAAAAAATCCGAAACTGTAAGGCTTCGGATTTTAATCAATCTTGTAAGAATTTACTCTTTATACTCGCCCATATTACTGTATTTGTCCATTCTTTGGGCAATTAAGTCGGCTGTTGATAAGTCTTTCAATTCGTTATATCCTTTGGTAATATATTCGGCCACTGTTTTAAAAGTTGTTTCGCGGTCATAGTGCGCTCCTCCTAGTGGTTCTGGAATAACATCATCAACTAACTTTTGTCTTTTCATATCAGATGAAGTCAATTTTAAAGCATCGGCAGCACGTTCTTTGTACTCCCAGCTTTTCCATAAAATGGATGAGCAAGATTCTGGAGAAATTACAGAATACCAAGTATTCTCTAACATATAAACTTTATCTCCAACACCAATTCCTAATGCTCCACCTGAAGCTCCTTCACCAACGATGATCGTGATAATTGGAACTTGCAAACGTACCATTTCAAAAATGTTTCTTGCAATAGCTTCTCCTTGTCCTCTTTCTTCAGCTTCTAATCCTGGATATGCACCCGGAGTATCTACTAAAGTTAAAACCGGAATTCCGAATTTCTCTGCCATTTTCATCAAACGCAAAGCTTTACGGTATCCTTCAGGATTTGCCATACCAAAATTACGGTATTGACGTGTTTTTGTATTAAAACCTTTTTGTTGACCAACGATCATAAACGATTGCCCGTTTACTTTCCCTAATCCACCAACCATTGCTTTATCATCTTTAAAACCTCTGTCTCCATGAAGTTCTAAGAAAGTATCACCACAGATCGCTCTGATGTAATCTAAAGTATAAGGCCTGTTTGGATGTCTTGACAGCTGAACGCGTTGCCAAGCCGTTAGGTTTTTGTATATATCTTTTTTAGTTTGTTCTAACTTTTTGTTGATTTCTTTGCACGTTGGTGTTACATCAACATCAGATTCTTTTCCAATTATAACACACTTTTCCAGCTGTTCTTCAAGTTCTTTGATTGGAAGCTCAAAATCTAAATATTCCATGGATTTTTGAATTTTGTTTGTAAATCGAACCGCAAATATAAAAATATTATATCATTGGCACAGTTAATTGTTAGTAAAGTATCAAATTGTGATTTAAAAATAAGTAAACTATTACACTTCTTTCTTATTTTTATAATGTTTAAAAACGCCATTTAGAATAACTGTAATTACAATTATCAGGGCGCCAATATAAAATTCTGTGCTCATTTTTTCTTTTCCTCCAAGAATAAAATAAGCCAGCATAATTCCGTAAACCGGCTCTAAATTAGTCGTTAACATTACGGTATAAGGAGTTAATTTCTGCATCACTTTAACAGAAGCTGTAAAAGCATAAGCTGTACAAACAGATGCTAAAATGAGCAATAAAATCCAGTTATTTAATGACAGTGTAAAGAAATCAGCATTGAATTTTCCTTGTACTAAAAAATAAATAGTGATAAAGAAAACTCCAGCACCAAATTCATAAAAGGTAATTACAGACGGTTCATGATCTGAAATTAATTTTCCGTTCATCAATGTAAACAAAACACCTAGAATAATTGCTGCTAAGGCGTAATAAACGCCTGTAAGATATTTAATCTCAACTTGCAATATCAGAGCCAGACCTGCAATTATTACTAATCCGAAGAAAACTTCATACCATAATATTTTTCTTCCGTAAAAAAGCGGTTCTAATAAAGAGGCAAAAAACGCTCCTAAAGAGAATATCGAGAGTGTAATCGAAACATTCGAAACATGAATCGCTTTAAAAAAGAAAATCCAATGCAAAGCAATTAACAAACCAACAAAAATCAGTTTAAAAAGTTCTCTTATCGGAACCTGAAAAGACTGTTTTTTATAAACAATAAATACTCCCAAAAAAATCATGGCAAGAAGCATTCTGAACCAAACTAAATTTTCAGCATCAATCGTGATTAAAGCGCCCAAAATGGCAGTAAATCCCCAGATAAAAACAATTAAATGAAGATTTAAATAACTTTTTAAATTATCGTTTCGCATTACGTAATAGGTAAACTGCTAAGATTCCAAAAACAATATTGGGAAACCAAACAGCTAATAAAGGTGAGAAAGTAGATTTTTCGGCAAGTGTACCAAAGATTTTATCAAAAAATACAAAAGAGAAAGCAATTGCAATTCCGATAGCTAAATTGGTTCCCATACCTCCGCGTCGTTTCATCGATGAAACAGCAACGGCAATAATAGTAAGAATGAACGCAGAAACCGGTACGCTATATTTTTTATAAAGAACAACTAAGTAGGTATTAATATTTCCTGAACCCCTTTTTCTTTCTTTATCAATAAATTTATACAATTTACCAAGGCTTAAAGTCTCAGCAATATAAACTACAGGTGTCAGATCTTCCAGTTCGAATTTAAAAGGAATGTGTTTTTCAGGGCTTTTTTCGATTACATCATTCAATTCATCAACAGTTCTCTTCGTATAATCATACAATATATAGGTTTTCTTAACCGGATCCCATTTAATGCGGCTTGCTGTAATTTTATATTTCAACTTGTCTTTTTCAAAATGTTCTAATGAAAAATTGAAAGCTGTTTTAGATTCTTCCTGAAAACTATTTACGAAAATGAAATCATTATCATTAATTTGTCTGTAAACATTGGTGTTTTCACCACGCATCAGCTCTTTTCCGTTTCCTTTTAAATAAGTATATCTAAAATTATTAAAGCCTTCACTTGCAGCAGGAACAATAAAAAATCCCATTAAAAGCACAAAAACAGAAACAATAGTTGCTCCAATAATATAAGGCCTTAAAAAACGCGTAAATGAAATTCCCGAACTTAAAATGGCAATAATTTCAGTATTATTAGCCAACTTCGAAGTAAACCAGATTACTGATAAAAATAAAAATATCGGAAATAAAGAATTAGCAAAATAAACGGTGAAGTTGTAATAATAGATCGCAATATCCATAAACGGAATCTTGTTTTCCAGCATTTTATTCACCTTTTCAGAAACGTCAATTACAATTCCGATCGGAATAAATAACAGCAACATCACAGAGAAAGTGGCTAAATATCTTTTTAAAATATACTTGTCTATTATTGTCAGCATATATTTTTTGTTTCAAGTTTCAGGTTTCAGGTTTCAAGTTACATACAGCAACTTGAAACCTGAAACCTGAAACAATTTTAAACTTTCTAAAGTCTTTGACTCATATTTTTAACCATCATTTCTTTCCATGGTCTAAAATCTCCTGCTAAGATATGTTTTCTGGCTTCACGAACCAACCACATATAGAAACCAAGATTATGAATAGTCGCAATTTGTTTTCCTAAATATTCGTTGGCAGCAAATAAGTGACGTAAATAAGCTTTCGTATATTCAGTATCTACAAAAGTGTGTCCCATTTCATCAATTGGAGAAAAATCATCTTCCCATTTTTTATTCTTGATGTTTATGGTTCCGTTTGCTGTAAACAACATTCCGTTTCTTGCGTTACGTGTTGGCATAACACAGTCGAACATATCAATTCCTAACGCTATATTTTCTAATATATTTATCGGAGTTCCAACTCCCATCAAATAGCGAGGTTTATCTTCTGGAAGAATTTCACAAACCACTTCCGTCATTGCGTACATTTCTTCCGCAGGTTCTCCTACTGATAATCCGCCAATAGCATTTCCTTGTTGACCAGAATTCGCAATATATTCTGCAGATTGACGACGTAAATCTTTATAAGTGCTTCCCTGAACAATCGGGAAAAAAGTTTGTTCGTAACCGTATTTATAAGGTAATTTATCTAAATGATTGATACAACGGTCTAACCAACGATGTGTCATGTGCATCGAACGTTGCGCATATCTGTAATCGCAAGGATAAGGCGTACACTCATCAAAAGCCATGATAATATCAGCCCCGATGGTACGCTGAATTTCCATTACATTTTCTGGTGTAAAAAAGTGATAAGAACCGTCAATATGCGATTTAAACTTCACTCCTTCTTCCTTAATTTTTCGATTACTCGAAAGAGAATACACCTGATATCCTCCAGAATCAGTCAAAATATTACGGTCCCAGTTCATGAATTTATGTAATCCGCCGGCTTTCTCCAAAATTTCAGTCTGTGGACGTAAATATAAATGGTAAGTGTTTCCAAGAATAATATCCGGATTAATATCCTCTTTCAATTCACGCTGATGTACTCCTTTTACCGAAGCAACTGTACCAACAGGCATAAAAATAGGCGTTTCAATTACGCCGTGATCTGTAGTAATACTTCCCGCTCTCGCTTTCGATTGCGGATCTTTTTGTAATAAATCAAACTTCATCTGTTTCTTTTTTCAGTCGGCAAAGATAAGCTAATTTCAGGGAAAACTAATTAAATAGATAATTAGATAATTTGTCAATTAGATAATGGTGTAAAGAATCGAAGAGGCTGACAAAAAAACTCATAACTCATAACTCATAACTTCTAACTCATAACTTTTTTAGGGGCGTTCCCTCCGGTCGGGCTATCCACTATATCTTTTGTTCCAGAAAATATCATTGTTAATTAAGACGAGACATTGGTCACAAAAGGATATCGCTCCTATCCCTAACGCAAACACATCTTAACGTTTTTCAAGAAACAATCAAATGTAAAAGTTACAACATCTACAATAATAAAGTGTAACACCATTACAAGATTGATTTCTTAATTTTAATGAAACAGAAAAAATGAAATTAATATCCATTTAAATATAGAAATCATGATAAACTCAGAAGATAATAATCCAATTAAAGAAGACCAAATTGAAAGAAATCTGGAAAACTTAGATTATCCGGCCAATGAAGACATTTACAATCAGGAAGATAAACTGGAAGACATCGATCCCGAAGACATTTCCGGAGAAAGAACTATCAATCCGGACAATCATGAATGGAAACAAAACAGTGATAAACTCGGAAATGACTTAGATATTCCTGGTTCAGAACTTGATGACGAACAAGAAGAAATTGGTTCTGAAGATGAAGAAAATAATTTTTACAGCGAAGGAGACACAAAGTAAGCCTTTTTTGCCCCGAATTTTTTAAATTTATTTTTGCCACAAATTAAAAGATTAACACTGATTTCAAAATCATTCTAATCTTTTAATTTGTGGCAAACTTTTATATACTCTCACTAAGATTTTATTTTTTTTTCCACATCAGTAAAAAAAGGATCAGAATTTAACAATTCCGGCAAACTAAAGCAAAAAATCATTTGTCAGCCCGCAAAATAAAAATTACTTTTGCTCCAGTTTAACTTTTACATATAAAATGAAGCCTAACACACAACAATTAAGCGATTTAACTATCCAAGTAAGAAGAGATATTCTTCGAATGGTACATGCTGTCAACTCAGGCCACCCAGGTGGTTCATTAGGTTGTACTGAATTTTTGGTAACCTTATACCAAAATATTATGGACCGCAAAGAAGGTTTTGATATGAACGGAATTGGAGAAGATATCTTTTTCCTTTCAAATGGTCATATTTCTCCAGTATTCTATAGCGTTTTAGCACGTAGTGGTTATTTCCCTATTTCAGAACTTTCAACTTTCAGATTATTAAATTCTCGTTTACAAGGACACCCAACAACTCATGAAGGTTTACCTGGAGTGCGTATAGCTTCTGGATCATTAGGACAAGGTTTATCTGTAGCTCTTGGTGCTGCACAAGCTAAAAAATTAAATGGTGACAATCATTTAATCTATACTTTGCATGGTGATGGCGAATTACAAGAAGGTCAAAACTGGGAAGCAATTATGTATGCCTCTGCTAAAAAAGTAGACAACCTTATCGCAACTATCGACGTTAACGGAAAACAAATTGACGGAACAACTGACGAAGTTTTAGCAATGGGAAGCCTTCGTGCTAAATTCGAAGCCTTTGACTGGGACGTTATAGAAATTGCTGAAGGAAATAATATCGATGCAATTATTAGCGGATTAACTGATGCTAAATCAAGAACAGGAAAAGGAAAACCAGTTTGTATTTTATTACATACTGAAATGGGTAACGGTGTTGACTTTATGATGCATACACACGCTTGGCACGGAAAAGCACCAAACAACGATCAGTTGGCAAGTGCTTTAGCTCAAAACTATTCTGCAGATCAAATCGATTACTAAAAAAGCTTTAAGCTGTAAGTAGTAAGTAACAAGCTTATTGCCTAAAGCCTATTGCCTAAAGCAAAAAAACAAAAATGAAAAAATATACAAATACAGGAAGCAAAGATACTCGTTCAGGTTTTGGAGCGGGAATGACTGAACTAGGTCAAAAAAACGAAAATGTTGTAGCATTATGTGCTGATTTAATTGGATCATTAAAATTTGATGATTTCAAAAAAAATCACCCAGAGCGTTTTTTCCAAATTGGAATTGCAGAAGCGAACATGATTGGTATTGCTGCAGGTTTAACAATTGGAGGAAAAATTCCTTTTACAGGAACTTTTGCTAACTTCTCAACAGGAAGAGTTTACGATCAAATTCGTCAATCAGTTGCTTATTCTGATAAAAACGTAAAAATTTGTGCTTCTCATGCTGGTTTAACACTTGGTGAAGACGGAGCAACACACCAAATATTAGAAGATATTGGTTTAATGAAAATGTTACCAGGAATGACTGTAATCAACACTTGTGATTACAATCAAACTAAAGCTGCAACTTTAGCTTTAGCTGATCATCATGGACCAGCTTACTTGCGTTTCGGACGTCCGGTTGTAGCTAATTTTACTCCTGCTGACGAACCATTCGTAATTGGAAAAGCAATTTTGTTAAACGAAGGAACTGATGTTACAATTGTAGCAACAGGACATTTAGTTTGGGAAGCTCTTATTGCTGCTGAAGCTTTAGAAGCAAAAGGAATCTCTGCTGAAGTAATCAACATCCATACAATTAAACCACTTGACGAAGAAGCTATTCTTAAATCATTGGCTAAAACTAAATGCGTTGTAACTGCTGAAGAACACAACATCCTTGGGGGTCTTGGAGAAAGCATCTCCAGAGTATTAGCTTTAAACACTCCTTCTCCACAAGAATTTGTAGCTGTAAACGACAGTTTTGGTGAGTCTGGAACTCCAGAGCAATTAATGGAGAAATACAAATTAAATAACCAGGCGATTGTTGAAGCTGTAGAAAGAGTTATCAAAAGAAAATAATTTAAATTTTCTTACTTTATAAAAAAAACCTCGAAAGTGATTTCGAGGTTTTTTTATGCTTTGAAATGAGCCGTAATTATTTATGACGAAAGAACACAAAAACAAAACAGTCTAACACTTCTTGATTTACAACAATAAGTTATCATGAAGAGTAAGCTCACTTACTTCATAAAAAAACCTCGAAATCACTTTCGAGGTTTTATATAATATTATAAGAATAAAATTAATTCTTTTGATAAGGATAAGTTTTATCTACATGCATTCTTAAACGCGCAGGATCTGTATAATCTGCCGGTACAAATGCTCTTGAATTTGTAACAGATTCTGGTTTTGTAGGATCTGCAAGAGCTCCTGTTGGTCTTCTCGGAATACCCCAAATTTCAGATTCATCAGTATTTGGCGTACTTGGATTATCTAAAATTGGATCAAAAGGGTAATATTTACTTACTCCCGAATAGGTAGCGCCTGTTGGTTTTGTAAGTTCAAACCTTGTAGTATAACCATCGCCATCGTCATCAGCATCAACGAAATCAGCAAAAGTATCTCCATCAGTGTCATCAACTAAAGTTGCCGGAGGATTTGGATATTTCGTTTTATCCGTAAAATCATACAAATAACCATCAGGTCCAGCTGCAGCAGCTTTATTACCTACATCTTCCTGATAATCAAAAACACCATCCTGATCATGATCTAATCTTTGTAAATCATATAATTTAAAACTAAATACCAAAGGTGAATATGCTGGAATATCTGTTTTAGCAGAATCATAATAACCTAGTCCAGAAGGCAAAAACATTACACCAGCGCCAAAATCAGTATAGGTAATCACCCCATTATTAGCAGTAGTAGAAGTACCTGTTTTAAATTTCGGAAAAATCTCTGACCAGCCGTCTATTACAGGAAAAGAGCCATCTGCCCCAAGCGGATCATATGGCCATAAGAGAAATTTCCCCGGAATTCCTTCAGTTGAAGAATCGAAAACAGTTCCATTTAACAAATTACCTTTATATGAAGCTACAACCTTATCTGTATTGATAGGATTTTGCCCTTTTCCTTCTCTTAAGATCAAATAATAAACTTTATAAGTGACATCATCATTATAGACATCTCTAGTCAACAACTTAGGAAAAGTAGCACTATTAAGATAGGACATAATAGAAGGCTGCGTTGCAGGATTTGTAATCTTGCTTATAACAACATCCTGATCTTGTGGAGTACCCGGACTATTGGTAACCGTAATATAATTAGTATTTAAATATTTAACAATCGAATCATTGTCTGCTTTATATTGTACGGTATAGTCATTCAAAGGAACTACCACTGCATCATCATCATCACTTTTATTACAAGAAACCAAAGAAATACCGGCAAGCAATAAAATAAAATAATATTTAAATTTATTCATTATTGTTAATTTTTTAGGTGCGCAAGATACAATATTGATTTATTTTTGTAAAGAATTTAACTTCGATTTTAGAAAAATTATGAGAATAGATAAATACTTATGGTGCGTGCGTTATTACAAGACCAGAAACATGGTAACTGAAGCATGCAAAAAGAACCATATTACTGTAAATGGACAGGTTGCCAAGCCATCTAAAGAGGTTTTTCCAACAGATAGAATTACCTTCAGAAAAGATCAAATTACACAAATTATAACTGTACTTGACATTCCTGAAAGTCGTGTAGGTGCAAAATTGGTTGATATATATCGCAAAAACGAGACACCAGCTGAAGCTTATGCACATTTAGAATTATTAAAACTATCTAAAGAACACTATCGAAAAAGCGGAACTGGAAGACCAACCAAAAAAGACAGAAGAGATATTGACGAATATGGAAATGAGATTTTTGACGAGGATGAAACAGAGTAAATTCCAATTCAAAAAATCTGAATTCTAAAATCTAAAATCTAAAATTCTTATTCGTATTTTAGCAAAAAAATAAATCATGAGCAAAAACATCATCTTAACCAATCAGGAAATCGAACACAAAATAAAACGTATCGCTTATCAAATTTACGAGACCTTTGTTGACGAAGAAGAAGTTGTGATTGCCGGAATCGCGTCTAACGGATCTATTTTTGCCCAAAAAATTGCTTTGGCATTAAACAACATCTCAACACTTAAGGTTTCGACCTGCGAAGTTAAAGTCGACAAACAAAATCCACAATCGCCAATTCAGACTTCTTTGACTAAAGAAGAGTACCAAAACAAAGGTTTAGTATTAGTTGATGACGTTTTAAACTCAGGCACAACTTTAATCTATGCTGTTCGTCATTTCTTAGACGTTCCGCTTAAGAAATTCAAAACAGCAGTACTTGTAGACAGAAATCATAAAAAGTATCCCGTAAAAGCCGATTTTAAAGGCATTTCTCTTTCTACTTCATTATTAGAGCACGTTCAGGTTGTTTTTGATGATAATGAAGGCGATTATGCTTTCTTAAGCTAATAGCGCTTCAATATCCTGAACAGTTTCATCGACCGTTTTGTTATCAACCACAACTTTATGTTGCGCATGGTTGTAATAAAAGCTGCGATCGAATAAATGCTTTGCGATAAATTCTTTCATTTCTTCTTCATTCATATTCGCAATCAAAGGACGTTTACTTTTATTGTACACTAATCTATTATATAAAGTCTCTATAGAAGCTTTTAAATAAATAGATGTTATATCATCTCTTTGTAATAATAAATGATTATTAGCGTAACATGGAGTTCCTCCTCCTAAACCTATTATGCTATTTTCTGAAGATTGCAATAATTCGATAAACATTTGGTGTTCTAATTTTCTAAAATAGATTTCTCCATGTTGTTCGAAAATTTCATTTATAGACAAATTTGCTCTTTCTTCGATGCATTTGTCTAAATCTAAAAACGGAATATTTATAATTTTTGAAAGATTTTGGGCAATTGTTGACTTTCCGCAACCCATATATCCTAATAAGACGATTTTTTTCATTTCAATAAAACCCTATAAACTAGGGCGTTGTAGACGTTAGTTAAAAAAAGACAAATTTATAATAAAAATGCTTGCAAATAATAAAATAAACTCCTTATATTTGCACCCGCATTCAAGAAACATAATGACTCGATAGCTCAGTCGGTAGAGCACATCACTTTTAATGATGGGGTCCTGGGTTCGAGCCCCAGTCGGGTCACAAAATATGTGATTAACAACATAAGTTTCTTGAAAGCAATGACTCGATAGCTCAGTCGGTAGAGCACATCACTTTTAATGATGGGGTCCTGGGTTCGAGCCCCAGTCGGGTCAC
>NZ_JBXARK010000016.1:0-11024 GCF_058808175.1 Flavobacterium sp. GW821-FHT11G01 | reverse complement strand
ACAAAAGGTCGAGTAATTTATATTACTTGACCTTTTTTCATTTTAGGCCACGTGGAGAAACGGTAGACTTGCCATCTTGAGGGGGTGGTGCTCGTAAGGGCGTGTGGGTTCAAATCCCACCGTGGTCACTAAAAAATTGAAAGCCTGAGAATATAGATTCTCAGGCTTTTTTTATGGTTCGAAAATTTTTCGTATTTTGTTTTAGTTTTTACAAGATAAAAAAATATATCTAATGCTAATAAAACAAACAGAAAACCTAAAATGAAAAAAACTACAAAACTTTTAGTGGCTTTTATTTTTATCTATAATTCTTTTCTCTATTCACAAAATAAAGACAGTTTCTTACAACGAAAAGAAGATGGCGTTACTATTTTAATATACACTAAAACAGAAAAGTATACTCTAAAAGACAAGTTCGGGAAAATTCTGCTTGAAAATCTAAGAGGAATGGAGAACTTAGGCAATGGATACCAAGCAATTAATTCAAAAAATGAATTGATTTATTTTTCTTTGGAAAAAGGAAAAATTATCCTAAAATCAAATATTAAAGAAGTTAGAGGTGTAAATTTTGCTTGTGGAACAGTAGCGAATTATAAAACTGTCATTAAAGACACTTTAAATCATTTTCAAATTATTTTATATACAGATAATTCCATGCTTAATCAAGAGAACACAATAAACGTGATTGGAAAGATATCAAAAAATGATGCAGATGATTGTTATTTTATAAACGGCAAAAAAGAATACTCATATAAAAATTACCCAGACAAAAATCAGTTTTTAAATGTCATGAATGAAAATCCTAATTCTGTTATTTTTAAAAAAAATAAGCTATATGGGATTTTTCAAAAAACACAAGCTGTGTATAGTGAAATAAAAATTGTGAATCTTATGACCAAAGTTAAGAAAGACAATTTATTTGGTTATTATGAAATAAATAAAATTCCGAAATATAAAAAGCTAGGTGATTTTGTGGGATTCTATGCAAGATTTGAACTCCAAAATGGCAAAAAAGGATATATGACAGGTTCAGGTTATGAATATATAGATGAATTATGATTATGAAAGATCTTCGATTTTTCTTAGATTTTTTTTTGCAAAAGCACTAATGAATAGATCTGTCTATAAAAATTTGATATTAGCTAAGTGATTTTTTACTAACATTTCATTTAAAATCCTTAAATTTTGCATTAAATAGTTCAAATTCTGTACCACCGTGGTCACTAAAAAGGTACAAAGAAGAGAATTCTCTTCTTTGTACCTTTTTTTATCTTAAAAACTAACTACCTTTTTTTGCGCAAAATCCCATAAAACTTATTTCTCTTCCAATCATCCTCCAACTTAAGTAAAAGAACAGCAATCAAACTTATATTTCTATCTCACCTACAAGGTATTACAAAAAAAAATATTTAAAAATATTTGCGTAGTCAAATAACTACATATATATTTGTAGCCAAATAACTTCACAATGAATTTAAGACGAGATGTATTTCAGGCCATAGCTGACCCAACAAGAAGAGCTATATTACTTTTGGTGACTTCTCATTCGATGACAGCCGGTGCGATTGCGTCAAACTTTGACACGGCACGCCCGACAGTTTCTAAGCATCTAAAAATTTTGACAGAATGCGAATTATTACAGCAGACACAAAACGGCCGAGAAGTGTATTACACTATAAATGCTAAAAAAATGAAACAAATTGCCGATTTTATAGAACCTTTTCGCCAAATGTGGGACGACAGATTCAACAAACTCGAAGATATCATGAAAAACTATAAACCCGAAAACTAACTGATATGGAATTAAAAACAAAAATAAACGCTGAAGAAGACAAACAAGAACTCGTAATCACACGCGAATTTGACTTGCCTGTTGAATTGCTTTTTAAAGCTTATATCGAGCCGCAGATTGTAGAACAATGGATGGGAACTAAAGTTTTAAAATTGGAAAACAAAAGACACGGCGGTTATCAATTTGAAACCAGTGATGCTAAGGGAAATGTAGTTGTCCAGATGAATGGCGTTATTCATGAATTTGTTCCAAATGAAAAAATCACCAGAACATTTGAAATGGAAAATTCTCCTTTTGCTGTTCAATTAGAGTTTTTAGAATTCAAACCACTAAATGATAACCGCAGCAAACTTACAATACAGATCGTCTATAAATCTAACGAACTTAGAGATCAAATGCTTCAATTACCATTTAAACAAGGCCTCAATATGGCACATAACCGATTAGAAGAAATTTGTAATAAACTAAAATAAAAAGTATCATGACAAAGAGAAACAAAATTATTTATTGGGTTGCTACGCTTTGGCTGGCATTGGGCATGACAGCAACAGGAATTGTACAATTACTTCAGTCGAAGGATGAAACGGATAGAATGTCACATTTGGGTTATCCAATTTATTTGCTAACTTTATTAGCCGTTTGGAAAATTCTTGGTGTAATTGCAGTCTTGATTCCCAAGTTTCCATTATTGAAAGAATGGGCTTATGCTGGTTTTTTCTTTGCGATGTCGGGCGCACTATTTTCACATTTCGCAGCAGGCGACAGTGCCAAAGACTTTTTTGGACCAGCTCTTTTAATTGTCTTAACAATAATTTCTTGGTATTTTAGACCAATAGAACGAAAACTCGTAAACGTTTAAACTTATTAAAAATGAATCCGAAAGTTGATTTTTTCTTTGATAAAGCCACAAAATGGCAGGAAGAATTGGAGCTAATGCGAACCATTGCTCTAGAATGCCAGCTTACCGAAGAATTAAAATGGGGAAATCCATGTTATATGTACCAAGACAGCAATGTTGTTTTAATTCATGCTTTTAAAGAATATTGTGCTTTTTTATTTTTTAAAGGTGCTTTAATGAAAGATACTGACGGAATTTTAATTCAGCAGTCCGAGAATGTTCAGGCAGCGCGTCATATTCGATTTACAAGTCTTAAAGAAATTGTCGATTTAAAACCAATTCTAAAAACGTATATCTATCAGGCAATTGAAATTGAAAAAGCAGGCTTAAAAGTCAATCTTAAAAAAACTTCTGACTTTCCAGTTTCTGAAGAATTTCAAAATAAACTAAATGACGATTCAAAATTAAAAAAAGCTTTCGAAGCCCTAACTCCCGGAAGACAAAGAGCCTATTTACTGCACTTTTCTCAACCAAAACAAGCAAAGACAAGAGAATCAAGAGTTGAAAAATTAATTCCACAAATTCTTGAAGGAAAAGGTTTAAACGATTAAAAAAAAGAACCATGAAAGAACTTTCACCAGAATATCAGGCAGAAATCATCAGCATCCTGAAAGCGCGTTTTGAAAAAAATAAAACACGTCATACCGATATTGAATGGAATAAAGTGCAAGAGAAATTGGAAGCAAATCCAGATAAACTCTGGTCGCTTCTTGAAATGGAAAAAACCGATGGCGAACCAGATGTTGTGGGTTATGACAAAAACACAAACGAATATATTTTTTTCGATTGCGTGGCCGAAAGCCCTAAAGGACGCAGAAGCCTTTGTTACGACCGTAAAGCGCTCGATTCAAGAAAAGAACACAAACCTAAAAACAGCGCCCTGGATATGGCCGAAGAAATGGGAATTGAAATCCTGACCGAAGACCAATACAGAGCATTACAGGATTTAGGAAATTTTGACACCAAAACTTCAAGCTGGATCGCCACAACTCCTGATGTTCGTAAATTGGGCGGTGCGTTATTTTCTGATTTTCGTTACGGCAGAACCTTCGTGTATCATAATGGTGCCGAATCTTATTATGCGGCAAGAGGTTTTCGTGGTTCGTTAAAGGTTTAAAAATTTAAGGAGCTAATCCAGCCATCCACTGTATCTTTTATGGTGAACCCCACCATAAAAGGATGCCGTTCCTGTCTGGGCTAGGGGAATCGATTTCAAAAGACGTTCTCAATAAATTTTGAAATATATTTTGTAAATTTCACTTTCAATAAACCATTCGTAATATTTTAAAATAATATTTATGGGAAGAATACACTTATTCGAATTTGAAGATCAAAAATGGTTCCCGAATTTTTTAAGAAACTACGTAACCGACTTTCTACAATTCCTTTCCAACAAAACCGGAATGTACAAACCGGTTACTCCATTAATCGAAGCATTATTAAAATCAAATACAACTTCAACAATAATTGATCTTGCTTCTGGAGGTGGAGGCGGATTGATTTGGCTAAATTTGGAACTCAAAAAAGAAATTCCAAATCTAAAAATCATTCTAACCGATTATTATCCAAACATTCCAGCTTTTGAATACACTAAAAAGCAATCTGATAATTTTGAATATTACAGCAAACCCGTTGACGCACGAGATGTTCCTTTAGAACTAAAAGGCCTTCGAACACAATTTCTTTCTTTGCATCATTTCAAACCAAACGATGCCAGACAGATTCTGCAAAACGCAATTGATTCAAAAGCACCAATTGCTATTTTTGAAGCTCAGGAAAGAAGTTTTCCGAGTATTTTAGCGATGATATTCTCTCCTGTCAGCGTTTTATTAACGACACCATTTATCAGACCTTTTAAAATCGGTCGAATTGTTTTTACTTATTTAATTCCTGTTGTTCCTCTTTTTGTCTTATGGGATGGAATTGTATCTTCTTTAAGAACCTATTCCATAGAGGAAATGAAAGATTTGGTCAAAGATTTAAATGATTCCGAAACTTATAACTGGCAGATGGACAGAGTAAAATCTGGCCCCGGAGTAATTCTCTATTTATTGGGAACAGAGAAGAAATAACCTTCTGAATTTAATTACGATTATTTCACAAAAGAATTTCTCTTACAAAATAAAACTTTCCTAAATTCGTTTCAGAATAAATTAACCTACTAACCTAAATCCCAAATTGGTTTATGAAACGATTATTACTCTTATCATTTATTATGATCAGCTGCTCGACCTGGGCACAATCTGCAACGGCTTATTTTGATAAAGCCATGAAAAAAGCCGAAGCCGGCAACACAAAAGGCGCCATCGCCGATTACACCAAAGCCATAGGAATGAATTCACATTTTGTCGAAGCTTACCAAAACCGTGGAGTGGCTAAATTTAAATTAAACGACCTAAAAGGAGCTCATGCTGATTTCAGTAAAACAATCGAATTAGACGACATGAATGCAGATGCCTACACAGGAAGAGCCAATGTCAATTACAAATTGATGAACTACAAAGAAACTATTGCAGATTGCACTTCGTCTCTCGGCTTAAATGTAAAAGATTATGTTGCTTACAACTTAAGAGGTTTGGCATATAACAAAATTGGAGATAAAAAGAATTGTTGCAAAGACTTCTCTAAAGCTATTGAATTAGGAAGCCAAAGCGCCATAAAAAATAAAGCAACGTTTTGTAAATAAAACTAAAACAACTGCGATTATCAAAAAGCAATCTGTGAAAAAGCATTTTTACAGATTGCTTTTCTGTTAAAAAATGACAGTTATTTTCATATAAAAGATATCCTTACATTTGCTCTTTAAACCAACCTTGAATGGCACTTCTTAAAAAAACAAATAACCAGATACAAACCGATAAAAACTCTGGATTCGGAACTAATGCAAACAGTTATGGTGGTAGATTCGTAAATAAAAACGGAACTCCAAATATCGAAAAAAGAGGAATGAATTTCCTGCGTCGTATCAGTTGGTACCATACCATGATTGACATGCCCAATTGGAAATTCATGCTTATTTTATTTACGTTCTACATTGCTATCAATTTTGTTTTTGCAATACTTTATTACGGAATAGGAATTGAACATCTTGATGGTATTGCACAATCGCAAAGTGTCCTGACACAATTTGGACAGGCTTATTTTTTTAGCGCGCAAACCTTCACAACCGTAGGTTACGGACATATTAGTCCGAATGGTTTTTTAACCAGTGCGTTATCTGCCGCTGAAGCTTTGATTGGTTTATTAAGTTTTGCCATTGCCACCGGCTTGTTTTTTGGAAGATTCAGCAAACCAACTGCTTTTTTAAAATTCTCTCACAATGCCCTAATTTCTCCGTACGGGGAAGGCAAAGGATTAATGATTCGACTTGTTCCTTTTAAAAATACCAATTTTACCGATGCAAAAGCGAAAGTAACACTCGGAATGAGTATTGAAGAAAATGGCGAGCGAACAAACAAATTCTATACTTTAGATTTAGAACTGGACAGAATAAATGCATTGTCTTTAAGCTGGACATTGGTACATCCCATAACAGAAAATAGTCCGCTATATAATTTTACCGAAGAAGATTTTAAAAGAATTCATGGCGAAATTTTAGTTTTCATTACCACATTCGATGATATGTTCAGTAATACGGTAGCAGCCAGAACTTCATATACTTTTAATGAGATTATTTATGGCGCAAAATTCGTTACCATGTACAACAGAAGTAAGAATGGTTCTAAAACTATTTTGTATTTAGACAAATTAAATCAGTATGATACTACAAACTTCCAGTAATCTATCATTTTAATCAAGTTTTAAATGTAATCTCAGATTTTATTCTATTTTTGTTCATCCAAAATAGTAATAATGATAAACAACATAAAGACCGTTTTTAGCATAAAAGACCTTGAAAATTTATCAGGAATAAAAGCGCATACCATTCGTATTTGGGAAAAAAGATATAACATTCTTGAACCCATGAGAACCGATACCAATATTAGACTTTATAATGTCCATAATTTACAAAAACTCTTAAATATAACCCTATTACACGAATACGGTTATAAAATATCTAAGATCGCAACTTATCCTGAGGAAAAGATTCCGCAATTAGTTCGTGAAATCATTTCAAAGAAGAATTCTCAAAATTACGCAATCACATCTTTTAAAATGGCGATGATGAATTTTGATCAGGAATTATTCTTTACCACATTTGACTGGCTTATTTCAGAAAAAACATTTAGTGAAGTTTTCAAGGACCATTTTCTTCCTCTATTAAAAGAATTGGGATTGTTATGGCAATCTGAAACTATTAGTCCGGCAAATGAACATTTTATATCTCATTTGATTAAACAAAAGATCTTAATTTATACGGAGAGCCTTCAAATTTTAAAACCAACCAAAACAGATCGTGTTTTCGTTCTTTCATTACCCTTAAATGAAATTCATCAAATAGGATTATTATACGTGCAATATGAAATTTTGCTAAAAGGATATAAAACCATTTATCTTGGTGAAAGTATGCCAATTGAAAACCTGCAAGATCTTACTAAATATTTTGAGAACATTACGTTTGTTTCTTTTATGACCGTTCAACCGGATCGCAGCGTAATTAATCAATATGTAAAATCAATGGGGCAAAAATTACTAGCCAAAAATAATGAAATCTGGCTTATGGGCAGTATGATAGAGTACATTGACGAAACCATTTTGCCAGAAAGAATAAAGCTTTTCTATAGTATGGAAGAAACTCTGGAAAGAATGTAATTATTTTGTTTAAAGTTTTTGTACATTTGTTAAACAAATGAAAAAAACTGTCGCAATAATAGGTTCGGGCTTCTCTTCTTTAGCCGCTTCATGTTACTTGGCTCAACAAGGAAACAAGGTGACTATTTATGAAAAAAATGATTCTATTGGCGGACGGGCACGACAATTCAAAAAAGATGGTTTTACTTTCGACATGGGACCAAGTTGGTATTGGATGCCGGATGTTTTTGAAAAATTCTTCAAAGATTTCAACAAAAAACCTTCAGATTATTATGAACTCGTCAAACTAAATCCGGCGTATCGTGTTTATTTTGGAATAAATGATTTCATCAATATTTATGATAATATTGATAAAATAAAAACCACTTTTGAAGACATTGAAAAAGGAAGCGCATCAAAATTACAAGCCTTCATTAATCAAGCTAAGAGCAATTATGATATTGCAATCAAAGATTTGGTTTATCGCCCGGGAATTTCACCATTAGAATTAATTACACCCGAAACAGCTTTAAAATTAAATCAGTTTTTTGGTAATGTAAGTAATGATATTCGGAAGAAATTTAAAAACGAGCGATTAATTCAGATTCTCGAATTTCCTGTTTTATTTTTAGGTGCCAAACCAACCAAAACGCCATCGTTTTATAATTTTATGAATTATGCCGATTTTGGCTTAGGAACGTGGCATCCTAAAACCGGAATGTTTGATGTCGTTCGCGGAATCGAAAAACTGGCAAACGAATTAGGAGTTACAATTGAAACTAATGCATCAATTGAAAAAATTATAGTTGAAAACAAAACTGCAACCGGAATCATAATTAACGGAAAAACAATAAAAGCTGATATCATTTTAAGTGGTGCCGATTATCAGCATACTGAAACCTTACTTGACGAAATACATCGCAGCTATTCAGAAGAATATTGGAAAAACAGAGTTTTCGCGCCCTCTTCCCTATTATTTTTTATTGGTTTCGATAAAAAAATAGAAAATATTACCCATCACGCTTTATTTTTTGATGTAAATTTTAATCAGCATGCTGCCGACATTTATGATAATCCAAAATGGCCTGATGAACCGTTATTCTATGCCAATTTTCCTTCTAAAACAGATGAATCTGCAGCACCAAACGGAATGGAAAGTGGCTTCTTTTTAATTCCGTTAGCTCCCGGAATCAAAGATACCGAAGAACTTCGGGAGGAGTATTTCGAAAAAATCATTACTCGTTTTGAGCAGCTTACACAGCAAACAATTAGAAATAGTATTATATTTAAAAGATCCTTCTGCAAAAATGATTTTGTAACAGATTATAATGCTTACAAAGGAAATGCATATGGAATGGCCAATACTTTATTACAAACCGCTTTCTTAAGACCAAAACTAAAAAGTAAAAAAGTTCGTAATTTATATTTTACAGGACAATTAACCGTTCCTGGCCCCGGAGTTCCGCCTGCTTTAATTTCAGGGAAATTAGCAGCTGAGTTAATTCATAAATCTCTAAGATCTAAAAAAGATGAAATCACTTTTTGACACAGTTTCTATAAAATGCAGCAAATTGGTAACTCAAAATTACAGTACTTCCTTTTCGCTTGCGGTAAAGATGCTTTCTCCAAGTATACGGGATGGCATCTACAGTATATACGGTTTTGTTCGTTTTGCTGATGAAATTGTCGATTCTTTTCACGATTACGACAAAGAAAACCTCATCAATGATTTTGAGAAAGAATATTACAAAGCCATGGAAAAGGGCATTAGCCTCAACCCTATTTTAAACTCTTTTCAGCATACTGTAAAACAATATAATATAAGTGATGATTTAATTCAGGCATTTTTAAAAAGCATGAAGCTCGATCTTGTAAAATCAACTTATAACACACAAACTGAATACGAAGATTACATTTATGGTTCGGCCGATGTTGTTGGCTTAATGTGTTTAAAGGTTTTTGTTAAAGGAAACAATCAGAAATACGAACAACTGAAACAGGAAGCGATGCGATTAGGTTCGGCTTTTCAGAAAGTAAATTTTCTCAGAGATTTAAAAGACGATAATTTAGTTTTAAATCGAAATTATTTCCCGGGAGTCGATTTAAAATCTTTTGATGAAAATGCTAAAACAGTCATCATCAAAGAAATCGAAGAAGATTTTAAAATTGCCTATCAGGGAATTGTAAAACTTCCTATCGAAGCAAAATTTGGCGTCTATACGGCATATATTTATTACAAAAAGTTACTCAAGAAATTAAAAAATACGCCTTATTATGAAATTGGAAATTCAAGAATAAGAGTTTCAAATTACACAAAAGCGGGACTTTTAGCCCAATCTTTTGTAACTTACAAGCTAAAATTAGTCTGATAATTTATAGAGTCAATCTTTTATATTTTTAAGTTAAAATTTCAGTCATTTTAATTGCAACTTTAATATTTCAACAAATACAAAATGATTTCTTTCTTAATCTTTTTAGGTGTTTTTTTGTTTATGGAATGTGTTACCTGGCTCACGCATAAGTACATTATGCACGGATTAATGTGGTATTTTCATGCAGATCATCATCAACCAAAATACGATCACACTTTTGAGCGCAACGACATATTTTTTGTCATTTTTGCGATTCCGAGTATTATTCTTTTTTATTTTGGTGTTCAGGGCGGATTCAATTATTTGTTTTTCATTGCCTGTGGTGTAACTTTATATGGCGTATGTTATTTCTTAATTCACGACGTTTTGATTCATCAGCGTTTTAAATGGTTTAAAAATACCAAAAACAAATACCTCATCGGGTTACGAAAAGCACATAAAATACATCATAAACATTTAGGGAAAGAAGAAGGAGAATGTTTCGGAATGTTATTTGTTCCTTTTAAATATTATAAAATATAAATTGATTTTATGAAAGTATACAAAATAGAAACCGTTCAACATGTCAATACCAGTGTCGAAGAATGCTGGAACTTTTTCTCTAGTCCAAAAAATCTTCAAACCATAACGCTTGACAATATGAGTTTTGAAATACAGGATTTTGATGGCAAACGAATGTATCCCGGGCAAATTATTACGTATACTTTAAAACCTCTTTTAGGCATTAAAATTAATTGGGTTACAATCATCACAGTTTCAAAAGAAAATCAATATTTCATAGACGAACAGCGTTTTGGGCCGTATACTTTATGGCACCACAAACATTTTTTTGAACCTACAGAAGATGGAACAAAAATGACTGACATTGTACATTATGCCCTTCCATTAGGTTACTTAGGCCGAATAATGAATAGACTGGTTGTAAGAAGTAAACTAAAAACCATTTTTGATTATCGTCACAATAAAATTGAAGAATTATTCAATTCAAAAGTATTCGTTGAAAATCAAACCTATTAAGGCAAAATAAAGAACATTTTTTAACACATAGAAACATAGATTTGTTTTGTGGTTAAAAACATTTCATTTATTTAAAAAAACATAGAACTATGTGTTAAAAACTAGTTTTTTTTTAAAACTCTTTTTATTCCAATTTCATCTATGTTTCTATGTGTTTAAAAATACACAACAAATATATCTGTAGTAAAAATCAATAATGGCAAAACAAAAAGTT
>NZ_JBXARK010000015.1:0-87989 GCF_058808175.1 Flavobacterium sp. GW821-FHT11G01 | reverse complement strand
ATTGGTAGACACGCTGGACTTAAAATCCAGTGAACAGCAATGTTCGTGCGGGTTCAAGTCCCGCTCTGAGTACTAAAAAGGTCAATTAGCTAATTAATGCTAATTGACCTTTTTTTATGCGTTAAAAAATACTATACTTATTATTGCTATTATTTAATATTCTTAGCACTTCTGTAATTTTAGATGACTTTGACTTGTAATGTTATACATGTTTCTAGAGTACAATTCTTATTTGCTTAAGCCAAAACTAAAGTGATTTAGATCCTAACACATACTGTTACGGAAAAGTATATATTTCTTCTTCTTATTATATATTGGTCTGATTAAAAAAGGTTGTCCCACGGATTATCTGTCCTGAAAGGAACAGCAGGAAATCCTTCTTTGTTTATGAAATTGGATCGTGCGGTTTCGTTCCAGCCAAAACGAACAGAAACGGGATGCGGAACTTCAGGTGTAAAAAGAATTATTTTATTGTCTTTTATTTCTGCTTGAGCCGGGTTAAATTTCCCATCTTTTCCAGCAATGCTGAACCAGCTAAGTGGTTTTCCGTCACGGCTTGCCAAACCACTTCCTGTATTTGAAAAAGTGATTACAATAGTGTGGTCTACGGTTTTCATTTTTTTATAGACTGGTCCGGAACAAACAATACTTTTTTGCCCGTAAGCCTTATTTGCGGCAACAAGACTCAATCGGCGGCCCACTTCCCATTTGTATCCTGGATGCAGATCTGCGATACTATCTACTAAATCGGTAATCGCAATTGTACTGGTATTTTTCAAATGCAGGGCAAGTCGTTGTGATTCCCAGAATTCGGGAAGATTTTCGGAACTATGAAGACGATCATCTTTAGTAGTAGAATAAGCGTAGGGAGCAATTTGAACAAAGTAAAAAGGAAGGTTTTTATCGTTCCAGTCGCTTCGCCAACTTTGTATCAGTGTTTTAAATTTATAGGCATAACGAATGTTTTCATTTAGAAAACAATTAGATTCTCCTTGATACCATAGAAATCCTTTTAATGCAAAAGGAATTAGTGGTTGTATCATCGTATCGTAAAATTTACCAGGATCACCGCCATCAGCGCTAAGTTTATCTAGTGTTTTTCCATTTTTCATTTTAGGTGATATTTCCATTTTTGAAGCCTCAATCCAGGGTTCAATCCTACTGCCGGGCACTGCCGCAGAAATCATTCCGATGGGAACATGTAATTTTGAGTACAAGTCTTTTGCAAAATAATAACCTACAGCCGAAAAATCAACTAGTGGTTTTCCTATTGCGGCATCCCAGCCCAAATGTTCTGGACTTGGATCCATATATTTTCGACGATCCAGAAAAATACGGATATTAGAATTATTGGCAGTATTTAAATCATCTTCTGGTGGTTTGTTGCCCTTCACCGCTGATTCGAATTTACTGTATTTTCGCATGGCATATTCCATGTTTGACTGGCCTGAGCAAAGCCAGACTTCTCCGATCAATATGTTTTTCAGAATAATTGTATTTGTTCCTTTTATGATCATTTCGTGTGGTGTAAATGATGCTTTCATAGGCTTAAGTTTCACTGACCATTTGCCAGAGTTGTCAGCAAATGTTGTTTTATTTTGTCCGGCAAAATCTACAGATATTTTTTCGCCTGGATTTGCATTTCCCCAAACGGGTATATCTTTTAGTTGTTGTAAAACCATATTGTGTCCCAAAATTTTTGGGAGTGTAACCTGACTAAAAAGATTGAAACTACATAGAAGCAAAATACTTAATAATGAAAAAGTCAATTTATTGGAATACATATTTTTCTTTTGTTATAAAATTACCAGTATAGAAGAGTGTCTGATGCCACCTTTTTCTAATAATGGCACATTCTATTGATTTCTGAAATTAGTTTAGATTATGATTAGTTATAGTTCTTTAACTAATTGTTTTTTTGATTGTTAATTTCAAAAATAAATAAATATAGCTTCGTATGCATCCTGTTGTATCCTGAAGAATTTTATCAAAATTGTACTTTGATTTTTATAAGGTTTTGAAATAACAGCTGTTCGTAATTTTACAATTTTTTGCCTGCAGGAACGACTTACTTTGTTTGTATAAAAATTAAAATCATGAAAAAAGAACTTATTTTAAAAGTGTTATTGATGTTTACCTTTTGGTGTAACGCTCAAACAACAGATTCTGGATTAAAGGCTGCAAGAAAAGCTATAGAAGCCAGCAATGAGATCTATGCAGACCTCGCAAACAAAAATGATGGATCTATCCTTACCAGGTATACCGATGACGCCTGCCTGTTTCCTCCAAATGCTGCACCCTTATGCGGAAGTACTGAAATGGCCTCATTCTTTAAAGGGGGACCAAAGGTACATGTTAAATTTTCTATCCAAAACCTGTATGGGGATGGTAAAACGTATGTAACTGAGGAAAGTTATTATGAGATGACAGATTTAGAAGGTAAAAAGCTGGATGATGGAAAGGTGATTGTTATCTGGAAGAATACAAAAGATGGCTGGAAGATGTATCGGGATATGTTTAGCAGCAACCATTTGCCGAAATAAAGCTAGAAACCAATGTTTACAGCCTGTTGAAAATCTATGCCATTTTTTATCAGTGAACTTCTGGATGCAGAAGGAATGATACCTGTAAACTTTCTGAATTCTTTAATAAAATGAGCTTGATCATAATACCCGCAATCGTAAGCAATCTCGGTTAACGATTGCGAGGTGTTAAGTACCAATTGCAAGCTCTTGTTAAACCGCATTAGTGAAGTAAAGGCTGAAGGACTGACACCAATATTAGCAAGATAAAGTTTTTGTATATATCTTTCCGATAATCCCGAATTACGAGACAGTAAAGGTAAATTTAATGTATGATAATGATCGAAAACAAGTTGCTGATTGAGAGACTTAACCATTAATATTTTCTTTAATCGGGTTTCATTTTTTTTCAGTTGTTGAAGAAAGTAGTTTTCTAAAACCATGATTTTGGCGCTGAGTTTATTAACTTCCATGATGCGATTGTATAATTCCCTACTTTCATTCAATGCTACATCGTACATATCGGTTGCATAGTTAGTGAATTCAGAGAGAGGATCGGAAAAGAATAATGCACTGGCATGCGGATAAATACGTGCGATTAGTATTGAAGTGCCCTCTGCTACTGTAAGTCGAGTTGGAAGGGTGAGATGTCCTAATAGCTCTATCGCTGGTGTATCTTTTCGTTTGCCGTTGATAATAGTAGCAGCTGCACCTTCAGAGATATTAATTATAAAGTCTACATATCCACTGGGGTAAAACACCTCGTTTTCCAGATGTTTGTTAATCGTAACAATAGTATAATTTTTTATGTATGGCGCTAAATTAGCGGAAGGTAAAATCTCCATATAATTAATTTTTTATCTAGTGCTTCATGATGTTGACACGAAATTTAAGATGCCAATTTTAAGACATTTTATAGTAAGTAATTATTTTAATATTTAACTCGTTAAAAATGAATATTATAACTGTTTTTTTAATAATTCAAAGTTAAATAATTTAATATCAAACCGAAAATGTCATGTCAATATTTTTGATATTTACAGCTGAAAATCATAATATTAAGTTATTATAATTTGCAAAAGATATTAAATATGTAGCAGCTCGTAGCTGGAAAAGTCAATTTTAATCTTTGCTCTATATTGATTATATTTATAGCATTCGAGAAATTTGGTATAAAAAGAAAGCTACTGCTTGATTTTTATATAAAAGCAGGCAACAAAAATGAAAAAAAGAAAAAATGATGATTCAATTGATGATCCGCTGTCCGATCATATAGAAAATTCTGGTATAAAATCGGAGAAAGATTTTCTTGAATTCGAGAGAAACATTTTATTGGAATTAGGAAAAGACATTACTAAGGTCAGAGAAAAGAAAGATTTGATTTTTTTATTGTCTAAAAGGTTAAAAAGCCTTTACTATTTTACGCATACTGTGGTTACTGTGATAGATCATAAAGACGAGACTTATATGGGATTTTTGCTCGATAAGGCTACTGATAATATTTTAGAACCAACAGCGTATGCCAAATTACAAAAAACACACTTTACAATACACGAACCTTTTATAAAGACAGTTCTGGCTTCTGATAGCCCTATATCTTTTTTATTGGAAGATGTTAAGGATGAACCCAACAGCCCTTCATTTTTGCAAGTGAGTTACGAAGGCGGTATTAGGGAAATATTAATGACCACTTTATGGATTGAAGATAAACCACTTGGTTTTTTACACACGTATTCTGATAGAACTGACAGTTTTACAAAAGATTTTAGAAGCATTCTAAAAGGTATTGCACCACAGCTTTCAATTGCGGTTTCTAATATTATTAAAAATGAAGAACTGGAGAAGAAGGAAAAAGAAAAGTCATTTTTGCTTGATTTAAGTAATGATATTTCAGAAGTTAGAAATAAAGAAGATTTGGCAATTGCAGTTCGCACTGCATTAAAAAAAATAAATCCGCTTCGTGGATATGTAATCCGAAAATTAAACGATGACGGCATTTCACTCAGTCCTTACATTTATGACGAAGATATTACTACAGCCGATCATCCCGTTTTAAATGAAATACTGCAATCAAAATTTCCTATAAATGATGGACTTCAAAATAGAGTACTCGATAGTTACATTCCGTTGCTGTTTAATACTGACATCGAAATTGCCCGAGGAATAACGTCTCAATACCTCTTTTTTTGGAAAGAAATGGGATTTACAAGAATGGTAGGTATTGCGCTTCGTAATGGCGAAGTTGTCTTAGGAATTTTATGGCTTGCGATTGAAGAAATTAATATTTCGTTGCTGCAGGGTATTTGTTCGCAAATTTCTACGGCAATGTCAAATATTATAGCTAATGAATCCTTAGAAAATAAAAATAATCAACAGTTTGTTTTACTGCAATTTAGCAATGAAATAGCAGGAGTACGAACCAAGGAAGATTTGCAAAATGCGATAATTAATGTGCTCCGTGATCTTCTGGATACCAAGTTGGCAATGCTTAATGTTTTTGATGATGACGGAATAGGATTAAGCCCGTATATGTTTGATAAAACTTTGTTTGAAAAAGCTGAAATAGATTTTGATAACATGGCAGCCGTAAAACTCGATATTCACGAACCTTATACCGCACAGGTTATCAAAAGTAATAGTGCAGTTATTTTTAATGTTGAAGAAGAATTACGACTTACCAATTCTGGTTTTGCACAACTTTGGAAAAAAGTCGGTTTTGAAAATGCTTATGGAGCTTTATTAAAAGTAGGAAATTCGAATATTGCCACCATGTGGTTATTGGCAGACAAACTAGATCCATCGATTCTAAAAGGAATTTGTTCACAAATATCAGTAGCGATTGCTAATATTCAGGCAAATGAAAAGCTTCTTTTGTATAAACAGCAACTGGAACATGAAAATGTTTATTTGAAAGAACAAATCAAAAACATTTACAATTTTACCGAAATTATAGGAAGCGGAAAACAAATGCAGAAAGTATATCACTTAATGTCGTTAGTTGCCGAATCTAATTCGACGGTTTTAATTCTTGGTGAAACAGGAACCGGTAAGGAATTGATTGCGAGAGCTATTCATAATGCTTCGCACCGAAAAGATAAATTGATGATTAAAGTAAATTGTGCCGCAATGCCTGCAAACTTAATCGAAAGTGAATTGTTTGGTCATGAAAAAGGAGCTTTTACGGGAGCAACAGAAAGGAGAATTGGGAAATTCGAATTAGCCAATAACAGCACTTTATTTCTTGACGAAATAGGTGAGATGCCGCTCGAAGCACAGGTAAAATTATTGCGCGTTATTCAGGAGCGTGAACTAGAACGTGTTGGAGGAAAAGATACTATAAAAGTTGACGTGAGAATAATTGCAGCGACAAATCGTAATCTGGAAGAAGAAGTAGAAGCCGGAAAATTTCGCTCAGATCTTTTTTACAGGTTAAATGTTTTTCCAATTTATTTGCCCGCACTTCGTGAGAGAATGGAAGATGTAGAAGCTCTTTCTAATTTCTTTCTTGCCAAATACAATAAAAACAATGGAAAAAATATAAGCCGTATTGCACCAAAAGCCATGCAGCAATTACACAGTTATTTATGGCCTGGAAATGTACGTGAACTAGAACATCTTATTGAAAGAAGCGTACTTATGACTACAGATAATATCTTGCGCGAAGTTTATCTTCCTAAAAAAACAGATAAAAACGATGCCGAAGAAAACATCTTTAGTAAATCGTTGGAAGAAATGGAACGTCTTTTTATTATTAGTGCCTTAAAAAGATGCAACGGAAAAATTTCCGGTGCAGGGGGTGCAGCCGAAGTTCTTGATATTCCGGGAAATACATTGCATTCTAAAATGAAAAAACTCTCAATAACGAAGTCAGAATATTTTTAAATTATTTATTCTTCAAAACAAAATGCCCATTACTTATAAAAAAAGTAATGGGCATTTTTGTTTAAAGTCATTTTTAAATAATAATCCAATACTTTATTTCTGGTTTTCACTATATAAAGTGAAAGTCGAAATGATTTCCCTTTATAAGAGGAAATTCTAAATATAACTTTTGATGTAACTAATTTATTTGTAGTATTTTAAATGGATGGCACACAAATTGGCTATTACTAAATGAAAATGACAACGAAATCATAACATTTAAAAACACACATCATGAAAATTTTAGTAATTGGCGGAACAGGATTAATTGGAACAAAAGTAGTAAACAAATTACGTGATCAGGGACACAACGTAATATCAGCAGCACCTTCTACAGGTATTAATACCATTACAGGTGAAGGACTTGCAGAAGCGGTAACGAACACAGATATCGTAATTGATTTAGCTAATTCACCATCATTTGCAGACAAAGAAGTTTTGGAGTTTTTTGAAACTTCAGGAAGAAATTTATTAGCAGCAGAAATTAATGCAGGTGTAAAACATCATATTGCACTTTCTGTAGTAGGAACAGATCGTTTACAGGAAAGTGGTTATTTTAGAGCTAAACAGGCTCAGGAAAATCTAATCAGAAAAGCGGGAGTACCTTTTACGATTATTCATTCTACACAATTTATGGAATTCCTTGGCGGAATTGTAGCATCTGCACATGAAGGCGGAAGTGTTACTATTTCTCCGGCAAAAATTCAACCAATCGCATCAGAAGATGTCGCATCAATAGTTGTAGAACTTGCACTAGGAAATCCATCAAACGGAATTGTCGAAATTGGAGGACCGGAACGTTTTAAACTATCAGAACTTCTTCAAACTTATTTGACAAAAACAAACGACTCTCTTAAAGTTATTTCAGACGAAAGTGCCCTATACTTTGGAGCGCCTCTAAAAGAACTTACGCTTGTTCCCGCTGATACGGCAAAACTAGGGAACATCACTTTTGAAGAATGGTTTCCTAACCGTCCTCAAAGAGCATAATCAAAATATAAATGGCTTCGATGCCCGTTGAAACGAAGATGACGGGTAGGCAGTTTGTCGAGGCGGTTGTAATGGGAGTGTACTTTCCACCCGTTCGTACACATTAAAATCCTACGTCAGCGTAATAATTGTGAAAATCTGATCAACAACACGGCAAATCAATGGGCAGCGGTGCAATTTTAAACCTTTAAATGAATTATTATGAACAAATTAGTACTATCAACAGTAATCACGCCCGAAGTGCAGGGAGATGAACAATTTTTTGCAAGAAAAGCAAGAGCAAAAGATTTTGACGGACTTATGGATCCCATCATTGGATTTGATCATTTTGAGTTAAAACATGATATTTTCGGACCACATCCTCACGCCGGAATGTCGGCTATCAGTTATGTTTTTGAAGATTCAGCTCCTTATCATAGTGTCGATTCCCGTGGAAATAATATCGTAATTACCCCTGGAAGTTTGCTTTGGACATACGCCGGAAAAGGTGTTGTACATTCAGAATTTCCTGTTCCGGACGGCGCAACTGTTGAAGGCTTACAATTGTTCGTAAATATTCCAGCCAATAAAAAACAAGAAGACCCGAAAAGTGTTTTTATCGACAAATCTGAAATTCCTGAAATAAAAGAAGAAGGTGTTCGAGTAAGAATAGTTTGTGGTGAAACAGGATCTGTAGTAAATAAAATAGAAACTCCGGAAGAACTTACCATGTTGCATATTTTTCTGGAAGCAGGAAAAGAGTTTTCGCACCAGCTTCCGGCACAATGGTCGGGAACCGTTTTTGCCATTGAAGGTTATTTTGATTTTATGACAAACCAAACCACGATTGAACTCGAAGAAGGAATGATAATTTCAATGGCTGAATCTGATTTTGAGGAGCCATTAAAATTCATCGGAATCACAAATTGTCAATTATTGTTCATTTCGGGCAAACCGTTACACGAACAATTATTTTCTAAAGGCGCTATGGTAATGGATTCTGAAGAAGCTTTGCTAAATGCTGCCGAAAATTATAAAAACGGAAAAATGGGTTTTATCGAAATGGAAGGCGAAACCAGAAAAGTTATTAAACCAGTTTTTTAAGCAATTAATAATTCATAATTAACAATTAAAAAATGAGCCATGAAAATTATCAATTTTTTTAGATTAATCGGCTTGTCGAAAACAACAAGTTACATTATTGAACCAGGAAGTGAGGCAGAAGTGCATCATCATGATTCAACTGACGGAAGCGAATTGCTGGATGAAACACTTCATATGAAAGAACAGCCTTTTGAAGAAAATGAAGACGAAGATTATTCTTCGATATTTTAAATAATAAACAATTTACAAACCTTTAAATACAATTATTATGCAAGAATTTTTAGTAGTGGTCCACAGAGACCTAACAAGCGAAAACCCAGTACCAACTCCAGACCAAATGAAAGAAGCGATTAAACCATATCAGGAATGGATTGCAGGAATTGCAGCTCAGGACAAATTGGTAGCGCCGCCAAAACGTTGGGACTTAGATGGAAGAGTGATTAAACATACCAAAATGGGAAATCATATTACTTCTGGTCCTTATGGACACGGAAAAGAATCAATAGGAGGTTTATTTCTTATTAGATCTAATGATTACGACGAAGCAGTTAAAATAGCAGAAGCTTGTCCAATTATCCAATATGGAGCAATTGTAGAGGTTCGTATGTCAGTTCCCGTAGCTTAAAACAAGAATAAGCATGTCTAAAAATAATAGACATGCTTATTTTTCAATTAAATCTATTTGTAAATCAGTTTTAAAGTAGGATAAAATGTACACAGGTAAATCATATAAGCTTTTAGAATTTATTATCTGGACAAGAAAAAGTATTTACTTATTAGTGATAATGAGTATAATACCAACGGTTTTATATGAATGTTTTGAATTAAAATGGTTGGGAATTTCCTGGACAGTTGTTGCTTTATTAGGAACAGCGACAGCTTTTATAGTTGGTTTTAAAAATACCCAGACCTACAACAGAACGCTGGAAGCACAACAAATCTGGACACAAATTTTAAGCACAAGCCGATCGTGGGGAATTATAAGCCGGGATTTTATAACCAATTCTGAAAAATCAAAATTGCTCATTTATCGTCATATGGCATGGCTAACGGCATTGCGTTATGAAATGCGATCGTATCGTGTTTGGGAAACAACAAGAAGAAAGCACAATGCTGAATATCAGCAATATTATTATGTCATACCGGAAAATGAAATTAGTTTTAAAGATGAATTGTCTAAATTTCTTTCTCCGACAGAATTAGAACAAATTCTAAAAGCAAAAAATAAAGCCACGCAAATTATGGCAATGCAAAGCAAAACGTTAAAAGAACTTTATGATAATCAGGAAATTGTTGTACTTCAGTTTGTTGATTTTCAAAGAACAATAAAAGACTTTTTTACACAACAAAGCAGAAGCGAACAATTGAAAGATTCTCCATATCCGAGACAATATGCCATTATAAATACTTTATTGGTTCAGTTGTTTTGTATACTGTTGCCTTTTGGATTATTAAAAGAATTTGATAAATTAAATGAAAGCATCAATGGAATTATGCACGGCAATATGGTTTGGTTTGTTATTCCGTTTAGTGTAATTATTTCCTGGATGTATACATCGTTAGGACAAGTTGGAGAAAGTACTGAAAATCCTTTTGAAGGAAATGCCAATGATGTACCCATTTCTAAAATCTGTAAAATCATAGAAATTGACCTTAGAGAAATTTTAGCAGAAGATAATCTGCCTGAATTTACTCAACCACAGCATGATATCATTTTATAAGAATTTCAATTTTAAAACTTCAGATAAAAATTAAAATAGCTTTCACAAAAGCTAAATAAGCAGCACAAACTATTTAATCTCTTAAAATCATGGAAAAGTATAACCACTCTTCACTGGAAATTAACTTTCCGGCCAGTCCTTTTTATGGTCAATTTTCAACACAAGAACAGCTTGATGCCGAATACGATGTTGAAAAAGCCGTGCCCAATTTTCCGGAATATATTAACGAATTTATTAGCAATAGCATAGAAGCGCGCAAAATTCTAAAAGAAAGAATAGTAGTTGCTTACGGTCCGACTTTAATGGAAAGGCTAACCGTTTATCCTGCTAAAGAAGCCGGCGCACCAGTCTTAATTTTTATTCATGGCGGTTATTGGAAAATTGGCTTGGGAGATGATTATGATTTTGTAGCGTTAGGTGCTGCTAAAGCTAATTTTACAGTTGTAATTGTCAATTATGATCTCGCACCAAAAGTGAGCATCCCGGAAATGGTACGACAAATAAGAGCTACGATAGCGTGGACAAGTCAGAACATTTCAGGATTTAATGGAAATCCGAAACGAATATTTGTTGCAGGACATTCAGCCGGAGGACATCTTGCAGCCATGTCGGCCACAACAAATTGGTTAGATTATGGATTGGCCCAAAATACGATTAAAGGGATTTTGGCCGTAAGCGGACTTTTTGATCTCGATCCTGTTTCACACACTTTTGTACAACCCTCAGTGCGTATTACGGCAGAACAAATTCTTTCTTCAAGTCCAATTCGATTAATTGTTCCGAGTGAAATCCCATTAATTATTGCCTGGGGAGAAAAGGAAACTGCAGCTTTTAAAACACAATCTTCAAACTATCTCGAAGCCTGGCAAAAGGCAGGAAACAAAGGCAATTCACTAATTATTTCCGGGGCAGATCATTTTAGTATTCTCAGGGAATTTATGAAAGAAGATGGATTGCTGACCAAAGCAGTTATTGCTCTTTCTGAATAATATAATGCAAACATTTAAATAATATATTATGAAAAAATCATGGCCAATACTTTCTTATGAAAAAGGCAAACCAACGTACGAAACGATTCAATTGTGGACACAAATTCTCGGAAAAATAAAATTAGCAACATTGCCCTGGGCAAACCATTCCTGGAACAGCACACTTCATATTACGCCAACAGGATTAAGCACACAGAATATTCCCTACATCAATAAAGATTTTCAGATTGATCTTGATTTTTTATCCCATCAATTGAGAATCGTTACCAGTTTAGGAGAAATTAGAAATTTTGATTTGCATCATTTAAATGTGGCTGATTTTTATAAACTCATTTTTGAAAAGTTAAATGAGCTTGAAATAAAAATTGAAATCATGACAACGCCTTCCGAAATTGAAAACCCAATTCCATTTGAGCTTGACACAGTTCATAAAACATACGACAATTTTCAGGCAGAAAAATTTCATGAAGCATTATCTTCTATACAAGATGTTTTTATGGTTTTTAGAAGAGATTTTATCGGTAAAAGCAGTCCAATACATTTCTTTTGGGGCGGATTTGATTTATCACTCGCTTTTTTCTCTGGCCAAAAAGCGCCAAAACATCCCGGAAAAATTCCAGGATTGCCAGATTGGGTATTGCAAGATGCATTTAGTCACGAAGTGAGCGATTTTGGTTTTTGGACTGGTACAGAAATTTATCCGGAAGCCGCTTTTTATTGTTATTTATATCCTGAACCGCTTGGATATAAAAATATTAAAGTAATGCCCGAAGAAGCATTCTATAATGAATCTTTGGGACAATTTATTCTTCCTTACACCGCAGTTCAAAATGCTGAAAATCCGGAAGCCAAATTATTAGAATTCTTAAGAAGTACTTACACATTAGGAACCCAGCTTGCCAATTGGGAAACTGATTTATGGGAAGAGAACAGAAATTTTAAAAATAAAGTTTCTATCACATTGTAATTCGAAAGTGCCTTTCCAGAAAGGCACTTTATCTTGAAATTCTAATGTGTTTTTTTATAATATTTAATATTACCTGTGGAATTAAATCATATTGAAATAATGATCTTGTCTTCCTATGACTTGTCTATTATTTGATATTTTAATGTTATCGTTTTTAAAAAAGTCATTCATACTGATCAAAAATAATAAATTACTATTTTATAAAATGTTATTAAAGTGTTGATAAGTAATGTTTTATGGTTGTTTTTTAACATGCAGTTCAAAATAATAATATTTATATTTGAAATTAATTAACGGCTTATTAATTTAAAATATTTATTATGGAAAAAGCTATACAATTAAAAGTTCGAAAGGAATTAAATGGTCAGCAACAGTTGAATATAATTAAATTGAAAGGGAGTTTAATATCTAAAGGCTATACAGAAATAATACATATTATGGATCAGGACGATGAATTTCATATTAATTCATTTGAAACGCCAGTTGAAAGTACTAATGAAGTGCAAGAATATATTAAAGCTTTTATAAATAGAGAAAACCTGACTGATACAATAACGCTGTATAAATGAGGTTAGAATAGTTTAATATTCATTACAAAATAAAAGTGTTCGATTATCGAACACTTTTTATTTTTACAAGAATGCCCAATCTTATAAATCTTTAATTTCTGCATATTTAGTAACAGATATTTTCATAATTCACGATCAGTAAATAGATCAAAAAAAACAAAGTGCAAAATCACAATGCTCTGTTTTTTTGTTAAAATAATTTCCATATTCATATATTTTTTTTCTTTATTTTGCTGAATAAACACTTTTTAAAGGCTTGAAGCACTATAATTATGAACTTAAAAAATCCACTTTATATATCACTAGAGTGGATTTTTTAAATCATATACCTTAATACTTTTAATTTAAATCAAAATAAAAATGATTCAAAACAAGATTATCTTAATTTTTACACTGCTGTTTTTCAACGCAATGCTGGGGCAGGAAAAAATAAAGCAATCCATAAATTCGAATTGGCAATTTCATAAAGGAAAAGTTACTGTCATGGATTCAGAAAAAGAAAAAAATCTGGATTGGCAAGAAGTAAACCTGCCGCACAGCTGGAACACTCAGGATGTGATGGATGATCAGTGGGGATATTACAGAGGAGAAGGATGGTATAAAAAAACACTTTTTGTAAATTCGAGTTGGAAAAATAAAGCTGTTTACCTCTATTTTGAAGGAGCAAGTCAAACTACAGAAGTATATATTAACGGAAAAAAAGTTGGTTCACATATTGGTAGTTATACTGCATTTAGTTTCCCTATAAATGAATTTCTGCAGTTTGAAAACCCTGATAAAGGCAATGAAATTGTAATTAAAGTTGATAATAGCCACAATGAAGATATTCCGCCGTTGGAGGCCGATTTTACTTTTTATGGAGGTATTTATCGCGATGTTTATTTGATTGCTTCAAACGAAGTTCATTTCGATAATGATAATTTGGCTTCAGATGGAGTTTTTGTTACTACGCCGGATGTTTCAGCTTCATCTGCAAAATTTCAGATAAAGGGAATGGTTGAAAACAAATCGAATTTATCAAAGGAAATAAAAATAACAACAATTTTATACAATGCAGAGAATAAAGAAATTGCAAGTGTAATTTCTGATTTAAAGATAAAAGCAAATTCAAAAATTGATTTTAAACAGCTTTCAACTGCAATTCAGAATGCGAATTTATGGTCTCCTGAAAATCCGTATTTATATAAATTGGTTTCCATAATTTCAGATAAAAAAACGAAAGAACAACTGGATCAATTTTCTGCACCTGTCGGATTCAGATGGTTTGAATTTACTGCTGATAAAGGTTTTATTTTGAATGGAAAACCAACAAAATTAATTGGTGCAAATCGTCATCAGGATTATAAAGATTTAGCTAACGCGTTGCCAGATGCATTAGCCGAAAACGATATGCAATTAATAAAAGATATGGGCGGTAACTTTGTTCGTGTGGCACATTATCCACAAGATCAATCGGTTTTAGAAGCCTGTGACCGATTGGGATTATTGGCTATGGTTGAAACTCCTGAAGTAAACAGAATTACAGAAACTCCAGTTTTTGAGGCAAATAGCCTGCAAATGCAAAAAGAAATGATTCGCCAAAACTTCAATCATCCAAGTATTATTGTTTGGGCTTATATGAATGAAATATTATTACGTCCGAGATATGACCAAAAGTCTGAAGAAAGAAAATTGTATTACCAACATGTCGCGGAATTGGCTCAAAAACTGGAAGATGTAACAAGACAAGAAGATCCTACGCGATATACCATGCTTCCAAACCATGGCGATTTTGATCTGTATAATAGAGTAGGTTTGACAAAAATCCCGATGGTTGTAGGTTGGAATTTATATCCTGGCTGGTACAGCGGCACATTTGCAGGTCTGGAAACATTTTTAGAAAAACACCATAAATTATTACCGGAAAAACCAATGGTAATAACAGAGTTTGGCGCTGATGCAGACAGAAGAATGCGTACTAAAAATCCAGAAAGATTTGATAAAACGATGGATTATGCGATGCTGTATCATAAACATTATCTAAATGCAATTGAGAATCTGGATTATGTTGCCGGAGGAACAATTTGGAATCTGGTTGAATTTAATTCGGAAGGGCGTGCAGAAAGCTGGCCGCATATGAATAATAAGGGCATAATTTCGTGGGACAGAATTCCGAAAGATGCTTATTATTTTTATCAGGCAAGATTATCAAAAAAACCTATTGTGAGTATTGGATCTAAAAATTGGGTGAATCGTTCCGGGATTTTAACTTCTGAAAATGAGAATGTTTATTATGAAAATCTGGAAGTTTTCTCAAATGAAGCTGAAGTTACACTAAAAATAAACGGACAAAATTTAGGAAGTCAACCCGTTAAAGAAGGTTCTACTATTTTTAATGTTCCGTTTAAAAATGGTACTAATTTAGTTGAAGCATTTTCGGCAGCAAACGAAAATATTAAAGATTTTGCATCAATTCATTTTACGATTTATGCTCCAAATTTAAACAGTAGCAAATTTCCTTTTGAAAGCATTCGGATAAGTTTAGGAGACAAAAGAGAATATACAGATGAATTAACACATCAAAATTGGCTTCCGGAACAGCCTTATCAAAAGGGGAGCTGGGGTTATGTTGGTGGTAACGTTTATAAGTTGCCCGGAAATCCTTCTATTCCATATGGAACCAATAAATTGATAATAGGGACGGAAAATGATCCTATTTATCAAACCCAAAGAGAAGATATAGAAGCATTTAATTTTGATGTTCCCGATGGAAAATACGAACTAACATTTTATTTTGCTGAATTTATAACAGGAAACACCAGGGAAGCTTTGGCATATAATTTAGTTGAGAAAAATCAGAAGGAAGAAAAGGCTTTTCGAAATTTTGATGTCCTGATTAATAATGAACTATTTCTGGAAAATTTCGGAAATAATAATTATTTGGAACCCGAAAAAGCAGTCAATATGAAAACAACAGTTTATGTAAAAAAGGGAAAAGGTATTCATATTGATTTCAGGAAAAAAACAGGTAAAACTATTTTAAATGGAATTGAGTTAAAAAAGATTTTTTAAATATAATAAAAGCAGAGAGGCTGGAAGAAATTTCAGCCTCTCTACTTTTTTAGTATCATTTTCTAAAAAAAAAATATTTAATAGCTAAAAAGCATATTGACTTGAATTGATATTAGTAGGTAAAAGGATTGAGACTAAATGTATGTGAAGCAAATTAAAGGTAACCCCACTAATTGACTAATAAAGAACAGGTATCATTTGTCTTTGCTATCATTAATAAATTTAAAATTCAATTGATTTTTCGCGAACTTATTGGTTACTATTTTAAAATAAAGTAATCTATTACTCTGTTTTTTTTTACTATTTAACTAAATTTACTCGCATAGTTAATTTTAGCTAACGCGAATCAAACAGGTAACAATATGAAACCGGAACTAACGTCCTTAAAAAAGTTTAAAGATATATTGGCTTTTATGAATTTACCTGTCTTTTCTTATATTGACAGTGATGAATTTGCCATTATAAAATTACATGATATGGGACTAAAAATGCCCTATCTTACTCCAATCTATAGACCTGATTACTATACTTTAACCATAGTACAAGGCGGCAAAGGCACTTTTGTTGTAGGCGATCATATTTATGAACTTGGTCCTCAACATGTATTTATGAAACAACCTGATGTTTATTTTTCAAGTGGCTGGACAGAATCACCCATTGGATATAGTATTTCATTTACCGAGGTTTTCTTTGAAAAATATTTTCCCCAAGGTATTGATGATATTCCATTTAAGAACAATATAAATGCATTTAATTATTTTCTAAATCAAAAATATTTCAGTGAATTTGAGAAAATTTGCGAGGAAATCTTCGCCGAAGCCACTTCTGTTTCAAATTGTAAATATGAGATGATTTCTAACCTTCTTATTCATATTTTGTTGCTGATACAACAACATCAGAATAGAATTAAATTGGAAATTCAGGAGGAGAAAAATGCTGCGATTGTGACATCCTTTTTTAAAAATATAGATCAGAATTTTAACATGCTGATTTCTGGCGAAAGTACGGCTGTACTTAGAACCAAAGAACATGCTGAATTGTTAAGTCTTGGACAGACCTATCTTTCTAAAGTAATTAGTAAAACCTCCGGGAAAACAATTAACCAATGGATCAACGATCGACTCATTGATGAAATTAACTATTTACTTAAAAACACAAACAAACCAATTCCTGAAATTGCAGAAATGTTTGCTTTTAGCGATCTTAAATATTTTTACACATTTTTTAAAAAGAATACTAAAAGTACTCCAAGTTCAGTAAGAAAAGATTTTAATGCTTCTGATTCTGATCGTGCTCACGTGTATCGTGGTGACGTTGTAAACATTCGGCCAACCTGGTAATTTTAGAAGATTTAGAATATATTTTTAATCCAGATTTTTTTTGCGGTAGTTAATAGGCGATAGACCTGTGTGTTTTTTAAAAAAGATACTAAAGTATGATAAATACGAGAATCCCAGCATATAAGCAATTTCTTTTAATGATAATCGAGGGTCTTCGATAAGAATTTTTGCTGCGCTCAGCGTTTTTTCTGCTATCAGTTGTCCGCCTGTTTTTCCGGTTTTTTCTTTTAAAATACTAGAGAGATAATTTTCGTGAAGTTGTTGCATTTCAGCGTAATTTTTTATGTACAACGTTCTTTGTACTTTACCTTTTAGTAATTGGTCATAATGGTATTCAAGATTTTGGAAAAAATCGGTTACGATATCCCGATTTTTCGTTTCTGGATTATGAATCATGTAGCCTTCCCAATATTCTTGTTTTATTTTCAGCAAAAACCGGGTCAGTAAATTTGCGCAAATTTGATTTTTTAAAGGCGAATCATTTATAAGTTCGTCAACAATTAGCAAAACAATTTTTTTCAGTTCCTGTTGAAATACTTCAGAGGTTCTTAATGGAATTTGTCTTTCGAAAAGCAAAAACGGAAATGTTTTATAAATGGATATGCCAGCATATTTCGAGATAAAATTTTCAGTGAAAATTATTCCATATGACTCATTTAAGACATCCCATGTTAACTGCTGAAGCTCGCCGGGTTTATTAACAAATAACATTCCCGGTTTGATATTGAACGGAAGCTTATCGACTATAATTTTGCCGTAAGCATCCAGAACAAAACCTACTGAGAAAAATGTGGTGAAAAAGGGTGGTGTTGAAAAAGGAAGTTGTTCATCCGGATGAAGTACTTTGGAGTTGACAAAGGAAAATTCAGCATCTCCTAAATGTCCATGAGACATATCGATGTGATCCAAATCTTCGGACGACAAATCCAGACCCATTATATCGGCGGTATCAAAGAAATCCGTGAATTTAATTTTTTTACTATTTTCCATTTTCCAAAGATTTACAAGTAGATTTTCCTTTTTACTTACTGAATGCCTGATGCTTTGCAAATTGAGGATTATAGAGAACAGTCTGATTTTTTTCAGCGTTGTTAAAGTCTTTCCTCAAAGTGCTAGGTGCATTTAAAGTCTGTGATTTAAAATAACTGCAAAAATAATTTAGATCGTTAAAAGCGAATAATGCGGCAATCTCTTTCATTGATTTATCTGAATGTTTCAGCAGGTATTTAATTTCATCAATAAGTTTTTCATTAATCCATTCATTGATGGTTTTTCCTGTACAATTGCTTATTACTTTCGACAGATAATTTTCGTTTATATTCAATAATTTGGAATGTTCTTTCGTTCGCATTAGCGAAATGTCCTGACCACGTATAAGTTGACTAAAATTATTTTCCATATTTTGACGAAATGCGCTCACAATAGTGATGTGCTTTTCGTTTTCCAATTTCAATTTTGAATCGCTTTTCTGATGTAATTGTATTAAAAACAAAAGATTAAGAATAAGGTTTGCAATAAGTTCATCTTTATACAACATTGTTGAAATCGCTGTATCGTAGATCTCCAGGCAAGTCTGCTCAAAATATTTTGTCCTTTGCTCAGTCAGATCGCAAGAATAGCCATTTTCGCCACCTAACTCCAGAACAACATCAATACTCGCAGGAAAATATTGCAAGAGAAAAGATTTCCGAAAACTGATAGCGTACACATTTTGAATTTTTGTCCAATTGCCAGATGAAAATGATTCAGGCCGGGAAATTATGATTTGGTTAGAACTAAAATTAAATTCTTTATTCCCAATAGCATAAGTACCACGTCCGTCGATTATGATGAACAAATTATAAAAGTCAGGCCGAAATGTTGGTGATTGAAAAGGTAATTTTATCCCAATTTCATGTAGTTTTATAAAACTAAAATCGTCACTATTATAAGTGGAAACCGGTAGATTCATAAAAGCCAGACACTCAGTAATTTTACTTAAATTGGTTAATACTGGTTTCATTTTAAATTACTTATATTTAGCAATGTGGCTTATGTGTGTGTAGATTTGATTTTTCAAAATTGCATAAAAATGTATTGATAGAAGTTCTAAATCCTGACTAAAAGTTATAATATTTAAAGATTTTAACTTTTAAGTATGTTTTTCCTGACTTTAAAAATTTCAAGTTATTCATTTTTAAGCTTTTACTAATTTATTTGTGTGCAATCTTGGTTTGTTAGAGTAATTTTTCATGAAGAAGAGAGAAAAATAATATTCCAAGGTTTATCTCTTTTTTTATTTAAACCAAATCGGTTTTTATAAATATTGATTTTCGAAGTTTTGATTCAATATTTTTTGTTTTGTGTCCTTTTCCTGTGGTGTCTTCTACCAATAGAATCGATCCGGTTTCAAAGCTTCTTTTTTCCCCTAACGAAGTTTCAATTTCTACACCACCATCCAATAAAACTATATATTGGCGGTCTGGGGCATTATGAAAATCGTAATCGTAAGAAGGATTAACTTCTCTAAAAACAATTGATTTTACAGGTTCATCATCAGATAAAAATCCAATATCACCATTGTTTTTCAACGGAACTTCGAAGTCTTCAAACTGACTTTCGCCATTTATATCGCTATAGATTCGTGTTACCTGTATCATTTTTTTGTAAAAATAAGTTCATTAGCCAAATCTATTTCATCCTGACTTATTGTATGGCCTATATTTTCGTAGATCTTTTTAGTTACTGACGCGCCCATTTTTTTAAGAAGTGCTTCTGTTTCGTTTACTCTTTCAACAGGAACATGAAAATCAGGATCGCTTGTACCGATGAAAACAGGCGTGTTTTCAAAGTTTCCAGCATAATGATCTTCATAAACCTTATCACCAATCAGTCCGCCTGTAAAAGCTACAATACCGCCATATTTTGCTGCATTTCTTGCGGTAAATTCCAAAGCCAGACATGCTCCCTGCGAAAATCCAAGAAAATAAATATTCTCTTTTTCAATTCCGTTTTGCTGAACTGCCACAACAACCTGATGAATAGCATCTAATGATTTTGAAAAAGAAGGTTCATTCTGTTCAATCGGTACTAAAAAAGAATACGGATACCAGGTACTGTTTTCTGCCTGAGGAGCAACCAATGCAAAATCATCGACTTTAAGATGTTTTGCAATCGAAAGAATATCATGAGCGTTTGCACCGCGTCCATGAATCATAATTAAAGCTTTTTTAGCATTATTTAATGACAAACCGTCTGTTATAATTTCTGTATTCATAAGTTTATTTTTTAAATTAGGATGTTGGAAAACGAAAATTTTTCACACCGATTCGGCAGATTTATTTTTTCCAGATATCCTGATATTCATCGGGATGTTTTTTGAATTGTGCGTGTACGTATGGGCAAAGCGGTAAAACCATTAAATTGTTAGTACGTACATATGATGTCATTTCGTTCAGCAATTTTTTAGCATAACCTTTTCCTTCGGCTTCTGGTTCAACTCCTGTATGGTAAACGGTTAGTAAATCATCTTTTAAGCTTACCGTCATTTCGCCTAGTTTTTTACCATCAAGATAAAAATTAAAAGCGCCATGTTTTTTCTCGTCTAATTCTAGTTTTATTGTTTCCATATATTTTAAATTATATTATTGTTTTTTAGATAAAAGAGAACTATTCATCTCTTAAAGATAATCTATTATCGTAAATCGACAATTTTAGATCGAGATCTGACTTAATTCGTGCTAAACTTCTTTTACAAACTTACGAAAGGTTCGAAGTCTGTCCATTAATCTAGATTAAGAAAAAAAATAATCTCGCTGTATGAGATTGTAAGTCTTCTTTTAGATTGCTCTTCTCCTGCTTAAATGGTTTTATTAATGACACTTTAATAGTGTAATACTAATATAATCATTTGCTATTCTGATAGATACAGTAGTTTCAAAATCAGCAATATTCTAATAAATCTGATAGAATACCTTAAATCTTTAATATTTATAATTTTTGATAACTTTTCTATAGAAACTCCAGTTGTGTTTAGAATTAGTTTTGCTCTAACGAAAACCAAATCTATTGATTATGATTTTATATCAATTTTAAAATTATAAAATATAGAATTTAAAAACTTAAGAAAATGACAAATTACGATACACTAACAGAGGCGATAAATGTAAAACAAACAGAGGGATATACTTTTGATTTTAATCTTAGTAACTCAACATTATACTGTAAAAAGTTAAGTAAAACATTCGAATCAAGTGAATTTAATGTTGATGCATTTTATCGATTTGAAGGAGATTCTAATCCGGATGATTCATCAATACTATATGCAATAAGTACAGAATATGGTATAAAAGGATTATTGGTAGATGCTTACGGAGCTTATAGTGATAATTTGAATGCAGAAATGATTCAAAAACTGAAAATTAGATAAATAGAATATCCAATTACCAATAATAAAAAGTAAAAGTGAATTTAAAAAATAAAAATATGGATACAACAATAAAGAGATTGCATTCTGAAAATAAAAGCAAGAGACATTTTGGAACAACTGTTATCGGTCTTAATGATAACGAAGAAATAGGATTTCTATCGAATTCTCTCAAAGAAAATAATACCATTTTCAGAAAAGTTATTGAAAATTATGATTATAACTTACATATTTCGGCAGAGGGGCAATATGTAATAGTACTGGACCGTGAAATTGAAACTTCATCAGGAATAGAAAACGACTTTTTTTCTGGTGGTACATTTTTAATAGGAGAAACAGTTACAGAAGCGCACAAAACTAAAAACATAAAAACTCAAGTCAGTCCTTCGCTTTTGATTTATAAAACTTTAAAATTATACGCCATGCCATTTTTAAACTGGAAGCGTTTTATAAATGACTCAAGAATATTAGACATATAATATTTTTTAATAGCATTTTCAAACATTTTGCTTTTAAAATTTCAATCTAAAAATAAAAAACATGAAAAATAAATTATTTGAAACAAGCGAATCCTATGCACCTTTAATTTTAAGAGTTATCCTGGGTTCTGTTGTATTGATGCATGGAATGCAAAAATTATTAGGTTGGTTTGGAGGGCTTGGCTTTTCAAAAACGATGTTATTCTTTACTGAATCGGTAGGATTACCTTGGATTATGGGCTTTTCAGTAATCATATTGGAAACTGCCGGTGCGATTGCACTTATTGCTGGAATAGGAACAAGAGTTATTGCCTTTTCCTATATAATGCTGGCACTAGGGATGATATTTACGACACATCTTAAAAACGGGTTTTTTATGAATTGGTTTGGAACACTAAAGGGAGAAGGATACGAATACTTTATTCTTTGGATAGGAATGGCGCTGGCCTTATTTGTATTAGGTGGAGGCAAATATGCAATAGATAAAAAATTTATTGAAAAATAGTAAGTATGGAAAATATTGATAATAATAATAGAAGATTATTCTTGAAAAAAGTAGGAATGGCTTCCTTTGGTTTTGCAGGCTTACCATTGCTATCTTCATCGATAATTAGTTGTAAAGATGACAAAATAAAGCCTGACAATGGGAGCTTTGAAAAGAAGGCGTATTCAAATATCGTGGTTAGAAAGAATATTGGTGATATCCCTGCCGACGATCCAGAAATAAAGCTTTTTAAAGATGCGGTAGGAATCTTAAAAAAGCGTTCGCAAATATCACCTTTAGATCCAATGGGTTGGCAGGCACATGCTTTGTTACATACTGCATTTTGTGCTACAAGTATGTATTCTAATCAGGTACACTATAATTGGTATGTATGGCCCTGGCATAGATTATACTTGTGGTCATTAGAGCAAAAACTGCAAAAAGCAGTATCTGAACCCAAATTAGCGTTGCATTACTGGGATTGGACAAAAAGCAATTTTATACCAGAACATTACTGGGGAGGTGAAAGTAATCCGTTATTCAATGCTTCGAGATTTGTGGGACCGAATGATAAAATACCCAATGACTTCATCAATGTAGGGGCAGGTTTTAGAGCAAAAGACTATAAGACTTTTGGAGGTTATCCCGCTATAAAAAAAAATGGTGATGCACAGTTGGATGGTTTGGCAGAACAGTCTTTTCATAACAATATCCATAATTGGATTGGGGGCCAAATGGCAACTTTTGTGGAGTCCGGTTTTGAACCGATTTTTTATGGACATCACGGAAATTGCGATCGAATTTGGGATGCATGGCTTTCTTATAGTCCGGATAATAAATTACCGGATAGTGAAGAGTGGTTAGAAAAGAAATTATATGCAACAGATGGCAATGGGCGTCCGGTAGATTTTAAAATAAAAGAACTATTACATACAGAAGATTTAGGGTATCGTTTTGCCGATTTAGATCTCAATCCTAATTTTTGTAATCCCTATATTGAAGGAGATAAACCAAAGAGAGATGAGTCGAAAAAGGATTGCATTGCAGCCTTAAATTTAAAAACTTCAGATACAAAATCTATAATTAAGGATTTCGCTGGCAAGGAGAGATCTCATGTTATACTGCACTTTGAGAGAGCTCAGCTTCCATATCAACCCTATTGTGCAAGAGTATTTTTTGAATATATGATGGACGGAAAGAAGCAAAGTAAATACACAGGAACTTTTACAATTTTACCAATTTTGGATATAGATTCAGTACTGCTGCAAAACGGAGTGTTTCTTCAGATTGAAATTGAAAAGGAAATTGCTCAGGCCATAGATCAGAAAATAAAAATTGATGTCATTTTTCAACCTGTGCCATTACCCAATAGAAATATTCCGGATGAAATTTTAAAGTTAGAAAATATTTCAATTTATAAGGATTATGAAAATAGAAGTAACCATTAGAGTTTTAGTCTTTATGTTGATTTTCGCCGGATGTAATAAGACTGATCAACTTCCAATTTTAGGCGAATTATCAATTGATCCATTAACCGGAAAAAACAAATATTATCAAACACCAGAATTTCTATTAAAAAATCAATTTAATCAAGAAGTAACCCACTTGGACTTTGAAAACAAAATACAAGTTGTTGATTTTTTTTTTCCCAGTTGTCCTACAATTTGTCCTAAAATGACAAAGCATTTAAAATTAGTGGAAAAGGCTTTTGAAGAAATTGATGAAGTATTTATTGTTTCATACAGTATAGATTACAAGAATGATAGTCCTGAAACGTTAAAAAGGTATTCAGAAAAATATAAAATAAATAATAATAAATGGACCTTCTTAACTAGTGAAAGTGATGCCGTTTTTGAACTTTCTAAAGATTATAAAGTAATGGCATTTGATGACAGTAATGTTAATCAAAGAAACATAATTCATGATGGCACATTTGTATTAGTTGATTGTAAAAGGAGAATTAGAGGTTATTACGATGGTTTAAGCGTAAAAGATACAAAGAGGTTGATTCTTGACATTAATAAACTTATAGATGAGGTGGATTAAAAATAAATTTTTAAACAGATGAAAAAATATTACCTGATTTTTATAACTGTATTTAGTTCAACTGTTTATTCACAGCAAATAAATGAATTTAGTTTTTTAAGGTATAATGATGTTATTTCAATTGATAGTACAAATCAAAATTTATATTACAAAATCAAACAAATCGCAATATCTAAAAAGTCTAAGGCATTTCTTTTTTTAGGAGCTGAAAACAGAACTCAATACCAATATTTCGAAAATGAAAATTGGGATGAAGCGAACAAGGATGACAATGGTTTTATACTTAACAGGGCGCTTTTTTATGGTGATTTAAAAATAGGGAATTCATTTCGTTTATTCAGTCAATTACAAAGCAGTACCTCGATCAGTAGATTAGATCCGAATCCATTAGAGGAAAATCCTTTAGATCTTCATCAATTGTTTTTTGATATAATGGTAAGGAATTTTAACCTTAGAATGGGAAGACAAGAACTATATTATGGATCGCAAAGATTGATTTCAGTTCGGGAAGGACCAAACAGCAGACTAGCGTTTGATGCTATGAAAATCATGTATCAAAGAAACAATTTATCGGCAGATGTTTTTTATGGTTATAATGTCAAAAATAGATTTGGAAATTTTAATGACAAGATTGACTCAAACACAAAACTTTTTGGATTGTACTCGAGCATAAAAGGAATTAAATATGTAAACAATATAGAAGCCTATTTTCTTAATATCCGGAAATCAGAAAGCACGTTCAATACTTTTTCAGGACAAGAAAACAGAAATACATTGGGTTCAAGAATTTGGGGAGCTTATTCTAATTGGAATTATGATATTGAAACTGCCTATCAATTTGGAAATTTTGATACAAAAAGCATTAAAGCCTGGACATTTTCAATCAATAATTCTTTTAGTTATAGAATAAATAAGAGAATTCAGAAAATAGGTTTTAAAGCAGAATATATTTCAGGTGATAAAATTCAAAATGATGGTGCTATAGAAACATTTAATCCTCTTTTTCCACGAGGAGCATACTTTGGTTTAGCTGCTTTAATAGGACCTTCAAACTTGGTTGATATGCATCCTTTTCTGGAGTTTCAGTTAACACAAAAATTGAATTTTTATGTCGATTATGATATGTTTTGGCGGGCTTCCGAGAACGATGCAATATACCAACCAAATGGTGCAGTATTATTCGAAAGCTCAAATTCGACTTCAAAAAAAATAGGAAATCAATTAGGAGCTTCATTTGAATATACGTTCAATAAATACCTGAGTTTTACTTTGGAAGGCACGTGGTTTAACAGTGGAAATTTTATTAAGGATGTTAGTAATGGTAAAGACATACTGTTTACAGCCAGTACTTTGACTTTAATTTTATAAAAATAATTTCAGTTCATATACAACTGAAAACAAAATAGAATAACACAATTAATATAACTATAAATTTTTTAAAGATGAAAAAATCAATTACAACAGCAGCGGTAATTTTAATGACCGCTTTCGGAACCCCAACTCAGGCTAAAACAGTCAGCACAAACACAATTGTTATTGTACATGGAGCATGGTCTTCAGCAGCTGATTTTAAGAATGTTGAAGCAGAACTTAAAAAGAGTGGTAATGAAGTAATAACAGTAAATTTGCCGGGACATGGAGCAGACAATACACCCGTTGCATCATTGACGCTGCAAGGCTACGTAGATGTTGTTAAAAAAGCAATTGGAACAAGGAAAAATATTACTCTTGTAGGGCATAGTTTTGGAGGAATGGTTATTAGCGCGACCGCTGAGCAAATCCCCGGACAAATCAAAAAACTGATTTACCTTTGCGCATATGTACCAAATAATGGGGAAAGTCTTTTTTCAATTTCGGCAGCAGATAAAGAAACTCATATCGGGCAATACATTCAACCAGATGAAAAATCAGGTGTGGTAGGAATTGCTAAAGAAGGTATTTTAGATTTTTTTGCTGCTGATGCACCTAAAAAAATAGCTGATGGTCTGGTTGCTAATTTTAAGCCAGAGCCAATGGGACCACTTGCAACTCCAGTTGTACTTACGGCTGCGAATTTTGGTAAAATAGATAAGGTATATATTTTTACTGAATATGATCATGCTATAGGACTGACCTTGCAAAAAAGTATGGCAAAAACTGCCAATATAACAAGAACATATTCTTTACCTACCAGCCATACACCATTTTTCTCACAACCGACCGTAGTTGCAGCTATTTTAAGTCAGGAAGCAAAATAAAATTGCCATAATTTAGATTAATATTATAATAAAATCTAAACATATTATCGAAACTTCTGTTAGCCATATTCAATATGATTAACGGAAGTTTTTTTGTACATAATTTTTAATCTTATGTTTTTCAATGTGATTACCTATTCAATCTTAGATGTAGTTACAAAACAAAATAAGCTTTATCGATGTAAAGTGGCAAAACTTTTCAAATCTTAGTTTATTATAATTTTTAGTGAATTATTCACAGAAAAGCACGCTTTCATTAGGTGTAATTTTGTTTCAACAAGTAAAGGAACTCGTTTTTAGTTTCATCAGACTTCAAATTTTATAATTAATATTCTGCGTTTTAATCTCTAAAAAAATAATAAAAGCATGAAAAAAATTAAAAATATAGTGCTTATGCATGGTGCATTTGCAGATGGCTCAGGATGGAGAGGTATATATAACATACTTACTAATAAGGGTTATAATGTTACCGTGGTACACAATCCGCTAACATCACTGGAAGAGGGTGTTCAGGCTGTAAAAATAGCTTTAGACAAACTAGATGAAAGCGCTGTTCTTGTAGGGCATTCTTATGGTGGAGCTATAATTACTGAGGCTGGTAATCATCCCAATGTAGCAGCATTAGTTTATGTAGCAGCATTTCAGCCAGGAGATGGAGAAACAGCCTTACAATGGATACAGACTGCTCCACCAGCACCAGAAAATGGTGTTCTGCCTCCAGATGAAAATGGTATTATCTATTATGAAAAGGATAAATACCATATGGGAATCTGCGCTGATTTAAGTGCAGAAGATGCCAATTTTATGTATGCTTCGCAAGGTGCATTTTATGCTAAAGGATTTGTAACGCCAATTAAAAATGCGGCTTGGAAATCAAAACCTGCATACGGCGTAATTGCAACTGAAGACAAGAGTATTCCACCAGAAATTCAGGAAGCAATGTACAAACGTTCCAAAACCATTGCCACCTATGTCAAAGGGAGTCATGCGGTTTATATATCCCAGCCTCAGCTTGTTGCAGATGTCATTATTTCAGCTTCTAAAATGGATTAATTTCAAAGAAGCAATCTTATAAATAAACCTTAAACGGTTAAAGGTAATATTCCAATTAGTAATATATAAAAACAGTCACAATGAGAAATTCTATATACTTAGTATTAATAATTATACTATTCCTTTCTTGTCAAAAAGACAAAAAGGAAATTGACACTGCAACAGCGGATTTAATTGTTACCAATGGCAAAATAGCCATTATGGATCAAAATAACACAATTAGTGAAGCGATAGCAGTAAAAAAAGGAAAAGTGTTGGCGTTTGGAACTAATGAAGAGATTCTAAAATTAAAAGGGGACCAAACTAAAGTTATTGATGCTAATGGGCGGACCATTATTCCAGGATTGAATGATTCTCATTTGCATTTAACCAGAGGAGGACGTTTTTATAACGCTGAATTAAGATGGGATGGCGTAACTTCCTTGAAAACAGCGCTAAGAATGTTAAAAGAACAAGCTGGCAGAACTCCAAAGGGCCAGTGGGTGCGGGTAGTAGGAGGCTGGAGTCCTTTTCAGTTTGAAGAAAAAAGATTTCCAACAACCGAGGAAATTAATGAAGCAACAGGAGATGTTCCGGCATTTGTATTATTTCTATATAGTCGGGGATGGATGAATAAAAGTGGATTAAAAGTGCTTAAAATTGATGAAAACACTAAACCACCTGAAGGAAGTTCATATGAAAAAGACCCAGATGGTAAATTGACCGGAGTACTATTGGCAGAGCCAAATCCAACAATCCTTTATGCGGCAATTGGCGCATTGCCACCTATGACTGACGAGCAAATGTTGAATTCTACCAAACAGTTTTACAGAGAATTGAACCGATATGGTATAACAAGCGGTATCGATGCGGGAGGTGGCGGGCATGCGTTTCCTAAAGACTATGGCGCGACAAAATTACTTGCTAATCAGGGAGAAATGCCTATAAGATTGTCTTATTACTTATTTCCTCAAAATAAAGGAAAAGAGTTTGCAGAATTTCAAAATTGGATTGAAACAAATAAAGTAGGTAATAATGGAGAAATTCATTTAGACCATGGTTATGAATTAGAAGGAGGCGGAGAATTTCTTACATGGAGTGCCGGTGATTTTGAAAATTTTTTAGCACCGCAACCGATGTTAGAAGACAGACCGTCGTGGAGAAGTGATATAAAAAAAGTGATTCGTTTGCATGTTGATAGTCGTTGGCCGTTTAGAATTCATGCAACCTATGGAGAAACCATTGCTAATTTGTTGGATGTTCTTGAAGAAGTTAATAAAGAAACGAATGGGAAGTTAGCAAAAGAAAGATGGTTGTTTGATCACGCAGAAACCATTACGGAAAAGCAGCTAAAAAGAGTTAAAGCGCTGAACGGAGGTATTGCGATTCAAGCCAGAATGGCGTATGCAGGAGAATATTTTGTTGAAAGATATGGAGCAGCTAAAGCACAATATGCACCGCCTTTAAAATTAATGATCAAAATGGGAATTCCTGTTGGGGCAGGCACTGACGGGACAAGAGTGGCCAGTTATAATCCGTGGTCTGCATTATATTGGATGGTTTCTGGGAAGACGGTTGGAGGCTTACAACTAAGTGCTCCTGACAATTTACTGACCCGTGAGGAAGCACTTTCATTATACACAAAAGGTAGTGCCTGGGTATCAAAAGAAGAAGCTGTAAAAGGTACTTTAGAGAAAGGAATGTTTGCCGATTTTACACTATTATCGGATGATTATTTCAGCGTACCAGAAAGTAAAATCAAAGATTTATCGGCTGTTTTAACAGTAGTAGGAGGTAATGTTGTCTTTGGTGACAAAGAGTTTGCAAAACTAAGCCCTGCAATAGAAAAAGCAATTCCAGAATGGTCACCAGTCAATTTTTATGGAGGATATCAAAAAAAATAATCTCCGATTAGCTGCTCTAAACATTCAATCTGATATAATTTCTCGATCGGGGAAAATATTCTACAGACAATTTATTTAAAAACTAAAACAAATAAAATGAAGACAAAAATTATTATTTCAGTCTTAACGATTATGTGTTTAACATACTTTAAATCGTATGCAAAACCTTTTGTAGAGAAAAATGCGGTTTCAAAAAATGATATTTTTAAAGACGTTGAATACAAAACAATACTCGTTGACGGTTTAGAAATTTTTTACCGTGAAGCGGGAGAAACAACTAAACCTACAATTATTTTATTACATGGATTCCCGTCATCGTCGCATATGTACCGAAATCTGATAAATGAACTTGCTACTAATTATCATGTAATTGCTCCTGATTATCCAGGCTTCGGACAAAGCAGTGCTCCAACTCCGCAACAGTATCAATACACATTTGATAATTTATCCATTACAATGGTACATTTTATTGATAAACTGAAAATCACTAAAACTAGCCTTTACATTCAGGATTATGGCGGACCAGTAGGTATGCGAATAGCGACAAGAAGACCTGAACTAATTCAATCACTTATAATTCAAAATGCAAATGCTTATGTTGAGGGATTAGGTGAAGTTCTAAAGCCTTTAATAGCCTATGTTGAAAATCCAAATGCCGAAACTGAAAAGCAAGCACGTTTTTTTCTGACCATCGATGCTACAAAATGGCAATATCTAACGGGTGCCGGAGCTCCTGAAAAAATAGCACCGGATAGCTATAGTATTGATCAGTATTATTTAGACAGAAAAGGAAATGATGTTATACAACTAGCACTATTTCGTGATTATGGATCTAACATAGCATTGTATGGAAAATGGCATCAGTATTTTGCAAAATACAAGCCACCCATGTTGGTTATTTGGGGTAAAAACGATCAGTTTTTTATCGCTGCAGGAGCTAATGCATATAAAAAAGACAATCCAAATGCTGAAATTCATTTATTAGACGGAGGTCATTTTGCATTAGAAGAACACCATTTAGAAATTTCTAAACTCATTATAAACTTTTTGAGTAAAAAAGTTAGATAGAAAAATCAGTATTAGATCATTTTAAAAATTGATCTAAAGTTTTAATTAAAAAGAAGTTATAAAAATCAAACAGTTAAAAAATTAACCATTAAATCTGAATCATTATGAAAAATTTAATTTTAGCAGCAGCAGCAGTTGCATTGTCTTCACTAAATGCATTTGCACAAAAACCAAGTCCACAATTGTTAAACCCTAAAAATCATACTTTGATTTTAGTAGATCATGAAAGTCAAATGGCATTTGCAGTGGGTAACATGCCAGTAGATCAACTAAGAACAAATACAGCCCTGGTTGCAGGGGCATCTAAGATTTTTAAAGTGCCTACTGTTATTACAACGGTGGCCGAAGAGTCGTTTAGCGGACCAGTTTTTCCTGAAGTTCAGGAATTTTATCCTAAATCCAGCACTAAGTATTTTGACAGAACCACTATGAATTTCTGGGAGGATGCGAATGCTTACAAAGAGGTAGTAGGTAAAGGAAATAAAACAATAGTAATGGGCGGTTTATGGACTTCGGTATGTATTGTAGGGCCTGCGTTATCAGCCATAAATGATGGTTACACCGTTTATGTAATTACTGATGCAAGTGGAGATGTGTCAGATGAAGCTCATAATCAAGCCGTAACGCGTATGGTTCAGGCCGGAGCAAGACCAATTACCTCTATGCAATATTTATTAGAGTTGCAACGTGATTGGTCAAGATCAGAAACCTATACAGCCGTAACAGATTTAGTTCAAAAATATGGCGGATCATATGGAATTGGTGTTCAGTATGGCAGAGCAATGCTTAAACACTAATTAACATAAAAAAGAAATAATGATAAATATATATTCTTTATTACGTTCAGATTTGGGTACCAAATTGAATAACATTGTTTTGCTCTTTTTTAGAATCGCTATTTCATGCGAACTGATTTATGCTCATGGGTTAAAAAAAATAGGTATTGGGACGGCACTAGCGGAAGTTGTCCCTAATCCTTTAGGACTTCCTGAGATATTAAATCAAGCTTTCGCAACAACTGCAAATCTTGTCATGCCCATTTTTATCATACTTGGTTTAATGACACGTATAGCCACTTTACCTATTTTAGCGGTTACCCTGACTGGTTATTTTGTATTGCATTTTAATGATCCGGCTCTGGTAAAAGACGTTCCCTTAATTTACAGTCTGTGTTTTTTATTAATATGCTTTATGGGTGCAGGTAAATATTCTTTAGATCATTATATCAGCAATGAAAAGTGAATAAAAAAGTTTTTGGTATCACAATTCTAATTTTTTAAGTACTGATTCTATTTTCTAATTAAAAATGAAAGGTTCTGATTAGGTTGAAAAATCAACAATGTTAATGAATTAATTCGGTTTTTAAAATGGCAGCATTCGATTGAATGCTGCCATTTTATTTTAGGCTATGCCATACAGGTTCAAGTCCTAAATAAAGTTGAAATCCAGATGATTTTTAGCAGGGAAAATACTTTTTTCAAAATCAGTTTTCGATATGGTTTGACGCCTTATTTCTTTTTCATTTCCATAATAAAGAATCGGCCCCTAATATCTTTATTTATTATAATTTTTGGTAAGAATTCAACAGAAATGCAATTGGAATCAATGTATAAGTTTGTGGTATATAAATACTTAAAGATATAAATCATGGTAAAGAGATATCCAATTCCACCATTTACACTGGAGACAGCAATGGAGAAAATTCAATTGGCAGAAGATTCATGGAACAGTAGAGATCCTTATAGAGTTGCACAGGGATATACAGCTGACAGTGAATGGAGAAACCGTCATCTATTTATAAACGGCACCGAAGATATTGTAGCATTCTTAACGGGAAAATGGTCAAGAGAACTTGATTATAAGCTTAAAAAAGAATATTGGGCACATACAGATAATCGAATAGCTGTTCGATTTGAATATGAGTATCGTAATGAAGAGGATCAGTGGTTTAGGGCGTATGGAAATGAAAATTGGGAATTTAATGAAGATGGATTAATGCAAAGAAGGTTCGCTTGTATAAACGATCTGCCCATAAAAGAAAGTGACAGAAAATTTATTTAATCAATTAAAAATAGAGTTTAAAAAGTAAAAGTTTAATTTAAAAACCCAGTATTATGAAAACAAGTTACCATACAAGAAAAATTAATGGAGTAGAAATTTTTTACAGAGAAGCCGGTGATAAAAACAAGCCAACGGTAGTTTTGCTTCATGGATATCCAACATCATCCCATATGTTTCGAAATTTAATAAATGATCTGTCAGATGATTTTCATTTAATAGCACCAGATTATCCTGGTTATGGCAGAAGTGAACAGCCTCCAATTGCAGAGTTTGATTATACATTTGAAAACATGTCGAATATTGTTAAAACTTTATTGGATGAATTGGATATAAAGAAATTCAGTCTTTATTTAATGGATTATGGTGCACCAATAGGTTTTAGAATTGCCAGCAGAAATCCGGATCAAATAGATACACTAATCATCCAGAATGGCTGCGCTTATGAGGAAGGGCTTGAAACTTTCTGGGATCCGTTTAAAGTATATTGGAAAGATATAAATAACCAGGAGGCTATAAATACATTAAGTACATTCCACGCTCCTGATGGATTAAAATGGCAGTACACTCACGCTGTGCCAGATGTTTCTGTAATTTCACCAGACAATTGGGAGATTGATTTGAGACATTTAGAACGTCCGGAAAATGGAGATATTCAATTGGCTATGTTCTATGATTACCAAACCAACGTAGTATTATATCCTGAATGGCAGGAATATTTTAGAAAATATCAGCCAGAAACCATCGTTGTTTACGGAAAAGACGATTATATTTTTCCAGGTGTAGGAGCAGAAGCTTTCAAAAAAGACCTGAAAAATTTAGAGTTCCACTTATTCAGCACGGGACATTTTGCTCTCGAAAGTTTTGGTGTTGAAATGGGCGGACTTATAAAAGATTTCCTTTTAAGAAAAACAGGAAAATAATTAAGTGGTCAAAAAAAAATGAAGGGGTGGTTTTAACTACTCCTTCATTTTTATAATATCCATTTTAGATTGAGTGAAATTTTTATGTCTTTTTGGTATTGGCTGATAAAATCTTATTTATTTCTGTTACCGAAAGATTAATACCTATGATATTACCTTTTTCATCAATAAGATAGTTATAAGGAATATTTTCTACTCCGATGGTGCTTTCGATTTTTTGATCCTGATCCAGTAAATTTATCCAATCTAACTTATCTTTTTCTATAGCTGTACTCCATTGTTTTTTATTTTTATCTCTGGAAATTCCAATTATTTCAAAATTAGTGGCTGAATATTGCTGCTTTAAAGCAATAAGTTCAGGACTTTTTTTTCTGCAGGGCCCACACCAGGAAGCCCAAAAATCAAGAAGTATAATTTTTCCACTGAATTTATTTAAATGAACCATAGAACCATTTTGGTCTGGTAATTCAAAGTCTAAGAAAGGTTTTCCAACGGCATAAGTGCCTAACCTGTCAATTCCTTTTTTAAAGAGTTTCAGGTATTGATCATTTTGTTTGGTAATATCTAAAATAGAATAAAGGGTATTTAATTCCTTTTTGCTAAGTATAGGGTTTACCATTGCCAATTCCGCTAATATTGCGCCGCTAAAAGGATGACTGCGATGTTTTTTTAAAAAGACAGTCAGTTTCGTATATAGAAGTTGACTAAAGTCTTTTTTTCCTGCATTCAATTGGTAAAAATTTAAATATTCTTGCTGTATTTCCGAAGAACGAGATCCCTTAATTTCGTCAATGTGCATTGTTTCGATAGATTTCCCGTCTTTATCGGCTTTATTTACACTAATTTGAATGTCAATGTTATTATTCTCCAAGTAAAATTGAGGAGCATTCTCAGCAGATTTAATATAAATTTGTGCACTTACTGTGTCAGTCACGACACCGTTAAATTCAAAATTATTATGGACAATCTTTACACTGTCCTCTACATTATTATAATATAAATAGGCAAAGTTGTCAATAATATCTCCTTTAATACTGCCATGAATTTTAAACGTGCTCAAATTGTTTTTTAAATTGCTTTGAGCGTAAAGGCTTGCAGTTGATAAAATAAAAAGAGATAATACCCAATTTAAAGGTTTTAGTTTGATCTTAATCATTTGGTTTTAAATTTTATTAAACGGCGAAATAAGAATTATATTTAAGTTGTATTTTATCCATTTATTTTTTCTTTATGGTATTCTGTCAGCCATTTTTCCATTTCTTGTAATAACTTAATGTCCCTTGGATTACCTCCCGGGTCAGAAAGACCTATGATTTTTAGGCTGTAATTAAATTTTTGATCTTCAAAAAGACATGTAAATTTTGGGAACTCATTATGTGAAACGATCCATTTGTCATTCATTTGTTTTCTTTATCTCAAACTTTTTCATAATTGGACATTTAGGAAAACGATCAATCGAATATTTTTATTCTTTTACTAAACAATTATTAATTTTTCAGGATTGCTCATTCGCCTTTACTTTCTGTTGATCATAAAGCTAATATTAGCAACTGCTGCAGAGGCAACAAACATTCCTGTTCCTAAAAGTCCTTTTTTGATAAAATCTTTCCTGTCCATCGTTTTTGAGTGTTTGGGTTTGCAGCAAATTTCTATTATAAATGAAACGCGTGCATTGAACTAGGACAAGATTTCTAAAAATCAGGATTTAAGTTTTCGGGTTCTAATTTTTGATAAAAATTCAGGAGAAATACCCAGATAAGAAGCAATATAATGTTGGGGCACACGCAATGGTATAGTAGGGTACGTCTGCAGAAATTCATCATATTTTTGTTCTGCCGTGTAAGTAATATTGTGAAGAAGACGATTTTGAGTAACAGCTAAATGGCGCTGCACCAAAATTCTGAAAGCTCTCTCAAACCGTGGCGCGCGCTCAAAAAGCTGCTCTTTGGTTTCTGGAGTAAAGAGTAAAAGATCAGAGTTTTCCATGGTTTCTATAAAAACATGGCTGCCATCCTTTTCGTAAATGCTAAATGAAATATCGCTGATCCATGAATTTTCGACTGCAAATTGCAAGACTACCTCAAATCCATTTTCATCTATATAATATTTTCGGATACATCCACGAACCACAAATGCATCAAAAGTGCATTTTTCACCTTTTTGAAGCATAATGGTTTTCTTTTTTATTTCTTTGAAATATAATAAAGAATCAAATATATCAAGTTCTTCCTGTGTGAAGTTTACATATCTTGAAATAGCGGTATTAATTTGTGTGAACATTTTCTCAATTGATTTATTTTGATCAGAATTAAAGTAAAGCATTTTTTAAGATTTATTTTAATTGGATGTTAGTTAGCATATTGAGAATATTTCTGTGCAACGCTGAGGTGAGAATGTTGCTTATTAAGTATATAACGGTTAATGCTGCAAACTTTTTTTACGATAATCTAAAGGAGTGACTCCAGTATGTTTTTTAAAGAAAATACTAAAATAGGAGGTATAGCTGAATCCTAACATATATCCAATTTCTTTCATAGTGTATTGAGAATCCTGAATCAAAATCTTTGCTACACAGAGCGTTTTTTCAGAGATTAACTGACCCGCTGTTTTTCCAGTCCTTTCTTTTATGATGGTTGAGAGATAGTTTTCGTGAAGTTGCTGCATCTCGGCATAATCTTTTATATGCAGTATTTGCTTAACTTTACCTTTTAGCAGCTGATCATAATGGTACTCCAGATTTTGTGTAAAATCGTTTAAGATATCTGAATTTCGGGATTCTACATTATGTACACTATATCCTGCCCAAAATTCTTGTTTTATTTTAAGTAAAATTCTGGTAAGCAGATTTGCACATAATTTCTTTTTAAGCGGCGAATCTTTTTTTAGTTCCTGGTAAATTAGTAAAATAATTGCTTTTAGCTCCTGTTGAAATTCTGCAGAGGTATGTAGTGGCAAATGTCTTTCAAATAACAAAAAAGGGAACGTTTTATAAATAGAAATTCCGGCATATTTTATAATAAAATCTTCAGAAAACAATAAACCATAAGTTTCTGTCACTTCTTCCCATCTTAATTCTTGTAGATCTCCGGGTTTGTTCATAAACAACATATTGGGTCTAATGTCAACAGTTAAATCTTCGTATCTCATAGAACCATAAGAATCAATAACAATTCCAATTACAAAAAAAGTAGAACGATGCAATGTATACGTCCACGGAAGACGTTCTTTTGGATGTAATATTTTTGAAATTATTAACGAGAAATCTTCGTCACCCACGTGTCCTTCAGAGAAATTACTCCCCATGACTTTTACGGTGTCATAAAAATCGGGCGTTTCTTTTTTTTCTATTTTACTCATTTTTTTTACTTTAAGTAGAAACGTTAATCAGGAAATGAGTTTTGAAATTGTTTTCTATAAACTCCCGGAGCACATAGGGTTTGAGTTTTAAAAAAGCTGTAAAAATAATTCAAATCACTAAAACCAAAAAGAAAAGCGATGTCTTTCATCGGTTTTTCGGAATATTTTAGAAGATACTTAATTTCATCTATTAGCTTTTCGTTAATCCATTCATTTACCGTTTTTTTGGTACCGTTCGTTATGATCTTGCATAAGTAATTTTCATCCAAATTTTGCATTTGTGCGTGTTCTTTAATACGCATGAGTACAGAACAATTACCATTAATCAATTCGTTAAAATTATTTTCCATATTTTGACGAAAATCAATTATTATCTTATTGTTTTTTTCGTTAATTTTTTTAGTACTTATTTCATTTTCCTGTTCTAATTGTACTAAAAATAAAAGGTTAAGTGCCATGTTTGCCATAAGCTCTTCTTTATAACATGCATTAGAAGTTGCTATTTCATAAATTTCAAGACAAGTTTGCTCAAAATAATTCATTGTTTCTTCCGGAAGGCAGCAGCAGTAACCATTTTTAGCATCAAAGTCTAAAATATTATTAATGCCGCTGGGAAAGTAGGTTAAAATAAAAGATTTTTTGAATGTTATATTGTAAACTTTTTCCATATCTGTCCAGTCAATTTTAAAAAAGGAATCGGGACAGGTTACTACCACATGATTAGGACGTAATTCAAATTTATTATCACCTACAGTAAAACTACCATTTGCCTTAATAACAATGGTGAAACTGTAATAATCAGATCTAAAAGTTGGCGAATGAAAAGGAAATTTCAGATCCCATTCATGAACTTTTACGATTGAAAACTCATCGTTATCTATATAATCATGAAAGGTAAGATTTAAAAAATCAATCTGGTCTTTATATTTGCTAATTGTGGTGAGTTGTGGTATCATGGTTTTGTAAAATAAAGTTGAACAATTTTTAAATGATGAATTGGGAACTTTTATTTTTCAAAGATATAGGATATGAAAATTTGAATGATACTCACATTTTGGCAATTAGTTATAAAATTTAAAGATTTTAACTTTTATGTAAACTTTTCCTGTAAAAGGTAGGAGTAAGCGTAGTTTGATTTTTAAAGTAGAAGTTAAAATAACGACTGTTGGTAAATTGAAATAGGTCCGCAATTTCTGCTATTGGCATAGCTGTTTCTGTTAATAAGATTTTAACTTCACTTAGAAGTCTACTATTAATCCATGCAGCTGGGGTTCTTCCTGTTTTAGTTTTTATTACTCTGGAAAAGTAATCTTCATTTAAAAATTGCAAATCAGCAAAATCTTTGGCTTTTAATTGTTTTGGCTTTTTCCCTTCTACTATTTCATTAAAGTAGTTTCCTAAATCTGTATAAAAGATATTTACGATTGGATTATTATGATCAGTAATACCGTGTAATTGATTTTGAAAAAGTTCTTTAATCTTAATTAGCAGAAATTCTACCATATTGCCAATTAGTATCATTTTTTGATCTGGACTACGTTGAATTTCTTTTTTAATTTGATTTGTGTTGTCCTTTATTATTTGATAGTTTTCCGGGTCTGCTTTTGTGTAAATAAACGATTCAGAAAGTAAGAATGGAAATTCTTTATATATATCCGAAAAGCAGTGGCTAGCAAAAAATTTTTCAGTAAAGCAGATAAAATATGCTTCCGTTAAATGATCGAATTTATAATTACGATAATGTCCTGGACAAGTTAAAAATATGCTGGATGATTCTAATTTTATTACTTCATTATTAAAAACGTGTGTTGCACTACCTTCATTAATGATAAAAATAGTAAAGAAATTGGCTTTATAATTATCAGGAGCATTGAGTAATTTATTCTTGTTCCATTGGTCAATTTCCTGAAGCATAAAATCTTTGCTTATTAATTCAGTTGAAGGCAGTCCAAACCAATCGCTAATCTCTTTTAGCGTGTTAAATATGGGTATTTCCTTTTCCATTTAGTTTATTGAATATTAGACTACTTAAAGCAGATAAAAATAATAATATATCTATTTTAAAAAGTTGATTTGTTTGTTAATTTTTTATTGATAATATGCTGATCACTGCTTGTTAATTAGGATTGCTTTTTTCTATAAAATATTACATTTCAGTTTCTTACACAGTGCATATTTACTAAAGAAAAATAAGGTTTACTAATCTAAAAGGGGAAAAATAATTAAATCTTAGGTTTTTATAATCATTAGTAAATTATTCACAGAGAATGAAATTTTCATTCGGTATAATTTTGCTTCAACAAGTAAGGAAGTTCATTTTTACACTTCTCTTAGGCCCAAATTTTTCTACTTCATAAGGGATAATTCTTAAGCCTGAAACAGACAAATATTAAAGAAGAGATATAAAATAAATAAAAGGGAAAGCTGAAACCCTAATAAAGTAGGCGCAATAAAAATTATCGTTATGAAAACCGTATTAAAAAAATTAAAATTAATGTCAATAGGTATTGGATTGGCATTTACAATTCAAAGTTGTGGTCAAAAAGAAAAAGAATTCGAAGATCAAACTAAAAATAACTCAAGTGTTGTAAATGAAAAACCGGAATATTTTTTACTGCGTCCGGAAGTTGAAAAGGCATATGGTTATTCACATGCAGTAAAAATAGGCAATACGATTAAGATTTCGGGAGCTGTGAGTTTTGACGATCAAGGAAAGCCTGCAGCAAAAGGTGATTTAGCGCAACAAATGAAAAATTGCTATGCGGATTTGGATAAAATATTAAAACATTATAACTGCACATTTGATGATGTCATTATGGAGAATATTTTCACAACCAACATGCCATTATTTCTTGAAGTCTCAGGATACAGAAAAGAAATCTACAAGAAAAATTTTCCAACAGGGTCCTGGCTAGGTGTAAAAGAATTAGCATTTCCTGATTTAATGATAGAAATAGAATTGGAAGTTTATAAGCCACAATAATTTCGAGAGGTTATTTTGAATTAGAAGAGTATCATTTAAATATTTCCTGCTTTATTTCTTTTTCATTTCCAGAATAAAGAACCGGACTCCAATATCTTTATTTTTTATAATTTTTGGTAAGAATATAACAGAAATGCAATTGGAGCCAATGCCTAAGTTTGTGGTATAAAAACGCTTAAAAAGAGATTTACTATTCCGCTGTTTAGATTCGGAATTCAGCAAGAGAATCGGAAATGAAATAATTTCATGTACTCCATTATGAACCTTTTTTAAATTTAAAATGTTATGGATTTCGAGAGTATGCAGGCAGCGAAAATAAATCATAAGGTTATAAGTATAGATTCGATAAAAATCGCGTATCGAGAAGCCGGAGAATCTGGAAATCCTATTTTGTTATTACTTCATGGATTTCCTTCTTCTTCGCATATGTTTCGAAATGTGATCCCTAAATTATCAAAACATTTTCATGTTATTGCGCCTGATCTGCCTGCATTTGGTTTCAGCGATATTCCAAGTTTGGAAACGTTTAGTTACACTTTCGAAAACTATGCTACTATTGTTACCCATTTTCTGGAAAAGTTAAAGATAAATAAAGCGAGTTTTTATCTTTTTGACTACGGTGCACCCATTTTAATGCGTTTACTCATCAAGCGCCCTGAAATGATAGAGATGCTTATTTTTCAAAACGGGAATATTTATACTGAAGGAGTTGGTGATGTGTTAAAGGAAGTTAGTGAATTATATAGAAAGGATGATTTTGAAAGCTATAGTAAACTAAAAAGCTTTTTTGAATTAGATTATACCAAATGGGAATACACAAATGGAACGCAGGATATTTCTAATATAGCTCCGGAAACCTATTTTTTAGATCAGTTTTTAATGGACCGGGAGGGAGTTAAAGCAATTCAAATGAAATTAAAGCGTGATTATAAGACTAATGTAGCGTTTTATCCGGTTTGGCAAGATTTTTTAAAAAATCTGCAACCTGTTACCCTGATTGTCTGGGGTGAGAACGATGAGGTATTCAAAAAAGAAGGAGCGGAAATGCTCAGGAAAGATCTCGTTAATTCAAGACTTTTATTTTATCCTACGGGTCATTTTGCACTTGAAGAATTTGGAAATGATATAGCCGAAGAAATAATAACATATTGGTATTTAAATTTTAAAGTATTATGAGCGCCTATTTTGAACTCTTCTTTTTATTTTTAATGGCCATTACTGGTGGGGCTGCGAATGTAATTATTGGCGGAGGCTGGTTTATTATTTTTCCAAGTTTGATTTTTAGAGGTATACAACCTGTAACAGGTACTGCAACTACAACCATAATTCTTTTATCTGGTTTTCTTATCTCATCAAAACCCATTAAAAAAACAAGAGAAATTTCTAATAGGCATTTCAGTTATATGGTTTTAGCCTGTACTATAGGAGGAGTTACAGGAGCCTTTCTGCTTATAGCTTTTTCGCATAAAGTGTTTGAAAGTGTTGCACCTTATTTATTGTTATGTTCCTGGATTCTTTTTAGTTTTTATAATAAGATACAGCATTATTTTAGTTCGGAGTTTGCAGCCAAAAAAGAATTTAAATACTCGCATGAAAAACTAATTCCAATTTTTTTATTAGGTATCTATGGTGGATATTTTGGGGCAGGTGTGGGGATGATTATTTTTATTCTCTACAGTTTTTACGGAATCAAAAATAATGACACTCTGGAAAGATTAGCGTTGTTTTTGGTGGGAGCGAATAACGGAATAGCGATTCTTATTTTTATTTGTTCAGGGTTAATTTTTTGGCCTTTCGCAATCGTAATGATAGCGGGTTCTATTTTGGGAGGTTACTTAGGAAATACATTCAAAGAAAAAATTAATATAACAAAGGTGAAAAAAAATGCAATTGTTATTGGGGCAACAGTCACCCTTTATTTCTTATTATAAATTAAATACACAATCATATGAAAAGAATTGCTATTAATGGCTTTGGCCGTATAGGCAGAGCCGCGTTAAAAATTATTACCGACACACCTAATCAGAAAGTGGTTGGAATTAATGATCTAATGAGTATCGAAAATGCTGTTTTTTTACTGAAAAGAGATAGTATTTACGGAAAATATGAAAAAGAAGTATCGTTTAGAGACGATACTATTTTCATTGAAGGAAAGGCGATTAAATACACTACAATTAAAGATCCGTCAGAACTTCCGTGGAAATCTTTGGGTGTTGATGTTGTAATCGAAAGTACAGGTTTTTTTACCAACAAACCCGATGCAGAAAAACATTTGCAGGCAGGAGCCAAATTTGTGGTTATTTCTGGTCCTACAAAAGATACTCCCACAATTGTACACGGTGTGAATACAGATGAAGGAAAAGTAGAAATCTTTTCATGCGGAAGCTGTACAACAAATAATATTGGCCCAATTATAGAAATACTCGGGCGACGTATAGGTATAAAAAAGGCAATTTTAAATACAACGCATGCTTATACAGCTTCTCAAACTTTAGTCGATGCTCCTTCTAAAAAAGAACCGAGAATGGGACGTGCAGCCGGACTTAATTCAGCACCTGCCGCTACGGGCGCAGCTGTGGCCGTTACAAAAGCATTACCAGAGTTTGTTGGCAAATTTGACGGTATTGCGGTGCGAGTACCGGTACCAATTGGTTCAATATCTGATATTACATTCGTAACGCAAAGAGCAACTACGGTAGAAGAAATTAATGCGATTTTAACCGAAGAAGCGCAAACGCCTCGCTACAATAAAGTCGTCGAAGTTAGTCATGAACAATTGGTTTCGAGCGACATAATTAAAAGCACTTATGCTGCAACTGTAGACCTTGAAATGACAAGAGTAGTAGATGGAGATTTGGTGAAGGTTATGGCTTGGTATGATAACGAATGGGGATTTACAAATCAAATGGTCAGACAGATTCAGGAACTTTAAATATAATAATAATTTAAGATGAATTATCAAGAACTAGCTTTCAGCGATGCCATAAAGGAAATTCAGGAAAAAAAAGGAAGTAGGAACAGCTATGCCCGAATGGAAAAAATGTCCTATACCGATGGTCTGACAGAACAAGAGATAGCATTTATAGAAAGCCAGGACAGCTTTTATATGGCTTCTTATGGTGAAAATGAATTTCCCTACATTCAGCATCGGGGCGGACCACCGGGGTTTGTAAAAATTATAGATACAAATACGATCGGAATTATTGATTTTGTTGGAAATCGCCAATATATTTCGGCAGGAAATATTGCAAAAAATCCTAAAGTAGCCATTATTATGGTTTCTTATCCTCAGAGAGCACGCTTAAAAATTTATGCAGAAGCTCAAATCTTAGATGTTGAAGGTAACAGTGAATTATATGAAAAGCTGAAACCTGAAGATTATAAGTTTAAGCCAGAACAAATGATGGTTTTTAAAATTAAGGCCTATGATTGGAATTGCCCGCAGCATATCACACCAAGATATACAGTTGCGGAAATCAAGGACGTTTTTGATCTTCAAAAAAAGCATATTACCGATCTGGAGCAGCAAATTAAAGATTTAGAGGCGCTTCTTTCAAAAAAGTAAAATAGTAGTATTAAATCCTTAATTAAAAAGTTTTTTCAAATGGTACAATACTATTGACTGTAATGGATATAAACGCGGTTTTTATTTCTTAATCTAGATTAATGGATGTGCAGACAGAAGTGAAGTAAATTTGTATAAGAAAATCAAAAACAACTTAACACATAAAATACCATGGAAAATCAAATTTTAGGCTTACACCATATTACTGCAATTGCAGGTGATGCTAAACGTAATTTCAATTTTTACTCAAAAATATTAGGATTAAGATTCATCAAAAAAACGGTGAATTTTGACGATCCCGGAACGTACCATTTTTACTTTGGTGATGAAACAGGAAGTGCAGGAACCATCTTAACTTTTTTCCCTTGGGGAGAAGGAATTCAACAAGGTAGAAAAGGTTCTGGTATGGCAACTGAAATTGGGTACTCTGTTCCAAAAGGAAGTCTCGATTTCTGGCAGAAACGTTTTGAGCAATACAATGTTATATATAATAAACCAGCTGAAAAATTCGGAGAAAGATATCTTACTTTCCTTGATCCCGATGGATTGAAATTAGAATTGATTGAATCTAAAACTGACGACAACAGAAAACCATGGGAAACTGATGAAGTAAAAGCAGATGTGGCAACAAGAGGTTTCCATAACATCACTTTAACTTTAAATAGCATAAAAGCTACTGCTGCAATCTTAACCGATATATTTGGTTATAAATTGATTGATCAGGATGTTAACCGCTATCGTTATGCTACAGATGCTGTAGAAAATGCTGCAATTGTTGACTTAGTAGAATTGACTGATGAAAAACGAGGTTTAAACGCAAATGGTACAGTTCACCACGTTGCTTTTCGTGTAAAAAATGATGAGATTTTAATGCACTTCCGTGAAAAAATCGAAGCATACGGATTGTCAATTACACCACAAATAGACAGACAATATTTCCATTCACTATATTTCAGAGAACCGGGAGGTGTTTTGTTTGAAATCGCAACAGATAATCCCGGATTTACAGTAGATGAAAGCTTAGAAGAATTAGGTCAAAACTTAAAACTTCCGCAGCAATACGAATCTCAAAGATCTAGTATTGAAAAACATTTGGTTAAAATTAATTAAGAATTTTTACAGAAACATAAATAAATTAAAAACATTGCCCATGATCGCTAACAAAAATATTTTCTTACTGGCCTTAGTTGCATTCTTCTTAAATGCATGTAACAAAGAAAACACTTTAGAAAATAAAAACACCAGTGTTGCTGCTTACCTGACAGATACCACTTCAGGTATTAAAACGGGTGGCGTAAAGGTGGTTCAAATTACTACGCCAAAAGGAAAATTTAATGTATGGACAAAAAGAATTGGAAATAATCCGAAAATCAAGTTATTGCTTCTTAATGGAGGACCGGGAGCAACGCACGAATATTTTGAATGCATGGAAAGTTTTTTACCTGCAGAAGGTATAGAGTTTATTTATTACGATCAGTTAGGAACAGGCAATTCTGATAATCCAAATGATCCTTCACTATGGGATTTACCACGCTTTGTAGAGGAAGTTGAGCAAGTGCGTCAGGCACTAAATCTGGATAAAGACAATTTTTATTTATTAGGTCACTCGTGGGGAGGAATTTTGGCAGCACAATATGCACTTAAATATCAACAAAATTTAAAAGGATTGATCATTTCAAATATGATGATGAGTGCTATCGAATATGACAAGTATGCAAAAGAAGTGCTGGCAAAACAACTAGATCCAAAAGTTTTAGCCAGAATAAGGGAAATCGAAAAAAACAAAGATTTTGAAAATCCGGAATATATGGAGTTGCTTGTGCCTAATTTTTATTCAAAACATATTTTACGTTTAGATGCAAACCTATGGCCGGAGCCTGTTAATCGTGCATTTAGTAAAATTAACCAATCGCTGTATGTTACGATGCAGGGGCCAAGTGAATTTGGTCTTTCGGGCAAACTCGAAAAATGGGATGTTACTAAAGAACTTCCTAAAATTACAGTACCAACATTATCTATTGGTGCAAAATATGATACCATGAATCCGGAACACATGAAATGGATAGCGACACAGGTTAAAAACGGAACGTATTTGTATTGTGACAAAGGAAGTCACATGAGTATGTATGATGACCAGGAAACCTACATGAAAGGTTTAATTAAATTTTTAAAAGATACTTCAAAATAATAAAAAAAAATCAAGAGAGTGAATTAACTTTTTGTGGCAAATTAGCGAGCAATTCCACTAAGTTGAATTCTGTAAAATGGTACTTTAATAATGTAATTATTTATTGTTGATTGTAAGTAAATTTGATATGCTTATTTTCAATATTATACATATACCTTGATGTGTAAAAAAGAGTTAAGCAATCGTTGTTTAACTTTTTTTTTGCTTCAAAATCAGTACTTATGAAAACAAATGAAACGCATTTGACCACTCTCAACGTAAATGGAGCAGAGTATAATTTGGAACTTATGCCATGGGTTTCGTTACTAGATGTTCTGCGTGAAGAAATAAAACTTACGGGAACTAAAAAAGGCTGTGATCACGGTCAATGTGGTGCTTGCACAATTATCGTAGATGGAAAAAGAGTATTGAGCTGTTTAACGCTTGGCGTAATGAAAGACGGCTCCCAAATTACAACCATAGAAGGTGTGGCCAATGGAGAATTTTTACATCCTATTCAAAAAGCTTTTATAGAGCATGACGCCTTCCAATGCGGTTATTGTACGCCGGGACAAATTTGCAGTGCTATTGGAATGCTGAAAGAAGGGAAAGCGAAAACGAGAGAAGAAGTTAAGGAATTAATGAGTGGTAATCTCTGTAGATGCGGTGCCAGTAAAGGAATCATAAATGCAATAATGGAAGTGAAGGAAGGAGGTTATCATGAATAATTTCTCGTATACCAAAGTTTCCACTACAGATCAGGCGATTACACAAATAGGCGGTGATATCCGAAATAAAATAGTGGCCGGCGGTACTAATATAAATGATCTTCTAAAATATTTTATTACCAAAGCGGACAAATTAGTCGATATAAATCCGATTAGAGAAAATAATTCCATAGTTCGTCTTGATGATGGAGGAGTGAGACTTGGCGCACTTCATACCAATGCCGATACAGCTTACGATCCTATTATAGAAGAACGTTATCCATTGTTGTCAAAAGCAATATTGGCAGGCGCTTCTGCACAAATTAGAAACATGGCTACCAATGGTGGCAACCTCATGCAGCGAACCAGATGTTACTATTTTTATGATATCAATACGCCATGTAATAAGCGGGATCCCGGTTCCGGCTGTTCTGCAATTAAAGGTTATAATCGAATTCACGCCATTTTAGGACAAAGCGAAAAGTGTATTGCGGTTTTTCCCTCAGATATGTGTGTGGCGTTGGCAGCTTTAAGTGCAAAAGTAAATATTAGCGGACCGGATGGAGAAAGGGTTTTGGCTTTCGCCGAATTCCATCGACTTCCGGAAGATACTCCTCATATTGATAATAATCTCAAACACGGGGAAATAATTACCAGTATTGATCTTCCATCAAAAGGATTTGAAAAAAACTATTCGTATTTAAAACTCAGGGACAGAAGTTCCTATTCATTTGCTTTGGTTTCGGTAGCAACCGGATTAGATATTGAAAACGGAATTATCAAAGAAGCCAGAATTGCGTTAGGCGGTGTTGCCCACAAACCCTGGCGAAGCACAGAAGCCGAAGATTTCCTAAAGGATAAAGAACCAACGAGAATACATTTTTCTGAAGCCGCTGCTATTATTTTAAAGGATGCTAAAGGGTATGAACATAATTCCTTTAAGATTGAACTTGCAAAAAGAGCCATTATTAGAAATTGTCTTATGGCGCTAAATCCTGAATCACAACGACCTGGTGCAAAGGCGTCATTATAAAATACAATTCATTAAATTAAAAAGAATGACAAAACTACCCTCTATAGGACAACCAGTAAGTCGCCTCGAAGGCCATTTAAAAGTTACCGGAACTGCCAAATATGCTGGAGAATATGACGCGTCTGATTTATTATACGGTTATGTAGTAAACAGTACCATTACAAAAGGAAGAATTGCCGTAATTGACACCACAGAGGCAAAAGCTCTGGAGGGCGTAATTGAAATTTTTACACACGAAAACAGACCTTCAACAGCATGGTTTGATTTTCAGTATGCGGATATGGATGCGCCGCCGGGAACCGTTTTTAAACCATTAAAAGATAATGAAATTAAATACAACGGACAGCCCATTGCACTTGTCGTTGCCACAACTTTTGAAATGGCAAGATATGCAGCAACCCAAATTAAATTAGCTTACCAAGAAAAAGAATTTGAAACAGATTTAGAATCCAATTTAGATAAAGCCAGAGATCCTAAAAAAGGGCTTGCTTCAATGCTGAAACCGCCTCCGCCAAAACCAACAGGAAATTTTGAAGAAGCTTATAAGCATTCTTTTGTTCAAAGCTCTGGAGAATTTAAGCACGGAACAGAACATCATAATCCGATGGAAATGTTTGCCACGACTGTTGTTTATGAAGGCAAGAACAAATTAAAAATTTACGATAAAACACAGGGAACCATTAATTCTCAAATGTATGTTGCTAATGTTTTTGGTTTAAAAATGAAAAATGTTCAGGTAATTGCGCCTTATGTTGGTGGTGCTTTTGGTTCCGGGCTTCGACCGCAATACCAGCTTTTTATGGCTGTTATGGCTTCGCTTAAACTCAAACGAAATGTTCGTGTTACTTTAGACCGCTCGCAAATGTTTACTTTCGGACATAGGCCGCCGACTTTACAATTAACCAAATTTGGTGCTGATGAAAACGGAAAAGTAAATTCCATTTATCATAAAGCAATTGGAGAAACTTCACAATTTGAAGATTATGTTGAAATTGTAGTAAACTGGGCAAACATGCTTTATCCTGCAGAAAATACTTTGCTGGAGCACAAACTTGTTCCGTTAGATGTGTATTCCCCCCTGGACATGCGTGCACCCGGAGGAAGTACCGGTATGCATGCTATTGAGATTACAATGGACGATCTTGCTTACCAGTTAAATATTGATCCACTTGAATTACGGCTTATTAATTATTCGGAAAAGGATGTAAGCGCAGACAAAGAATATTCCAGCAAGGAACTTAGAAATTGCTACCTTCAAGGTGCTGAAAAATTTGGATGGAAAAATAGAAATCCAATACCCCGAAGCATGAAGCGTGGTAATAAACTGGTTGGTTACGGTATGGCAACCGGAATTTGGGATGCCAACCGACTTTTAGCAAGAGTTCAGGCAATCATGACAAGAGACGGAAAAGTTGAAATTAAAAGTGCTGTAACCGATATTGGAACAGGAACTTTAACCATTATGACACAAATTGCATCAGATGAATTAGGAATTCCTTTAGAAGATATTACATTTTCCTATGCAGATAGTAAAATGCCTTTTGCACCAATCCAAGGCGGATCTTTTACTACTGCAACTGTTGGGCCTGCCGTTAAAACTGCCTGTAAAGCTTTAAAAGAAAAATTATTCAGAAAGGCCAAATACTTGAGAAATTCTGTTTTAAGTGAAGCGAAATTTGAAGATGTAATTTTTAGTGAAGGCTTTATGTTTCTAAAAAATACTGTCGAAGTCAAAGTTAGCCTGGAGGAAATTTTTTCTTCCAATGATGGAAAAGAAATTAAAACCACAAATTCTGCCATGCCTAACCCTCTTATTTATGGAAAAAAAGCCCGAGCAGTACATAGTGCTGTTTTTGTTGAAGTTGAGGTCGATGAAGAATTAGGAATTATTGAGGTAAAAAGAGCAATAACTGCTGTTGCCGCAGGAAAAATTATTAATCCAAAAACTGCTGAAAGCCAGATTTTGGGAGGCATGATTTGGGGTATCAGCAAAACGCTGCATGAAGAAACAATTTTAGATGATCAATTTGGAAAATATATGAATACTAATCTAGCCGAATATCATATTCCGGTCCATGCTGATATTCATGATTTAGACGTAATTTTCGTAGAAGAAAATGACAGCTTTGTCAATGATTTGGGAGTAAAAGGAGTAGGCGAAATTGGTATTGTGGGAATGCCCCCGGCAATTTCAAATGCTATTTTTCACGCCACGGGAAAACGTATAAATGATTTACCAATTCATTTTGATAAGCTTTTATAAGTTGGATCTTATAAATTAAAAAAAAATAAAACTCGATTATACTTTTCGAAGCTCTATTGAAATTTTATATTTCGCTCAAAGAGTAAAACCCGAAGAAAAAGTGTAATAAGCTATAGATGGAAATTCCATGCACAAATTAAACCTCTAAATCTCCAAGGTCAATGTTGTAAAGTGGATGATGGGATGTCCAGTTGTGTGCACAACCATCTTCAAAACAGTCATCATAATGTAAAAGAAGTTGTTCTTCATAAGAAATCGTTTCTTCTTTGGATTGTTCAGGTCTATAAAAGTAGCTTTGAAATGTCATAGTAATTATTTTAGGTTTAAGGAAATCAATTGTTTATTTCTCAAAAGTAAATTTTTTTACATGTAGAATCTTACATAATTTTCCTCAACCCTTATTGAATTCTCACTTTGGAAATGCATCTTTAAGAATAGATATGTAAATAAGCACTATATGAATAAAATTTCATGATATTTTTGTGGCTTTACCGTAATTTGTAAAATTTTTGTATAGGAGTTAATACCGATTGCTTTGAGGCTATATCTATTTTTTGCTTTACATTAGAAATGTTCCAGGATCTTTCTCATCCATATCAGATTCTTCTTGTGGATCTTTTGAATCTTCTTCTTCCCAATCATTTTCGTCATATTCGGATTCGAAATCATCGTCCAAATCTTCTTTAAGTTTTCCAAGTTTCAGGTTATAGTGGTTGCTAGCTGCCAACCTGGCATTAAAATCCTGATCATAATTCACTAAAAGCGTTTCTTCGTAAGTCATATCGCCTGAAATCTGATCAGGTATATGAAAATAATTATCTAATTCCATATTAATAATTTTATAAGTAAGAGATAAATGAATGGCTAATTAGCTAATCAGCATTTATCATCTATTAAAATTAAACCTTTAAGGACAGTTGTTTTTACATAATACAGAAAGAAGATTGTTAAATTTTCATCTTGTTTTTAGTAACAATTACCAGAAATGAATGCCAAATTCTTAGCATGAAAATTCCAACGCCATAGTAGTAAATATTGCATTCTATCAGTAGATTTTTAATGAATCACTTACAAAACAATGTCATCTAACGAACTATTTCCGTTGCCTGATGATTTTCGGACTACAGTAATTTGTCCATTCAGTTCCATAACGATTGCTTTGACCTCCCCAATCTGGTCGATACCCACATTTCTGATTGTTGAGAATATTTCTGCTTTAGTTATGGCTTCTTTTGCCATTGTTTTCTCTATAAATTTGCCATCATAGAAGATAAGGCTGGGTACTGCATTAATAAACCTTTCCATTTTCTTTGATGAACGGGCAGTCCAGGCAAAAATATATTGCATGATAATAATCAGAAACAATACGATTGCACCCTCCAAAAGAGGAACGATTGCCAACATCATGTACGACAGCGTCGATCCCAAAGCAACAGTTACAACGAAATCAAAAGCATTAAGTTTTGATAGCGTGCGTTTGCCTGAAATCCTGACGAAAAAAAATAGCGTGATAAAGGCTATGATGGTGGACAGGATAACATGCTCAATGCTTTTCCAATCCTTAAAAAATATTTCTTGCATGGTGTTTAAATTAGTTGATAAGTAAGCTAAGTTATTTATGACTAAAAAATGAAAACCTCTGTAAATGTTCAGAGGTTTTTTATTGCGACAAGTTATGTGATCTTGTATTATTTATCACAGGATATAACTTTAAAAGGATTTCCTATTCATTTTAAGGATTGCCCTCTCCACCGCTGGAACCATATATCTGGCCTGTGGCATAACTGGCATCATTAGCGGCAAGCTGTACATAAATAGAAGCAAGTTCAGCCGGCTGTCCAGGTCTTCCCATTGGTGTCTGTGAACCAAATTGTTTGAGTTTTTCCATAGTAGCTCCACCGCTTACCTGCAGGGGCGTCCATATAGGTCCTGGTGCCACACCATTTACCCTGATCCCTTTTGGCGCAAGTTGTTTTGCGAGCGATTTAATATAGTTTGTTGTTGCGGCTTTTGTCTGCGCATAATCGTATAAATCTTCGGTAGGAGCATAGGCCTGTACAGAACTCGTTCCAATTATCGAAGATCCTGCTTTTAAATGGGGTAGTGCTGCCTTGATGATCCAGAAAGGAGCATAGATATTGGTTTTCATAGTCCAGTCGAATTCTTCTGTTGAGATGTCTAAAATTGAAGCATGAGTTTGCTGTCTGGCGGCATTATTAACTACTATATCAAGTCCCCCAAGTTCTTTGACTGCCCGATCAACAAGTGATTTGCAGAACGCCTCATCACGCAGATCTCCAGGAATTGCAACGGCCTTGCGTCCTTCGGCTTTTATCAGTTGGATTACTTCTTTTGCATCTTCTTCTTCGGTGGGAAAATAGTTAATTGCCACATCAGCACCCTCTCTGGCATAGGCAATTGCTGCAGCTCTTCCCATTCCGGAATCACCTCCTGTTATAAGTGCCTTACGGCCTTTTAAGCGATTGCTGCCTTTATAGCTTTTTTCACCGTGATCAGGTCTTGGGTCCATTTTACTCACCAGTCCCGGCCACGGTTGTGACTGTTCCTTAAAAGGCGGTCTCGGATATTTGGTTGTCGGGTCTTCCGATCCATTTGTCTGTTGATTGTTGCCAGTCTGTAGACTATTGGCAAGTGCAGGGTTTATTGCCGCAGTTGCAAGTACTGCTCCCATTCCTGTGAGCGCAGCACGACGTGATATTGCTTTTTTAACCTCCATAATAATTGATCTTAGAGTAATACATACTTTTCTTAACTGATATTCAATCAAATGTAAATAACATCAAGGGATCATTATTATAGAATTTTTTTAATATGTTGCAAAAATACAAGGATGATTTTGGCAACTGTAAGACAAAAAATTCATGAAAAAGCAAGCTGCAGTGGCTACCATTGGCATTCCGACATTAAATGTTAAAAAGCAATTTTTTAAAAGTAAACTTTATATTCTTACAGGTTCTGAGCTACTTTTTTTTAATAGATTTCCACAGTTCCCGTCTATGGCTTGGCAGAAATTTATGAGAATGTGTTCTGGGCACAACTGACACCGGATTATTAAGCTGTAATACTGTTTGAGGTAAAAGACAAGAACTTTAAGCAGGTACTTCTGTATGCTTTACAAGGAGCCTGGGTCAACTTAATTGAACAATAGTTTGTTATGAGGATCATGTAAAAGTAATTGCGTAATGCTGTAAAACTGCTTCAGTGGTATAGCAGTACTTTTATGTTATCATTTCAAGCTTTCTTAAAAAGCAGACGAGCTTTGAAACTAATTATTGAATCGATAAACCGTAATAATGAGAATTATGTTAAGAAAAGGACAACAGGTGCAGCAGGAATTTGGCACCCAGATAATGGAAGTAGTCGGTTTTGAACCGGAATTAATAGAGAACGTGATCACACAATGGGAAGATGAACAGGGAACTATCGTAACTGGAAAATTTATGGAGTCGCAGCTTTTGCCTGCCAATACGTAAAAATAGGTAGGCGGCGACCATTGTAAAAAATAGACACAAAAATGAAAACAACCATACCCAATCCTGTTCAGGCATTATATGTCTATCAGCAGAACGATATTGAGCACATACTCGACCAGATCGAAAATATCTCAAACCTGAAGCTCTTGTACCAGTTGCCGACTGGAGGAGGAAAGACCGTTGTCTTTTCAGAAATCGCCAGACAATTCATGGAACGCTTTGGCAAAAAGGTCATGGTTTTGACCCACCGCAAGGAATTGTGCACGCAGACCTCGCGAACATTGAAAAATATTGGGGTTAAAAACCGTGTTATCAATAGTGGAAGCGCGAATCTGAAAGCGGGCTGTGAATGTTATGTGGCTATGGTGGAAACACTTCGCAACAGGATAAAATCAAAAAAGATAAAAACTTCAGAGGTAGGGCTTGTGATTGTGGATGAAGCCCATCATAATTCATTTAGGAAATTAATGGGCAGCTTTAAAAACGCATCTATTATAGGGGTTACCGCAACACCTTTCAGTTCCGATGTTACCAAACCGATGAACCTTCAATATAATTCTTTAATTACAGGTGAGAGTATCTCAAGGCTTATCGAGAAAGGATTTCTGGCCAGACCGAAAACCTACGTGTATGAAGTAGAACTCAACTCACTTAAAACAGGACTTCATGGAGACTATACGGTCAGTTCTTCCAATGAACTGTACAGTTCCCAGGCTATGCAGGAACTGCTTTTAAATGCATATAAGGAGCGTGCTGCAGGAAAAAAGACACTTATCTTCAATAATGGCATTGCTGCTTCTGAAAAAGTATATGAAACTTTTACCTGCGCCGGTATTGCGATCAGGCATCTTGACAATAAAACTTCCGAGCAGGAAAGAAAGGAAATCCTGAAGTGGTTAAAAAAAACAAAAGATGCCGTCTTGACTTCGGTTTCCATTTTGACTACCGGATTTGATGAACCGACAATCCAAAATGTTATACTGAACCGTGCCACAACTTCCATAACACTTTACCACCAGATGGTAGGCAGGGGAGCCCGAAAGCTTGCTTCGAAAAAATCTTTTGGGATCATCGACCTGGGTAACAATATACAGCGTTTTGGGCAATGGGAAGCTCCCGTTGACTGGCAGAATGTTTTTCAACATCCCGAAGCATTTGCCAGACAGCTCCATTATCAGGGAGCAGGTGATTCAACAGTGCATTCCCATGGATTTTCGGCAGAACTCCGTGCGAAGTTTCCCAATACCCTTGAAATGACTTTTGATGTTGAAGCACACTATAAGGAAGCACTTGATAACGATAAAAAATCGAAAACGGTAATTCAGCAGTCCATCAGGCAGCAGGCAAAAATGTGCATGGATAATGCCGCTACGCTCTCTGAAGCCTTATCCCTTGCCGAGGCCCTTCAGCCGGAGATCATGTGGCGTGTCAAAGAATATGTCAAATGCCTGGAGAATGCCAGTACCAATTATAAGCAGTGGCTGATTGAAGATTATCAGGAGCGCCTTAAAGGACTCATACTAAAAGTGTTTCCAAAAGTGAATGCCGCATAAAGCAAAGCAGCCTGAATTTCAGGATCTGGCCGGAAGAAAAATATTAAATTTTGCGCCGCAGCCTGGCTGGCTTTCCGCCATAATAAATCCTTGGTGATTGTCCACAATCTTTTTGACAATCGAAAGTCCGATCCCGGTCCCTTCATAACTATCTTTGGTATGCAGGCGCTGGAAAACTTCGAAAATTTTCAATGCATGTTTTTGGTCAAATCCGATGCCGTTGTCTTCAAAGGTCAGGATATGGTACTGTAGCTGCGGATCCATGCCAGGGATATGTCCCATAAAAATCGATGCAGAAACAGTTATTTTCGGCGCCTTATCGGCAGATTTAAATTTTAGGGCATTTGAAATCAGGTTATAAAGCAGCTGCCTGAACTGATACTGTATGATGGTCAGGTTCTCGGAGTGCAATATCTCTATCCGGGCATTATGCTGCAGGATTTCCTCGGCTATTTCTTCCCTTATTTCCTTTATAAGCTGTTCCAGACTGATACTTTCAAATGTTTTATCCGGGTTGCTAGTTCGGGAATAGGCCAGCAGGTCATCGATAAGGGTCTGCATCCTTTCGGCAGATTTTCGCATGCGTTCAAAATAATTCAGACCTTTTGAAGAAAGTCCCGAAGCTTCGCCTTGCATTATCAAGTCGGAGAAAGTCTGTATTTTGCGCAGTGGTTCCTGCAGGTCATGGCTTGATATATAGGCAAATGTCTGGAGCTCCTTGTTCATTGTTTCGAGTTCCACATTTTTCTGCTGCAGCTGCACGGTCCTTTCCTGTACGCGCTCTTCGAGTTCATCGGTAAAGGAGCGCTGCTCCTGTATATCAGTGCTTGTGCCGACCCACATCTGGATTTTTCCTTCAGCATCACGCTGGGGGATGGCGCGGCTTAGCTGCCATCGGTATTCTCCCCGGGCATTTCGAAAACGGTGTTCCAGGATAAAATCAGATCCTTCACCGACGGCCTTTGTCCAGGCTTCTATATTGGCCTGCCTGTCGTCTGGATGTACAATCTGGAGCCAGCCGTCCTGCTGTAGCTGCTGCGGTGTTAGTCCTGAATAACTGTAAACGGACTGGTTGAAATAATTTAAATTGCCTTTGCTGTCGCTGGTCCACACGTGCTGCGCCATGGAATCGGCCAGAAGCCTAAATTTTTGTTCACTTTCATGCAGGATCTGCTGTTCCTGTTTTTCCTCTGTTACATCCTGGACTGTACCTATCATATGGGCCGGTGTCCCATCAGGGTCATAAAATACTTTTCCTTTGCTTTCAATCCAATGAATGGAGGAATCTGGCCAGATGATGCGGCCGATAAAATATAGTTTTCCGGTTTCGCGGGCTTCCCTGTGTGCCTGATTGCGTTTTTCCATGTCTTCTGGATGGATCTGCATCCGGGTTTTGGCAATGGTAAAATCCTGCTGTTCGGTGCCGGTAAAAATTTCGGAGAAGCGTGGAGAAGTTTCTATATCGCCGGTTTTCAGGTCCAGTTCATAGGTACCCAATTCGCTGGCCTCAATCACGATATTGAGTTTCTCACGGCTCAGTGCGGTCTGCTGTAGTGCTGCCGCAACCTGAATCTGACTTTGCCTAAGCTCCGTAATGTTGGCTGTTACACCGGCCATTCCAGTAACTTTGCCGTCCTTGTCCTGCACCGGCATTGCCGAAGCATGAATCCAACGGGTCCCGTCCACCGCATTGATGCGGTATGTGGCGTCGTAAACGGTATTGCCTGTAACGGCTTTATAAAATGCGTCCTGCATTGCAGGGCGGTCCTCATCTAGGACCATTGCCAGAAATTCGCTGTAAGTCAGGGATTCATCTGGTTTCAATCCGAAGTTAATCTTGCACTGTAGGGAGCATTGTATGGTTTCTGTGGCAATATTAAGTTCGTAGGAGCCCAGCTGACCGGCCTCAAGGGCAAGGTTGAGATGCCTGGCCGTATGTGATGCTTTCTGTAATGCCTTGTCTTTTTCATTGCTCTGGTGCACCTGCTGGGAGATATCCTGCAGAGTCCCGTCGAGCCTAACGGCATTGCCATTTGCATCGAAGGTAGTCTTCCCTTTGGCATGCACTATTTTTTTCTCTGAAGTCAACGGATGAACAATGGTGTAATACAGGTCGTATTTCCCTTCCGATCCGAAACGCAGTGCTTCTGCGATGGCATGCTGTACGATTTCCTTGTCGCTGTCCAGTATGGCATCGATAGCATTCTGCAGGTGGATCTGGTCCTCATGCGGAAGGCCAAACCAGTCTTTGAGCCTGTTATTGGCGGTAAATTTCCCCGTGGCAGGCGAGTAATCGTACGTGCCGAGTTCGGCCGCCTCAATGGCAAATTCAAGCTGTTTATGGCTTTCACTTATCGTGTCAAGCAGTTTTACTTTTTCTGTAGTTTCCGTGCAAGTAACAAAAACACCTGCCGGATTTTCGGTTTCATCAATAACAGGACTGTAACTAAAGGTCCAGTACACATCTTCCATTTTTCCGTTCCTGTATATCGGCAGCAGTTGATCCTCGTGCCAGGAAGCTTCTTTTTTATGTAGCACGTTATCAATAAGAGGCTTGATGAATTCCCATATTTCCGGCCAGGCCGATTCACCGGGCGTGCCGAGGATCGATGGGTGTTTTCCGTCATTTCCCAAACTGGGCCTGTAGGCATCGTTGTAAAAACAGGTCAGTTCCTTTCCCCAGAAAAGAAACATTGGAAACCTGGAATTCAGGATAATGCTCAGTGCCGTACGCAGGCTCTGCGGCCAGAATGCAGGATCTCCGACAGGAGAATCCTTCCAGTCCTTGCTTCTGATAATCTGTCCCATTTCACCGCCTGCGGAAAGAAAATGTAAATTACTGTTCATACCTTTAGTTATCTTTTGTACACAAAATTGCCTGCTGTAACAGCATGGTTTTCCCAGTCTATGCCAAGCACAAATTCAAGTGATTTTTTCAGATCGCCAATTGACATTGATTTCTTGAGGTACATCGATGCGCCCAGCTCAAAACATCTTTGAACGGTTTCGGGATTGTTTGTCGTAGAAAGGATAATAACGGGCGCATCCGTAAAATTAGGATTGCTTTTAATTTCGTGCAGTACTTCAAAACCGTCCTTTATAGGCATATTGAGGTCTAGGAAAATAAGCGACGGAGATGGCGGTGGGTTACCGAGCTGTAATAGCAGTTGGTCCCCCAGTTCGAACAGGCTTATGTTTTCACCGATCTGCTGTGTTACTTCTTCAAAAAATAATCTGTCATCCTCGTCATCATCAACATAAAATATTGTGGTGTAATTTTCTAATACCATAAAGTTAAGTTCAGCAAGTAAAGATACTATTTTGGCGATGATAATTGTTTAAAATCCAAAATTTTAAAACCAGGGCAATCCTTGTGCATACCGCTGTAGGCTAATAGAAATAGTGCAGTGGAAAAGCTAAAAAAAACAACAATGCAAGATTTCAGGCCATTACGCCGCAGCACCGTATTTAAATACTGTAACGAACCCGGAAAAAGCTGTAACGGCAAAGTAGCCAGTGTATTGTAAATTTGGATATAATCTTAAAAAACAAAATAATGAAAACTGCAGTAAAAAATACAACCACGGCAAAAAATGCCGTGAAAGCATCTGAGGCAAAATCAAAAACAACAACAACAGCCAAAACAAGTACCAAGGGAACAGTAAAGGCAAAGCCTTCTGCGGCCGACGGACTTAGGGAATTGTTTGTAGACTCTCTAAAAGATATTTACTGGGCCGAAAAAGCGCTGGTAAAAGCACTTCCCAAAATGGCGAAAAATGCCACTTCCCAGAACCTGATCGCTGCCATTAATGATCACCTTGCCGTAACCCAAGAGCAGGTAACCAGACTTGAGCAGGTTTTTAAATCCGTAGGAGAGAAAACAGCCGCTAAAAAATGCGATGCCATGGAAGGCCTTATCAAGGAAGGCGAAAGCATTATGGAAGAAACTGAAAAAGGACCGGTGCGTGATGCGGGAATTATAGCTGCATCCCAAAAAATTGAGCATTATGAAATTGCTACTTACGGCACACTGGCAGCTTTTGCCACGACACTGGGTGAGGACGATACAGTACTGCTGCTGGAGAAAACCCTGGCAGAAGAAAAACAGGCTGACGTAACGCTTACCGAAGCTGCTTATAATACCATTAACTTTGATGCCAACGAAGAAGATAAGAAATAGGAAAGCATTTGAAGTTTCTTTGACCCAGCCTGCATATGTAAAATGTGCAGGTTTTTTATTGGTCAGAGTTTCGAGTTTAAAACCCTCAATTTATTAAAGTACTTTAGTAATGCAAAAAAAACTTTATCTTTAGTTTATGAGTACAGATATAAGAAAATTTTGCTACAGAGATTTTGAGCGGTTTTAAAAAATTTGAAAAACAATATAAAAGAAAAAAACCTGCGAATCCTGAGATTTACAGCTTTCACCTATATTTAATATTATTTAGTAAAGGAATTCTAAATAGTTTTGCCACGATTTTGCCATGAAAATAAAATTGTTAATTTTTTTAATTAACTTTTTGTTTTTCAGTTATTTATCTTGTGTATTTTGTTGCTACACTTCCTTTACTGTAATAATAATGTTTTATTTCTGAAATTGATTGTTTTGTCCTGTTTTTATCTAGAAATAATTGCGAATTAATTTGTAATTATCCTGTATTGAGACAAGTATTCATCAAATATTCTTTTTTTCTACACCTCACGCCGAGTAAAACTATTTGTAAAACAGAAATATTGATAATATGGATATTTATTTTATTTAAAAGCTTTTGGCATAAATTGATTTCGCAAAACTTCGATATATTCCTGATCCGGTTTGCTGTTTCTGAGTGCAACCAAAGGTTCTAAATCCGGACCTGCAATATAACGCAAAGTGTGGCTTTCATCCGTAACAGCTCCGTAAATAGTTTTGGCAACATCAGCTGCGGTGGCTGTTTTTTGTTCTCCAAAAGAAGAAAACAACGAGTTCATATCTTCCTGAAAATCTGCATAATCTTCTAATTTTGGATCAAATGCATAATCTGCAGCAGCTCTTTCATAAAAAGGCGTAACCACATATCCCGGTTCAATAATTTTTACTTTGATGTTTTGAGATTCCAATTCGTACGAAAGTGATTCGGAAAAACCTTCAACCGCAAATTTAGAAGCCGCATAAACCGAAATTAAAGGTACAGTTACGCGTCCGGCACCAGAAGTTATATTTACCAATGTGCCTTGTTTTCTGCTTCTGAAATGTGGCAAAATAGCATGCGTAACATCCATCAAACCAAATACATTTACTTCAAATTGTTTACGAATTTGTTCTGCTGAAACGGCTTCAAATAAACCTTGTTGACCGTAACCGGCGTTATTAACCAAAGCATCAATATGTCCGAATTTTTCAATTCCTTCGTTAATAGCGCTTTTAATAGATTTAGTGTCAGATACATCAAGTTTTGTTACGAGTATGTTTTCGTAGTTTTTTAATTCATTTCCCTTTTCAGGATTTCGCATTGTAGCGATTACATTCCAGTCTTGTTGTGCGAAAAATAAGGACGTAGCTTTGCCCAGACCGGAGGAAGCTCCGGTAATGAAGATTACTTTTTTCATAGTAAGATTATTTATGTTTAGTGGATTATTTCAATAAAATGAAATCAAATTGCAGACGGATTCACGCCAAAAAGTTTCTTGAAAGAATAGGAGAAATGAGAAATACTTTCAAATCCCAATTCATGATATACATCAGATGGACGTTTGTTTTTTTCTTTAATCAGATAATGTGCTTCTTCCAAACGTCTTTTCTGAAGCCATCGATTGGGAGACATCTGGAAAATTTTTTCGAAATCACGTTTAAATGTTGCAAGACTTCTTCCGGTAAGAAATGCCAGTTTTTTCAAATCGACATTAAACTTAAAATTCTGCTGCATAAAAACTTCCAGATCAATTTTCCCCGGTTGATTAAAATCAAATAGGACATTTTTTAAATCGGGATTAACTTGTAAAAGCAACATTAAAGCTTCTTGTTTTTTCAATGAAATTAGCCGTTCAGGTAAATTTGAATTAAAATAGGGAAGAAGCGTTTGATAGAAATTCTCGAGCAACTCATCATTTTTTAGTTGCAAAACGGCATCTTTCAAAGCATAAGGTTTATCATAAACAATGTTATAGTGTTGACTAAACTGCATTAAAATATCTCTGTCGAAAACCACAGTAATCGATCTGAAATGTTCATTTTCGTTTGGTATTTTAGTGAACTTAGAAAGGAAATTTTTTCGGTAAAATACCAAATCGCCACTACCAAAAACTCTTGTTTGTCCGGCATCGGTAACTTTTAAATTTCCCGAAATGATATAACACAATCCATGTTCGAGAATAAAGTGCTCGCCAATAACCTTTTGCGTTTCAAAGCTAGAATACACAATTCCCGGAATTTTGGTAGTTTCCTGTTCCATTTTTACTAATTGTTTGCTGTACAAAGATCGATATAATTTGTTTGTACCGTTTTCGTGAAAAGCTCAAAATTACTTTATTGAAAAGCTCTCTAACTACATAAATTACGAAGCAAAAATACAATGTGTCAATTGTTTACGATTAAAAATAACCAATATAAATGATGCAGCGAAAATGACACACGCTATAAAAAACAAAAAACTATCGCCATTCATAGCAATTCCAAGTTCAGTTAAATGATAAAAAATAACAGCCGTCATGGATATCATTCCAAGTAAACCTCCAAGCGCTGTAGTACGCGGATATAAAATCAGGAATACGGTGATGAGTTCCAGAATTCCCATAGTAATTCGTCCCCAGGATTCCATATTTAGCATTGTAAATAATTCGATGGCACTTTGCTGACCAGAAAGCTTAACATAAGAATACTGAACTAAATAATAAGCAACCAAAATGCGTAATGCCCATTGAAAAATAAATGATAGTGTTTTCATAATATAAAAATATTTAAGAATTAAAGGGCAAAAGTGTAATAAATCCTCTTTTTAAAAAATGGATAATCTTCCCGAATAGTTGGCTTTTTAGTTTGCTTTATTACGATGTATTGAATTATTTTTTTGTAACAGATTTTAGAGAAACTAACTATATGTAAACGCATTTTTTAAATCTAAAATCTAAAATCTGCAATCTAAAATCAACAATTAGCAAAAGTGGCAATCCTTCGGGAATATTATCCATTTTTTGAGGTTTGTTATCGTCGCACCTTTGTCCTGTAGATTTAACAGTACGAAAGCAAAGCGTAAAAGACCAATAAATCTTCACAAAATTTAATATTAAAACACATATAAAATGAAAACTCAAATGATTACCAAAATTGGAAAAACAAAAGCTTTATTTGCTGCTGTTTTATTAGCTGTCCTTTCAGCAGGAAGTGTAAACGCTCAGGTAGATTACACCACAGATTCACACTTAAGTCCAGATGTTCGTAATTTTCTAAAAGCGATTCATGATGGTCCCGGAATCGAAACTTTATCTGCTGCAGATGCCCGTAAAGTATTAGAAGGCGCTCAGGCAAGTGTTACTTACGATTATTCTAAAGTAACCGAATCTCAAAAAACAATTACAGTTGATGGTCTTAGTATTTCGTTAGACATTATGCGACCAAAAGGTGTAAAAGGTGATTTGCCTGTATTTATGTTCTTTCACGGTGGCGGATGGATTATAGGCGATTATCCAACACACAAAAGAATGGTTCGTGATTTGGTTTTAGGTTCTGGCGCAGTTGGCGTATTTGTAAACTATACCCGTACTCCAGAAGCACAATATCCGGTTGCAAATAATGAAGCGTATGCTGCCACAAAATGGGTTGCAGAACACGGTCATGAAATTAATGTAAACGGAAAAAAATTAGCTGTAATAGGAAATAGCGCCGGCGGAAACATGGCAGCAGTTGTGTCTTTAATGGCGAAAGAGAAAAAAGGTCCCGAAATTAAAACTACAATATTAATGTGGCCAACAACTGCTATTGATTTTACTACAGAATCATTTAAAGCTTTTGGAAAAGACCGTTTTTTAACTACTAAATTCATGGACAAATTATATGATCTTTATGCACCGGATCATTCTAAACGAAATGATATTCATATTTCACCTTTATTAGCAACTGCAGAACAATTAAAAGGTTTGCCTCCAACATTAATTTTAGTTGCCGAAAATGATGTTTTGCGTGATGAAGGTGAAGCTTACGGGCGTAATTTATTAGATGCCGGAGTAAAAGCAACAACTGTACGCTACAACGGAGTAATTCACGATTTCGGATTATTGAATCCATTATCAGAATTGCCACAAACTAAAGATTTGTTTATTCAAATGTCGGCTCAGCTTAAAGAATATCTTAAATAAATAAAATAACTGCTATGCATCGATTTGTATAGCAGTTATCATTTATAAACCTTTTAAATTTATTTCAATGAAAATTACAAGACTATCCTGGGCAGGCTTAATGATAGAAAGCCCTACCACAACATTATATATTGATCCGCTACAAAATGTAGCCAACATGGAACCTTTTTTAGGAACACCAAAATTTCCAATTTTCCCTATTGCTATACCGAAAACCGAAAAAGTTCATGCTTTGATAACGCACATTCATCAGGATCATTTTGATCAGCCTTTTTTAAAGGAACTTCTGGCATACGAAGGAGAACTTTGGGGACCAGAGCCTGTTTATAGCGAAGCTTTAAAAATTAATCTTAACGCAAACATCGCCAAAGTGAATGAAACTTTTACCATTGGAGATTTTACAATTACTGCCGTTCCCGCTGTAGACTGGATTGGTGATGAACAAATATCCTATGTAATCAGCAACGGAAAACATACGATTTTGCATGGTGGAGATACCAACTGGCACGGTTACTGGTGGCAGATTGCTAAAAAATATGGACCATTTGATGCTGCGTTTTTACCGGTAAACGGAGTAGTGGGAGCAGTTCCGCAAGTCGTTCCTGCGATTGAAATGTTCGGCACCATGACTCCGGCGCAGGCCGTAAGCGCAACACGCATTTTAGGTTCTAAACAATTGATCCCGATGCATTATGCCCAGTTTTTTAATCCGCCATTATATACGCAGTTTCCAGATATCGAAAATGCTTTGGATAATGCAGGTGAAAATCAGGAAATTAGTATTCTTCGATTAAAAGATGGCGCTATTTTGGAATTATAATTTTTAAAATGGGTTTAAAAAAAATAACCACTCGATAAAGTGGTTATTTTTTTATGTTTCAGTTACGAGACTTTTGCGAAAGCTGGAAGTATTTTGATTCGTTGCATTTTTAAAGAAGCGGCTAAAGTGTGCTGCGTCATCAAAACCCAATTCAAACGCAATTTCCTTTGCTGATTTATCGCTGTAAAAAAGCAGTCGTTTTGCTTCGCTTATAATTCTGTCATGAATAATAGACATGGGAGAATTATAATTGTATAAACTAAAGACATTCGATAAAGTCTTGGGAGATTTATTCATTAAATCAGCATAAAACTGCACTTTATGTTCTTTTCTGAAATTGCCTTCTACATGAAAATTAAACTGTCGGATAAAATCGAATTTATCATCTGTTAAAGCTTCATCTTTAAAATGCTGTTGTTTCGCCAATCGGGTTAAGATGATGACAAAACGTTTCAGTAATGCCAGCAGCATATCGGTTTTGATATAATCTTCCGATTCAAATTCTTCTATAAAAAGCTGACTAAGAGCCGAAATTTTAATGCGGTCCTGTTCCCGCAGTTCCAGAAATAAATTTTTTGAATATCCTAAGAATATTAATCCAATACAGCTAATCTCAACGTGGCTGTCTGCCATACAGTAAAATTCGCGATTGTAACGCCAGAAATTTATGGTCTCTGTATTTTCAAAAGAAAAAGTTTGATACGCAATCAACGGAATAATGCTCCAGGAAGGAAAATCATAAATAACACCGTCAATTGTAATTTTTTGGCTTTCTCCGATGTTCAACGCAATCGTCAAAAATTGGCTTTTTGGATTCTCAAAAGCGTCCTTGATTTGCAATTCTTCAGTCAGAAAATGTATCTCGCCACGGCCATCTTTGTCTTTGTGTTGTAAACGCATATTTTTTCCTTCATTAATTTTGCAAAAATGCAACTTAAAAATTTCATTCTGTTTCCGTGAAAAGCTCAAAATCACTTTCGTGAAAGGCTCATAAAGACAATTGTTTGCATTCTTCCTCCAAAATTCCAAAAATTACAGTAGGCGCAGTATTCCATTTTTTGATTGTCTGGTCTTTTAGCAAAGGATATTGAGAACTAAAACCACCAATATCGCCAGAAGCAACACCAATAATTATGGTTTTTATTTGATGATGTCTTAGCACATACGAGCACATAATACAAGGTTCGTGCGTGGTATACATAATACAATCAGAAAGGTCGTATGTCTGAAGTAAAGCTCTGGCATTTCGAACCGCTTCAATTTCCGAATGGAAAGTAATATCCTTAAATGTTTTTCCGCCTTCAATTCCTTCTCCCATGATTTTACCATTTTTTACTAAAATAGATCCAACAGGGCTGTCATTATTTCGCTTCGCAATTTTTGCAAGTTCAATACACTTGTTCATGTAGTGCTCATGATTTTGTTTTTCCATCTAATTTATTTCTGTCGGGGCATAACCAAAATGCTTTTTGAAAGCAAAAGAAAAGTGCGAAAGATTTTCGAAACCGGTTTCCAGATAGACATCTTTTGGTTTTTGAGCTTTTTTAGTTAACTGATAATGTGCCAGTTCTAATCTTTTTTGGGTGATCCATTTTTGAGGAGTGGAATTAAATGCCTTTTTAAAGTCGCGTTTAAAAGTGGTAAGACTCCTTCCTGTAAGATGACCAAACTGTTCGATTGTTCTGTTAAACATATAATTTTTCTCCATAAAACCGGCAAGATCAATTTTATCAGCTTGTGAAAAATTAGCCAGAAGACTGTCAATGTTTTTATCAATTGTTCGAAGAATAGTTATCGCTTCTTCTATCTTAACCGAAATAATTTTTTCAGGTAATTCACTTTCAAGATCAAAATACGGAATTAAAGAAGCAAAAAAACTTTCTAATAATGGATGTTTTTCAAGCGTTTTGATGTGGTAGGTCTGTGAAGCTGTAATTTCCATAGGATTTTTGAGGTAAAATTCCCGCAATCTTTTCGGCGTTAAAAAAATCACCAATGCTCTGTAAGGCAGTCCGTCTTTTGGATTTTTAGAGAGTCTTGACAATTGGTTGTTAGGAAATATAAGACTGTCTCCCGGACCAAAAGTATACGTTTTTTTTCCTTGCAGCACTCTCATTTCTCCCGAAATTACTCTCGCAAACGAGTGGTACTCCAGGATGGTTTCGTCTTCGAAGTAGGATTCTTCAATGCACGATAAGAGAATCTCTGCATATTTACTTTGTTCTTGTCCTGCCATAGTGATATTAAAAAATAAATATACAAATTATAAAGAGGCGATGATAAAAACACCTCTTTATAATTTATGATACTTAAATTTAAATATGAAAATTTACGCCAGTTAATTGTTCACTCAATATCCAAAGTTTCTTTGCAGCTGTTTCTTCCAATGCAAACGGCATCACATCTTTCATCATAGTTGAGCCATCCATATTTTCATTTGAATCACCTTCTTTAGAAATATCCAGTTTTGCTATATCAGCATTTTCACAATAAACACCACCAATATCATTCAGCTGTGGACTTACAGCGCACCAAACAGTGGTAGAAGCACCTTGCGAAATTGATTTTAGTCCTTTTGAAGGATTATTAATCACTTTGCCATCTTCATCAAAAATTCCATAATTTACCAAATCTTCATGCGGAACATTTCTGCCCAGTTCGGTTTCTGAAATGATACCCGGGTGCAGGGAATAAGAACGAACGCCGGCATTTTTCCCTCTATTGTCTAATTCTAAAGAAAAAAGTATACTGGCTGTTTTTGACTGACCGTAAGCCGAAAAAGAGTCAAATTCTCTATTAAGAAAATTAGGATCCTCAAATATAAAAGGAGAAAAATGATGTCCCCACGATGAAACATTGACTACTCTTGCTCCGTTAGCCTTTGTCAATGCAGGCCATAATCTTGCAGTCAATTGAAAATGCCCCAAATAATTGGTTGCAAGCTGCGATTCATAACCACGCTCATCACGTTCCAGCGGAACCCACATAATGCCGGCATTATTAATAAGTAAATGCAATACTTCGCTAGAAGCCAAAAACTTTTCGGCAAATGCATTAATAGAACTGGGACTCATTAAATCCATGAATTCTACTGCTACATTTGCAATTCCTTCTACATTCTTTTTTGCTTTCTCCGTATTTCTGGCAGGCACAATAACTTTAGCTCCAGCTGATGCCAATACTTTTACAGTTTCTAATCCGATACCTGAGTAACCGCCTGTTACGATGGCTGTCTTTCCTGTAAGATCAATTCCTTTTATTATATTATCTGTTGTAGATGCAGCGCCATATCCTGAGTTAATTGGATATTGCAATGCTCCCTTATAATTATTCTTTTCCATTTTTTATGCTATAGTTATTCGATATAAAAAAATTAGCTTTTGTGTACGAGCTCAATTTCATAGCCATCAGGATCTAATATCCATGCAGCATAATATCCGGGATAGTATTCAGGAAAAATTCGGGGTTGCTCCTTATCTGTTCCTCCAGCTGTAATGGCTGCTTCGTAGAATTCATCTACCTGTTCGTGGTCTTTGGCTACAAAACCAATATGCACACCATTCGACTTTACGTCTCCTTCTTTTAACCAAAAGTAAATAGTATTATCATCTCCAAAACCTTTTAGATCATGGTGATTACCTGGACCTTTGAAATCCATCGTCATTCGTATGTTTAGAGGTTTTAACGCCTTATTGTAAAATTTTACAGAGCGTTCAAAGTTTTCTACTGTAATAATAATATGATCAATCATAATTTTATTTGCTTTAATGTTTGAAACAAATTTAGATTGTCTTAAAGCTCGTTGCTTTGTTTTAAAGACCGATTTTACTTTGTTTTAAAGACCGCTTTATTGAAGCCTGTTGAGGCGAGTTTTTTGTGGAGTAGTTATGATCCAGCACCTATTTCTTAAACCATTTGAAAATGATGTATCGCAAAATCGATAGAAAAATTTGCATCAATTGGTTTAATCAGAAATTAGATTTATAAAGTTTCGAACCAGACTCCTTACAGCACCATTTTGCTGGATTCTTAATTGTTAAAAATAGCTTGCGCCACGATTCTGCCATAAAAACTTAGAATGTTGAAATATCGTTAAAAATTGCCTTAACTTTTTGTGGCAAAAAAGGTATCCACTCCAAATACGATGTGCCACGATCTTGCACCTCGAACTTTGAGCGGTTTTATAAATATTGAAAAGTGCTGTAAAAGAAAAAAACCTGCGAATCCTGAGATTTACAGCTTCACCTATATTTAATATTATTTAGTAAAGGAATTCTAAATATTAAATTTTAACAAAAAAAAAAGTCCTAATTTTCATTAGGACTTTTTTGTGGGGAGAGCAGGATTCGAACCTTAAGCTTGAAACCCGCTTATTTACTGCGTTTTGTTTTTTTTAAACCGGTGTTGCCACGATTTTGCCATAAAAATAAAACTGTTAATTTTATCTGTTAATGGTTTGATTTTTAATGATTTGACGAGTGTTTTTGCTACTACAATTCTTTACGCTGTAAATTTAAGTAATTTTTTATTAAATTGATTGTTTTGTCCTGTTTTTGTATAGTATCTCGATAAATTCAAATAAAAACGGCTTAGCTTTTTGTGGCAAAAAAGGTATCCCTTCCAAGAGTTCTGCGCCACGATTCTGCCATTAATTTTGAAATGCAAATTATTTGTAAATTCGACCTATCTTTTTGTGGCACTTTTAAAGGCAACTCCATTTCCAATGTGCCACGATTTTGCCACAAAACTCATAGCACTATTATTTTCCTAGCTTTTGAAGTTAAATAATGCCTAGAACAAATTTTTTGTCACATTATTAGTAATTTATTAAATTATATGCTTTCATCACGATTATAGTATAATTACTTAGAATGTTGGTAAAAGCAAAATCAAAAAAAACACTGTGATTTCCAGGGAAGATGAAATCACAATGGTTCATGAATTTTTTTACTACAGAATAAAGATTTTATTTTATGTTTTGTATACAAGTGGATTTACTATTCACCATTATATCAACCAGTCCTAAATTTTCATTAAAACTTGTTCTTACATAACTGCCCTTAACCAGAACAACGGCACCATAAATTTTTCCACTTTTTTCTGATATAAAATTAAATATTACTCTTTTGTTATCAGGACTAATATGCAGTTCGTAACTTGTAAATTTTAAGGTTACATACGGATTGATAACCAATGAATTTTTTTGTATAAATATTTGTGTTTCATTTTATATTATGATACGATTTATATTATGATACAATAATGACAATCAGTATTTAATTACCCGAATTAGAAATAATGATTTTCTGAGTGATTTTTGCACCATCGGCCGTTATGAATATTACTAAGTATACTCCATCACTTAATCCTGAAGTTGAAAAACTAAAGTTTTGTTCGGCGCCTAAATTATCTTTTGAAATAATAGATCTTCCTAGAATATCATAAAGCCCAAATGATTTCATAATTTCATTATTTGGATTTGTGGCATTTAAAACATGGTTTTTATTGTCCTGATTAATAAAAAAATTACTTCTCACTGCATTATTTGTTCCTAGTGTTGCATTATTTATAAAACTTATTTTAAATCGTTCTGTATCTTTTCCGGGTGCAACTATAACTTGATATGGGGTGTTTCTAATATTATGGTAAGACCTATAAAGTGCATCGTATATATAAATTGGCTGTGTATCATCAAAGCCGTCATTTTCAGATATGTAAAATTTAAATTTTGTACTTACAGCCGCTTTTACCGAGAGTGAAATTTTTTTGGATAAATTGAAACTGAGTCCCTGAATTACGTAATCTCCGTCTTCAATCCAGAAAGAAATGTCCTGAGGATAAGCTCCATCCATATTTTTTACATCGAAATCACTATCGACCCCGTCTGTTGCTTCATAAGCAAAAACTAATTTAAGCTCTCTTGTAAACTCATTGTTTATTATAGTATTGAGCTTAAAATAAGGAATTAGGGGAGGCGGGGGAGGCGGTCCATCATAATTGTCACCATTACCATTATAGATAGGTGTATTGGCACTAATATGTATTTGTGAAAAACATTGAAAAGAAAGCAAAACAGAGAGTAATAGTAAAGTTTTTTTCATATCCTTTTGGTTTAAATTATAATACTATGACACGTTTTAAATTTAAGTCTATTTCTTTTTAAAATGATAAATATCAAATCGGATACCTGCTGTAAATCGTAAAAAAAAGCATTGAGTAAATAGGAGCTTTAACTGATTCATCGGGTAAACCTGGGGAAGGTAGATTTGCTGAATGAGGTATTATTGGAATAAGAAAAATGAAATATAAAGTTAGTTTTTTCATTATTTTGATAACAGTTTATTACGCAAAAAAAAATTGACATTTTACAAAGCATTGATTTTAAAAGCTTTTATACAAATTAACTAGAATGCCTTTTAATGTAAAAGGGAGAAGTAATAACTGACAGCTATACGGTATAACCGTTTAATGAAGGAAAACTATAATGCTGAAAATTATAAAAGGAGGAACAAAAACCAGCATAGCTGAGTTTTAAAATTCTGCTAATTTGTTATGCTGAATTTCTGATTTAAATTTTAAGAATCAATATATCAATCTGTTATGGAAGTGGGGCACACTTAAAAACAACAGTTGTGGTAATTCTTAAAATCACTGCGATAGTGCCAGCTTAGTGGTGAAGTATAAAATACTGATTTGGTTTGATTGAATTATTGGAAGTAATATTTATAGTAACTATTCCTAAATAATTCGGTCAAGAAATTCTTTGGTAATCGGTTTAACATGAAAAGAAACCACATTCTTATTATTGCTTGATCGTGCGATATCTTCATTATCTATTGTTGAGGATACGATGTAGGTTTTGCAATAATTTTTCAAGTTAGTTGATAATGTCTCATACGCTTCCAGAAATTCAAATCCGGACATTAAAGGCATGTAGATGTCTACAAAAATGATTTGAGGTAATTTCGAAATATTATCCTGATTCTCCTGCAAATATTTCATTGCTTCTTGTGCCTCCGTATAATGCAGCACATTTTTTCCAAAATTATTCTTAGTGATCATACGCGAGATAATATATAAATCTACGAGATTATCATCAATAATCATTACTGTTTCAAATTTTGAGTCTAGTTCTTTTGACATGGTTTCAAATTTTTTAGTGTGATATTAAATTTGGTTCCAGTCCCTTTTTCTGACTGTACCTCTATAGAGCCCTGCACTATTTCTACGGCATCTTTTACGATATATAAACCAATACCAGAGCCATCTTTGCCCGAAAGACGAAAAAACATTTCAAATATTTTTTTATGATACGCAGAATCAATTCCTATCCCGTTATCTTCTATTGAAAAATGGAGATTTTCATGATCTGAATATCCCAATATTTTTACAAATCTGTCAGCATTCTCTTTTTTATGGTATTTTATGGCATTGGAAATTAGATTTTTTAAAATGGTTGTAAATCGCAGCCTGTCTGTATAAAAAGGTTTTTGTTCTTGTATTTCAATTTCAAAACGAATTCCTTTGGCTTCTTTCATTCTTTGAAGCGAATCTACTATGTCAAGTATCATTTCTTTTAGCGAAATTTGTTCCACTTCGAGCCCTGTACGGTTATTTCGTGAATAACTTAAAATGTTTTTTATAAAGTCATCCAGACGATTGATACTGATCCGTATCAGTTCGGCATGTTTAAGCGTATCAATTTCCTTGCTTTCTGTTTCAATAAAAGAGATCAGACCAAGAATTGAAGTTAGGGGGGAACGCAGATCGTGTGATACACTGTATACAAATCGATCCAGTTCCGAATTGGTTTTGATGAGTTCCCGGTTTCTTTTTTCCAGATTTGTTTCTGCTTTTTTACGATCAGAGATGTCATTAGAGAGAATCAATCTTGCTGTAGTTCCTTCATATACAATATTATGGGCAATAATTTCAACTGGAACAATAGTTCCATCTTTTTTTATATGATTCCATATTCCCCTGTTATAATTTGATTGATTAATATTTGAAGTATCACTCGATTTTATGAAATGAATTTTATCATCATTTGGACGTATGTCCAAAGCAGTCATAGAAAGGAATTCTTCACGGCTGTATCCGTATTGCAGAATTGCCATTTTATTTACATCCAGAAATTTAAAAGACACTAAATCGATAATCCACATTGGCATGGGATTGTTGTCAAAAAGATACCGGTATTTTTTTTCACTTTTTCTCAGTTCTTTTTGTGCCAATTTCATTTTTGTAATATCAGAAAGTACAATAACGGCTCCTGTTATCTCGCCATCAGTATTATGAACCGGAACTGGATAAGGCAATACATTGCGTTTATCTCCATTAGGGCGTTCTATAATTATTTCCTTATTAAGGATTGGATCACCTTTTTTTAGTGCTGTACCCAACGAAAATAGATTTAGAGGTGCAGAGCGATTTTTTTTATTGTCCGTACTATTCCATGAATTATACCATACATCTTTTCCTAGTTCAGGCTCTTTGCCCCATAACGCGGCTGCAGCTTTATTATAAAGCACTATTCGTCCTTCAGCATCGCAAGAGTAGGTGGCAACTGGCAATTTATGGATTAGATCTTTATACATTTTTTCGCTTTCTTCAATTTTTTTTCGCGATAGAACCTGCTCTGTTACATCATTGCCAAAAATAAATATTCCGTCAATAGTATTATTAGCATCCCTTCGAGCCTGAAAAATAAAATTTAAGTAAACATCTTTTAGTTTTCCGTTGCTATAACGATCAAATGTTATGAGCATTTCATTAGCTGAAAAGCTTTCACCTGTTTGATATACATTATCTAAAATTTCAAAAATTCCCTGCGTTTCAAGTTCGGGTAAAACATCTTTGACGGCCTTCCCAATAATATCCTTCTTATCAATTAATTGCAGATAAAGTTCATTTGCTAATTCATAAACATGGTCGCGACCAGTTAAAATTCCCATATAGGAAGGTGCTTGCGAATATATATTAAAGAATTGCAGTCTTTCTATTTCAATTGCTTTTTCTATATTTTTTTTCTCAGTAATATCTCTGCCTATGCAATAGGATAATTTTTTAACATCATCTCGTACAGCAGACCATTGCAAATAAATAATGCTTGTATTTTTGTGTATGAACTTTTTTTCAAATACAGGTAAGTGTGTCTCGCTTCTAAAATCAATATTTTCATTTGTAGGAATATTAGCATTCTCATGAAATATAAAATCACGGCATTTTTTACCAATTAATTCTTCAGGCGTATAGCCTAAAATACGTTCTGAAGCTTTATTTACCCATACAAATCTTCCCTCTTCATCACAAGAGCAAATTAGATCCATGGAAAAATCTAAAATTTTAGCAAGTTCATGTAATGGTTCTTCAAAATAATAAGGAGTATTATTATTTTTCTTTTTTGCCGCACCGTTTTCTGGAATATTATGGGTATTCATTTGCTAGTAATTAAATTTAGCTTAGATTATTTTAATCTTTAAGTTTTATAAATTTATTAAAATCATCTTGTCGTCTTTTGGCAACTGGTAAAACTGATCCATTCGAAAGTTCGCAGAAATACCCATCTTTTTTTGAAATTTTAACAATATGACGTAGATTGATAATATAGGAATGATGTATTCTAAAAAAATAATTGTCATCCAAAATTGCACTGTATTCACCCAGATTTCTGCTTGACATTATACTGGTTCCGTTGGGTAGAATAAAAACGGTATACTTTCCATCTGCCTTACAAAAAATAATTTCTGACATTGGTAAGAGTTCTATTTTTTCTAATGATGCAACGGCAACGTAGTCATTTTTTTGATTAACAGTGTTTGAAATATTTAAATTGTTAATTTTTTGATGCTGATAAGAGCGTTCCATTTCCCTTCTTTTAATTACTTTGTAAATAGCCATTATTATGGAATTAAAATCAATTGGTTTCAGTAAAAAATCAACAGCATCGTGTTTAAAGGCCTTAACAGCGTAATCCTTTTTTGCTGATATAAATACAATTTTTGGAATGCTAAATTCCAATTGTTCGAGCATTTCAAAAAACAGATCATCCTTAAGATGAATATCTAAGAGGATAAGGTCTGGTTTTCTTTCTTTTATTAAAATCATTCCGTCTTTTATACCATCAGCGTTACCAATTATTTCCATAATCATAGCATTTTCTTCTTCAAATTTTTTTAAGATTTGAAAAGTCTCTTTTTCTTCAGATATGATTACGGCATTAATAGGAGTCATAGTTTTTTTTACTTTTATTTATCAATTCAAAATTTAGTTCTGAAAATCAGATATTAATGCATTGATTATTAATTGTTTATTGATATATAGAATATCATATTTTGAAAGATAAATTACAGGAACATTTAGTAATACTTTTATAAATTAGTTGTTAGATTTATCGAAAAGTAATAAATGGACCAATAAGAGTATAAGTGTTTTAAATTGGCGGTTATTTGTGTATCGTTGCTGTTTTTAAATTATAAGATAGTTAACAAAAACGCCAATATCTAATGGAATTATATTGTGATTCTCAATCCTTCAATAGCGAGGATCCCTGGCTCTTCTAAATATATTGAGATGATAATTGAGATGTTTCTGTGTTGCCAATTTTAGGTTACTAATGATATGACCGAAAAGACGGACCCTTTATTTTTCTGACATTATTTAATCTCCGTTCTAGTTTAATTATTCTGTTTTATTTTTTATGAAATAGAAATGTTTAAAATAAAGCTGATGCTTTTTTTGGAGTTCTATTTCTTTTGCAAAATAAGATACAGTTAGTGAGATAGTTATAGGATAAAATACTTCATTTATAGGACTATTGTCTCTTTAACAAAAATTTGTAGGTGGTGAAAAAAATAGTGCTAATTGTGATCAACTGGCCATTGGCTGTGTTGGCCGAGAGTTAATGTGAATATTATAGTTTCTGAAAATATTCTCAAGAAAACTATGTCAACCGGTTTTTTTCTAAAAGCAACAACATTTTATCCGCATTAGCATGTTTAACACCTTCAGAGCTTTAGTAAATTGTTCAGAAACAAAACAAGTAAAAACATCTTTAAAGTTCAGAGGTAAGTTTAATTAATCCTTTTATATTTTAAGTGTTTTTCTCTAATTTAAATTAAAAAAACAAAGCAGTCTTAAAGAAGGATCGGAATCTAAAAATGAAAATAAAAGGAAAATTATTCAAAGTTAGCGTATTTAATAGAGTAAAACAATAAATGGCGCCAATTGTCTTCAATTGTACTTAAATATTTATGTAAAATTCCTCTAATGGATTAGTTGTAAATTTCAATTTCTACAGTGTATCGGCTTTTTGTTTTAAAGGAAGGGTCACAGTAAATTCAGCGCCATTGTCCTTTTCCCCGGCTGCAGTTATTTTGCCATTATGCCTTTCGGCAATCTTTCTGCACAGGGCAAGGCCAAGGCCATTTCCCTCGTACTGGTCTTTGGAATGCAGTCTTTCAAATGCCGTAAAAATCTTTTCTGCAAATTCAGCCTCAATTCCAATACCATTATCCTTTATTTTTATCTGTACAAACTCATGGCCGTTACTAGTGATGATGCTGCTTGTTATGATAACCCTTGGAGGCTGGTCCGCTTTGGAAAATTTTAAGGCATTTTGCAGGAGGTTATAGAAAAGCTGGTTAATTAAAATCGGCGCTCCCTGAATCTGTGGAAGATCAGAAGTAACTAAAATAGCACCTTTTTCTCTTATTATGAGCTCAAGGTCTATTTTTATGTCTTCAATAACCTCATTAAGATTAATTGTTTCTATAACCTGTGAAGTTTTGTCAAGGGTGGAATAGGTCAAAATTCCCTCTATAATATTTTCCATTCTCTGGGCAGACTGGCTTACTTTATGAAGGTATTTTTTAGATTTTTCATTAACATTGTCTTCTATGTCATTTCGTAAAAGTGTATTGAAAATTTTAATTTTTCGCAGCGGCTCTCGAAGATCATGGCTTACTACGCTGGCAAAATGCATCAAATCACTATTAGAACGCGTGAGCTCATTTGTGCGGCTTGCCACCTGCTTTTTTAGTTCCTCTTGAAATTCCTTATGCTCGTGTATATCCTGAACAATGCCAATGATGGTCTTTGCAGATCCGTCCTTGTCCTTGATAATCTTTCCATTGATTTTAGCCCAGCGGTAGGAGCCGTCATCATTTAAAATCCGCGCCTCATAGCATATTTTTCCCGTTGCCTCAGCCTGCACGTGTGCTTTTTCGCGTGCCGTGAGGTCCTCTGGATGAAGTTTTGCAATTAAATCGTCACTCGTTGTTTCGCTTACAATGGAACAGATCGTGTTGAAATTTGCCGAAGTCTTGATTTTTTTGGTCTCAAGGTCTATTTCATAACTTCCTATCCCGGAGCTTTCTATGGCTATGGTTAATTTTTCATTCGCTCTCAGGGTTTCTTCTTTTGCTTTCTGGAGATCTGTGATATCAGCGCCTGTGTTAAGCACGCCATAGACTTTTCCATGCTCGTCAAAGAGCGGAATAAAACTATAATTAAAGTAATGTTCGGTCATAATCCCCTGCATGACCAGATCTACTTTTTTTCCTACAGCATGAAAGGCTGTTCCGGTTTTAAGAACTCCAAGAGCCTCATCGAGAATCTGCTGGTTTTCAATTTCAGGAACAACACTCAGATAGGTTTTTCCAAGTACATCATTTCCCTTGCCCCATGTTTTGATCATGGCATCATTGGCCAGTGCAATTTCTAAATTATCTCCCACATAAACTCCGACGGGAAGAGGGATAGCATCAATTATATTTTGTAAAAGCCCTGGATTACGGTACATAGCGTTAGGTTTGTTTGGTATAGTTTTAATGGCGAAGCTATTGGCTTTTAAATGTTTATGGTTACATGAATTCCGCATTATGTATTATAATTCCAATAATATAGCTGATTATTTCTATTGTTTCCGCTTTGATTTTTTGTTATTGGAAATGGTCCGCTGTTCGTTGCACTTAAAGCGGCTGATATGCGCACAGCGTTTCCGCATATGCTTTGTTTTGCAGTTTTCTACCCTTTTGCGCCAAAGTGTATAGCTGCCGGGTTTGAGTTCTTTCTTCATTAAGGCTTTTACTTCAGCTTCCTGAAGTTCAAATTGATATGTGATGGCTTCAAAGGGGGTTCTGTCTTCCCATGCCATTTCAATAATGCGGTCCAGGTCAGGATCAGCAAACTTCCGTTTTACTTTTTTCATAATTGCATTTTTTCGGGATTCCCGGTCGGGAATTAAGGAGAGCAATGCTAAATTAAATAAAATAATTTTTATTTTGTTTAATATTTTTTAAAAATTGTTAAACAATTATTATCTTTAACATACAAAGATCACTTTTTGCTAAAACACACTTTAGGATTTTTGATAATTAATAAATAATATCTTATTTTCCTGAAAATCATAGCAGAAACAATCAGAACGGTTCTTTAATTCTAATCTTTAAAAAATGAAAACTATTGTAATTGTTGACGGCAGTAAAGGAATCGGTAATGGTGTTTTAGTGCAGCAGCTGGAAAATTATAAGGTTAGTAATATCAGCAGGACAGCTCCCGATATTATCCATACAAATTTAATTCATTTTTCAGTTGATGTGCTCCGTGATGCTTTGCCTGAATTTGAAAGTATTGATGCCCTAGTGTATTGTCCGGGGTCTATAAACCTCAAACCCATTCTGGGCTTGAGCCTTGAGGATTTCAGAAATGATTTTGAAATTAATGTGGTGGGCGCCGTCAAAGTGATTCAGCATTATCTGGCTGCATTAAAGAAAGGAAAAAATCCTTCGATTGTTTTATTCAGTACTGTTGCGGCAAAATTAGGAATGCCTTTTCATGCCAGTGTAGCAACAGCGAAAGCTGCCGTTGAGGGACTCGTTAAATCACTCGGCGCTGAACTTGCCCCGTTAATCCGCATAAATGCTATTGCGCCGACTATTACGGAGACTTCTTTGTCCGGATCTATTTTAAGAAACGACCGGATGAAAGAAAATATGATCGAACGACACCCTTTGAAAAATTACCTGAAACCCCAGGAGGTTGCCCGTATGGTAGGCTATCTTATTTCTGAAGATGCAGCCTCAATTTCAGGCCAGGTTTTCGCCATGGATTATGGTTTGGTAAGCTTTAAATTGTAAAACAGCTCAAAGATGAAAATTCTTTTAACAGGCGCAACAGGTTATATCGGCAAGAGGCTATTGCCCTTGCTGCTTGATCATGGAAATGAAGTGATTTGCTGCGTTCGGGATAAAAACAGGTTTTGTTTTCCTGAACAGTTTAAAAATAAAATACAGGTTATCGAAGCTGACTTTCTGGATCCCGAAAGCCTGAAGAATATTCCCGATGATATAGATGCGGCCTATTATCTGATCCACTCGATGTCCGGTGCTTCTAATTATGATGAACTGGAAAGCATTTCTGCACATTATTTTATTGAAAAAATAAACCAAACAAATGCCAAACAAATTATTTACCTGAGCGGAATTGTAAATGATAAGTCATTATCCAAACATTTATCATCAAGAAAGGCGGTGGAAGAAATTTTAAAAACCGCAGCAGTGCGCTTAACGATACTTCGGGCGGGAATTATAGTAGGATCAGGAAGCGCTTCTTTTGAAATAATACGCGATCTGGTGGATAAACTCCCCATTATGATTACCCCAAAATGGCTCAATACCAGATGCCAGCCGATTGCCATCAGCGATGTTTTGGAATTTTTAATCCGATCACTGCTAAATCCATTGACCTATAATGAAAGTTTTGATATCGGGGGACCTGATATATTGACCTACAAGGAAATGCTGCTGGAGTTTGCCAAAGCAAAAAAACTAAGGAGGTACATTTATACCGTACCGGTGATGACCCCGAAATTATCGTCTTACTGGCTGTATTTTGTGACCTCAACTTCTTTTAAGCTGGCCTCGGCGCTGGTCAGCAGCATGAAAGTAGAAGTCATCTGCAGCGATAACAGGATTGATAGTTTACTGGGCATTACACCTATTGCTTACAGTCAGGCATTAGAGAGGGCTTTGAAAAAGATCAGTAGTGATGATATCATCTCCAGCTGGAAAGACTCCCGCGTCAGCGGACAGTTTAAAGGAAATGTTTCACAATATCTAAAGGTTCCAAAAAAGGGGTGTTTTATTGACAGAAGAAAAAGAACAATCATAAACAGGGAATATAGCATTGCAAGAATTTGGTCAATAGGCGGGGAGACAGGATGGTATTATGCCGACTGGCTTTGGGAGCTGCGCGGATTCATCGATAAGATTTTTGGAGGTGTGGGCATCAGAAGGGGAAGAACGCATAAAACGCAGATACATGCAGGAGATGCACTTGATTTCTGGAGAGTGGTATATGCCAATAAAAAAGAAGGCAAACTGGTTTTATATGCCGAGATGAAACTTGCGGGCGAAGCCTGGCTGGAATTTAAAATAATTAACAATACCTTATATCAGGCGGCCACTTTTAAACCAAGGGGACTTATGGGAAACCTATACTGGTATGCTGTGCTGCCTTTTCACGGTTTTATATTCGATGGCATGCTTAAAAAACTCATTTAAGGGTTTGGCGGATAACATGGGATTGGCCTGCGGATTATTTTACAGCATGGGGTATATTGTACTGGCATAATGCTGTTTTCAATATCCCGCAGTTTAAAGGGTTTGTAAAATGAGATCCTTTGAGCATTAATTTTGTGCGGCATAATTTCATTTGGACATTTTTAGTACATTTGAACATTGCAAAACCGCTTGATATGATAAGTGCTGAGAATCCGGATGCTGAAAGCCCAAAAGAAAAAGAGCCGGTAAAAATTCTGCTGGCCGAGGATGATACCGAAGACCAGGAATTATTCATCGATGCCCTGGATGAAGCGCAGATTGCTTCTGAGGTAACGACCGTTGAAAACGGGCAGGAACTCCTCGATACGCTCAGGGATGAATCCCAGAGCGATCCCGATATTATTTTTATAGATGTCAATATGCCCGTTAAAGGGGGCAAAAAGGCGCTGGAAGAAATAAAGAAAGACGATGATCTTCGCGGCATTCCCACCGTTATGCTCTCCACTTGGGACCATCCTTCGGATATTGAAGATACCTTTGCTAAAGGGGCAGACCTTTATGTGCAGAAACCAAATTCTTTTAACGCTTTTGTGCTGCTGCTCAAAAAAGTGTTCTTTCTGCACTGGACCAAGGCTTTACTGGATCCGGTTAAAAAACTGTTTTTTGTTTCTGAGAAGAACATCTCCCAGGGAGACTCCTAAGCCCACCTGTGTTATACCTTTGTTTTGTCCTTGTGATACTGATTTAGCTATTTTTTCATTTTTCTGCAGAAGCTGGATTTCCTTTGGATCTCCTGATGAGTTGGAAGTAATACAGTTTTGAACCTAAACTTTTTATAACCTTATTTTACTGTGGTTTCACTTTTTCCAAATGAAATGTGCCACGATTTTGCCAAAAAATATAATTGTAATTTATTTCAATCCTTTTTTAATGGAAAATTTCTAAAAAACCGACTTAACTTTTGTGTCAAAAAAGGTATTCATCATTTTTTAACTTTCCTGATATTTTCAAAAAAAGTGTCTTAACTTTTTGTAATAAATTAGCGGCATCTCCATGTGGGTATTTAATATTTTTAGAATAGTAATGATTAGAATTTTGACGTTTTACTTTTTAAAAGCAATTTTATAAATGTTAATTATTTTAATTTTTAACATAAAGAAATTTTAATTAATTTTTCAATGATCTCTTTTTTAATGGGTTAATACAATATTGTGTTAATTTAAAAAATGTAATATATTTCTTGTTTAAAATTTAAAAATGAAAGTTTTTTTTTATTTCTTGTAATTTTTATTATTTAAGAAAAACCTTATTGTGTTCATTCTTAGTAGCTTATTTTTTTCCTTTTTTTTGTGAGAAAAAAAAAGGAAAAAAACGAACTAAAAATGAGGGAAACCGTAAATTTCAAAAGTTTTAATTTTCTATATTCGCCACCCTAATGTAAGAATTCGTATTAATGGGTAACTCAGAATTTGATAGTTTTAATTTAGTTTCTCTGTATTGGAAACGAAAAATGTTAAAAAGAAATAATGTAACTACTGCTAATTGTCAAGAAAGCGATTTGGATACAGTAATTATTAAATCGAATGAATTAGGAACTTTTTATAATCTTACTAATAACAATGCAATAGCTCAATATACAATTCTGAGCGCTGTGTTTTCTTTTCTCTTAAAAAAAGTTATTAATGAATTCGATGGATACATAACGTCATATTACCATGACTTATCAAATCCATTATTCTTATACCTTCATGTGAATTCCGAAATACCATTCAAAGAATATCTTCAAAAAGTTAAATCTGAGATATTAGAAACACTCCATTATGCTGATCAGTTGAATGATCAAACTTTAGAGAAAGATCATATAAATTTTGCTAATCTTTCTAATTATCAAATAAATTTTAATTCTTCCAATAGCTTAGGCTGTAATGGACTCTCATTTAATGTTAAAATTCTTGAAAATAAAGATATTCAAATTGAAGTTCTTTATTTAGAAACAATTGTAAAAAAGACTATTACAGAGCTGATAGTCAGTCTTTTTGCTGATATTTTAATTGATTTACAACCTTTTCTCTTAAAGACTTTAAATGGATATTCACTAATATCTGATAAATATAAAAATAAGCTTCTTTTTGATTTCAATGATACTTTAACTCTTTACCCTAAAGACAAGACAATTGTTGATATGTTTGAAGAACAAGTTTTAAAGACTCCACATAATGTAGCGGTTGTATTTGAAAATGGATCGCTTACTTATAAAGACCTTAATGAGGAGTCTAATCAATTGGCGCAATATTTAAGAGAAAACTACAATATCAAATGTGATGATCTGATAGGGATAAAACTTGATAGAAATTACATGAGTATTGTCGGGATTTTAGGTGTTTTAAAATCAGGTGCAGCATATGTTCCGATTGATGTCAATTACCCTGAAGATCGTGTGGCTTATATAGAAGGAGATAGCAGCTGCAAAGTAATTCTTGATGCTAATGAGCTCTCTTTTTTTGTACAAAGAAAGAATTGCTATTTAAAAGAAAATATTGAGAAAATAGCTGGATCGGATAATCTTGCTTATGTTATTTATACTTCTGGCACAACTGGAACCCCTAAAGGAGTTATGATTGAACACAGTGGTAGTGTTAATATGACTCTGGATCAGATTAAAACATTTGGAATTACTAAAAAGGACAAAATTGTATGGTTTGCATCTGTTGCTTTTGATGCTTCGGTATCAGAGATCATGATGGCTCTATACAGTGGCGCGACCTTATGTATTGGATCAGAGGAAGTTTTAAAAAATAGAGACCATTTTCTAAAATTTTTAAAAGATACTGAATCAACCGTTCTAACTCTTCCTCCTAATTATTTGGAATTATTCTCAATGGAAGAGATTTTGAGCTCTAAGCTAAGATGTATTATAACAGCTGGAGAGTCGCCAAATTCAGTGACGGCATCTGCAATTTCAGATATTGGAATTGATTATTATAATGCATACGGTCCTACAGAATGTTCAGTTTGTGCTTCTATATATAAAGTTTCAAAAAAGGATAATTTTAAATCCATCATTCCAATAGGTAAGCCTATTTCTAACACACAGATTTATATACTGGATGATGATTTGGAATTAGTTCCAATTGGCATTCCAGGTAGACTTTATATTTCTGGTTCAGGACTTGCGAGAGGCTATATAAACAAGGCCGAATTGACGGCTGAGAAATTTGTAGCTAACCCCTTTGCTGAGGGTAGTCGCATGTATGATACAGGGGATTTAGCGAGCTGGCGCGCGGATGGAAATATTGAATATTTAGGTAGAAAAGATAGTCAGGTTAAAATCAGGGGTTTCAGAATTGAACTTGGAGAAATCGAGAATATGATTCTTCAATATTCTAATACCTTGAAGCAGGTAGTTGTAGAAGCTAAAACTGTCAATGATGATAAAGTACTAGTTGCTTATTTGGTATCCAAAAATATGGATAAGTCGGAATTAAGGAGTTTTTTGATATCCAAATTACCTGATTTCATGATTCCAAGTTTTTTCGTTGAAATCGATGCTGTTCCTCTAACACCAAATGGGAAAGTGGATCGCCAAGCTCTTCCTAATGTTGATAGTAGAGATTTTGTCAGGAAAGAATATATTCCTGCGACCAATGAGATACAGCAGAGACTCGTACTTATATGGGAGGAAGTACTTGGAATTTCGAAAATAGGGATAAAAGATAATTTTTTTGAGCTGGGAGGTCATAGTTTGATGGTGTCCCAAGTAATTAATCGAATAAGTCAGCAGCTGGGGAAAATGCTTTTGTTTAAAGTGTTTTTCGAAAATCCTACTATTTACGAATTAGCCGATAAGCTAAAACAAGATGATTTTATTTCAATAAGGAAAACTGAGATTAAGGAATCTTATCCAATGTCTCCATCTCAAGAAAGAATGTGGATATTAAGTCAGATTGAAGAAGGCTCAATTTCGTATAATATGCCAGGTGCCATCTATTTAAATGGACAGGTAGATATTGATCAATTTGAAACTTCGTTTAAGATTCTTATAGCTCGACATGAAATTTTAAGGACAGTTTTCAAGCGTGATGAAAGTGGAGAAAACAGGCAGTATATTGTTTCTGAAAAACTATTTGATTTTAATATAAGTAAAGAAGATTATAGTTTTCTTTCTTATCAGAATGAACTTGTAGATGCCTATCTGCAAAAAGAAAATAGTAGTTCATTTGATTTGCAAAATGGACCTTTAATAAAAGCATCAATAGTTAAATTGAGCAACAAAAAGCATATCCTTTTCTTTTCAATGCATCACATTATTGGAGACGGATGGTCCATAGAGCTTATAATTTCAGAAATTTTAATTATATACAACGGTTTAAAAGAGCAAAAACAAATTAATCTGCCAGAATTAAAAATTCAGTATAAGGATTATACAGTATGGTTGAAGACAGAATTGCAAAATGAAAGATATAAAAAATCAGAAAATTATTGGCTAAATCAATTTGCTGGAGAAATCCCGGTTTTAATGCTACCAAGTTTTAAATCGCGTCCTTTAATAAAAACGTTTAAAGGAAAGAGGGTCACTCATACTTTTTCAAACCATTTTTTAGATAGTTTGAAAAAATTTTCAAATGAATCTAATGTCACATTATTTATGACTTTAGTTACAGGAATAAAGATGTTACTGTATAGATATTCTGGGCAAGATGACATTATTATAGGAACACCAATTGCAGGTAGGGAACATCCAGATCTAGAAAATCAAATAGGTTTGTATCTAAATACTCTTGCAATACGAACTCGGTTCAAAGAAGATATTATTTTTTCAGATCTATTAAATTTAGAGAAAGAAACTTTATTAAATGCATATGAACATCAGAGGTATCCATTCGATGAACTAATTGGAAAGCTTAATTTAAAAAGGGATATTAGTCGTTCAGCTTTGTTTGATGTTCTTGTAGTATTACAAAGCCAGAATAAATTAAATAATTTTACTAAAGAGCAATTCTTTGAGTTAGAAATTGAAAATTATGGTTTTGGTGCACAAACATCAAAATTAGATATTAGCTTTAACTTCATAGAGGATGATGGCCTAAAACTTTCTATTGAATATAATAGTGATATTTATGATGAGGATTTAATCCACAAAATGTTTATGCATTTTGAAAATCTATTATCACAGTCTGTCAAAGAACCAATGATTGTTATTGACAAGATTGATTATTTAACATTAGAAGAAAAGAATTTCTTTAATGAAATAAATAAAGGCTATGTTAATTATCCAAAGGACAAAACAATAATTGATCTATTTGATGAGCAGGTAAAAAAATCATCTAATAGGTTAGCTTTAGTTTTTGAAGGTGATAATTTAACTTACGATGAATTAAATAAAAAGGCTAATAAACTGGCCCTATATTTAAAAAGACAAAATGTTAAAGCTGGTTCTAATATTATTATCTGTTTTGATAGTCATTTAGAAATGGCAATAATTAGTATAGTTGCAATTTTAAAGACTGGCGCTACATATATTCCAGTTGATCCAGAATATTCACTGGATAGAATTAATTATATTATTGAAGAAACGAGTGCAAAATTTCTTATTAGTAATAGTAAGGATTTGATTTTAAGTGATTTTGAAAATATTGAGATCATTTTGCTAGATCAGATGGAATTAGATACTGATGAGGATGAATTTACGAACATAAGTAAATTTAATGAGTGTGCTTGTATAATATATACTTCAGGTTCAACTGGAAAACCAAAAGGTGTTTTAGTCAGTCATTCTAGTATAATGGATTATTTGTTTGGTCTATCATCTAAAATTCAAATTGAGAATAATAGATCTTTTGGTCTTATGTCAACAATCTGTGCGGATTTAGGGAATACAGTTTTATTCAGTTCTTTAATTTTCGGAGGTACTATTCATTTGTTTTCTAAAAATACATTAAGAAACACTCTTCTTATTGAACAGTACTTTAAAAACCATACGATAGAATGTATAAAAATTACTCCTTCATACTGGAAGTCTTTAAACAGTAATCATAAACAATTATCTGTTGGAAAGATGGTAATTTTTGGAGGGGAGGAATTATCAAATTTATTGGTAAGGCAAATTAGATCAGAGAATCAAAATTTAAAAGTTATTAATCATTATGGACCAACTGAAACAACGATAGGTAAGCTATTGTTTGAAGTTGGTGAAATTACTAATAGCGACATAATTCCAATAGGAAAAGTGTTTTCGAACACTGTACTTCATATTTTGGACAAATATGCAATGCCGTGTCCAGTGGGAATTGTAGGAGAACTTTGTATTGGAGGGGATGGATTATCTGTAGGATATTTGAATAATCCAACTTTAACAAATGAAAAGTTCATTGATAATCCTATAGATAAATACAAAGGTAAATTATATAGAACAGGCGATTTGGTTATGATGAGACCAGATGGTAATATTGTATTTGTTGGAAGGAAAGACAACCAGGTAAAAATCAGAGGATTTAGGGTTGAAATTGGTGAGATAGAAAGTGCCATTATGCTCTATTCAGAAAATATCAAGCAGATCGTTATAGATACAAAAATTTTTAATGAAGATAAGGTCCTTGTGGCTTATTTTGTTTCTGATAATCTTAATAAAACTGCACTTAGGGAATTTCTTCAAAGTAGGCTTCCAGATTATATGATTCCTAGTTTCTTCGTAAGACTTGATGCTGTTCCACTGAATTCTAATGGCAAAATTAATTATAAGGAATTGCCAGATGTGTCAGCAATTGACATTATCAGAAGACAATATATTGCCCCTAGAAATGCCACAGAAAAAAAACTTGTACTGATTTGGCAAGATGTATTAGGTATTGAAAAAATAGGCGTAACAGATAACTTTTTTGAACTAGGGGGCCATAGCCTAATGGTTGCACAAGTAATAAACAGAACTCATAAAGAATTAGGAAAAATAATATCTTTTAAAGCTTTTTTTGCTAGTCCTACTATTGATCAATTGATCAAGGAACTTATAGACAATAAATTTGTGTCAATACCAAAAGCACCTGAGAGTTTTTCTTATCCCGCTACTTCTTCACAAGTAAGGTTTTGGCTAATGAGCCAGATAGAAGGCGCTTCACTTGCATACAATATGCCTTCAGCTGTTTTTTTACGTGGGGATCTAAAGGTTAATGAATTTGAATCTGCAATCAGGTATCTTATATTCAGACATGAAATTCTTCGAACAAGTTTTAAAATAAATGAACAAGGGGAAGTTCATCAATTTATAACTTCAGCGCAAGACTTAAATTTTATAATTGATTTTAAAGATTATAGCCTTGAGCCTTATACGGAGCAATTAATTTCTCAGTATCTGGAACAGAAAAATAGGGAATTATTTGATTTGGAGGTTGCTCCACTTATAAGGAGTTCGATACTTAAATTGACTGAAAAAGAATATGTGTTTTTTCTATCAATGCATCATATTATTGGAGATGGCTGGTCAACACAGTTATTAATATCGGAGATAATAGAAACATATAATAGTCTTGCTCAAAACAAAGAGGTCGACTTGCCTGTGCTAAATATACAATACAAAGATTATGCGGTCTGGTTTGGCGAAGAACTTAAGGAAAAAAAACAGAAGGAATCAGAGCAATATTGGCTAAATCAGTTAAGTGGAGAACTACCTGTTTTGCATCTACCAAGTTATAGGTCACGTCCAATCATTAAAACATATAATGGGGAGACCCTTAGTTATAAATATTCGCGATCATTTCTCGAAAAGTTACACGATTTTTCAAAATCACAAGATGTGACTTTGTTTATGACGTTGATGTCGAGTATCAATATATTATTTTACAGATATACGGGGCAAGATGATATAATCATTGGTACTCCAATTGCGGGTAGGGAACATCCTGATTTGGAAAATCAGTTGGGCTTATATTTAAATACTTTAGCTATTAGAACCAAGTTTGAAAGAAAAAATATCTTTTTGGATTTAATTGCAAGGGAAAGAAAAACTCTATTAGAAGCTTATGAAAATCAAGGTTACCCTTTTGATAATCTGGTAAGTATGTTAAACTTGAAAAGGGATACTAGCCGATCACCATTATTTGACGTGATAGTTGTTTTGCAAAATCAGAGCCAGATTAAAACTTTTAATAAGGAGCGTAGTCATCTTAATAACCTTGAAGTAAGTAACTATAATTTTGATAATAAAACCTCAAAATTTGACCTACTATTTACCTTTACAGAATCAGAGACATTAGAACTTTCAATTGAATACAACACGGATATTTATGATACTTATCTGATTGAGAGAATGTTTTCACATTTTGAGAATTTATTGACTGAATTGATTCAAAATCCGTCTGTGAGTATTGAGAA
>NZ_JBXARK010000014.1:0-118320 GCF_058808175.1 Flavobacterium sp. GW821-FHT11G01 | reverse complement strand
TTCTTTTAAAAACCCTATCCTAATCGGATAGGGTTTTTTGTTTTAAACCCGTTTGTGTTTTAAAATTGGGATTTCTTCTGAAAACAAAACCTCGGTTTTATTGTAGAATGCATTAAGATGTGAGCGCTATCGTTTGGAAACATCTTAAACTTCTCAAAAGCAAAAGATGTGCTAAGAGTTCGATCCCAATGGAAAATGTTTAAATGATTCTATTAGAGAATGATTTTTTTTACTGAATATCAGGTATTTATAAAAGAGGTTTAATTGATTTATTAATAGATGCGATGAAATTTATGCACTAAAATTTCTCATTATTAACATCATTTATAAACTGAATAACTCCTTTCATAAATACTTGTTGATCATCCCACATCGCTAAATGACTTCCATTAGGACAATATAAAAAACGTCCTTTTTGAACTAATTTACTTTGTTCTTCCATCGCTTTAGGATCCATTGTATCGTATTTAGCACCAATCATTAATGTTGGAATTGAGATTTCTTTTAGACGATTTTTTATATCCCATTTTGCTAGACGACCACTTATTCCGAATTCGCTTGGGCCTTGCATCATAGTGTAAATCTCTCCATTCATATGCTTACTAGCTCTATTTAAGCCATCTGGCCATTCTTTTAGTCTGCATAAATGCTCTTTGTAAAAATTAGGAATTAGTAATTCCATATAGCGTGGATTTGTAAAATCTTTTTTAGATTCTAATGCTCTTATTTCTGCAAGAATTTCAGGTTTCATTTGTTTCGCCAGAACTTCATCAGCGTATTTGCCATATTCAGGTGCACTTGCTACCATATTTGAAACTAATAAGCCTTTCATGTTTTTTTGATATTTTAATGCATATTCCATTGCCAGGATTCCTCCCCATGAATTTCCTAAGACATAAAAATTATTATTATCTGCTCCAATAGCTTTTCGAACTTGCTCTACCTCTTCTACAAACCGTTCAGTTGTCCATAAAGTGCTGTCTTTTGGCTGATCACTGTAATATGAACCAAGTTGATCATATTCATAAAATTCAAAGCCTTCACGCTGAAAAAATGTTTCAAAACATTCCATATACTCATGTGTCATGGCTGGGCCACCATGCAACAATAGTATTTTTATTTTAGGATTGTTTCCAAATCTTTTTGTCCAGACTTTGAAGTTTCCTACTGGTGTTTTGATTGGAATCATTTGCACACCAGCTGATTCAATAGTATTTTTTTGATTATAAGTAAAATAATCTGAGAGTGTTTCTGAGTTATTTTCTTTTTTACATGAAATGACTAGAAGAATAGTTGCTAAGAGTAGTATTGGTCGCATTTTTTAAAATTAAAAGGGTTATACTTTTGATTTTTTTTAACTAAAATACGAATTTAAATTAGATATAGTTTATATTTTCAAATGTGCTATTTTGAGGCGAAGATGGATAAAATACTTATAAAGAAAAGCCCGATATAATATCGGGCTTTTAATGACTGGTAGAATTTGATTCCTTCTCTTAATTTCTTTTACTTAAGATTAATTTACTTTTGCTCGGTAATTGTGGACTGATTAAGTTTAATGATTCTGATTTTTTTATTTGTATTATCTGATAAAAAAACTCGATCATTAAATAGTGCGGTACTGACAACAGTTCCAAATGGATTTACTCCCATAATGTCGTTGGCATTTATTCTTGGTGTATATTTTTTATTCATAAACTCTTCTTTAGGATAAAGACGTAAATAATTTAAACTTCCAACAGTTTCTGTTGCGATAGTCCAATTTTCACTAAAAGAAATAGCAAGAGGTTTGGCATCAGAAAAAGGTTCTATTGTTGGTTTTATTGGCTCTGTAAGTGAATTTACTGCATTAGCCTTAATATTTGCAATATCGTAATACAAATAACTTTTTGCATCTCTTCCTGCTACAACTAAATTTCCTGTTTCTATATTCATAGAATAGATTTGGTCAAAACCATTTAGGGTATTCAATTTGGCTATTGGATTTAAATTCCAGTCACTGGTTTCGGTAATTTGTGATGTTTCAAAAACTTTAATCGATGTTTCTTTTTCTTTCACAAATATCAATCCGTCTTTTACAGCAACTCCAAAAACATGTACAAAGGTATTCCACCATTGACCATTTCCTACTGTACTAATTCCGGTATTTGTAGTTTCATCAAAGACAAAAAGTCTTGAATCGACACTTCCTAAATAAATACGTCCTTTGTCAATACAAACAGAAGAAAGTTTAGTAAGTGGAATTATAGTTGTGCCCTTAGTATAACTCGAAATTGTTTTGATATATTTTAAAGTTGAAGCATCAAAAATTTCTAATACATCACCATTACATATATATAATTTATTGTTTGAAACGGTGATACCTTTTGGATCAAATGATCCGGTTCCGGTTCCAATTTCGCTTGCTGTAATTGCTGCCTCATCTGTAGGATAATAATAATTATAAGTTGTGCCGTTATTTTCTCCGTCAGAATCTTTGCTACAATTAGTGAAAAGGCAAAGTAATAATAGAATAAATGGTATTTTATTCATGGTGATTTTATTTTTTAGTTCCATTTTCCTTCTCCTTTATATTTTACTAAAAATGGATTTTTTTGATCGATTGCAAAAACAGGCTTTTTATAGGTACTTGTCAGATAGTTTGTTTTTGTGTAAGTTTTGAGTATCTCCGGATCTGTAAATAGAAGATCGTTTAGATATATCAGATATTTATAAAAATGAGTTAACATTTCTTGTTGGCCGCCACCTTCGCCACTATTAGCTAAATTACTGCTGTGACTGTAACCACTGTGATGAGAATATTCATGTGACCAAACAGACATCTCTCCTTTCCAATGTCCGGTAACATAACCAGATTCCCATTGAGAAGCTAAAGGACCTCCGCCCCAGGCAGAATCTCCACCAACCATTGCTATATAAAGTGATCGCTTATCAATATAGGTTGTATAAACCTGTTCGATTTGAGTTTTGGTTAAATAATCATAAACTCCATCGACATCATCAACATTCCCATGCCAATTGATTGCCCCATTTATACCAGTTCCCGCTGTTGCGGCCTGTTCTTTTTTGTATCTGTCAAAATTGATAAATGTATCGTAGTACAATGGATGACTAATAGCATATGAAAAATTGAGAATCATGGTGATGGCTTCTTTAGCTAAAACGGGATTCATTGGTAAATATTTACCAGGTTCGTTCAGATGGTAAGAATCGCTAAACTGAACCAAGCGTGAAGACTTTATTTTTTTAAATTTTGCAAATAAAGGATCGCTTGATTCAACTGAAAATTCGATACCACCCGAAGAAAATCCTTCAATTTTATCTATCGTAACAGGACTTCCTGTTTCAGATAAGTAATCATTTTTTGCTGCAGTTAAAGGAATTTGATGGAAGGAACGATGAAAGGCAGGGATTTTTGAAAAGCTGTAAATTACAAATCGCTTATCGTAGTTGGGTAGTTTGGCATAGATTTTTACATCTGTAAGCCCGACTGGAGAATACAATGAGATTTGAACTGAATCTTTTCCTTTTTGTATAATTTGTAATGGTTCGTTTACTCTAAACCAACGATCGTTTTTATTATACATTTTTGAAGAACTTTCTGCATCTTCAAACATTGTCATTGGTTTGTTTCCAGCTGGTAAATTCGTAGCATCAATACTTGTTGAATAATTTGGTTTGTAGTTTTTATCATTATTTTCATCTTCACAGCTGGTAAAAAAGAAGACATTTGCTAATAGCAAAATACTAAACAGCCAATTTTGGGCATTCTTAATCATGTAGGTTAATTTAATTTAATTTAATTTTAAAAGAAATATTTTAAACAAAAACAAATGTCATAAAAATTTTGTTAAATAAAAAATTGGTTGAAAGTTTTAAAAAACAAGTATGATTTAGACAACAATATAGTTTTGGTAAGTTTATTCGTATCAATAAAGCTTTGAATGTTTAAATATTAGAACTATGATTTTAAGAATTTTATTGATGCTTTTTGTACTATAAAAGCAAAAGCCACTCTGTTTATGGAATGGCTTTTTTATTTTAGATGTCTTGTTCACGAGTGGGACGCTCCCGCCAGCAGGGGATTTAATTAATTTTGATATGCCCTACTGCAAATTATTTTATTATTACAGAGATATTCTATAGTTTCTCTTCATAACATTTCATCCTCGGTTCAAAAATTATAGGTGGATTATCACGTCCATATTCAGGCATCTTACCTAAAACATCATGAAAATCAGCATTTTCGTTTTTAATGATAGCATTATTGTTATCGCCAAATAAAAGTACTGGAATTTCTTCAAATTTGGAGTAACCGATGAACTTGTTAAATGTATCTGGTCGGTTGCTTTTAAAAATATCATAATCGGTTTTTGAAATACATAATTCATCTTTATTAGACATTTTTTTAATAATTACCAATAAAATTGGAAAATTATACTTACTATAATTTATACTATCTATTAATACCTCACTAAGCGATTTTTCTAAATTAGAATCTTTTATATAATGAGTACTCTCCAAATTTAGCAACTCAGTATAAGAAATATTCTTGTAACTAGAATCACAGCTGCCTACTATTATTATAACCATTAAAATGATAGTTCTAAATGTTAATTTTTTCATTTTCATCATTATTAAAATTTTACTGTAGTACCCATATTGTAAATGTAATTTGTAACACGTCCTGGATACCATTTATCAAACCAAGTTTTCATTTTAATATCATTCCCTCCATGAGCATTGCTTTTTCCATCAACACCTGAAGGCGTTAGTGAAGAGCCATTTGGGTGACTATGTGTGAATGTATATTTAATAGTGCCATTTTCTTTTAAAAAACTAGTTAATAAGTCAACTCCACCAAATTCAGTATCCGTCATTGAACTAGTTGCTATATATGATTCTTTTGAAGATGTTATTATAGACCATTCAACATTTGTATTATAGGCAAGAAAATTGAACAATTGTTTAATATTAACATTATTACTTCCAAAAAAATATCTGTAATTAACAGATTTAGACTGTCCTTTTTCTCCTCCTATTTCTCCATTAATAATATTTTTGTCTACATTCATGGTTTTGGAAGTTCGCTTACCTTTATCATCCAAAGCTATCAGGACATCATATTCCTTACCATTTTTATCTTTATAAACCTTTTGATCAGCACGATTTACATGACCATTTTTATCTACTGTATAAGTATCATCATCTTTGGCACCTGTGCTAGAATGTCTGTCTGACCAAGTTTGATGTCTTCCATTTACATTCTGACTATTATGCACGTAACTATTTTTAGCTTCCATTCCGTCAGGATCAATAAAATAAACAGGATTATTAAGAGCATAAGTATAAGGGGAAAAACGTCTAGATGTTTCTGCCAGTGGGTCAATATTCATCCAACGCCCCAGCGCCGGGTCATAATTACGTGCTCCATAATCATATAAATTCAGCTGATTACCAGAAATATTGTCATCTTGGAGTTCCTTACCGTTGTACTTATATTTATTATCTACACCATTTATAGCACTATTATATCCTTTTAGAGTCAATCCAAAGACATAGTAATTGTTTTCCTGCACGATTTCAGAGCTGTTTACTGCTCCATTATTATCCTTGTCCTGGTAACTTAAACGGCTGTTGCCTAAGTGATCTTTGTATTGGTAAACATAATTAAAAATTCCGGCACTATAAGCTACATATCCTTCAGGATGAGAGAATTGTTTTAAAGTATTATTTTCATATACAAATGGTCCTGCATAATCTGTACTACCCCCGGTGCTTATTGTTTTACGTTGCTTAACACCTGCTGCATCATAGACATAATTGATAGTACCACCACCTAAAGAGACAGATGTCGGAAGGTTTAAATGATTATACGTTATTTCAGATATGCCTTTGTTGACATCGGTTTTCATATTTCCATTCAGGTCATAAGTGTATTCTGTAGCTATGTTGCTGCCATTACTAAAGCCTTCCGTACTTCCTGACGTGTCTTCCACTTTTGTAAGCTTATTTCCCGCATCATAAGTATAAGCCAAGTTATCCATAGTACCGAATGTGGTCGCAGCTGGATTTGTATTTCCTAATCTTAAAATACTCATGATATTTCCGTTTTTATCATAAGTTAGCCCTTCATTGTATCTTCCGGGACTGCTAGCGGAGTTATCTGTAGCCTGCGTCAACCTATTTAAATCGTCATAAGTGTACGTATAATTTTTTAAACTACTGTCTATATTGGACGTTTTCCAAAATGTTTGGCTGATATTTCCATTAAAAAGAGGAGTTCCTGAAGTTGGGGTATTGTAATTGATCTGGAAAGCAAACAAATCGCTACCTACAGCATTTACATCATTAATATTCTTTAGCCATCCACGTATGTTGTAGCTATAATCTATATTTTGAAGACGTGACTGTGTTATTTTACCTCCAACACCTTTGGTAGCCAGTTGTCCTAGATTATCATATGTATTACTTGTAATTACTTCCTGAGGCAGATTATTGATTGTTTGTTTTTGAGTTAACAAACGTCCGGTATGATCATACAAATAAACATCCACTAGTGTTATCAGGGCATCAGTTCCTTTTTGATTGGTACTTGTAGTTTCCATAACTTTGCCCGCAAAATCAAGCTTTATTTTCATATTGGCAGTAACAGACAGATAATTGTTTTTGCTGTAGTTGTAAACAGGTCTTCCTTTGGCATCATAATAAATAACATTGGTAGTCCAATTTGAAGTGCCTAATATACGCACTTTCGAACAGGTGTTTAACCCTTTTGCGTTTGTAATAGGAGTGATTCCATAAGATACAACAGCACTTCCACCGTCTAAATCTACATTATTGTAGTCATCGTAATAGTTTATAGTGAACAAATCAATTCCTGTATTTGGAAAAGCATTGTTAGAATAGTTTACATTAGTTCCGTATATTGCTATTGCAGTACTTTGTTTATTTTCAAATATGGTACTGGTTCCATTTGCCAAAGTCTGAACAGCAGCCCTTGAAGTCTGAGCGGCATTAATATATTCACCCGTATATATAGGTCTGCTGAAGGCATCGTATTTAGTAAATATCCATTTGTTGGAACTTCTTAAATTAGCATCCTGAGAAAGGATTGGTCTGTCCAATTTATCATATACAATATATTCCCAGTCTTTTCCAGGTAGTTTTTTTTCCACTAGACGGTTTTTGTCGTCGTATTTATACTGATAACATAGATCATTCAGAACTAAAGTAGTTATGGAACCGTCTGCTTTTGGTGGAAGCACATAAGTCAAGTTTCCAAAACTATCGTAAATGTAATAGGTTTCATGTGCAGTATTTATAGGAGTTTGGTTTACAATTGAAATCCCGTAAGTTTTTTTAAGTACTACCCGACCTTCCTTATCTTTAAATTCTTCTGTTGTATTATTGGTGCCAGAAGTCCAGTTCTCATTTTTTACAACTGTTTTGTAAAGTTGGTTTACTCCATAAAAAATATTTCCTGCGCTGTTTCCTAAGGCAATGTCGTAAATTCCAGATGATGCATTCCATGTTGTTGAAGCAGTAAAAAGTTTAACATTGTCTGCGGCAATATTGGCCAGATAGTCCATTTTTACTTCATGTCCAGAGTTCACTGCCCAGGCACTCCCAGGAGCGCCTTGCAAAAGCACACGGTTTAAAGGAGAATCTTCAAACTTTTTTTGAGAAAACGGGTTGGGAGCGCCACTGTTAATATCTGCAGCATAGTTTGAAATATAATAACTATTAGTGCTGACATCTGCACCAGTTCTATAAGAAGCCACTGCGCCTACTGAAGCCAGATAGGGAAGATAATCCTTGTCCTGCCTGCCAAAACCATCATAGCCAATATGGGTTGCAATATCCTGTTTGGAAGGTGATGCTTTTATGGCAATGTTTTGCATTGGTCTGCCAAGGCCATCAAAATAGCTGATGGATTCAGCTACATCACTATTGCTCGAAATTCCGGCAGTGCTTGTCATGGCAGTCTGAAATTTTCGGGTATAAATGTAATTTTCATTGCTGAAATTTAATGGAATGTAAGCATCTGAATTAACAGTTGCTAAAAATGTACTTCCAGATTTAATCCACGTTGTTGGTTTCAGAACAATGCTTTGCGTAGCAAGCAGGGTTTCAGTACCTGTAACGGTATAATCGGTTTTAATTATATTGTCAGGTGTCTGTGCTATTGCTTTTGATGATATAAAAACCAATAATAAAGCGATATGTTTTAATATATTTTTCATCGTGCTATTAGTTTTTATAGTGATATTGGTTTTCAGAAAGCAGGTTGCCTTGGGCATCTTTAACGAATTGCAATCTACCTGCAGTGTCATAAGTGTAAGTGATCATATCTCCTTTAGGATCTGTAATGGTACTGACACCCAGAAGCGGAATATAGGTATATGTGGTGATCATAGCACCAGGCAGAGAAGATCGTAATGTATTAAGAGCCGCAATTAGGCTGGCCTCAGTTCCCGTGTTTGAAATATTCTGCAGATTTGCAACGTATGCTGAAACCTGAGTAAAAGTTGCGTTTTCTATTTTGGCAATAGGCTGAGTTTTATTATATCCCCAGATAATGGAAACTGGAGTGCCGTTTTCAAGAGAATATTCCAGTACGTTTCCATTCCCGACCGAAACCCCGTTTACAAGATCAGAATCATATAAATTAAAACTTATTTTGCGATTGGCAGCACTAAAAGGGAAAGTCTCGACAGTTCCTTTTGAAGAGTGAATTTCTTTTGGCAGAAGTGCATTTCCAGTAGATGTGCTTTCTTCATATTTGGTTATGGACTCGGAGGTCTGTACATTGCTGACAAAAGTTTCCGTTTTAACAGGTTTGTTAATTTTGTTTTGGGTTACCAGTTTTTGCATTTCTGTAGTTTGGCCAGCTGAAACCAAATCCTGAGGATAACTCAGTTGTGTTCTCAAAATTTCATTTTTACTGTTTGTAGTTTCCGTTTTTGTTACCTGATAATGCGCTGGATTTTCATAACCATAAGTAGTTGTTTTTTGGTTTGTAGGGTTCTCATTGGCGTCGTAATCTGTTTCAATAGTGCTTATAATTTGTTTTTTACCTTGAGAGGTCTGTCCAACTGCATAATAAAATTGTCCAGAATGAAAATCATTAGACTGATTGTATGGCAAATTGAAAGAACCAAGATTATCTCCCGGAAATACTTGAGAAGGGAAGTTGTTAAATACAATATTGTAAGGTAATGTCGATTGTGCCAATATTGTGTATTGATTAGCAATGCTGCGAATTATTTTGTATGTGTTTGCAGTTGCACCAGCCTTGTAAATATTTGTTTTTAATAGTGATCCGCGATTCCATTGATCATTTTTATAAAAATTGAAATCGGCTAGAAAACTTAAAGGAAGCGTTATATTAGCGACCATATTTCCAGACCCATCGGTTAAATTTGGATTAAAGCCTGGACTTTTAAAAACTGTTGGAAGACTTGCGGCACTTATATCAAATATACGCTCTGAAGGAATATTTTGAAAGAAATATTCTGTTTTACCATTGTTTTGATTAGTATTGGTATTGAAATCAAATTCAGTAACTTTTCCGTATGTAATAGCAGGGGATCCGCCATTATTATTATCAAATATTGAAGAGGTTGAGAAAATTGGCAGGACATCAGACTTAGCATTTTGAGCAAATACCCCTCTTACAAAGCTCCCATTTCCTTCTCTTACAATTACATTTGGGTCTTCATATTGAAATATTTTAGAGAAAGAAGGAGTGGTAAGTTCTTTTCCATCATAATTTTTAATTGAAACGATACGTAATCCTCCAATAAGTTTTACTGTTGGAGTAGTAACACTGCCAGAATTTTCTTTCCAAGAGGCAGTAATAGTAGTTAAAGGACATCCGTAAGCGCTAATTTGACCAGATCGATATTCTGCTGCATATAGTGAGTGAGTAGAACTTCCAAATTCTCTTGAATATTCAAATGAACCTCCAGTTGTAAAAGGTAATGGTCTTTGAAAAGTTTCACTATCATATTTCACATTTGTAGTTCCTCCTGATTCTTGTGTAGCCGCCATAAAGGAAATATTTAATTTTCCACTTCCCGAAACATAATTTACAGGAGTAAATGTTGTGCTTTTTGTATTTGGACCATAATTTGCATTACAGCCGCTTCCATAGGCAACCACTGAAGCGCTTCTAGAAACAATTGTTGGTGTGGTTACATTTTCTGTATATCGATTTGTTTCATACTCAAAAATAGAATAGCCTCCCTCAGGGTAAGTAATTTTTTGTAAGATACCTGATTTCATTAAATTTTCATCTGAACTTCTGTTTCCATTTCCGACTGTGAAAACAACATTTTGAGGTGCAAATTCTGATTGACGCCTTATTATTGTGGGAGGTGAAAGGTTACCTGTATTGGCATTAATATATCCCCAATAATCTTTTTTGGTAGTTCCTCTTTCAGGTAATTGAGTACCTTCATATTCAAATTTATGACTGACACCAAGTAGATTATTTGTTATTTGATTTAATTTTAATGATTTTGTTCTTCCTTTAGTATTTTTTTCACTATAATAGCTTGAGGGTATATTATAACCCGTTGTAAATCCTCCATATCTTGAATAGTAATCATAAACAAATCCATATTCTTGAATCAAAGTTTTTACAATTCCTTTTAATGAAAATACACTTATTTTATCCAGCTTATAATCCTCAATTAGATCTATTCTGTTTTGAGTAGAAGAAAATTCAACTATTCCATTGTTAAAATTAATTGAGGTTAAAAATTGTTTATTAGAACGCGTTATGTCAGGTACAATTGATTTTAAAGCTGGTGGATAACTGGACGTAATATTATTGTCTACTAATTGTTCTCCTACAATTATTGCATAATCTGTGGTATTGTCAAGCAGTTTGTATTTAAAATATACAATATCATTTGGACTTTTACTGTTTGCGGGAATAATTTCAGTAAGATACCAAGATGAAACATAATCAGGTTTATAAATATCTGAATTGTTGTGTATAATTTCATTAGCATTATATCCATCCAGACTCTGTCCAAAACGATATGTTGTTCCATCATCTTTAATTATTTCTAAAGTTAATGTATTAATTAATAATTTGTTGTTAACTGATGATGTTCGAACTATAGTATTTTGTAAATCCTTAAATACAGCTTGATTATTTACGAAATAAAAAGTGCCAGATAATCCTGGAGCATTAACAATAAACTCATCATAAGCAGAATCACTTCCTCCTCCTGTCCAATAAGGATTAAATTGATTGTATAGAGTATTATAACCAACGGCAGTAAAAGGTGAATTCGCTATATTTGGTATAGCATTTCCATTATCAGGAATTCCTTTTACATTTCTGACAACAGCTCCACCGGCATTCAAATTCCAACCTAAACCAACCCATGAAGCAAGTTCATCAAGCTGGATACCTGCACTATTATAACTAATGTCAATTGGAACAGTGAGTTCTTTAGTTTTAATAGTATAAAGTGGAATACCAATATTAATTTTTCCGGTAGAATAATCAACGGGAAACAGACCCTGTTTAGCAAAAGAGGCTGCATTAGGACTTACAGGAAAATAATTCGGTATATCTTTTGTTACTTGAGAAAATACTGAATTTGTAAATAAGGCAATTAAGTAAAATAATTTTAGAGTAGTTGTTTTAGGCATATTGTCGCTTTTATAAGGGTCTCTGTGTTTAGTTTTTTTGTAAGAAAATACAATTTTAATCAATAATTTTTGAGTTTGACCTAGTTTGATTAATTAACTATTAACAAAACTATTCTTAATTGTTAATAAGGATGCTTTAATGATTTTTGTGACATAATTATGAAATCGCACTACTCAATTGAAACATAGGCAAATACATAGCAACCAATAAAACAGCCACCAAAACTCCGACAAAAAGAATAATAAAAGGTTCTAAAACTGTAGTCATAATTTTAGATTGCTGTACTACTTCCTGATTGTATTGTTCGCTTAGTTGTTTGAAGACATATTCGGTTTGGTTGGTTTCTTCGGCTACTTTTACAAGGGAGATAATTCGGTTATCGAAAAGCGGCGTGTTTTTTAAACTCGAACTTAGGCTGTTCCCTTTTAAAATACTTTGTTCAACTTGTTCAAGTGCTTCTTGCAGTGGCACAAAATGAATCATTTTTTTGACCATTTGTATACTATTCAATAAAGGAACTTTGGCAGTTGTCAGCAAAGTTACAGCCTGGGTAAATTGTGCCAGATAAACCTTTGTCATAAAAGTGCCTAACACCGGAATTTTAATTAAAAAGTAATGTAAGGTTCGTTTGTATTTAGCATTGTCTTTAAAGAATTGTGTGGAGAAAACAAAAGCAGCAATAGCCAATAAAAAATAAATTCCATAGGTTTTTGTTGCCACAGATAATTTTACGATTATCTGAGTTAAAAAAGGCAATTCCATATTGTTTTGTTTGAAGATATCCTGAAACATGGGAACCACATAACTCAACATAAAAACAACAACCAAAACCGCAGTACTTAAAACAATAGAAGGGTAGGTAAGTGCTGCCACGATAATTCGTTTTTGCTCATTTTTTCGTTCAAAGAAATGACCGAGTTCATTACAAACTTGTGCTGTTGTTCCGGTTTCTTCACCAATTTGAATGGAATAATATTCGTATTCTGTAAATGATTTAGAAGCTGCTAAAGCGTCAGAAAATGGTTTTCCGTTTACTACTTGATTTAGTATCGACTGAATCAATTCTTTATCGGCATTTTTCTTTAATGATTCTACGATTAGCGATAATCCTTCTTTAAAACTTACTCCGGCTTTTAACAGGACAGCAAGTTCCTGATAAAAAGCCTGTTTCTTTTTATTATTAAAACTTTCTCCAAAAAAAGTAATTTCTTTTTTCAGTAGCGCTTCAATGCTATTCGGACTTGTAGGCTGAATTGCTTTTTTATTTGGGGTATTTTCTATTTTAAAGGCCATTTTCCTGATTCATAAAAAGGGTTACATCATTTTTTTTAGAAACAAAAATTTGATAGTCGGGAAGTTCTGTTTCTGCCCATAATGTAATAGCATCAACAGTTCCGGCTTTTATTTCTTTTCCTTTAAAAAAAACTTTATTTGGGTTAATCTTCAATTTAATAGTATCCAGATTTCGCATTGTATATTTTTCCTGAAAAGAATACATAACAGTATCTATTTCTGAGGTCATTATTAAAATTTGCTTTTGATCGTCATATATTATTTTATGAGGTTCATTAAAGTCTTGCCACAGTTTTTGTTCGAAAAGAACTAATGTGCTCGTTTTTTCAAAATTGGTCTGAATCGTATGAATTTGCTTTTGTACCAAACGTAAAACGCTAAATGCCATTCCTATTACAATAGCTGTAATAATCATAACAACTAATAATTCGGCCAGTGTAAACGATTTTAATTTTCCTGCTGCCATAGTACTTGTTGCTTTAGTATTTCTTTTTTTGAAGCATTGTTTGTTGCTTCAATTAAAATCATCTTTTTTGATGCGACCGCCTCGAGATTGATGTTAATATTCCAACCTTTATAATCTTCCTGATAAGGTAATTTTATAACATTATTCTGAATTTGATATTCAAGTTCATTCATTCTGGTTTCAATAGCATGCGTGTTTTTAGAAAAAGTATTCAAAACCAAATTATTCAAAACCAGACTTGCAATTACAAATATGATTACAATGAGTACGGTAGCCACAAGAGCTTCTATCAAAGTTGCTGATTTTACTTTTTTTAGTATAACCATTTCAAAACTGTTTTAGGTTCCTGTTCCAGAATTATACCTCCATAAATTTTTGGTATAGTTTCGTTTTCAATAGTGGCATTGTAGACATGATTCATAAAAATAGACCCCGATTGATTGGCTACAAATTGTTTGGTGTAAACGGATCCCGAAACAGTTCCTCTTATTTCAAAGTTACCATTACAATATACCTGACCTTTTATTTTGGCTTCTTTTTCTAAAACAATCTGAGTTTGAAAATCTGCAATTTCTTTGGTTTGAAGATAACATACAGTTCCTCTAACAATACTTCCTGCATCAATAAAAATTTGATTGTCAAATGGAATTGTCGAAATTTCATTAGCACTATTTTTGTTGTCCTGAGAAAGCATCAAAGCCGACGGATAATTTAAATTGCATTTTTTACCCATTGTAATTTTTTTCGAGGCCAACGCCTGAAAACTTCCCGTTGTTTCATCTTCAATTTCTATAATCGGCGCAATTAAAATTATATCTGTAAGTAATGCTGTTTTTTTAATTTTAATTGAAGTTTCTGATTTAATAATAATATTGCCGGAAATAATTTTATTCTCCAATACAATTGGATTTTGAGAATAATATCCTTTTGTCCTGGATTTAAATAAATTGACTATTCTGGAGTTTGAATCTAAGTTTATATAATCTTCTTGATTTTCAATTTTGTATATTTTAATATAATTGTCGAGAGTTTCTAAAACCGTTTTTTCAGGCTTAGGTAATTCTGCAGTACTTTTTTTAATTACTCCATAAATAAGCTGAGAACCATAATAGCTGTTTCCTGCTATATAGCCTGAATTTACACCTTGAATTGGCAAGTATGCAATTCCTCTGATACTTGTAGTTCCAACAACGGTTAAGGCATTATGTGTTTCTTTTAAAAACAGAGTAGGAGAAAGGTCAGCATTTATAAGAGACCCAATTAGGGCAGTTTTGATGAATTTTTTTTTGCGGAATTGCGTTACGACAATACCTTTTTGAAAAATTCCCCATTGTGATAAGTTGGTTTTTATAGATTGATTTTCTTTTTTGATAAAATCAATTTGAACCGTATCTAAATTAAGTTCTTTTTGTTCTAAGAGTGATTGAATACCAATATCAGCCAATTGAATATTTTCGATAGCCCCTTTTGACTGTTCTTTCATATAAATAAAAGTATAGGCATACAGTATTAATCCCGTCAAAAGAAGCGCGATTAATACCGCTATAAAAACAGTAAATTGTAAGGCACCCGATTTAAGTTTTAGCTTTAGTTTCAATCTTGAAGCATTATAAGATTTAAGTTGCCTTTGTATTTAACATAAATAGATTCCTTATCCCCGCTTTTTAAGAAAATTTCATTTTCAGTATCGCCAATTTTCATGTAGTAATTTTTATTATCGATGATAATCATGAAAATTTTCTTTTTTTCTTTCGAATCTGATATCATGCCTTTGTAGAGAATAGTGGGCCACACTAAAGTCTCTTTTGGTTTTGATTCTTTTACTGTTTTAGAAGATTTTGCTTTAGTGTTTGATGCACTTTGTGGAGCATACATTTTTCCTAAAAAGGGATCTCTATAATTGACATTAATAGCAAAAGATTCTTTTTTATTAATTTTTAGTGGTTTGATAGTGAATTCTGAATTGTTTAAAGCAGGTATTTCATCTGATTTTGTAAAAGAAAAAACCTGATATAAAACCGCACCCCAAACAAACAATACAAGAGGTAAAAGAATATATATGTTTTTTTTATTTTTCATTGATAGCTTATTTTCGGGCTAATTCATTTTCTAGTTTTGTCACTCGCAAAACTAACTCTTTTAAAGATTCAATTTCTTTATTTTGCACTTCAATTTTTTTGTTTTGCTCGATGCTGTATAATGTTAATTCTTCTATTTTCTTTAATAATCCCATATTCATTTCGGCTAACATTAATCCATTTTTTTCAATTTCCTTGGCTGAAGGTATTTCAGGTAAATGGTTGTTTTCTTTTATATAAGTTTCCACTTCTTCCAATGATCTTAATTTATAATCATTTGCAAAAACATAATCGGGTACGCTCATAGGACTTTGAAGATCAACTTTGACTTCTTTTGTATGTATGGTACCATTTACAGCCAACTTTGTATCAGGAATAACAGTGCCAATTCCTATATTTCCATTAACATCAATATGAAAGTATGGTGAACTTTGATTGTCAGTCCAATTATAAATAGAAAAACTAGATTGTGTTACCATGTTTGCACCAGAACTTACTGCCCAAGTTTTACCAGCAGGATTTCTTAAAAATATTTTTGTTGTATTTGCATTAACACTTACACCACCTACACCAATGCTTCCTAGTACATCTAATGTATATTCCGGCGTATAAGTTCCAATACCCACATTACCTGTTATTCTGGATATATTAAATAAAGATGCTGTTTCTACCGTTGCGTTAACTCCAAATAGCGATAGTACGCCGGTTGAATTGTCGGTTTTAAATCTAAATCCATATGAAGAAGAATGATATCCACGCTCACCTATTCCTAACATAACTGCTGTTCCAACTCCTGCTGTTAAATCTGAAATATCTACTCTTGCGTTTGGTGTACTTATTCCAATACCGATATTATTATTAGAAGATACTCCTTGAATTGTACCAGTTGGTGTATAAATTTGAGCATTTACATATGCTATAAAAAGGAAAAATACTAAAGTAAATTTGAGTTTCATATTATTTATTTTAATTTTTGTTCAATTTGGTACAATCTTTCTAAAATACTTTTAAAAGATTCATTTTCCTTTTTTAATATTTCAATTTCATTTTTAGAATTTTCAATTTCTAAAGTTTGTAGCGTATTCTTTTTTTCTTGTTGAATTATATAAAGGGTAAGCTCTTCAATTTTCTGAAGCAGTTTCGCATTCATCTCGCCCAAATTAATTCCGTTTTTTAAAACTTCTTCTTCGCTTGGAATATTTTTCAAATGACCTTTTTCTTTGATATGTTTTTCAACTTCCTGAAGTGTTGGTAAATTGTATTCTTTTTTGAAGACATAATCTGGCCATCCTAGCATATCTACTTTTACTTCTTTTGAATGGATTGTTCCATTAACAGCTAGTTTTGCATCTGGAGTTGATGTGCCAATACCAATATTTCCGTTTACATTTATAGCCATTTTTACACTTGAGTTTGTTACGAAATTAATTCCGCCGTGTGCACCTCCAGCATGATTGTTTACAATATTAAGATCAAAGTAGGTTCCAAAACGACTGCCGGCATTAGTATAGCCGGAATTAACTTCAAAATCGCAGGTATTATGATAACCAAATCTTACTATACTGCTTCCACCAGTTCCTGAGGCAAATCTTGTCAGGGATGCAATGATTTCATTATTATCTGCTATTGATGATTTTGTAACTTCAAATTTTGCTGTAGGAGTTAAAGTGCCAATTCCTATGTTTTTATCGCTAGTAATTGTTAAAGCTGATCCGGTTGCACCGTAATCAATGTCAAAAAAAGCTAGACTACCATTATCTCGGGATTTAAAATTCCAGGGACCACCAGTATGACGATATGGTACAAGTGACAAACGTACGATTTCACCATCTGCAACAGTAGATATTTGATTACCTATTTTTAAACTTGTGTCAAAATTTAAGTTACCAGTTGTCGGATATGTATTTTGAGCAAAATTTGTTTGTAGTGAAAATAGCGAGACTAACAAAAGTAATTTTTTCATTCTTCTATTTATTTTGGTTTAATTTTAATAGTGATATATCTTTCTTCATTTCTTTATTTTCTTTTCTGATTTCTTCATTTTCCTTTTTCATTTCAATCATATACAAAGTCATTTCCTCAATCTTCTGTAATAATTTAATATTCATTTCAGATAAATTAATGCCATTCTTTTTCATTTCATCAGCAGAAGCAATTTCAGGTAAATGTTTGTTCGTTTTGATGTATTTGTCAACAGAATCCAGAGAAGGTAAATTGTAGTTGTTTTCAAAAACAAAATCAGCGCCGGCGTCTACGGTTACTTTTACTTCGCGAGAATTTATGTTTCCAGCAACAGTAAGTTTTGAAGTTGGATTTGTGGTACCAATACCAACATTTCCAATGCTATTGATTCTCATTTGCTCAGCCCAATTACTATTGCTAACACTTTTTGTTGCAAAAACCATATCAGCACCCGGATTCGAACTTGTAGAGTTTTCGGTAGTTATTACACCTAGATACGCCACTGATTTATTGCTGGCATTTGGAACGGCCCAGGTGATACTTCCTATAGAGCTATTTGCAATAACTGATCCTGAAGATATTACAATATGAGATTGAGAGTGTATAGCAGTATTGGGATTATATATTTCAAGAACTTTATTATTTCCACCATGTTGATAAAAAGATGGAGTAGGAGTTCCTAGCCCTAAGTTACCACTAATATACTGGTCACCAATAAAACTATTACTCCCCCTAGTTGCTAATTCTATCCAAGTGGGATTATTAGGCTCAAGTCCTCCAGCAATTTTTCTAAAAAACAATCGATCATTCATTGTATAAGATGAGGATAGCTGTAATTGGTGATTATTTGCATCATTAGAATGTCTTATTACAAATAAATGTTGCCATCCATATACTTGTGTGTCAGGATTCAATCCAATTGGTAGCGACCCCTGATAAGCTCCTGATTTTAGCGGAGCTGAAAAATCTGTAATTTCTATAGCGCGGCCATCACCAATTTGTTGTGCAGATAAAATTGAAGTAATAAAAAGAGAAGCTATAATTATTGTTATTTTCATGTTTTTTTATTTAGAATAGAGTTTAGTTTTCAAAATTTTTATTTCTTCATTTTGTCTTTCATTTTCCTTTTTCATTTCAATCATATAAAGCGTCACCTCCTCAATCTTCTGCAAAAGCTTTATATTCATTTCAGATAAATTAATTCCATCTTTTTTCATTTCTTCAGCAGAAGCAATTTGAGGCAAATGTTTATTTTCTTTGATGTATTTATCTACAGAATCCAGAGAAGGTAAATTGTAGTTGTTTTCAAAAACAAAATCGGCTCCGGCATCTACAGTTACTTTTACTTCACGAGAGTTTATGTTTCCGGCAACGGTAAGCATAGATGAAGGGTTTGTAGTACCAATACCAATTCTTGCCGCATCGAGAATTAAGGGTTGATTGCCTCCACCTGTACCGATAACAACAGGATATTGATTACTAATGAAAGTAGGATTAGAAAAGTAGTGTTTAATTGAAAATTGTCTTCCATCTCCAGGGCCTATTCTAATGGGATAGAAATTTGAAATACCATAAACTGTTAAAGGCGCATCAGGTGCAGAATTTCCTATTCCTACGTAACCGTTAGTGTTTAAGTGTAATTGATTAAAATTTTCAACACCATTAATTTGAAAAGTATGCATGTCAATATTTGCATTCCACCCTTTGCTTATTATTCGCGAAATTCCATTAGTATTTAAATCAAATACCAAATTTGAATTTAGTTTTTGTAACTCTAAAGTTCCAGTAGGTGAGGGAGTTCCTATTCCAAAATTTCCCGAATATATAAACGAGTTTCCTCCATCTTTAAAAAACACATCATTACCAATGTAAGTTCCACCCGTGAAATCTCCTCCATAATTTAATGTTAGAGTATTATTTGGAGCATGGACTAATGCTCTCCCTCCAGAGCCTCTTTCTGTAAATCTAAAAGTTATATCGGCTAAACCATTATAGGAAAAAATATTAGTGCCATTGGGAGAATTAATCTGTGAAAAGGCGCTCGTTGCAATTAGAGTACTGATTAAAAAGTATATTTTTTTCATTTATTTTTTAATTTGATATCTTTTATTTCTTGTTTTAATTCTTCAATAGATTTATTCTGTTCAATCATATAAAGAGTCATCTCCTCAATCTTTTGCAAAAGTTTGATATTCATCTCAGACAAATTAATTCCATCTTTTTTCATTTGATCAGCAGAAGCAACTTCAGGAAGATGCTTGTTTTCTTTGATGTATTTATCAACAGAATCCAGAGAAGGTAAATTGTAATCTTTTTCAAAAACAAAATCAGCACCGGCATCTACAGTTACTTTTACTTCACGAGAATTTATGTTTCCTGCGACAGTAAGTAAAGAAGTAGGATTCGTAGTACCTATGCCTACATATCCATTTCCTTTTATAATAAAAGGAGTGGCATAACCAGCACCAATATCTCTAACCCTAAAGTAACTGCTTCTTGCAGCATTTTCTGCAGTTCCAAAAGAGCTTACATCGATAGTAAAAGCATCTATTAAATCTTGGCTTCCCGGAACACTTAAATTAATTCTTGAAGTATTTAGCGTTTTTGCTGTAAAATCAGTAGTTGGGTTATTTAAATTTCCTGAATGCCATATTTTATTCCACCCTTTCCATTCATAGTCCCATCTGCCCAAGTAAAAGTCATTCGTTCCGACACCATTTACAATACTCGCATAATTGTTTGTATCAAACCCAAAATTTAAACCTTGATAGTAAATCGAACCTAGATTATTGTTTGTTGGAGCGACAGCGATCCATTGTCCATTTATTCCTGAAAAAGACTGTAAATTTGTTTCTACATTTAGTAGCGGAAAATAAGTTTGTGCTTTTGCGAAAAAACTAAATAATCCAAATGCAATTATGGAAAAGGCTGTTTTTTTAGTCATTTATAAGTTTTTATTTTGAATTTGATTCTATTTTTTCTAGTCGTTTTTCTAAATCAATTAATTTTTTGTTTTGTTCTTCAAGCTTAATGATTTTATTATTTTGTTCAATAGAATAGAGTGTTAGTTCCTCAATCTTCTGCAAAAGTTTAATATTCATTTCAGATAAATTAATTCCATCTTTTTTCATTTCATCCGCAGAAGCAATTTCAGGCAAATGTTTGTTTTCTTTGATGTATTTATCAACAGAATCCAGTGATGGTAAATTATAATCATTTTCAAAAACAAAATCGGCTCCGGCATCTACGGTAACTTTTACTTCACGAGAGTTTATGTTTCCTGCGACAGTAAGTTTTGAAGTTGGATTTGTTGTGCCAATACCAAAATTTCCGTTTTGTACATAATGATTCCCTTGCCCACTTATCCTTAAAAGACCGTTTGTGATAAGATTGGTATTTAATTCTGTTGGAACAGAAAAATCTGGAATGTTTACACCGATAGGAGTTTCATTTATTTTTATTTGATTAGGACCATCTATGTTATTTAATTTTGATTGTGTGTAAGTAATTTTAATATTATAAACAGCATAATTTTGAACATTAAATAATATTGGTAGTTGTTTGTTTATATAGCCGCCAAATGTCGAACTTAAGTCAACAGGAGTGCCTAAGGTAATTTTACCCAAATGCTGTATTCCCTGCGATTCTACTAATTTAAGAACTGGAGAACCGGAATTAACACCTTGCTCAAAACCATTTTCAATAATGTATTTTTGATAATCAGTAGAAAAATAGGCTTGATAGATTTCTATTATTATCAATCCTCCATATTGCCAATGAAAAGAATTATAACCAACATTGGCTATTTCAAAACTTTTTGCCTGGGTAGTTTGAGCTGATAATAAACTTATGACAGTAGTTTGTACACCATTTTGATTTATTGTTGTTTGCGATGAAGTTATATTAAAAAAAAAGAATGCTAAAATTGCTACAAATAAGTTTTTCATTATTTCAGTTTTAGAATTTGATTGATTTTATTATCAAGTTGTTGAATTTTTTCATCCTGAACTTTTAAAAGATTTTTTTGTAATTCATTTTCCTTTTTCATCTCAATCATATACAGCGTCATCTCTTCCATTTTCTTTAACAAATTCATATTCATTTCAGCCAGCATTAAACCATTTTTTTCAATTTCTTGTGCCGATGGAATTTCAGGTAAATGTTTATTTTTCTTGATATAATCTTCAACTTCTTGCAATGATTTAAGTTTGTAATCTTCTGCAAAAACATAGTCAGGAACAAGTGGTCCAGACATATCGACGCGAACTTCCTGAGTATGGATTTTTCCTTTTACAGTTAGTTTTTCGTCTGGAATTACTGTACCAACGCCTACATTACCATTTGATTTAATGATTAAGCTTGTTTGATCCGGATTTCCAATAGAGGTTAGTGATGATTTAAAAACTAGATCTCCATAAGCGTAGCCATCTGAAGATATTAGCCAATTTCTAGAATTGGATTGTCCATTGGAAGCTGAATTAAATCGTAATCCTCCTCCGTTATTTTCACTAGTAATATTTACAGTTCCATTGACATCAAGTTTAAAAAGTGGGTTTTCAATCCCAATCCCAACTTTACCATAAGTAATTTGCATAACGCTATTACTTGTATTATCTCCAAAGCGTATTCCTCCATACCAATGTAAATCTAATCCTGATGAACCTGGAACAGTATAATACCCAATGGTATAATTTGCTGCGTCTCCAAATCCCACGATTGGAAAATTTTGACTATAAAATATTGAAGAATATAATAGTAGAAGTAAAATTAAAGTTTGTTTAAGAGTAAAAAATTTCATGATTGAGTTTTTATTTTTGCTGTTTTTCAAGTTTTTCTATTCGTTTGTTTTGTTCAATTATATAAAGCGTCATCTCTTCCATTTTCTTCAACAAATTCATATTCATTTCTGCCAGCATTAAACCATTTTTTTCGATTTCCTGCGCTGAAGGAATTTCAGGTAAATGTTTGTTTTCTTTGATGTAATCTTCGACTTCCTGCAATGATTTAAGTTTGTAATCTTCTGCAAAAACATAATCAGGAACAAGTGGTCCCAGCATATCAACCTTTACTTCTTGGGTATGGATTTTTCCTTTTACGGTTAGTTTTTCGTCTGGATTGGTTGTACCAATTCCTAGATTTCCATTATCTGAAAGCGAAACACTTGAATTACTAAATGCGGGTAAATAGGAACAAACAATCCACCAATCAGATCCAGTACTTTTATACGCATCAAATTCAGACTGACTTACAACTACAGAGCTATAAGTAGAAAAATCATTTCCATCAAATGTCTGACTGAAAAAATTCCCTTTAATTGCTGCTTGTGCATGCCAAAGAGGATTGATTTGAGTATTGGCATTATATTCTAAATCATGGACACCATCCCATTTTATCATATAAACAGACAAGCTTTTGCCTGGATTTTTTGCTGCTACTATAGCATAACCTGTTGCTCTTGCATTTTGTAGCTGGGTGGCGGTTAATGTTTGTGCATTTGTAACTATAGAGAAAAGAAATAAACTAGAACAAATAATTTTAATAATTTTTTTCATTGGTTAAGATTAGGGTTAATTAAATTTTTAATAGAATTAAAAAATCAAATCTTATTTTATTTTTTTTAATTTTTGGATTTCTTCTTCCTGAATTTTGTTTTCTTTTTTCAGTGTCTCCATTTCTTTTTTGAAATCAATCATATAAAGTGTCATTTCTTCCATTTTCTTCAACAAATTCATATTCATTTCTGCCAGCATTAAACCATTTTTTTCAATTTCTTGTGCTGATGGAATTTCAGGTAAATGTTTATTTTCCTTAATATAATTTTCGACATCTTTTAGTGATTTTAATTTGTAGTCTTCTGCAAAAACATAATCAGGAACTAACGGCCCAGACATATCAACTCTTACTTCTTGTGTGTGAATTTTTCCTTTTACGGTTAATTTTTCGTCTGGCGACATAGTTCCAATACCAACATTATTACCCATTACTAAAAAATTATTTACCATATGTGTTTCATTCATATTTGGAGTGTAATCCTGAATGTTTGAAAGAACGTTAGTATTTACTGGTTGGCCATTGGTTTGATAGGCTATAGATTTCATGTTCTCACCAGTTGATCTTGTCCATCCTGCAAATTTAAACCCCCAATCATGGTAAGCATCCATATAAGGAACATCTACAGCCAAATATTTTTTGCCGTTATAAAGACATGTTTTTAATAGCCAGTTACTATTGTTGTCTAAAGACTGAATTGAAGCTGATGTACCACTATAAGCTGATGTAGAGTTTATTTCTACAACATTTATTCTACTAAAAGCTCCTGCAGAACCTCGAAAAGCAGTTATTGTACCTACAGTATTGTTCATGCCTATTAGTGTGCCATTATATATTTCATGTAATAAAATTAAATTTCTCGTGTAATCTCCAACACCATTATTGCCAATATCAATTACTTTATAATCTCCAGCTACTGGTGTTGCTTGAGCATTTATAAATAATGGGAAACAAAATATTAACGCATATATAATCCTTACTTTTTTACTCATTGTTTTTGTTTTTTAGTTTGTCTTCTAGAGCTTTTATTTTTTCATTTTGTATTTCGACTTGATTCACATTCTCGTTTTTCATTTGGATTATGTAAAGTGTTAGTTCCTCAATTTTCTTGAGTAATTTCATATTCATTTCTGCCAGCATCAAGCCATTCTTTTCAATTTCTTGTGCGGATGGAATTTCAGGCAAGTGTTTGTTTTCTTTAATATAATCTTCAACTTCTTTTAATGATTTTAATTTGTAGTCTTCTTCAAAAACATAATCAGGAACTAACGGTCCGGACATATCAACTCTAACTTCCTGAGTATGGATCTTTCCTTTAACCGTAAGTTTTTCATCTGGGGATAATGTTCCGATACCAACGTTGGCAACGAAATAGGCATTTCGGTTTTGATATGTCCCTGTTGTGGTTGCATATTCGTCAATGATTGTTTTAAAACTATGTGAAGGACCATTTACTTCATTGTAAGGTAATGCATTTTGTACGCCATCATATATTGTTGGATTTACCGCAAAATTTGATTGATAATAATAAGTTGTTCCTCCACCACGAAGCCAAATGATGATACATTGACAAGTTCCCATTTCTGTAGCGTCTTTCCATCCGGCAATGAAATAACCAACAGAACCTCTAGAAGGGACAATATTAGCATCAATGAAATTGGAGCCATGTCCCCATCCCGTTACATGATAATTAAAGGTTGCCATTAATGAGCCTCTCCATGTTGAATTAAGATGTATATCGCTTCTGCCTATAACAATTTTTGTTGGAACATTTTGAGACCAAGCACCATCTACAAATGTTACGGGATAAAATTTATCTATATCACCACCAATATTAAAACTACCTGATACTTGAGCGTGAGAAATTAAAGAAGTAATGAATAAAATTGAGATTAATACTATTTTTTTCATACTACTATTTATTTTGTTTTAGTTTTAAAATATCTTCTTTCATTTCTTCATTCTCCTTTTTCATCTCAATCATATAAAGTGTCATTTCCTCTATTTTCTTCAACAGATTCATATTCATTTCTGCCAGCATTAAACCATTTTTTTCAATTTCCTGCGCAGATGGAATTTCAGGTAAATGTTTGTTTTCTTTAATGTAATCTTCAACTTCTTGCAATGATTTTAGTTTGTAGTCTTCTGCAAAAACATAATCAGGGACTAACGGTCCAGACATATCAACTCTTACTTCTTGTGTGTGAATTTTTCCTTTAACCGTAAGTTTTTCGTCTGGTATTGCGGTGCCAATACCTACATTGCCATTTTGAGTGGCTTTTATTGCAAGAGAAGCACCATTTGCTGTAAAAACATCTCCTACATACAAATCCCAATCTGATGTCATGGGGATAAATTTTGAGACAGTTAAATCATTTCCGGTAGTATTTAAAGTTGTAAATACACCATTTAAATTTAGTGAAGTCACTTTTATGTAAACTGTAAGAGAAGTGTTTATTCCCAAGGTATTGATAGCCCTAATTCTAAAACGAGGATTAGCGTATTCAGTATTACAGTCAATAGTAAAGTTAGTTCCTCCTCCAGTATAAGGATTGTTGTTAATACGGCCAGTTTCTCTCCATAATGCCGGATTTGAATGTGATATGGAAGCGATATGAGTTGCAGCTGATGCCACATTACCTCTTGTGTAACTAATTGAAATTTGATAATACCCACTTGCTCCTGCTGATGCTGGATTTACTCTTAAAAATTCTATATAATCTCCAATAACATAACCAGCTGGGAAAGTAACACTGCTTTCATATTCTGTGGTGTATAAAAAAGAGTTGTTATTGTTATCTGTTTTTGCTGATAGTTTTGTAATAGATAAAGTAATCAACAAGGCAAAAAGTATTATTTTTTTCATGTTAGTTTAATTTATTTGTTATGGTTTCGATTTTTTTCTTTAGATCGTCAATTTTTTTATTTTGCTCAATCATATAAAGTGTCATTTCCTCCATTTTCTTCAGCAAATTCATATTCATTTCTGCCAGCATCAAACCGTTTTTCTCAATTTCCTGAGCAGAAGGAATTTCGGGTAAATGTTTGTTTTCTTTAATATAATTTTCGACTTCCTGTAAAGATTTAAGTTTGTAATCTTTTGCAAAAACGTAATCAGGAACTAACGGACCAGACATATCAACTCTTACTTCTTGTGTGTGAATTTTTCCTTTAACCGTAAGTTTTTCATCTGGAATTGCTGTGCCAATACCTACGTTGCCATTTTGAATTGCTTTTATTGCAAGAGAAGCACCATTTGCGGAAAAAACATCTCCTACATATAAATCCCAATCTGATGTCATGGGAAGAAATTTTGAAACAGTTAAGTCATTTCCTGTACTATTAATTGGAGTGTAACTGCTATTTATATTTATTGAAGTTACTTTTATGTAGACAGTAAGATTAGTGTCTGTTGATCCCCATGTATTTATTGCTCTAATTCTAAAACGAGGATTAGCATATTCAGTATTACAATCAACAGTAAAATTGACCATAGTCCCTACATATGGATTATTATTTACGCGTCCTGTTTCTCTCCACATTGCTGGATTTGAATGAGAAATTGAAGCTACATGAGTAGAACCCGCCGCTACACCATTTCTGGTATAACTTATGGAGATTTGATAATTACCACTTGCAGCAGCAGATATTGGGGCAACTTTTAAAAATTCAATATAATCTCCTATTACATACCCAGCTGGAAAAGTAACGCTGGATTCGTATTCAGTAACATTTACAATATTAGAAGTATAATTGTTAAAAGATTTTGCTACAAGGTTTGTAGAGATACAACAAATTAAAAGGGTAAAAAAGAGTATTTTTTTCATTTTTAAATAGTTTAAGATTTATTTATTTAGAAGCGTTTCAACTTTTTTCTCAAGAACTTCAATTTTTTTATTTTGTTCTATAGAGTAGAGGGTGAGTTCTTCTATTTTCTGCAAAAGCTTGATGTTCATTTCAGATAAATTAATACCCTCTTTTTTCATTTCAGCTGCTGAAGCAATTTCAGGCAAGTGTTTGTTTTCTTTAATGTAGTTATCAACAGATTTAAGAGAAGGTAAATTATAACTGTCTTCAAAAACAAAATCAGCTCCGGCATCTACGGTTACTTTTACTTCACGCGAATTTATGTTACCGGCAACGGTTAGTTTTGAGGTTGGGTTTGTGGTGCCTATGCCGACATTTCCATTAGTTAGTATAGACATTTTTACATTATAATTTGTTATTAGTTGCAATGTATGGTTGCTTTCTGTTCCAACAAACCCGCCACCGCCATACCATTCCTGATTGTGTGAAAATATCCCCACTTTATACAATGCATCTTCTGCAGTTGCCAAAATTTTTGAATGATGAGTACCTGCAACATCGAGTACTTTACTCCAACCTTGTATGTTGGATGGATTTGTAGTTCCAATTCCAATATTTCCATTAGGTAAAAATGTCATGTATCTGTTGTCCAGGTCTTTTCCTATGAAACTACTCGTAACGCTAGAGACTCCATTAGTCGAATAACCAGCAGTACCTAATGCAAAAAAAGATTGATTACCAGATTCATTTGTAATAAAATAAGCTCTACTCCAGCCACCTGTGTAACCCGGGAAGTTTGCTTTTATCTGTGTACCATATACAGGATAATCTAACCCTATTGAAACATTATTAAAAGTTGTATTTTGTGCATTCGTTACAATGCTAATGCAAAAAAAAACAATATTTAGTGAAATGATTTTTTTCATGAAAATTTTAAGGATGAGGTTTGTGCAAAAAATTGGATTAGTTTTTAACTATTAATTTATAGTGAAATTAAAAACTGTGCTTTTTGGGCTTTCATTTCCGGCTTCATCAAATGATTTTACAAACCAGTAATACGTTCCTTTTGTTAAGGTTTTGCTGTAAGGGCTATTGCCTTTATCTTTGAAATTTAAATTGGTCAAAGCGCTTTCGGTATAAACATAGATACTGTCTTTTTCAGCGCTTCCGGCAATTGCAGTTCTGCTCCATTGAAAATTTATATCGGTACTTGTGGTCGTACTTGCATTGGCCGGACTGGATAGAGTAGGAGTGTTGGGAGCTTTAGTGTCTACCAAAATAGTGCGTGAAGTATATAAAGTTTGCGCAGTTCCGTTACTAGCTCTTACTTTCCAGGTATATTTTCCTTCATCAAAAGTGAAATTTATTAAGGTTGCAGCTGTACTTTGCTCTTTTACTACTGTACTGTTTTCATCTAAAACCTGAAGTTGATAAGCTGTCGCTCCTATGATCGCATCCCATGATAATTTTTGTAGGGCCGTTTTGGTAATAATATTATTGGCTGGAGTAAGTAATACAACGGTATTGTTTTGAAAATCATCGTTATTTAATATTTCAAAACTCCATTTAGAATAAGCTGTTTCGTATCCGCTGTTGACGGCCTTTACACGCCATTGGTATTTTCCGATATTTAATTGTTGTGTAAAAGAGTTTTTTGATACCAGAGTGTCCACAACCAATTGTTGTGGCGCATCAAAATTGGGCGTTGCAATCTGTAAGCGATATTTGTCTGCATACTCAACAGCTTCCCAGGAAAATGTCACACCAGATGATGATAAGGTTGCATTATTGGAAGGTGCAACCAGAACAACTTCTTTTGAAGAAATATCATCGACAATGAGTATTTCTTCACACGAAATAAAACACAGTAATAATAGAATAAAGAAGTATTTGTTAAGATGGAATTTAGTCATAATGAATAGGCAATAATTGTTTAAAAATGAGATGTAATTGTTTTAATAACATAAAATTACATGTCAAACAAAGCTTTAGATTTTTTCTTTTCTTGAATTTTTTTTGTTGTTATTCCTGAGCATCGATTTTGATCTTTTATAATATCTGCCACATAATAATTGCCTCGGTCTGATAATGCCCAACAAAATTTACTTACCTGATATGCCACAATAGTTTCAGGATTAATATCGATAGTATCTACTTTTTTGCCTAATTTAAATAAAGCAATAGTATATTTTTTATATTGAGAATTAGTTAGATAAAAAGCATCAGATTGTCTGATTTTTGCTATGTCATCAGTTGACAAGCTAACAGCTAGACTTGAAATTATTTTCGAATTTTGTGTGTTGACCAATAATTTTAAAATGTCCGCATTATAATCCGCATTTATTTCTTTTGCAAGTCCCGCAACATCCAGAATCTGAATGGTTACCAATTCGGGTTTAATAGGTAAACTATCAATATAAGCTACTTTTTTATGATTTTGGTTGTATTTCGCTTTTGACTTGTAGATTTTATTTAATTTTTTGTTGTAAGGAACCACGCCAATTTCAACCCGAATATTACTTTCAAGTTTGGCCAGGGCTTTAGTTTCAAATGTATTTTGATTGTATGATAATTTTGCTTCTCCAATGCTTCCTAATTCTACAACTGAAGAGGAAAATTTATAATCTTCATTTTTAATTTTGGTTGTCTGACAAGCAGAACAGATAAGCACTGCCAAAACAACAATTTTTTTTAACATAAGGCTGATTTTTAATTATATAGTGTAATTTTATTTTGATGAAAAAATATTTTTAGAGCACTAAATTTTAATACTATTTTTTTAACAAATCTAATGAAATAGAAGTAATTGATTGTTAAATTTTTATGTTTATTTTAAGATTTTACTGCATTTTGTTCAATTTTAATTTTTCTCTTTTTCTTACTTTTTAGGGGATCCCTTTATTCTATTGGATTACTGAGTTATAATATATTTTTTTGTGATCTTCCGGCTTTTTTGTTAAATTTTTAATTATATATTAGCGAGTAATATCCTATGTTATTTTTCTAACAGTAATCATTTTAAATATATACTATGAAACTTTTTTTCTATTCATTTCTTTTCATTTTTTTCTGGAATGTTTCGCAATCACAAACTGCTGTATTAGGCACAAATACTAGTACTCAACTCAAATTATTTGAATATTATAATCATGTAAATGAATCTAAATGGATAAAGTTGTTTCGAATTAAAAATTATAATCCAGCAGCTGGATTTTGGGGAAAGAGTGGTGTTTCAGGAACAGTATATTACGTAGATTACCAAGGCGAAGGTGGAGCTAAAGTAGATTTTGTTTTTCCGCAAGCTTTAACCGCAAATCAGAAACCAAATATCATAAAAACAGGAAATGCAAGCAATGATTTTTCATGGTATGTTTTGAAAAATAACGATGTCTCTGGTAAAGAATTTTATGATGTATACGTTAAAACATCTCCAGCTAACCTTGGACTTACATTTTTAGTTAGAGGTGGGGACTATGAGGAATACTTTATTGAAGAAGTTCCACCAAGTCAAAATTGGGCATGGAGTTCTATCAGTAATCCTGAAAGCGTAGTTTCCTTTATGGGAAGTGGAAATATTGGATTTGGAGTTAATAATCCAATAAACAAACTAGATGTAAACGGAACTATACATTCCAAAGAAGTAAAAGTAGATGTAAACGGCTGGCCTGATCATGTCTTTAAGAAAGAATATGATTTGCCTACACTTGCAGAAGTTGAAAAACATATTACTGAAAAAGGCTATTTAAAAAATATTCCAAGTGAGGATGAAGTTCTTAAGAACGGAATTTTATTAGGAGAAATGAATGCAAAATTGCTTGAAAAAATTGAGGAATTAACGCTTTACATTATTAAGCAAAATAAAGAAATTGAAATGGTTAAAAGAAACCATTCTGATTGTACGTTAATGTTTAAGAAGCTTACAATATTAGAAGAAGAAATTAACAATTTGAAAATAACAAATAACAAATAAAATAAATACATGTATGAAAAATAGTTATAAAAAAATAATTTCATTTTTTGTCTTCTTTATGGTTTGTGTTTCTTCGTATTCACAGAGCGCAAATCATTTTGAGTTTAGTTTAAATTCACCTGAATTTACTCAGGGAGTGGCTAATTTAGCGGTTAATATTCAATTTCCTAGTGTGCCAATATGGGGCTGGTTAGAAATAACTATTACTTCAAGTTATAATGGTCAATTGGCAACAGGAAAGTTTACTAAAAGATATCAGATAGGCCATAATGTTGGTTCTGCAGGTTATTTTAGTCAAGCTACTGAAATTCCCGAAGCATTTGGTCCTGTTGCAGCGCAATGGTATATTGGCGATTTTAATCATGATACCAATAGTATTCCTATTTATCATTTGGTAAATTCATCTAACTCTTTAACAATTAAGATAGAGGGTATGTCGCTTTATCCAAATGATATAAATACATTAAAAACTGGTACAACCATTAGTCCATTAGTAACAGCTGTTGCTCCCGGACCCCGACAATATGTGAGTATAATGCAAGACAGAGTAGGTATTGGCACAATGACACCAGATACTGCTCTTGCCGTAAACGGAACTATACACTCTAAAGAAGTAAAAGTAGATGTAACAGGTTGGCCAGATTATGTTTTTAAAAAAGAATATGATCTGCCAACACTCGAAGAAGTTGAAAAACATATTACTGAAAAAGGCTATTTAAAAAATATTCCAAGGGAGGAGGAAGCTCTTAAAAATGGAATTTTATTAGGAGAAATGAATGCTAAGTTGCTTCAGAAGATTGAGGAACTTACTTTGTATGTGATTGAGATTAATAAAAAAGTGAATGAGCTTAAAGATGATAATGTAAAACTTCAGGATGAAAATAGGGTATTGGTTGATAAGGTTGAGAATATTGAGAAAAGAAAATGATACTTCTATAGCATAAAACTAAAAAGGGCAACTCATTTGAGTTGCCCTTTTTGATTGCTAAATTTTAAACAGAAATATTCGTCATTGATTTATTATAATTTATGTTCGATTTTCTTTGCGTTCACGAGCGGGACGGGGATATTCTGAATACTATTTTTCTATTTTTTTGAGGTTCCCCTGCTCTCCAAAGTGTTCCTTATTCACGCTGCGCAAATGTCTCTGACTTTGCGCCATTTCAAACAAATGTAATTAAAAAACAAAAACCTCTCAAAGTCTTCGACTTTACAACTCAATTCAATATATGTCATAAAGAATTATTGATCTCGGATCTAATACATTTACTATTGGATTATCAACTTTTTCAATTTCCAATAATCCCGAATCATTAACATATTTACCTGCACTAGAATAAATATATTCTGAAGCTTTTGCAACCAATCCGGCTCTCACAGGATTCAAATGTATATAGTGTAATTTAGACCACATAAACGCTGTTGAATAAATTTCTTCTGCGTGATTTCCATATTGCCAGAATTGATATTCTTTGTTTCTTTGATGCTTTTGAGCTGCTAGTTTAAAGCGTTCCAACATCCATTCTCTTCTGCTTTCAGGACTGTTTTGAATTTTATCTAAAATATTCTTTGCAATAAACTTCTTAAAATCTCTTATTAAATCAGATAGTTTTCCTTCTTCAGACTGAACAATTAAATGAATATGATTGCTCATAATTACATAACCATACAAAATCATTCCCTTGTTTTTAATGCAATAATCAAAACATTCAATAACAATATCTCTATAAGTTTGACGCGAAAAAACATCAATCCAGTCTACAACTGTTGGTGTTATAAAATGAGGTAGCTTTTGATTCCGAATTACATATCCGTCCTTCATGTTTAATTAATTTTCCTTCAAAAATAACGATTTTTCTTACTTAATTTATTCTTTAGAAGCAATCATAAAAAGTCGGGAGACTTTTGTCAGGTTTACAATTTCTAAGAAACAAAAAAATTGCGCAAAGTCAGAGACATTTGCGCAGCTTTTCATGGGGAAGACTTCGGAGAGCGGGGGTCAGAGACATTTGCGCAGCTTTTAATATGGAAGACTTAGGAGAGCGGGGCTTAATTATTGTTTAAAAAACATGGCTTTTTTTATTTATCTCGATTATATATAATTCTGTATTTTAAATGAGAGGATAAATAGATAAAAAATTAAAAACCCTAATAGTATAATAAATAAAAGATTTATCAAGTTTATATATGGTTTTTCTTTTTTATATTTTTTTTGTGGCTCAAACTTTAAAATATACTTTTTCATATTCTCATTATTTAGATAAAACACAATAAAGCCTAATATAATTGCAATAAAATAATATATAATTTTATTCTCAAAACGATAATTTAATAAGAGGATTGCATTAAAAATAATAGACGATATTATAAAAAAAAGATGAAAGTTAAAAATGAAAGCCATTCTGCCTAACCAATCACTGGGTTGTTCTTTTTGCTTATACATCATTGCTGAATAATGTATTTTAATGATTTTTTGTATCATAATAGTTTAATTAATCAAATATTTTAACTTCATTAGTATTGGCATCAATTTTGTCATTAATTTCAAAAGCATAGTCCGCGATGCCATAAATTAACAAACCTGCTCCTACAAAAGGAGCAGCAGGTGGGAATGCGGCAGATATTATAGCGCCACCTGCTAACATAGACCCATCAATAATACTAGACGCTTTTAAGCTACCATCCGAGCCGTCAGCTGCAATATTACCTACCGTTAAAACTGTTCCTACAACTCCTACTCCTTTTATAAATTTAGAAGTTTTGGAAAATTTACTTGAAGATAATAATTTTTTAAGCATTTGTCTTTGTTGACCGGGCTTTGGAAGATTCAACCTTGATTTAGTTGCTTTGTAAAAAATGTAATATTGACGATTTATAAATGCATAATTATTATTGTAACTTTTTTGAAATTGAGTTAAACCAGCACCAACAACAATATCATTTAATCCATTATAATTAAATTCAAAAGAACTGTAGTAATCAGAAGTACTTTTTGCTTTTGGTTTTCCTTGCACGACAACTTCATCAAGTTGAACAGCTCGGGTAGCAGTCTTTGTCTTAGCATCATATACATATACATTATTCGGATCATCAATTAGAGGCTTAAATTCAGGTGTATTTGGGCATGTTGGACAAATTGTTAAACCTCCATTTTCATTTTCAAATTCACTTAATCCTGAAGGATCATTGAAATAAATTGGATTATTTAATGCAAACCTATAAGGAGTTATTGAATGTGTAAATTCTGAAAGTCTGTCCATTCCTACGAATCGACCAATCGCACTATCATATTGTCGATAATCCATTGCTGTCATGTTAAGCACCAGCTCGTCCTGAAATTCTTTTCCGTTATACTTGAACTTTTGTGCTGTTGCGTTTCCTTGAGTTCCGATAATATCAATATGACTCTTTTGTTTTAATCAAAATGGGTAATAATTGTTTTCTTCAATAATGCTTAAGTTTTTGTTATAACTTAATCGTATGTTTCCTAAGTGATCTTTATACTGGTAAATATACTCATAAACCCCTGCTCTCCAAAGTGTTTCTTTTCCACGTTGCGCAAATGTCTCTGACTTTGCGCCATTTCAAACAAATGTAATTGAAAAACGAAAACTTCTCAAAGTCTCCGACTTTAAACTAAATTTAATATAAATTATGAAGACTTATTGATCTTGGATCTAATACATTTACGATTGGATTATCAACTTTTTCAATTTCTAACAATCCTGAATCATTAACATAATTGCTGGCACTAGAATAAATATACTCCGAAGCTTTTGCAACCAATCCGGCTCTCACAGGATTCAAATGTATATAGTGTAATTTAGACCACATAAACGCTGTTGAATAAATTTCTTCTGGGTGATTTCCATATTGCCACCCGAGCCTGAAAGGCGAACTGACGAAGTAAAATTGATATTCCTTGTTTCTTTGATGCTTTTCAGCTGCTAGTTTAAAGCGTTCCAACATCCATTCTCTTCTGCTTTCAGGACAGTTTTGAATTTTATCTAAAATATTCTTTGCAATAAACTTTTTAAAATCTCTTATTAAATCAGATAGTTTTCCTTCTTCAGACTGAACAATTAAATGAATATGATTACTCATAATAACATAACCATATAAAATCATTCCCTTGTTTTTAATGCAATAATCAAAACATTCAATAACTATATCTCTATAAGTTTGACGTGAAAAAACATCAATCCAGTCTACAACTGTTGGTGTTATAAAATGCGGCAACTTTTGATCACGAATAACATATCCTTCTTTCATTTTTAAACTCATTTTTTGTCAAAAATAATGATTTTTCTTACTTAATTTATTCTTTAGAAGCAATCGTAAAAAGTCGGGAGACTTTTGTCAGGTTTACAATTTCTAAGAAACAAAAAAATTGCGCAAAGTCAGAGACATTTGCGCAGCTTTTCATAGGGAAGACTTCGGAGAGCGGGAGACTTTTATCATGTTTAGAATTTCTAAGAACTAAAAAAAAATGCGCAAAGTCAGAGACATTTGCGCAGCTTTTTATAAGGAAGACTTCGGAGAGCGGGGGTTATAAAATGAGGTAGCTTTTGATTCCGAATTACATATCCGTCCTTCATGTTTAATTAATTTTCCTTCAAAAATAAAGATTTTTCTTGCTTAATTTGTTCTTTAGAAGCAATCGTAAAAAGTCGGGAGACTTTTGTCAGGTTTACAATTTCTAAGAAACAAAAAAATTGCGCAAAGTCAGAGACATTTGCGCAGCTTTCATAGGGAAGACTTCGGAGAGCGGGGGTTTGGTACATTTTAAAGTGCTATAAAAGCAAAAGCCACTCCGTTATGGAATGGCTTTTGTCTTTTGATTGCATTCACAAGCAAGATGCTTATGTCAAATGGAATGATTATATTAAATTATTACTACTAATTGTAAAATCATTTACAAAAGTTTGAAAATCAATTTCTGCAAAATCATCTTTTGGATTATACCAATAGAAAGATAAACCATCGCTATCCATTTTAAAAAATTCTAAACCTGTTTTAAAAATTTCATTACTCCATAAATTTGCAATATTGAATAAATTATTTTCAGATATTTCACTAACTACAATTAAAAGATGTCCTAGATAAAATTCTTCTTCTTTGACGATTTTGTATATATCTTCCTTCCTTAAATTTATATTTGAAGTATGTAAACATTTTTTTCCATTTATTTTAATTTCTTTATTTGATAAAGTTATATCGTACAGAATGGAATTTTTTTCTGGCATCATTTCAAATAAAAAACATTTTTTATTTTGAACATGAGCATAAATAAAATTGGTAATGAAACTATATTTCAGGTTTTCATATTCATAATTATATTTATCTGAAAAGTCAGCGTTTAAAACATTATATTTATTAAAATCCATAAGTCTTTCTATCTATTTATTTTCTAGTTTTGAACTGCTTTTTTTGCCCCTTCTTCGGCTAACCAAGAACCTCCGAAAGCACCAGCTATACCGCCTCCAAGACCTCCTATAAAACCTCCTACTGCCGCACCAGGGACTGCCCCAACACCTCCAGCCCATACGCCAATTCCACCACCAATAACTGCACCACCTTCTGCTCCGATTGACGCTCCAACAGATGCACCAGCCCAACCACCTGCAACACTAGCACCAGTAACAACAGTATTTTTTCCTATAGTTCCACCATCTTCATTTATTGCATTACCAATTCTGACAACATCGGTCGCTATTGCAAGTGGTTTTGCTACTTTACTTATAGCGTCTATTGTTTTTCCTGTTTTTTCTAGAGCTTTTAATGTTTTAGCCCCTCCTGGAATAGTTGTATGTGGGTCAGGCAATCCAGTTGCTTTTGGATTAATATTAAAATGAGGCTCAGGAGCATTTTTGTGAGCTTGGTCTGCTCTAATGACCCAATCTCCTACAGGCTTACCAGTAGTTGCACTAGTTCTTCCTGCTTTGGTATCTCTTATACCTGCTTTAGTATCTCCTCTAACAGGTTCAGTTTGATATCTTTGCTTAGTACCGCTATCTGCTCCTTTAAAAAAATTACTTACAGCATTAACTATAGGTATAAAAATTGGGCCTGATGGCCAAGGCCACATTCCGTCTGGGTCAATAAAATATACAGGGTTATCCATAGCATAATTATAAGGAGACCATCTACGACCTTTCTCAGCTAACGGGTCAATGTTCATCCATCTACCTAATGCAGGGTCATAGTTTCTTGCTCTATAGTCATACATGTTAAGCCCCAGCTCGTCTTGTAGCTCCTTGCCATTATACTTATATTTATTATCTATACCATTTATCGCTCCATTATATCCCTTATGAGTCAATCCAAAAGGGTAATAATTGCTTTCTTGCACAATTTCAGTACTATTTACACTACCATTATTGTCTTTATCCTGATAACTTAATCTATTATTTCCTAAATGATCTTTGTACTGGTAAATATAATTATAATTTCCGTCACTGTATACAACATAACCTTCAGGCTGTGAAAATTGTTTGAAGATATTATTTTCATAAATAAAACTTCCTGCATAATCAGTAGTACCTCCCGTGCTGATTGTTTTTCTTTGTTTTACGCCAGTAGCATCATATTTATAATCGATTGTCCCGCCACTTATAGCTACTGATGTAGGAAGATTTAAATAGTTATAAGTAATTCCGGTGATTCCTTTATTGGCATCAGTTTTCATATTACCGTTTGCGTCATAACCATATTCGATTGAAAGGTCTGCTCCATCTTTAAAGCCTTCAGTACTTCCTGACAAATCTTTCACTTTGTCAAGTTTGTTTCCAGTATAGGTATATGCTAAAATATCCATATTTCCAAACTGAGTCGCATTAATATCCGTGTTTCCAAGTCTCAACAGATTTGTGATATTTCCGTTTTTATCATAACTTAAAGATTCATTATATCTTCCAGGATTAATTGCGGAATTGTCAACAGCAAGGGTTAATCTGTTTAAGGCATCATAGGTGTAACTATAACCTTTTAAAGTACTATCATTAATATTAGCAGTTTTCCAAAAAGTCTGACTGATATTTCCGTTAAATAATGGAGTTCCGGAAGTAGGAGTGTTGTAATTGATCTGGAATGCAAACAAACTGCTTCCAATAGTATTGACATTATTAATGCTTTTTAACCACCCTCTAATATTATAGTTATAACCAACATTTTGAAGACGTGATTGTGTTATTTTACCTCCAACACCTTTAGTAACCAACTGTCCCAAATTATCATAAGTATTACTTGCAATTACTTCCTGAGCCTGATTATTAATTGTTTGTTTTTGTGTTAATAAACGTCCGGCATGATCGTATGAGAAAATATCTACTATTGTTATTAAAGGATCTGTTCTTTTCTGATGAGTGCTTGTTGTCTCAAGAATTTTACCAGCAAAATCAAGTTTTGTTTTAACGGTAGTAGTAAGAGTTAAAAAATTATTTTTGCTATAATTATAAATAGGTCTTCCTTTAGAATCATAGTAAATGATATTAGTAATCCAGTTTGGAGTTTCAAGTATACGTACTTTAGAACATGTTGTTAATCCTTTGGCATTTGTAATGGGAGTAATGCCATAAGACGCCACAGCATTTCCACCATCTAAATCAATATTGCTATAATCATCATAATAGTTTATCGTGAACAGGTCAATTCCAGCATTTGGGAAGGCGTTATTGGAATAGTTTACATTAGTTCCATTAATTGGTATTGCATTTATTTGTTTGCTTTCAAATTTGTAAGTGGCACTATTTGCTAATGATTGAACAGTAGCTCTTGATGTTTGTGAAGTATTTGTATAATCACCTGTATATACTGGTCTGTTAAAGGCATCATATTTAGTAAATAGCCATTTATTTACTGCTTTTAAATTAGCATCCTGTGTTAGAATCGGTCTGTCTAATTTGTCATATACAATATATTCCCATTCTTTACCCGGAAGTTTTTTCTCGACCAATCTCTTATATCCATCATATTTGTACTGGTAACAAAAATCATTTAAAACAATATTACTAATTGTACTATCAGCCTTTGGAGGAAGTACAAAGGTGAGACTACCATAAATATCATAGATATAATAGGTTTCATGTTTTGTACTTACAGAACTTCCATTTACTACTGAAACACCGTAGGTTTTTTTAAGAACAATACGGTCTTCTTTATCTCTAAATTCTTCAGTAGTATTTTCATTCCCGGCGGTCCAGTTTTCATTTTTGATAACTGTTTTATAGAGTTCGTTTGCCGGATAGTAAACATTCCCTGCAGAATTTCCTAAAGCAATGTCATAAACACTTGTTGTAGCATTCCAAGTAGTTGTAGCAGTAAATAATTTTACTTCATTAGCTATATTGGTTTGGTATTCCATTTTTATTTCATGTCCAGAACCTACTGCCCAGTCTTTTCCTGGAGCCGCTTGCTGAAGAACACGATTTAGAGGTGAGTTCTCGAATATTTTCTGCGAAAATGGATTAGGAGATCCAATGTTAATATCGGAAGCATAATTGGCGGTGTAATAGTTATTGGTATTAACATCTGCGCCCGTTCTATAAGAAGCAATATTTCCAGAAGAAGCTTTATAAGGAAGGTAATCCTTGTCTTGTCGTCCAAATACATCATATCCAATATGAGTTATAATGTCCTGCCTATCTGGAGAAGCCTTGATAGCAATATTTTGTATGTTCCTGCCTAGTCCATCAAAATAAGTTATATTTTCACTTACATCGCTATTATAATAAATAGAAGAAGTGTTATTCATAGCCCTTTGAAAATTTCTAGTATAAATATAATTTTCATTACTTAATACTACGGCTAGATAAGCATCAGGTATCAAACTTGCTGTAAATGTACTTCCTGATTTGATCCAGGTACCAGGTTTCAAAATTATACTCTGTGAAGCTGTTAGGTTTTCTGTTCCCGATACAATATATTCTGTCGCTGGCGCCTCTGGCTTTGTTATTGCAACTGGTGTCTGAGCAAATAAATTTGCACTAAAAAGGACCAATAAACATGCTGTTTTTTTTAAGATATTTTTCATCATGTTATTAGTTTTTATAATGATATTGGTTTTGTGATACTAAATTTCCCTGAGTGTCTTTAACAAATTCAAGCCTTCCGAAGGAGTCGTAGGTATATGTTGTTAAATTTCCTTTTGGATCTGTAATAGAGCTTATACCCACGAGTGGTAAATATGTATAAGTAGTAACCATTGCATTTGGGAAAGCATTTCTAAAATTATTTAGTGCTGTAATCATACTGGATTCAGTTCCTGTATTCGAAATAGATTGCAAGTTTGATACATAAGATAAAACTTCACTATAAGCTGCATTTTCAATCTTTGCAATAGGTTGCGTCTGATTATAACCATAGATTATACTAATATTTACTCCACTTTTATCATGATACTGAAGAATATTTCCTTTAGTGTCTCTTAAATCAATAACACTTTGTTCCTCTAATGCTTGCGCACCAGCTGATGTAGAAATACTCTTAGGTAAAATTAGTCCATTGCCAAAGTCTTTATAATTAACCTGTTTTGTGTCTATTAAAGTATTATCTCTGTATACTTTTTCTGTTACTATCTCATCAATTCTATTTTTGGTTATCAGGTTATTGAGTAGTGGCTGTAAAGAAAATTCACTCGAAAAATAGGAATATGCTCTTCTTACTTCAATAGTTGATAGTCCATTATTATAATATTCATTTGTTATAAAAGGAAAATTATTATCATATTGAAAATCTTTACTTGTAGTTACCAAATTATTATTAAGATATTTAATATTTGTTTTTTTGACTAACAAATTCTGAGAAACTGGCAAGTTTGATTTAATGTTAAATTCATAGCTTATAGTAGCACTTTCTATACAATTTTCACCGTGTCCACCATAACCAAGTGATGTCTCTAATGGGAATGTTTTAAGTATTCGATAAGAATATTCATTTGTTTCCTGGTCTACGATTTGATTGTTTGCATTGTATATCGATTTATTGAGTAACTTACCTCTTCTGTTTTCGTTATCAATATAAGTTAGCATTGGATATGAGCTGTTTTTTATAAAAAGACATCCACAAGCGGTGCAATTTGGATCAGATCCACTTGGAGTAGTTCTGACTTCAGGAGTATTTGGAAATTCACGAGGAGAAGAAAATTCGTACTTTGTATACCCATTGTTTATTTCTGTTTCTGTGATTTTTGAATAGCCTACAAAGCTCCCAGAAGTTAATTCAATTCCCCCTTTAGCTACATCATATACCGAAAATGATTTACCCACCATGGTGTCGACATAAAAGTCAATTATGTTAGCAAATTTTGGAATGTTATTAATAAAACCTGAAGATTTTCCATTTTCATCCACATAAGAGTAATTTACTTTTTTAACTACATTATTATTATCAGTCAATTTTTGAGACTTTATTCTTGCACCTCCTGAAAGATAATTTTCTCCCAGATACTGAAACTGATTGTTTTCATATTCAAATTCAGAACTTCCACCAGTTGGATAGGTAATTTTTTTCAGCAACCCAGTCAAAGAGGAACTATTGGGAGAAAGGCTAAAATTTCCTGGAATTACTTGAAAATTACTATTATTTACTAATTGAAAAGGTAATGTCGAATTTGTATAGTTGTTTTTATAAAAATATAAGGTTGGCGTTAGAAGTACGTTTGAGTTACTGGCAGTTCCGTTATAATTATAGTAACCTAAAAAATCATGTTCTAAAGATCCTCTTTTTGGTAATTTAATGGTGTAATCATAATCCAGAACATATGAATTTGATGTATTGTCAGCACCTAGAATTTTAATATTTTCTAGTTTTAATCTTTTACAATCAGGATCCGTACAATTTTCTTTTGAATCAAAATAAGAATAATTTAATTGAAAATGTTTTATAATAACATTTTGTTTGTTTTTTACAATTATTTCTGTTAAAGCATTTTCTCCTAAATAATCTTGTCTACTTAAGCCATATTGAAAAGTAACTGTACCTTCATCATAAGAGATAGTAGTTAATCTTTTTCTTTTAGGATTTTTAGTCATCGAATTCATCTTTAAATAATTGTATGGATCACCAGGAGCAAATGGTGATAAAACACATTTATTTAATAAATTTTCATTTTGTGGAGAACTTACAGTAAGGTTTATTTTAGTGTTAATCAGGATATTATTTTCAATATTAGCATTTGCATAAGTTTCATAAAGGAAATCAACTGATTTGTTAGTTTTGTCATCTTCAATTTTACTTAAATTCCAGGTGTGTATTCTTTTATTATAATAATTTGCATGATAACTAAATATTTGATCTAAATTACCGTCATTACAACCTCCTGATGGTATAGGGATAGTTCCAAAAGGACGATAAAAGGTTTCATTTACCTCTTCTTCATTGAATTTATATTTAATTCCATTAGTATTAACAACATTAAATTCATAAAAATCCTTAATTTTTTTTCCTGCTGTAACTTGATGATATGGGTTTGCATTTAAAAGATTTAAATTATTCTCACCGAGATTTACATAATTATAAAATCCATAACCTGGATTTGTTCTTTTGTCTACAATCAAGGAGCTCATTTTTATGCCTGAATTATCTAAAAATGTGGTAGTAAAACCAGAATTATTATTGGGATAAATATCATTTTGTGTGTTATTCATAGTTATAAATTTGGAACTAATTCCAGGAGCATTTACTATAAATGTATCTGGCAAATCTTTTTCATAACCACTTGGATTTGATGTTGCTGCCTCAGCCCAATAATGTCCATTTAAGCCATCAGTTTCATTTTCGTCAACATCTTCTCTATAAACAAAACATGGAGAATCTCCTGGAAAATTTGAATACCTGTTATAAGGTGAAAATACAGGAATTCTTGTATTTACTTTCCTGTTATTTCCTTGTCGACTAACGTACGGATAAATGTGTATGCCAGTATCCCAATCACTCATATAGTCTGTTCCAATCATAGTATCATTATCAGGAATGTCGTTAATAATTCTAATAATGTTTCCCCCAGCATTTAGCACCCAGCCTAAACCTACAGAAGTGGCTCGGTCATCAATTTTAATCCCACTGGAATCATAATTTAAACTTATTGGAACGTTGATATTTCCTGAACTGATTTCAAAGATCGGAATCTTAACATCTGTTTTTCCTGTGTATAAATTTACTTCCGTAATATTATATTTTTGAAAAGCCATTACGTCTGGAGAAGCACTAAACACTTTTTCTGGAACAGGATTTATTATTTGAGAGAAAGCGGTGTAGTTGTTGACTATTAAAATTAATAATATAAGAGCTTTAACTTTTTTTCGAAATATTTTCATAATTCTGGTGTTTCTATTTTCTTTTGTTTTTATAAGTGAGTTCTAAATTGTTTGCTTGTGATAATTATATTTTCATGCTTTTTTTTTAAGTTGGTAAGAGATAGTTAGATAGTGATTTTTAAAATCTATATTTTAAATTGCATTATTTTGGTGGCAATATTAAAGAAAACTTTCTTATAATTTTATTAAAATATTAACAGAATATTTCTTAATACCACGCTAACCATTTTTCAATAAAAAAGATATATTTGTAGAAATTAATTTATCTTTTGTTTTGAAAAAAAATCTACTAAAAAAACTGCCTTCTTTCAATCTTCAGGAAATGTTGATTGTTTTAGCTATCATAGGAATCTTGCTTTTAATCGCCTTGCCTAACCTGATGCCTTTAATCACAAAGGCTAAAAGTGTAGAAGCACAAGTACAGCTAAAAGCTATCTATAATGCTGAAAAACAGTACTATTTTATGTACTCGAAATACAGCCCTAATTTTACTGAAATAGATTTTGAAGCTCCAAAAACTACAAAAGACAACGGTAGTGCCAACTATGTTTACGAAATTATCCAGTCTGATAATACTGCTTTTAAAGTAAAGGCAACCGCTATTACGGACTTTAATGGAAACGGTGTTTTTAATGTTTGGGAGATCGATCAAAATGGGGTTCCAAAACAAGTTATAAACGACTAAATGTGGTATTTAAAATTAATATTAATCCTCGTTTTTATAATCGTTTTATATCAGGATTTTAACAGTCGTTTGGTATATTGGTTTTTGTATCCTATTATCGGAATTTTAGCTTTCGTAATTCAGTTATACAATCTACCGTTAACAATCGTTTTTTTTAATCTGGGTATTAATTTGTTATTTATTACGCTTATTTTAGGAGTAAGTTATTTATATGTAAAATACAGAAATCTGCATTTTAAAAATGCTATTGGAATTGGAGATATCTTGTTTTTTGTTTTTATCTCCTGTACTTTTTCAATAGTTTCTTTTTTCGTTTTATTTGTTTTTTCTCTCTTGTTTTCATTGATTCTTCATTTTGTATTGAGTAATAAAAAGCAACAGCAAACCGTTCCGCTAGCCGGTTACATGTCACTTTTTTTTGGCGCAGTATATGCCGTTAGTTTTTGTTATTCGAGTACTTTTTTATACGCTTATTAAATGGAGCATTTTGATATCCCAATAGAGTTTCAGCAGCTTGTAAAATCAGAACAGGCTTATTACTACAGAATTATTCCTGTTGGAAAAAATCAGCAAACGGTTTTATTGAAGACAGATACTTCTGATATTGTCAGTCTGCAAAATGAATTAGGAATTTTGCTTAGTTTTCAAGTTGAATTGGAAGCTGATTCCACAGAAAATATAAATCGTTACTTAAGTACCAATTATAGAAAAACAAGCAATAATAGTGTTTCAGAAATTCACTATACCGCTGATTTTTTAGAAAAAATTGTATTGAATGCAAAAGAAATAGGGAGCAGTGATATTCATTTTGAACCTTATGAAAAAAATGCCCGTGTGCGTTTTCGTTTAGATGGAAAACTGAAAGAACAATTTCATATTTCGGTAGAAGAATATCCTATTATTGTCAATAAAATTAAGATACGAGCGCAGCTTGATATTTCTGAAAAACGTTTGCCACAAGACGGGCGTATCACCATGGTAACGGATTATCAGGATTTTGATGTCCGTGTTTCTGTTTTGCCAACTTTGCATGGAGAAAAAGTAGTATTGCGTATTTTAAGTAAAGACACCAGTCATATTGATATTAATTCGCTTGGTTTTACTGAAAAAGAGTTAACTGCTTATCTTGAAAATATTAAACGCCCAAATGGTATTGTTCTTATTTCAGGGCCAACAGGATCTGGAAAAACCACCACATTATATGCCACTTTAAAAAAATTAAATGTCCCGAACACGAATATTTTAACGGTTGAAGATCCTATAGAATATACACTTGAGGGAATCAATCAGGTACAATTAAAAGAAAACATAGGACTTGATTTTGCCACTACCTTAAGAACATTTTTGCGACAAGATCCTGATATTATAATGGTAGGAGAGATTCGTGATGTTAATACGGCCAATATGGCAATTCGCGCAGCTTTGACCGGACACCTTGTTTTATCAACTATTCACACCAATTCCGCCTGGGCGACAGTTTCCAGATTAATCGATATGGGAATTCCGTCATTTTTGATTGCCAGTACCTTAAATATTAGTGTTGCACAACGTTTAGTTCGTAAACTATGCGATTCTTGTAAAAAAGAAGAAATTATTTCGTCTGCCGTTTTTCCAACCGGATTTAAAATCTCAAAAGATCTGGAATCACATCACATTGCGGTCGGATGTGAACACTGTTATCATACGGGATATTCAGGAAGAAAAGCTATTTATGAAATTTTACCAATTGATGCCGAATTATCTAATTTGATTAAAAATAACCAACTCGATATTAACGAGTATCTTGAAGAAAAAAACATATTTACACTAAAACGTAATGCATTGTTATTAATAAAAGAAGGAATTACTTCGGTTGATGAAGTTTTTTCTTTACTCTTGTAGTTTATTTACATAATAAAAGCCTTACAACGGAAATAAATTCATGAAAAAAATAATTGCCCTAATTTTTCTACTCCTCTTTCAAACTTCATTTTCGCAGGAAAATAGAATTGGACAGCTTAAAAACCAAATAGAATCAATTACCGCTGATGCGCCGGGATTAAATGAAAAAATTAATGTTAACATTAAAGAGGCATCCTTGTCTAGTTTTTTACTGGCCGTTTCTCAGGTGCATAAATTAAATATTAGTGTTGCGCCTAATTTGGCTCAAATTAATATCGTCAATAATTTTTCAGATGTTACTGTTGGTGATCTTCTTATCTTTTTATGTAAAGAATATAATCTTACTATTGATTTTACAGGAAATATTCTTTCTATAAAATCTTATGAAAAACCTGTTGAAATTAAAACAGTAAAAACAATCGAAGTTAGTTACGATTTAGCCAATGATTTACTCTCTTTAAATTTAAAAGACGATAAATTATATGATGTCTTTAAAAAAATAATGGATGAAAGTGGTAAAAACTTAGTTTTTGCACCAGGTCTTGAGAACCAGTTATTGACAGTTTACATCAAAAATATGCCCTTTGATGCTGCTTTGAACAAATTGGCATTTGCAAATAATTTGAACGTAAATAAGTCAAGAGATAATTTCTATATTTTTGACAAAATAGAAGGAAATTTTGTGGCAGAAAGCACAGTAGATGCTAATGGTGCAATGAGACTAAATAAACCACAACGACCAAGAAAATCTAACTTTTTCTTTAAAATTGTTGACGCAGACAGAAAGTTGTTAGATGTAGATTTTGAAAATACGCCAATTTCAAGTATTGTTTATGATATTGGCCATGAGCTTGATATTGATATGTTCATTTCTTCTCCGTTAGAAAATGCAGGCAACGGGACAGTAAAAGCCAAGAACATCACTTTTGATGATCTTTTGGTAAAATTATTTGAGACTAAAACAGAAAATGCGCCTTCATTAAGCAATAATTCACAGCAATTTAGTAGTAATTCTGCAGGTAATGGATCGCAATCACAATCTGGTGGTTCTTTTACTTTTATGAAAAATGGTTCTATTTATTATTTTGGAACCAAAGATCAACTAGTAGTTAGAAATATTAAATCGATTGCCTTAATGCACCGCTCTATAGAAATTTTGAGTGACCCTTCAAAAGAGGGAAGAAGTGCAGGCAGATTAAACAACACTAATAATTATTCGAATTATAGCTCTAACTCAAATTCTTCTGACAATAGAACCAATTCAAATTACCAGAATCAGAACAGTAATTATAACAATAATAACAACAACAATAATTCTTCGTCTTCTTACAGTAGTAATCCATCTGAATCCATTTTAACGATTATTCCTGATGAAATTAAAAAAGATCTTGACATAAAAATTGATAAGGAATTAAATAGTTTCTTAGTAAATGGTCCTGCGGCTAATATTGAGCGATTTGAATCTTTTATAAAATATATTGACAAAGCAGTTCCCGTTATTTTGATTGAAGTAATGCTTTTGGAGGTGAACCGAAGTGCTACAGTTGAAACGGGTATCAAAGCTGGAATTGGAGATAAACCGGTTACAACATCGGGAACCGTTTTTCCTAATGCTGATATTAATTTAGGAGCACAAACGATCAACAAAATTATCGATGGTTTTAGCGGATTTGGATCTTTAAATATAGGGAAAGTAGTGCCTAATTTCTATTTAAGTCTGAAGGCAATGGAGACTAATGGAAATTTAAAAGTAAGATCTTCCCCAAGATTATCAACTTTAAATGGACATAAAGCTTATTTGTCTATTGGTGAAACTACTTATTATGTAGTTACTAATCAAAATTATTATGGATCACAAATTCCACAAGCTTCAGAGGTTAAAAATTATCAGCCTATTGATGCTGAATTGTCAGTAACTATTATGCCATTAGTTTCCGGAAACGGACAAATCACTATGGATATTAAAGTAATACAGTCTAGTTTTAATGGACAAAAAGTAGACAAAGATGCGCCTCCGGGAATCAATTCCAGAGAGTTTACTTCGATAATCAGAGTAAAAGACCAGGATTTAATTGTGTTGGGTGGCCTTGAAGAATCGGTAAAAAATGATTCCGGTACAGGAGTACCATTGTTATCTAGAATTCCTATTATTAAATGGCTGTTCAGTTCAAGAAAACGGGAAGATTCTAAGAAAAAATTAAGTGTATTAATTAAACCGACTGTTATTTACTAATGGCTTTACCATCAATAACCTCCTTTTTGCTTGGCAGGCATTACATAGGCGTTGAGCACTTTACCTTAAATAATGAAGATAAAGTTGCATTGTTGTTAGTTGAAAATAAAAAGGAAGGACTGGTAATTTCTAGTAAGAACAGGGTTACTTATAACGGTAAAATTGCAGAAAAGTGGGATGCCAAATTACCTTTCTTTTTAATAATTAATACCAATCAGGTCATTCAAAAAGAGGTTTCAGGTATTGAACCTTCAGATGAAAAATTATTGCATAAAGCATTTCCGAACACAAATTGGGACGAGTTTTATTTTGAAATCTGGAGAGTAAAAACCAAATCTATAATTGCCATTACCAGAAAGTCATATTTGGATGCTATCGTTTCAAACTATAAAACTCAAAATATAGCGATAGCCGGAATTAGTCTTGGCATTTGTTCTATTTCGGATATTATCGATTATACAAATGAAGATGAATTACATACCAATACACAATTAATTTCTAAACAAGAGCAACAACAGCTCATTACTTCAAGTGTTCAGGATAGGTCTATATCGTATACGATAAACGATCTTCAGATAGAGAATAGACAATTGCTGACTTTTTCAGGGGTTCTAAGATTGATTATGAGTACGACTACAAATACAGGTTCGATTATTTCATACAGCGAAACTTTGTATTACGAATACACGCAAAAAGCATTCTTTGTAAAAGGACTGAAAGTTATGGTGGGAACATTATTAGCTATCTTACTATTAAACTTCATTTTTTTTACACACTATTATAAACTCGCTCAGGAAACATCTGAAACGTTATTGGTTAATAAATCTTCCATTGAAGATGTCACTAAATTACGTCAAAGAATACTTGTCAAAGAAGAAAAGGTTAAAACGATTGCTGGCAAAACCACTTCTCAAAGTTCTCTGATTATTAATGAAATTGCCAATAAAGTTCCAAGTTCTATTTTGTTGACAGAAATGACCTTTAATCCATTAGAGAAAAAAGTTAAGATTGATGAACCTATAATTGCTCAGGAAAAAACGATTAGCATTTCAGGAACAACGATCGCAAATTCGGCCTTTACAAATTGGGTAGAAGAAATAGAAAAACTAAATTGGGTAGACAAGGTATTGATTACTCATTTTGGAAAAAATGAAGAGAATGAAACTACATTTTCTGTAAAAGTAACACTGAAATAATATGAAACTGGACAAAAAAAATAAATTGCTTTTGCTTGGATTTCTTGTAGTGCTTTACGTTTGTTATTCATTTGCGATCTCTAATACTGTAAATTATTATCAAGAATACAAGAATAAACAAGAGCAGATAGCTGCAGATAGTAATATGCCTAAACTGGTGGGTCAGTTAATCCAAAAAGAAAAGCAATTAGATGAGGTATTGGCCAATTACGACATAAATGTTTCAGAATCTTTCCAGAATGATTTATTAAAACAGCTGACTTCTTACAGCGATGGTTATCATTTAAAAATCGTTGATTTTCAGGAACCACATATTATATCAGAAAAAGGATTTACTACAACAAGCTATATATTTTCATTAGAAGGCTCCTTTAACGGTTGTTTGGCAGTACTCAATAAAGTAGAAAATAATCCAGCTCTTGGAATTATCAGACATTTAAACTTTATAAAAAAGAAAAATTATAAAACCAATACAGATCAGTTATTTGTAGAAGTTATTATGCAAAAAAACAAAGGAGTTTAAACCACATTTACGACCAAAACCAAACCTTAATAAATTATGAAAAAGACTATTTTATTTTTTGTGGCATTTGCCACCCAGATTTGCTTAGCCCAAAGTGTTTTTCCTACCAATGGAGCTAATGTAGGTATTGGCACGACAAACCCAAGTGAAAAACTGGAAATTTACAATTCAGATACAACCCCAGGAGTTTTATCTTTAAAAAGCTTAAGAAATGATTTTCAATATGTAGATGTTGGACGAATAAGTGCAAAACAAGGAGCAGTAGAAGTATCTAGGATAGGTATGCCCAGATCTGGTGAAACCAATACAGGATATTTTACTTTTTGGACAAAGGCTGGAAATGCAGAAAATTTAACAGAAAAGGTCCGAATCGCTGAAAATGGCAACATGGGAATAGGGACTACATCTCCAAATTCAAAATTAACTATAAGATCAGGTACTTCAGGTGTAAGTATTCACCCTGGCTCGGGTACAAATTCTTATTTTGGAACAATAGCTTTTAATAGAGAATCTGGAACTGGAGAAATATTTGATAGCAGAGCTTTTGCATTTCAGATAAATAATGGAAATAATGTCTACGATAAAAATCTTCATTTTCAAATTTATAATACTGATGGAACATTAATTACTAATGATGCATTAGTAATTAATGGAAATACAGGAGGGAATATAGGAATAGGCACATCATACCCAGATTCTAAACTAGCTGTAAATGGCACAATCCATTCCAAAGAAGTAAAAGTAGATTTGTCAGGTTGGCCAGATTATGTTTTTAAAAAAGAATACGATTTGCCAACACTTGAAGAAGTAGAAAAACATATCATTGAAAAAGGACATTTAGAAAATATTCCAAGTGAAGAAGAAGTGTTGAAAAATGGAGTCAATTTAGGAGAAATGAATGCTAAGCTTTTACAGAAAATCGAGGAGTTGACACTTTATATGATTGAAATGAAAAAGGAGAATGAAATGGTAAAAAAGGAAAATAAATTAATGAAGAAAAATCAACTAGAGCTAGAGAGAAGAATTATAAAAATCGAAAATAAATAATGCAATGAAAAAGACAATTTTACTAGTTGTGGCATTTGCTACACAAATAAACTTTGCCCAAAATGTTTTTCCTTTACCTTCAGGTAATGTTGGTATTGGCACTACTAACCCTTTAGCAAAATTAGAAGTGAATAGCGGCAATATACTTGTTAGAAATTTGTTGTCAAATGCAGAGAATGAATCTTCGATAATGATTGCACATTCTATTAATTTTAGTAATTATGATACCTTCGGAACTTCTATAAGAAGCATTACTCAAAGCGCTGGTTATAATACTTATGGGATGCAATTTTTCACACAAGAATCTTTCCTGACAGGCCAAACTGAAAAAATAAGGATTCAAGGAAATGGTAATGTAGGTATTGGTACGACAAATCCAGCTTATAAACTAGATGTGTTTGGAGCTGGACATTTTAAAGTGCCGGATGATCAATCTGGAGGGGGAGCATTAACTATTGAGACATATAATGGTACGGTTCTTAAGTTTGGTGGAAATACAACATATAGTTGGATACAATCACATATGTCATTACCTCTTTATATCAATGAACTTGGTAATAACACAATACTAAATGTCAAGTATGGGAATGTTGGAATTGGTACATCAATTCCAGATGCAAAACTTGCCGTAAACGGAACCATTCACTCCAAAGAAGTTAAAGTAGATATGTTAGGCTGGTCTGATTTTGTTTTCAAAAAAGAATACAATTTACCAACACTGGAAGAAGTCGAAAAACATATTACTGAAAAAGGACATTTAGAAAATATTCCAAGTGAAGAAGAAGTTTTGAAAAACGGAATTAATTTGGGTGAAATCAATGCTAAGCTTTTGCAAAAAATAGAAGAGTTGACACTTTATATGATTGAAATGAAAAAAGAAAATGAGGAGATGAAAAAACAAAACAATTTAATTAAAGTTGAAAATGACTTAATTAAAAAAAATCAGATTGATTTAGAGAAACAAATTAAAAATCTTGTAAAAAAATAATTATGAAGAGATATATAGTTTTTTTTGTAACATTGGCCTCACAGATAAATTTTGCCCAAAATAGTTTTCCGTTACCTTCAGGAAATGTTGGAATAGGAACAACTAGTCCATTATACATGTTACATATAAATGGTTATCATAATAATTCTCAAATTTTAGTGCATTCTTTAGGAGGTGGTGACGATGCGCGCCAGGCTGATCTAATGCTTTGGTCGAGTGAACCAGAAGTAAGTTATTCCGGAGTTGGAATTGGTAATAATGTTGCAGTATCTACAAGTAGAGGAATGCATTTATTAAATGTTATAAGAGGAGGATCATATCTTAGATTATTAGATAATTCTATGTCTTTTGGTATTGTTTCATCATCTGGTGTAAATAAGGAGGTGTTAGCTTTTGATACACAAGGAAACGCCGGTTTTGGCACAAACTCGCCTGTCAGCAAATTATCTATTGCTGGCTCACTAACAATAAATGGAGGATTAACAAATACTTTGGCTAGGCCATCAATTACTAATAAGGCCTTGCTAACAGGGGAAATTAGAGGTTATAGTAATGGTGGAAATGATTATGATGATGGTTTTTTAAGAATTTCAGCTGGAGGTGGGACAACTCCAGGAATTAAATCTTATATAGATTTGTCAGGTTATTCGACAGTACCAGACATGAACGGGAATATTGTTTTTGGAACTTATGGTACTGAACGTATGCGTATCGATCGAAATGGTTACGTTGGCATTGGAACATTAGCTCCAGATTCAAAACTAGCCGTAAACGGAACAATCCATTCAAAAGAAGTAAAAGTCGATATGACAGGCTGGTCAGATTTTGTTTTCAAAAAAGAATACAATTTGCCAACACTCGAAGAAGTTGAAAAACATATTACTGAAAAAGGACATTTAGAAAACATTCCAAGTGAAGAAGAAGTTTTAAAAAATGGAGTGAATTTAGGTGAAATGAATGCTAAGCTTTTGCAGAAGATAGAAGAGTTGACTTTATATATGATTGAAATGAAGAAAGATATTATTATTCTAAAAGAAGAAAACAAAGCTTTGAAAGCAAAAAATAGATAACAATCGATTTACAGATAATCTTTTATTAAAATTATAAATTAAATTATTATGAAAAAATATGCCCTACTTCTAATGTTGTTTATTACAATGCTAAGTAATGCTCAAAACTATAATAATATTATTAACTATACAGGAAGTAATGTTCCCAATTATGGAGTTAAGATAAAAACAAATATACCATTTACTCCTTCCAGTCAAATGCCAACTATAAATATAACTGGGTATAATTATAATACAAGTGAAACTATCAATCTAACTATTGCTTATTATGTTTATTCTGGCGGAGCAAATTTTAGTGATCCTGTAAATTATTTTTTCACACATTATGTAGCATCTTCATCAGGAAGTTATATCCCTCCAGTTTATTTATCAAATGAAAATGGAAAAGTAGTCATTTTTATAAATGATAAATCATATTTTCAAAGATTTACTGTAAGTGTATTTGCTCATGGGATACTGGAAAATAGCGGCTGGTTTCAAGGTTGGACAGCAGTCGATGAACCAATGACAGGAACAAAAACAGTCGAAATTCCATATCAAAACAGGTTCAAAGGCAATATTTATCTATCTGGAAATAGCATTTGGAATGCTTCAGGCAGTGTAGGAATAGGAACTGAAAATCCAGATGCTAAATTAGCCGTAAACGGAACAATTCACTCTAAAGAAGTAAAAGTAGATTTAAATGTTCCTGCACCAGATTATGTTTTCGCTAATGATTATAAATTAAGAAGTTTAAAAGAAGTAGAAACGTATGTAAATCAAAATAATCATTTACCTGAAATTCCTTCTGCCAAAGAATTTGAGAAGAATGGAATACAATTAGCAGAAATGAATATGGCACTTTTGAAGAAAGTCGAGGAGTTAACACTTTATGCTATAGAACAACAAAAAAATACGCAAAATCTCACTAAAATAATTGAAGAGCAGAATAAGAGGTTAGAAGTTCTTGAAAAAGGAAAGAAATAGAATTATTTTACTATAGCAAAGCCACTTCATTGAAGTGGCTTTTTGTTTTAGGGACTTTTGAATTAGCTGGGAAACTAACTGATAAAAAGCCTCCCGACTGAATAAAAAAGGGAGTAGAGCCGTTATTAATCAATTATTTTATTGGTGGTGTAGTACTAAAACAATAATGTCTTACTAGTTTTATAAAAATTAAATTATTGCAATAGTTGTTAAATATTGTTTTTATTCCTAGTAAATGCGCTTAAAAAACGGGTTAAATAAATTATTTTAATAAATAATTAGCTAAAATGTGGAAACCCGTAAGGTTTTTGTAAAGCAGATACTTAGATTTGTGCGAACTATTCTTCCCAAATTTAACCAATTGATATGAAAAACCTTTTTTATCATTATTTAAACTACTTCAAATTATTCTCTTCAAAAAATCAAATAAGAGAAATCCTTTCAAGCTATTTTTTAATACCTCAACCAATCTAATTTGCATTTTATTATAACTGTAAAATGTATTTAGATAAAATGTACTCACTAAACAATATTACATTTTATCTCTTTTGATTGATATTGTAGATCTGATATTTAGTGCATTTTATTGCACCAATTGATGCTGTAATTATTGCCAACAATTAAGTTACTAACTATTCACAAAAACAATTTAAATTATAAATGGAAATTAGACCAACCTTTAATATTACTGTTTTAAAAAAAATAAGATCGAGTTTTTATAACCAATCAGAAAACACAAATTTGCTTCAAACGAATCATATTAGTGATACTTTAAAGCTAGGTATATTTTTGTTATTTACTATTGTATTCATTCCTTTAAAAAGTTTATCCCAGGATCAAACTCGTGATTTTCGACCTAATTTAGCAGCTTATAGTCCAAATACGGCTGCTTTTTTGAAATATGGAGATCAACCTGTAAGTAAATACACAGGGATTCCCAGTATATCTATTCCTATTTATACTATTAGTAGTGATAATTTTGATTTGCCTATAGTACTTTCCTATCATGCCGGAGGTATTAAAATTGAAGAAGAAGCTTCATGGGCAGGACTCGGCTGGTCATTAAATTATGGTGGACAGATATCCCGTGTAATCAGAGGTCGAGACGATTTTGAAGTTAAAGGTTTCTTTAAAACTGCCAAGCCATTTAAAGATCCTAATGCTGCCAACGCATTGTACCCTAATACTCAGGTAATCAATGGTAAATATGTGCCTTTGAAAGCGGTAAACGGAACAACCGAATTGTATATCAACAGAGATGGTTCATATTACGGTATTGGACAACCGAATGATTTCGGGAGTCAAATAGGTCCCGATGGAGAGCCTGATATTTTTAATTTTCAGGCAGGCAGTTATTCCGGTAAATTCATTATTGATCGACCGAGTGTAATTGGTGAAACTTATTCAATTAAGTTGTTAAGTAGTGAAAGTAAATTAAAAATCACTCTTAATACATCGGATAATAGCTTTACAATCATTACACCTGACGGTGTTTTTTATGAGTATGCTGTTAAAGATTTACAACAAAACATGACAACAGATGGACCTGAAGTTATTGGGAAAAAACTCTTTGATCAGAATTATTTTTATTATCCAGCATCGAAAAAGCGCCAGTATACAACTACTTGGTATCTTTCAAAAATTGTTCTGACAAATGGAAAAATCGTAGAGTTTGGTTATACAAGCGAAGATGTTGTATCCTTTAGCAGAAATCAGACAATTACTATGGCCGTTAACAAGCCTGCTGATGATATTCAGAATGAAGCTTTGGGATATTTCACTAATATACCTCCTTTCATTATTACAAAATCTATCACTACACAAAAACTTATCAATTCTATTAAACTGGGAGGTCTTCTTATAAATTTTACCAAAATAAATGATCGAACCGATATTCGTTGTGAACCGCAAACACAGCAGGCCGGCAGATTATCACAAATTGCTATTGGTTACAATGGTGCAATTTTTAAGACTTTCATGTTATGGCAGGATTATTTTGATGCCGGTACCAACAGTGGAGATTTATATAATAAGCGTCTAAGACTGTATAGATGTAGCGAATTTAGTCAGGGACAATTTGAAACACATACTTTTTCGTATAATTCTGAAGTCGATGGCGTTACAAAAAACCTACCAGAAAAAGACGCTTTTAGCCAGGATTATTGGGGATATTATAACGGTAAAGCCAACAATGTACCGTTTTTGGTACCTAACCTGAAAGAGTTTAGTTTATATCCAAGTTATGCATCTGATATTGCAACAAAATTTTCGGACAGATCTGTTGATGCAAAGTATGCCGCCATTGGGGCGCTATCACAAATTACATATCCAACTGGAGGGGTTACCAAATTTGTTTATGAATCTAACGATTTCTCCAACGTGGCTTCAATTACTAGTAGTAATGTTCAGGGACTATCAAATTTAACTGGTCCACCTGTAGGTTATGATACAGCTGATCCTAGTTATCCTTTAAACTATGGAAATATTCAGGGCGGGGGAATACGAATAAAAAAAATTTTCACATATGATTGTAATTCGGACAAGGTAAAAGAAACTCGATATGAATATAGCAATAATGGAGTAAGTACAGGAAAACTAATGTTTCAAATGATATTTCACGGAAGCGATGAAGAAAACTATTCGTATCCTTATACTAATGGAGGGCAAGGCGGAACTGTTTATTCAAAAAAATATGTGACAAGAGTAAGTTCAAATAGTACTTACAGTTTGGGCAGCGGCGCACAAGGATCGCCTGTTGGGTATTCAAATGTCAAAGAGTTTATCAATGGGCAGCTTCAGGAAGAAGATTTTTTTGAAAATAAAGTTGAAAAACAGCACTCAGGTTTTCACTTTGGTATACAACAGGGATGTGGCACATTTGAACTCCCATGTCTGGTATATATTCCTGGAATGTTTTCTTATCAAATAACAGGATCTCAATATGTATATAATCGTTCTCAAATAAACTTTTCGGCATCAAACGTACCTAATATAATAAATTATTCGAACGGGGCTTTGATAAAAAAAATTATTTACAAAACCATTTCCGGTACTTCATCTCCTATTGCAGAAACTGTGTATGGATATGAAAAAATTGATAAAGGTTATGTTGAAGGTTTAGTTGAAAGACAATATATTCCTGGCGGCGATAATTCTTCATGTGCAGCCTACTTTTATAAAGTACCAATGTCGGTAAATTTATTAAAAACACAGGTAACTACAAGTTTTGAAGGTGCAGCCCAGATTACAGAAACCGTCAACATGAGTTACAATGCAGATAATCAACTTTCAGCAAAATCAAAAAACAATAGTAAAGGACAGCCATTACAAGAAAAATATTTCTATCCTCAGGATATTGTTTTAACACCTGGTAATTTTCCTGGTCAACCCGCAACAACATATTCGCAAATGACCTTGCAAAATCAAATTGACCAGCCGGTAAAAGTTGAGAATTATACTGGTAGTACATTAATGAATGCTTTCGAAACAATCTCTCAACAAGTAGGCTCTGTTGCTGTTACTAATGCAGGAATATTTAAGCCTGTCACAACAAAAGAATATAAGCAGCAAATACTGACAAATGAAACAACATACAAATACGATAACCAGGGGAATTTGAAAGAAGCAAAAAGAAACGGTGGTGCACCGGTTTCCTATTTGTGGAATTATGAAAAATCGTATCCGGTTGCTGAGGCTAAGAACGCGGATGCAGCAGATATTGCTTACACAAGCTTTGAAACCGATGATGATGGCGGATGGACAAGAAGTGGTACCATTTTAACTGATGGGGTAACAGGTCTTCGATCATTGAATGGATCTGTAAGCTTTCCAACAAATCCTGCAAAAAGTTATCTGGTTTCTGTATGGGGTAAAACAGGTACGACAATAACAATTAACGGACAAGCACTACAGGTAAAGGCTGTTGCCGGAACATACAATCAATACGAACTGACGGTAACTGGATCATCTAGCGTAACTGTAGCCGGATTGAATATCGATGAAGTAAGACTATATCCTACAGGATCATTGATGTCAACTTATACCTTCAAACCTTTTGTTGGAATGAGTTCAGAAAACAGCGCCAATAATAATATCAAATATTATGAATACGATTTATGGAACAGACTCTCTATAACAAAGGATAGAGACAAGAACATTCTCAATCGAAATGAATATAAATTGACAGGATCCCGAAGTTCGTGCAACATTTTTTTGAGCAAAAAAGCAGTAGCATCTGTTTATCCTCAATGTGCTTCTAATGCTTTTGGGATACCAGTCACCATTACAATCCCCGAAGCAGAGAACTATTCTTTAATTTCTCAAGCTGATGCAGATGGCAAATCTAATGCCCTTGCCCAATCATTAGGAAGCGGTCAAGGAGTGTGTGTTCCAAAACTTTACTTAAACTACATACAAGAAAATGGAGGCACTTCAATTACTATTGGTTTTACCCCCCCTGAAGGTTCAAATGAATTTGTAGTGAGTTGGAATGATATAACGTATCATCAATATAGTGGACAAACTCCGGTAAGCTCAACCTCTCCTGTAATTAATTTGCCTGCAACAGGTAGAACTTACACAATTAGTATAACCGCAAAATATGGAGTTTATTCAACATCTGATGGTAGGAATTTCTCTTTTGAATCCTTTGGAAATGTTACGATGAGCCAAAATTTCATCAAAGCCAGTTGCTCATGCCCAGTTGCTTATACAGTACATGCAGGTACATATACTGCAGATACACAAGCCGCTGCAAATCAAATGGCACAGAATGACATTAATACTAATGGGCAGGCTTATGTGAATAGCCACTAATATAATAGGTCAGAAGCTAAGAGGATTGAGATCTATTTAAACCTTCATTGAATGCTTTCTCTTCTACTGAATTTTGTTTTATTATTAAAGAGATTATAAAATACATACATGACATATTTAATTTAGGCAGTAAGATTCACGCGAACAAAATATAAATGATTGCTCGAAATCAATTCTGCTATAAACAATAACAAAAAAGAATATGAGAAAAATATTAAACCTTTTTTTGGTTTTATTTCCAATTGTAGCCGCATGTCAAACTCAAACAGAGAATTACATTAAAACTACAGTTTATAAAGTTCCTTCCCAAACTGTAATTACGGCACCAACAATTACGCAAGCCAATCAAAATATTACTTATTTCGATGGACTTGGTCGTCCTTTACAAGAGATTGCCTATCTACAGTCAGGATCTGGAAAAGACATTGTTACACCTATAGAATATGATGGTTTTGGTCGCTCCGAAAAAGAATATTTGCCATATGTTCCTATTTCTGCAGGTTCGCTGAATTTTATCAACACCGCACTGACCGATGTTAAGAATTACACTCAATATGCAGGTCAAAATCCTTTTAGCCAAAAATTAATTGAAGCCTCTCCTTTAAGCAGAGTACTTAAACAAGCATCACCAGGAAGTGTCAGCGATTGGGCTTTAAGTTCAGGACATGAAATAAAATTTGATTATCAATCTAATATCGCAGGAGAAGTAAAATTATATACTGTTATCACAACCTGGGATTCAGATAAAAAAATATACAACACCAGTTTAGGGAATAATGATGGTAGTGTTTTTTATGAAGCCAACCAATTGTATAAAACAATAACATACGATGAAAACACAGCTGCAACTCCTAATGAAATAAACGGTTCAACAGTAGAATTTAAAAATAAGCAAAATCAGATAGTTCTAAAAAGAACATATGAAACAGGTGTAAAACACGACACTTATTATGTATATGATGATTTTGGCAATTTAACTTATGTATTGCCTCCCAAAAGTCAGGTTAACCCTAACATCATTACAACGGGCTATAATAACTTTTCTACTTATATTTATCAAAATGTTTTTTCAGGCGCTAGCGGCGGGGGCGGCGTTACTATAGATATTACTAATAATACATTAACAGTAGCCTTCAGCGGAGGTTTTTCTCCATCAATGTTGAACACAACTCCCCAGGATCTTCCTACAACTCCCTGCATGTTGCCTGATATGTATTTGGGAACTATTTGTGCAGGAAACTATAGTGTGGTAATTATTGGCGGTAAACTTAAATTAAATTATATTACTGGTGGAGCGGTCACCAGTTTCGGTGGTACTTTTTCTTTTCCACTATCAACAAACTGTAGTCCACAGGCCCCTAATCTAATTACTCAGATTCCTGTTGACGATCTATCTACAGTAATTATAAATTCAGGCAATGCCCCGCTTAATTTAACAGCTACCAATTCCATTCGACTAATTAATGGATTTCATGCACAGGCAGGCAGTACTTTTAGTGCAAAAATTATCTCTGGTAATACGGTATTAGATAATTTATGCTATCAATATAAATATGATGGTGCAAATCGATTGGTTGAGAAAAAATTACCAGGTAAAGACTGGGAATATATTGTTTATGATATGCTTGACAGGCCTGTGTTAACACAAGATGCAAATTTAAGAGCGAAGAAAAAATGGTTATTCACAAAATACGATGCACTTAACAGACCTGTTTATACAGGTGAATATTTTAACGACAGCCAAATAACCAGAGCTAATGTGCAAAGTTTGGCTAATGGTAGTATTTTGTTCGAAACCAGACAAGCTACAGCCCAAGCAATTTTAGGAACAAGTATAAATTATACCAATGTCGCTTTTCCTAATTCAGGAATTGATTTGTTTACTATTTATTACTATGATGATTATCTCAATATAAATCTGGAAAATGGTATTGCAGCAAATGCGGTCTCATATGGAGTAACGCCTGTCAGTAATGTACAAGGTTTGAGTACCTGTTCTAAAATTCGTGTTTTAGAAACCGCTAACTGGATAACAAATGTCATTTATTATGACAATAAATTGAGAACTATTTACAACTATAATAAAAATAATTTTCTCAATATAGAAAGTACAGTAAAAAATCAGTTTGATTTTACAGGAAAAGTTCTTGAAACTACGACTACACATCAAAAAGGGACCAATGGAATTCTTACAATAGTTGATACCTTTACTTACGATAATGCAGGAAGACAACTTACACAACAACAAAAAATAAACACCCAGACTCCTGAAATTATAGTTTCAAATTCTTATGATGATTTAGGACAATTAATTACTAAAGGTGTTGGTGGGAAAATTAGCCAATCGCGTTTACAGACTGTAAACCTTACCTATAATATTCGTGGATGGCTAAAAGGAATTAACGATTCAGATACTAATAATGCAGCTATTACAATGGGTGCTGGTGATTTATTTGGTTTTCAAATTAATTATAACAATCCTTCTTCGGGGAAAGCATTGTACAACGGAAATATCAGTCAGACATTCTGGAAAACAGCTAATGCAGATACAAGTTTAAAAAATTACAATTACTCCTATGATAATTTGAATAGATTAGTGGATGCCACTGATAATCTAGGTAAGTTTAGTGAAACCATGAAATATGATAAAAATGGAAATATCATTTATCTCAAACGTATGGGTGAAGTTGTAGGTGATGCTGTAGTACCTAATATTAATGTAGCAGCTCATTTTGGTGTTATGGATGACCTGACTTATACTTATGATTCAGGAAATAAACTCATGAAAGTAGCAGATGCAGCTCCAGTTGATCAATATGGGTTTAAAGATGATGCATTAAACCAGATTGCAGATACTCAAGACGATTATAAATATGATAATAACGGAAATATGATTGGTGATACCAATAAAGGTTTAACCGATATAACATATAATCACCTAAATTTACCTACAAAAATAACTTTAAACACAGGTGTTATTGATTATAAATATGATGCTACCGGTGTAAAACAGCAGAAAATAGTAAACGGAATCACTACTGATTATGCAGGAGGTTTTATTTATGAAAATAATAACTTAAAGTTTCTATCACAGCCTGAAGGTTATATTACTAATAATAATGAAACTTATGATTATATTTACCAATATAGAGATCATTTAGAAAATGTTAGGTTGAGTTATGGTGACATAGATAACAATGGAAGTATTTCAATTAATGAAATTATTGAAGAAAATAATTATTACCCATTTGGTTTAAAACAAAAAGGATATAATTATGTAACAATAATTGGTAAAGGAAATTCGACTGCGCAAAAATATAAGTTTCAAGGTCAAGAACGACAAGAAGAACTGGGATTGAATTGGGACAATTTAAAGTGGAGAAATTATGACCCGGCTATCGGCAGGTTTATGTCTGTAGATCCTTTGGCTCCCGATTTTCCTCAATGGTCGCCTTATGTTTTTAGCGGAAACTTAGTTGTTGTTTCTAAAGAATTAGAAGGAATGGAACCTAAATTCATGATTGATAACGGAAGATTGACCTCAGGAATGGTCTCTTTATTAAATGCAGCATATGGCTACTCAATCTCATCTTTAGAAGAGACAAGTTGGGTTTTATGGTCAGATCAAAGAGTTGTTGCATGGTATAGATTAATGGGTAATCCGTCAGCAACTACTAAAGGATATGCGATTGCTCACGATGGAGGCTACAATAATGGTAAAGGCCGAAATGATGATGAATGGTTTGGATTAATCGCTCATGAGCAAAGTCATAGGGAAGATTTTGAAAATGAGGGACCTTCATTTTACATAAAGTATGGTCTACAGGGTGTTACAGGTTATAAAAACATTGATACTGAAGAAAAAGCTTTTAAAAATGGAAGTAATGATGATCCGAAAATTAAAGATTATGCGGACAAACTACTTGCTTACAAAAAAGGAGAGGTCATGGAAATTTTTAAAAATGGTGGATTGACAAATAATCAAAAAGCTTCATTTTTGCAGAGTACAGGAGCAAGATTCAGAAGGGATGTTATTTTGAGCGATCGTATTTCTTATGCTAATTCAAGACTCTCAAATATTAGGAAAGAAATAACCAAAGTAAAAATGACGCCAGGTGTTCAAAAATTCTACAATCGATATATTAATTATTATAATAAGATTATACAAGATTCAACAGAGGAACAAGATGAAATTACCGAAAAATATGGATATTAAAAAAATAGTTTTGCTGATTATTGTATGTTTTCATTTTGGAAGCTGTTTCCAGTTTAATGGAGAAAAAATAGAAATAAATTATAGAGATAAAACGATCAAGGTTTTATCGGACGATTATATAATTGAATCCGTGATGATGAAAAATAATCAAACAAAATATTATGTTTTGGAGTTGAAAGACACAATAAAAGGAAGTAATGTAATTAATTTCAAAAATAAGCCTGTAGGGTATAATATTGTTGTAGATAGCTTAGAGCACTATTGTTCGTTAACTCCGGATATCCATTCACCTGGAGTATGGGTAACAATTATAAAAAAAGGTTTAAAAAGTAAATCTGATGAAGATAATTTTAATGAAATTCAATATTTTAATTATGATAAACTGCCATGTGGATCAACATTAATTGATACAATTACAGCAAGTAATCCATATAAATAAGTACAATCATTAGGTTCGTATCTAAGAAAATATTTGAATTTGAAGAAATAATGGTTGCTATGTATAATAGCATCAGAGTTTTCTCCATTCTTGATAAAAAAACAATCAAATTCTAAAATAAAATGAAAGTAAAAAATTTAATTATTTGCATTCTACTCGGTTTATTTCAACAAATGAATGCGCAGAGCTATGAATTGCATAATTCAATAAACTTTAGCAAAGTTAATGATGGGCGTGATACACCAGATGGAATTACTTGGTTTGTGCCTGAACCATTAGATTATGGAATATATAGAACAAATGGGGCATGGACTGCACCAAATTATCAACAACTAAAACTTTCTTTTGAAACTGGAATTATACTTGATGGAGGGTTTATATACGGAAGAAGCGGAACGTTTTTACAGCCCAGAGGAGGAAATGTAGGAATAGGAACTCTAGTTCCAGACGAAAAACTAACCGTAAAAGGAAAAATCCACGCACAAGAAGTAAGAGTTGACATGAACGGGCCTCTTGTTCCTGATTATGTTTTTGCAAAAGATTATAAACTTAAATCATTGCAAGAAGTTGAAGATTACATCAGAGAAAATAAACATTTACCTGAAATACCTTCTGCCCAGGAAATTGAAAAAAATGGCTTAATGTTGGCTGAAATGAATATGAATTTGTTGAAGAAAGTGGAGGAATTGACACTTTACATGATTGAGATGAAAAAGAATTATGATGAATTAAAAAAAGAAAATGAAAATTTCAAATTAGTAATTGAAAGACTTTCTAAAATTGAAGAAAATATAAAAGAAAAAGTTTATGGAGCCAAAATGCAGCGTCAATAAAACGCTGCATTTTGATTACAATATTTAATAATAATCTGTTTAGATTCCGGTAAGAACAGTTGGATCGCCAGTTGGCCAGACATTGTCAATTATGAGATGCTGAATAACCCAAACTTCTCCTTGTATTGTAAGTTCAACATCATATCGATTTTTCATCAGATAATGACGTGAGTGGTCGTTTGCAGGCAAGTGTTGCGTCTCTACCAAAGCATCTAATTGCTTTGTCTCCCTGAATGCTTATTCTTGGGTTACTTACAGAATGTGTGGTGTCGATTTGACCAAGAGAACCTCTTAATGCGTCGACAATGTTGTCTCGCCCTTGCAGCACGGGATACTCAAAGTCTGCTTTTTTTCCGCAGGTCTAAAATCGGATATGGCATCTGCAGCAAAAGCAGAAGCAAGAAGATCTTTATCGCGTAGATCAAGGCCGCGGCGAAGCGATAAATTGTTTCAATTACAGCAAGTTTATCTGTGCTTTCCTGAATAGTTTTCACGTGATTTTCCATTGAATTAAATTGTAAAATTAACTAGACAAATTTCAGGATCTCTTCATCGGCAAAAACGGATGTTTTCAAATCAATAGTAGGCAAAATCAAATAATAAAGATTTGAGCTTCATTAAAAAATGGTTCTATTATGATTTGGTTAATAATATTCGAAACTAAATCCGTTAAATAATAATCGTGCTGGATTTGTAGTTTTGAAATCATATGTGTTAACTATTTTGCTGAAAAACTCAAAATATATAAAATTGATCTAATAGTACTTAGATACCTTAGTTTTTTGTGGCAGAAAAGATATCAAGTCCAAATACCTCTTGCCACGATCCGCCACAAAACTCGCAATGCTAAAATATCCAAAAAAAACTGACTTAGCTTTTTTGTGACGAAATTGAAGGCACTCCACTTAACTACTTTAATAATTAGGCAAATGTGATTTTTTAGGTATACTATAGTACCGTTTAGTGGTAAAAAAAATACAAAATTCTATACAAAAACACATCTTAAGATTTTTATGTTGCTTTTTTTTACAGAAAACACTCATAAATTTTAAGCATAAAAAGATAATTGGATGTTTTCTTAAAATATTCTTGAAGTAAGAAACAAAGTAAAAAAAAATTATGTTTGTAATTGAATTTTAAGAAAGATATAAGAAATATTGTTTTAAAGAATATTAAATAATTTCTTTTCTGAAATTGATGGCAAATCTGAATAAGCAGAAAAACATCAATTGAGTTTTTAAATATTTTAAAAGCATTTCAAACCGGACTTGATCGGGTTTTTTTATTTTTTCAGTTTTAATATGATTTTGTGACTGTATTTATCTAGCGAAAAACTGGATAAAAGCAGTCAAAAAGAAGAAATTTTAATGAAGAATATTTTTGTTTTTGTTTGTATTGCCATGTCAAGTTTAGTTTTTGCACAAAAAAACCTTACGGATGAAAAATGGGCAGTAACTGCTAAAGTTTGGGGTTTCTTAAAGTATTACCATCCAAATGTTGCTGCGGGCAAATTTGACTGGGATAATGAGCTCATTAATAGATGTAAAAGAATCGATGAAATTAAAAACAGAGAAAAACTATCACAATTTTATTTGGAGTGGATTAATAGTTTAGGCAATGTAAAAGAATATAAAAAATGCAACGATATTCCCAAAAAATATTTTTTTGATAAAAATTTTGATCTTCGATGGCTGGAAAATAAGGAACTGTTGAGTGATGCGGTTCAAGAAAAAATGCGATATATCGTAAAAAACAGATTTCAGGGAGAGAACTTTTACTTAGAAACCGGAAAAGAAGGAAACATAAAAACTCGTAATGAACCTAAATCTGATACTTCAGAGTATCCAAATCAATATTTTAGATTACTGAGCCTGTTTAAGTTTTGGAATACGATTGAATATTTTTATCCATACAAGTATTTGATGGATAAAAATTGGGATGATGTACTCTTGGAAATGATCCCAAAATTCAATACCGCACAATCACCAAAAGAATATCATCTGGCAATGCTTGAAACTACAGTAAAGATATGTGATGGTCACACAACGTTTAAAACGAAATTAACTGCTGATTTTTTTGGAACAAAATTTTTCCCTGCAGATTTAAAAATAATAGACAAAAAAGCTGTGGTTATTGATTTCTTAAATGATTCGCTATCTAAAATAAATGATTTAAGAATTGGAGATATCATTACAAAAATTGATGGAAGGGAAGTAGTAATGGAAATTTTGAATGAGCGTTCAAAATATATTCCTGCGTCTAATGCCAATGGAAAATGGAGAGATCCAAACAGCCCCAAATACGACGACGATTGGAAATCAGACATCAGGTGTTGACGGTAATATATCTAAAATTGACTTTTTAGGAAATTATTCGTCTTTAATTTCAGGAACAGGAGTCTATTATAACGATGAAACCCAGACACAGAGAAAGGGAATAAAAGTAGATGTTATAGTAAAACTAAACATTAATGCAATAAGGCAGGGCCGCGATGAAATTTTAGAGAAAGCTCTAGAATACTGCAATAATAAATCTGAATATTTTAAACTTCAAAGAAGCAGAAAATCCATTTGTTTTTCTACTTTTTAATCTTCTGGGATCTTTCTCATGGATTTAATATAATATAAATAAACAATTACTTTCAATATAATTCATTATGCGAAATAGTTTTTTTCTTACTCAAGCCAACCTTTGGCTAATCCTTAAAAATCAATATCTGCTTACCCGATTGACAAATACTTTACTGATTTTGTTTTTTTTATTTTTGAAGAGCGAAGAAGCCTCGGCACAATATGTGGGACACGAGCGATTCAACGTATATTCGCCAAATACGTATTCTCTTGGCCAATACGGCGACATTCCTGTTAATTTGTCTTCAGGAATCCCCCAAATTAGTATACCGGTAATTAAATTTACAGACAAGGACATCAATCTCGATGTGTCATTGTCGTACCATGCGTCCGGTATTAAGGTTGACGAAGAAGCTTCTTGGGTAGGCTTGGGCTGGGCTTTAAATGCCGGAGGGATGATTACCAGGGAAGTAAGGGGAGTTCCAGATGGTTATACATATAGTGGATTGCAGAGTAGGACTTCTATCCCTGATTTTGTAGGTTCTTCTTACGATGATATTTCGATTAAAAACTATATGGATCAAGTTAAATATAAATTAAGGGATGGTGCCTTAAATATAACCGATAATGGCTCGGATATATTCTACTATAATTTCAACGGGAGGTCAGGTAGATTCTTTTTGGACGGGACGGCTAATGCAACATTGGCACAATATGAAGATTTTAAAATTGAGTTTGTGCCTGATGCGAAAAATAATGCTGGAAACCCGCTATATATCGGGGGAGATTTTATCATTACCGATGAGCGGGGTTTTGTTTATGAATTCAAGGATCATGAGACGGTAGACTATAGTTACACTAGCGGGAAATCATATACAAGCTCCTGGTATATTTCGAAGATAAAAAGCCCTTCTGGTGGGCAGCTTACGTTTGAATATGCGCCGGGGGGTACTATAGCTTCACTTTATCAGAAAAGACGTTATAGCGAGGCATATTTTGCGGTAAGCCAAAACAACCCTGAGCATTATCTTCCCGAAGAGTATGCAGCAGCCACATACTTAGATCATGACGAGGTAATATCCGGGATTGTTTTGAAGAAAATTGTGAGTTCTTCAGGAAATTACCTGGAGTTTGTGACCTCTCCCGATGCAAGGAAAGACAGTGAATTGTTGTCTAACAACCAACTCAATTTTATTGTATTGAAGGATAGGAATAATCGACAGATAAAGAAATTTCGTTTTGATTATAGTTACTTTGAAGCCAATAAATCTAGGCAAATCCCAAAGGAACAGTATAGCAACAAAGATTGCCTTAATTATCGCTTAAGGCTGGATTCGTTTCGCGAGATAGCTGTAAACGGCAGGTTGCAAAGTCCATACCGATTTGAATATTATGGGGACAATGATCCGAATACAGACGATCCCTATACGCTTCCCTACCGTTTATCGCCTAGTCAAGACCATTGGGGCTATTACAACAATAGTAACAATAAAACAATTTTTCCTAGTAATCCCCAGAATCTTCCTTTCCGTATCGATGACTGGGCCAGACAGTTAACACCCGGTCAAGAGCAATATGGAGGGACGGGGCCGAGTTTTGCCTATGGCGTACCCAATGGAGGAACAAGAGAGTCCGTTGCAGAAGCATCAAAGGCCTGCGCTTTAAATAAAATCATATTTCCCACCGGTGGTTACACACGCTTTGTATTCGGAGCGCATTTGGCAAATGAAAATGATCTTTTGCCAATATCAGGAGGCTTAAGGATCAAGCAAATTGAAACAAAAGAAAGCTCGGGTTCTGTCGCTATCATAAAAAACTATGAATATCCGGGGTTGGTGGTCAGCGAAAAATGTATTGGTTCGGAAAATCCTTATTATACCTGGTACAATTCTGGTTATAACGCTCAAACTTCTACTGAGGGAAATTGGCAAAAATTGTCCGCTTTTGGAGTTCCTGCCACATTATCCATTAACAACAGGTTTATAGCCCGTGTCGAAGGCGCTCCTCAATTGGGTTTTGGAGCAAGAACAAACGTTATCTATACTAGTGTTAAGGAAATCTCGCCCGGTAACGGTTTTACCGTTTATAATTTTAAGTTTGCCTATGATGTCGAATTTCCCGGAGATTTGAATAGCGATGGGCTATCGGTTCCGGGATTGTTTAACTCAGCACTGGTTCAAACAGAATACATAAGTACTTACAAGCCTGATTTTCTATATAAAACTATTTCTCCCTGTACGTTTCCTTATCCTAATTTTATTAACAATGATTGGAGGCGAGGGCATCTTGAGTCTAAAGAGACTTATTCGGAAAATGGGATGTTACTTTCTAAGAATTATACAGAATACGATATCCGTGCGCTTAAAGCGGTTCCCGGCTATAAAGTAACATCATTTGGGAATGAAATTGAATATTTTTATTCCCGCTATTATGATATAGGTGGCATGGCCAAACCTATAAGTGAGATAACGGAAATGTACAATAGCGATGGAAGCTATATACGGACGGTAAAACAACTTGACTACAGTTCCGTTAACCATAAGCAGCTAACCGAGAGTAGGGAATACGACAGCAAGGGAAATGCAACTGCTATAAAATATTTCTACCCAACCGAGTATGGCAGTTCGCTTTCCGGCCTCAAGGATAAACATATCCTCGTTCCTGTGGATATCCGTAAATATCGTAATGCTAAGCTTATTTCCGGAGAACAAGTTCAGTATGGAGTCAATGGTTTGCCTTTAACAATATATAGTGCGGAGGGTGATGGTACGGATATTGTCTTTAATCCGCAGTCTCCCTACACTTTCAGTCCCAAACTCTCAAATGCCTACGATTCGAAGAATAACCTGAACAGCCAGACGGTTACAGACGGAATCACTTATGTCTATCTCTGGGGTTACAACGGGCAGTACCCGGTTGCGAAGGTTGCCAACAGCAATTACGCAACGGTAAATTCCGTAATAACACAAACGCAGATAGATAATGCGGTAACTAGCGGAGAGGCTGATTTACGTACATTATTGAATACCCTGCGCACCTCTACATTGCTGAAGGGCGCCCAGATTACGACCTATACCTATAGCCCTTTGGTTGGTATGACGAGTATGACCGATACAAAGGGGATGACGACGTACTACGAATATGATGAGTTCCAGCAATTGAAGCAGATCAAAGATGCACAAGGAAACATCCTTTCGGAAAACCAATACAATTACAAACACTAATTTTTAATTATGAAGATGAAAAAATATTTACCTATTCTGTTTTTGTGTTGTATTTATTCTTTAAACGCTAAGTCTTTTGTTAATCACAATAATATAGGCTTTCTTCCAAAAGTTTCGCCAAACACGCAATATCCAAATTATTCTCAACAAATAGATCCATATCATTGGGTCAGTTCCGGTGATTCCGCCGATAATATTGTGCACAATATGATTCAGGTGCAAAATAATGTCTTGTCTGTCAATTTTGACGCCAGTTGGACTTATAACCAAACATTTGCAAGAGGAGTTGTTGCCTGGCTCGATATATATCCCGCCCTGCCAAATATGGAGCTTGGCCAAATTTATGGCTATAACGAGCAGTCTGGATATGGGCAAACGGGATATTTTGCCAAAATTGAAGACAATCAATTAGTAATTTACACTTTAACCCCGGATAACTGGACCAGTTTTACGACTTTCAGTTTAAGTTTCGTAATGGATTTGAGCTGTGGGGTAAACTGGTATGTAGACAATGATCATGACAATTACGGGAGTTCTGCCGCAACACCTATTTTTGATTGTTATCAACGTCCGAATTATGTATCAAACAATTACGACTGCAATGACCAAAATCCCGCTGTAGGTATTGGCCCAAATTGGTATTACGACACCGACAACGACGGTTTTGGAGACTCCAATTCCAATCCCGTTTCGGCATGCACAAAACCACCGGGCTATTATGTGGCCAACAACTTAGACACCTGCCCTAATGATTATAGTACAACTGCGAATGGCTGCCCTGTAAATCCCCCATTAATAAACGAAAATTATGTTCGCACAATCAATCCCACTATTCCAACGACATCTGTCAGCGGGCTGGCGGCATCAACAAAAATAGATAATATCACTTACTTCGATGGTTTAGGCCGCCCAATCCAAAAAGTCGGAATCGCTGCCGGCGGTAGTGGTGAAGACCTAATCGCGCCTATTGAATATGACAATTTTGGAAGGCAAAAGAAAGAGTATTTGCCTTATGCAAAAAACTCCAATGGCGGCTTATACAGAAACACTGCCCTGCAGGACGTTTTGCCAATTTATAACACTCCCAAATATGAAAACACTTCGAATCCTTATTCCCAAAAAGACTTCGAATCCTCGCCACTTAACCGTGTCTTACAGCTGGCTGCACCTGGCAATGACTGGTCTTTAGCCAATAATCACACCATAAAATTGAGCTATCAAACCAATATTGTAAACGAAGTAAAACTCTTTGTGGCCAATACTAATTGGGATGCCACTCAAAAAATATTCGATATTTCATTGTACAATGATGGAAGCAGCTACGCTAAGGATGTACTCTACAAAAATATTATCAAAGACGAAAACTGGACAACAGCTTCAGGGAAAAACAACACTACAGAAGAGTTTAAAGACAAAGAAGGGCATATTGTCTTAAAAAGGACATATGCCAACTCCGATCTAAACAATGACGGAGATACTGCTGATGCTGGAGAAAAAGAAATACAACACGACACTTATTATGTCTATAATGTTTACGGAAACCTTACTTATGTATTGCCTCCGAAAGCAGTTGATTTGATAGTCAATTCTACGACTGCGCAGTCTACAATAACTTCTTCTGCTGTTGTAACTCCGGGGAATACTTTAACGCTTTCTGCAACTAATTCAGTTATATTGCAACCAGGCTTTCATGCACAAGCCGGAAGTACTTTTTCTGCTAATATAGTAAGTAGCAATCAAAATGTTTTAAACGATTTATGCTATCAATATAAATACGATTCCCGCAACCGTCTGGTAGAGAAAAAACTGCCCGGAAAGCAATGGGAGTTTATTGTGTATGACAAATTAGACCAACCAATCTTAACCCAAGATGCCAATTTAAGAATCCAAAACAAATGGTTGTTTACTAAATACGATGCTTTGAGCAGACCCGTATATACAGGTGAATATTCTAGTCAGACATCGCGTGCGAATTTACAAAATACTGTAAATTCCCAAACGACTTTGTTTGAAAGCAGACAAGGAGTTAATACTATCAATAATACTACGGTTTACTACTCTAATAATGCTTTTCCTAATACCGGCATTGACATGTATACCATCAATTATTACGATGACTATAGTTTTGACTTAAATGGAGGAACTACTGAAAATGTGAGCACAGTTACGCCGAGTACTGCCACCAAATCTTTGGTCACTGGAAGCAAAATACGCATTTTAGGAGCCACAAACTGGATTACCAATGTTATTTATTACGACGATAAAGGTCGTCCCATTTATAACTATAGTAAGAATGACTATTTAGGAGTGACACAAAAAGTAAAAACTGAGCTTGATTTTGTGGGGAAACCTAATAAAACGACTACCCAGCATATTAAGGGAAGTTCTACAATAACACTTGTAGATACATTCACTTACGATTCTGCCGGAAGGCTCAAAAAACAGACGCAGTCCATAAACGGTGGTACCGCAGAAGTCATTGCTGATAACACTTATGATGAATTGGGACAATTAGTTTCTAAAGCAGTGGGAAACAAAGAAGGAAATCCACGTTTGCAAACCGTAGATTACACATACAACATACGCGGATGGCTTAAAGGAATCAACGATTCAAATTCAACCAATAACGATATTACTGTAGGAGGTGGCGATTTATTCGGGTTTAAAATCAATTACAATAATCCTTCTGCAGGCACAGCACTATACAATGGAAACATTAGTCAAACATTTTGGAAGACACAAGGCCAAGATCCTGCCTTAAAAAACTACATGTACGGCTATGATGCACTAAACCGATTGACTAATGCCATATCCCAGAACTCTGGCCGTTACAATGAAAATCTGACTTATGACAAAAACGGTAACATCAAGAGCTTAATCCGTAATGGATATACAGATCCTAATGCATCGCTATTAGGAGTAATGGATAACTTGGTTTACACCTATGATGCAGGCAACAAATTATTTAAGGTAAAAGACAGCTCAGGCAGTTCCGAAGGTTTTAAAGACGGCATTGATACAGCTCAAGAATACACTTATGACGATAACGGAAACATGAAAACCGATGCTAATAAGGGGATTACAGCCATCACCTACAACTATCTGAATCTGCCTGTAGATATTACCTTATCGGGAGGGAACATCCATTACGATTATGATGCCACAGGTACAAAACAACGTAAAATAGTTAGTGGAATTACCACCGATTATGCCAGTGGCTTTCAGTATGAAAACAATGTTTTAAAATTCTTCTCACAACCCGAAGGTTATGTAAATCATACTAACGGAGTTTTTGAGTATATTTACCAATACAAGGACCATTTGGGCAACAATAGAGTTAACTATAAAAATATAGGTTCATTGACATCGCCATCTTTACAAATTGTGGAGGAAAACCACTACTATCCTTTTGGATTTAAACAAAAAGTGGCAGGAGCAGTAGTTGGCAACACTAGTTACAAGTATAAGTATAACGGAAAAGAATTGCAAGACGAGCTGGGACTTAATATGTACGATTATGGAGCTAGGAATTATGACCCTGCTTTAGGGCGTTGGATGAATATTGATCCACTAGCTGAGAAATCCCGTAGATTTAATCCATATACATATGCTCTAAATAATCCTGTATATTTTATAGATGTTGATGGAATGTATGCTAACCCAGGTGATTTTTTAGATTCGAATGGCCAAAATATCGGGAATGATGGAAAAAATGATGGAAAGACCTATGTTATAAAAACAACTCAGAGTAATTTTGAATCGTTTAATGCAGACAGTAAATCTAAGGAAACTGTATCTGCGGATGGTATCTCAGAAGCACAAAAAGATAAAGCAGTAGGATTTGTTCAAGAAAATGCAGGAGATACAAATGCTTTTAATGACAAACCAGATATTTATAATAATTTTGTTGAGTTACCATCGGCTGAAAATCGTCAGGGGATGCTAGACACTGTTAGTGGAGATGACGGTTCTGGTGGGAAATCAGATGCTAATAATAGAGAGTATGGTGGGCGATTATCAACAGACCCCGATAGTGGGAAAGTTACTAATAGGCCTGGAACACCAGGTGCGGTTATGACACCTGGAAATGGTGGAATTGTATCGTTCGAATATAGTGACTCTATTTTTAACACAAGTGTTTATCATGACCATCCTAGCGGGACTAGTGCAGGGACTACAATTCAACCTCCATCATCGACAGATTACAAAAATGCCTATAATAGCAAGAGCGGTGTAAATATGACTAATTATGTTTTTGGCAAAGGTAGTGGTCAAGTGTATATATATTCAACAAAAGGAGTAAAAGCTACAATCCCGATAAATAAATTTTAATAAATGAAAAATTTTTCTTTAACGTTATTAGCCTTATTCGCTATAAATATTTCCTTTTCTCAAGTTAATCAGGAACAAATTGGTAAAATAATTTTTAGTTCATATACATTCAATAAGGAAAATTCGCGGACAGAACGAAATATTGCTGTTGTGTTAAACGACCTAATTAATAGTTCTAAAATAAAAAATTTCCCAGTTGTTATTCTGGACATGCATTATAGCAGAGTACGAAATTTAACAACAAATATTCGCTATGATTTAGTTGAAGTAGCTTATCAGACTTATCTGAATGAGTTTATAGGTGATGCTGGCAACAATTACAACACAAAGAGTGCTCATTTATTTATTAACATTTCACTCGATAAAGACCATGAAGAATATGCTATTAAAGCATTGAAATATGCTATAAAAAAGATAAACGAATTAATAGCCCAAGAAGCAACGTTAAGAGGAAGAAAGGAAACAAATGAACTAACAGAAACAGAAAAAAATGGCTTTGTTCTTTATAAATCAGTATTCTAAAATTAAACGATATTTTCTGGAAATGTGTTAATTATGTGGTTTTTGATTTTAGAACCCCGCTATCCGAAGTCTTCTTACGAAAAGCTGCGCAAATGTCTCTGACTTTGCGCATTTTTTTTAGAAATTGTATTCTTCTCAAAAGTCTCCCGACTTTTTTATTCTATATCTTATTTAACGCTTGATAAATATTATTTAAGCTATAGAAATTATAATTTGGTTTTAATTTATATTTGGTTTAAAGTCGGAGACTTTGAGAAGTTTTCGTTTTTGATTGAGATTTAAAAGTTGTGCAAAGTCAGAGACATTTGCACAGCGCTGCGAGTGAATACTTTGTGGAGCGGGCAATAAACAACGCTTCTGGACATTATCAACCTTCAGTATTTGAAGCTCAAAAGTTTCCATGAATATTTGAAAATCTAGGAGTTAATGTTTCAAAAGCAAAACTTAAAACGTATGAATAAAACAAATAAAAAAATTATTGTAGAAGAAAAAACTAAAGATTTAGCTAATCAACTATCATCTCATTCTTTAAAAAGTGTTGAACATTATTTTCCAATTGACAGATTTTTTATTGAAAAACATCATTATTTGGAAAAAATACTAAAAGTTGGCAAATTAGAGTTTATATTTTATAATTTGGAGAATAATAGTACAACCTATACAATACAATTATTTATTTGTTTACCTGAATTATGGGAAAAAATTGAACATGAAGATTTATTGTCGCTGATAGAAAATTTTACAAGCTCTTTTTCTTTTTATTCATTGATTGGTTTTACTTATAAATATCTTGAAATAGATTTATTAGATGAAATTTTCTTAAGTAAGAATGTTAATATAAAGTTTAAAAAAGACTGTTTAAATTATTTTTCAAAAATTATTGCAACTTTTTATATGGATGAAAATGATTTGTTAGATTTCAATAATAATCTATTTGGAATTGAAAAAAATAAATGGGATTTAGTAAAGAAAAAAATTCATAATAACAATGAATTTACGAAAAGCTTATCTATGTCAGAATTAAGTCTTAAACTAACTAAATTTGGATAATGTGACATGTGTATTGATGGCTAAACAATTGCAGCTAATACTTACAGATAATCAGAGATTCGTATAAAATCGCATAAACAAAAAAACAACCCGAAGGTTGTTTTTTTGTTTTATAATGTACTTAAACAGCTAGTTATTCGGTCTGACGTTCCTGTATTTGTTATGAGGTCTCAAACGTGTTTCGGAAAGGAATTAATATCTCATCCCCTCCCTGTATCGGCTATTTAAATATCAAATTCCCCGATTTAGCCCTTCAACTTACTTCCCCGACCATGCGAAAATGTACACATATATAATTCTTAGCGTTGCAATCGAAACCATATTAGAATCGGTGGCAGCCGAACAGATCTACCTGTATCATCAAATTACTTATGGTGAGAAAACGACTCATTATCTGATACTTATAGCAATGGGCGCGGGTAGTATTAAGTTCTTGCTGCGTTAAAAAAATAGCATCTTTACTCAATTTTCCATCATAAATATTAAAGGGATTTTTAAGAATGAAGTCCATTTTAACACTGTAGTTGCATGCCGTTTTGAACATTTTCACTAATAAGTGCACTGTCCTATGATAAAACATGTGCTTTTTGAAAGGTATGCCAAAAAGAAAAAGCCTTTAAACATCAATGTTTAAAGGCTTTTGACTTTTAAAGTTTCTTTTGAAACTTCTACTGGCGGAGAAAGAGGGATTCGAACCCCCGGACCTGTTACAGTCAACAGTTTTCAAGACTGCCGCATTCGACCGCTCTGCCATTTCTCCAGTATGTTGCGATCATTTGCTGATTGCGAGTGCAAATATAAGACGCTTTTTCGGTTCTCAAAACTTTTTTAAAGCTTTTTTACTGATTATTTTAAATTAATTTTTAAGTCCTTCATAATCAGTATTTATTTTAAAAACAATTTTGCGTTAAATTATGTGATTAGTCTAAAATAGGCATTGGTTTTTTGTTTTCATCGACAGCGACAAACGAAAAAGTTCCTGAAACTACCGTTTCGCGAAGCTCTGAATACATTTGTTCCATGAAAATATCCACATGAATTTTGCAACTTGTTCTTCCAACACTAATCACTTTGGCAACTAATTCGATTAAAGTTCCGGCCGGAATTGCTTTTTTAAAGTCAATTTGGCCAGTAGAAATTGTCACCACTTTCTTTCGGCTAAATCTCGTAGCGCAAATAAAAGCAACTTCATCCATCAAATGAAGTGCAGTTCCTCCAAATAAGGTGTCATAATGATTCGTTGTACTCGGAAAAACCGCTTTGAATATATGAGTTTCTGATTTTGAAATTCTCTCCTCTAATGTACCCATATTAGTAATTTACGTATTCAGTGATCTCCAATCCGTAACCAATCATGCCGACACGTTTTGTTTGTTCAGTATTCGAAACTAATCTAATTTTTGAAATATCAATATCATGAAGAATTTGAGCACCAATTCCGTAGTCTTTACTGTCGATAATCACTTTTGGAGCTTTCATTGTACCTTCTGACTGTAGTGTTTTAAGTTCAGAGATACGGCTTAATAGGTTTACTGCCTGCATATCCTGATTAATAAAAACTACAGCACCTTTTCCATTTTCATTAATAACTTTAAACATGCCGTCTAATTGTTGTTCAGCATTGTTGGTTAAAGTTCCTAGTAAATCGTTATTTACCTGAGAAGAGTGGATTCTGGTTAAGATTGGTTCTCCAAGATTCCATGTTCCTTTAGTTAAGGCGATGTGAATTTGTTTGTTGGTAGTTTGTTCGTAAGCTCTTAGTCTGAAAGTACCGAAGCGAGTTTCGATATCAAAATCTTCTTTTTTAACGATCAAACTGTCATGCTGCATTCTATAGGCAACTAAATCTTCAATTGAAACTAATTTTAAATTGAATTTCTTAGCTACTTTTATCAATTCAGGCAGGCGTGACATAGTTCCGTCTTCATTTAAAATTTCGCAGATTACACCAGCAGATTTAAATCCGGCTAATCTTGCGAAGTCAATTGCAGCCTCTGTATGCCCAGTTCTTCTTAAAACACCACCTTGTTTTGCGATTAAAGGAAAAATGTGTCCTGGACGCGCTAAATCATGTGGTTTTGTATTTCCGTCAACTAAAGCCTGTACTGTTTTAGATCGGTCTGCTGCTGAAATTCCTGTTGTAACACCATGTCCTTTTAAATCTACAGAAACAGTAAAAGCAGTTTCCATATGATCTGTATTGTTGGTTACCATTGCGCGTAAATCAAGTTCCTTACAACGGCTTTCAGTAAGTGGTGTGCAAATTAATCCACGACCGTGAGTCGCCATGAAATTGATCATTTCCGGAGTTACTTTTTCAGCTGCAGCCAGGAAATCACCTTCGTTTTCACGATCTTCATCATCGACTACAATGATTACTTTACCTTGACGAATATCTTCAATAGCTTCCTCAATGGTGTTCAGTTGTATTTTTGTTGTTGACATAATTGTTATTGCTTTTGAGCAGGAGTAAACCGCTCGGAAATTTTTTGAAATAGTTGTGAAATCGGAGTTGTGATCGCATCAAAGTTTATTAATCCGTTGTCGTTTGTAGCGCGATATGTTAATAAAATGGCTAATGGAAGTAATATAAAGGAAGACATCCATGATCCCATAAATGGAGTCATTCCGCCTTCTTGTGAAAGTCTTTTTCCAAAAGTATTGATGAAATGAAAAGTAATAAAAATTAATACCGCAAAGACAATTGGTAAACCTAATCCTCCTTTACGAATAATAGCACCCAATGGAGCGCCAATAAAAAACATTAAAAAGCAGGCGAACGCAATCACAAACTTTTCATATAAAGCACTAAGATGTTTATTGATTTCGCGTTGTTTGTCTTTTAGTTCTTTTTGAGTAGCGTCGATAGAATAGAGGTTACTCGTAACATTACTACTGGCCATTTTTAGAATATCCAGTTTTTGTTTATTATCATAAAGAGACAAAAGATCGTTGGGTAACGATTTTTTCTTTTTACTTGTTTTTATTATAACTGGTTGCTGTTTAATGCCAACGCGTTGATTTATATTTTCTGAAAATGACAGTATTTCGTTGTCAAGATTTTTATTAAGAGAGTCTAATGTATAACGAAGTTCGTTTACGTTAAGCATTCCGTTTGTACTGCTAATTTCTTGATTATCATCGACCTTGTTCAGTTCAGATAAATCAATATTGATGATCTGTTTTTTAAAAGCTGCTTTTACAAATGGTAATTTAGCACGATCTTCATATTTTTTTGGTGTAACATCCTGATAATAATAACCATCATTTAAAACTAATTTTAAAATGCTGGATTTTTCGTTACTAATTAACTTACCGTTTTTGGCTTTTATAACAGTTTTGTTTTCTCCAACATTATTTGCTTTTTCATGAATGGTAACTCCAGTTAAGATATTTCCGTTTTCGCCCGATTTCTTATTTACTTTAATGTTGTAAGTTCCAACATCATTAAACTGACCTTCGGCAATAGCCATCGCGGGTTTTGCCTGAGCAATGTTTTTCCTGAAATTAACAAACTTGTATTCCGCATACGGAATAACATTATTGGCGAACCAGAATGCTACAATACTTAAAACAAAGATAAATACGATTAAAACCCGCATCGCTCTTTGAAGTGATATTCCAGAAGATTTCATGGCTGCGAATTCATAATTCTCGGCCAAATTTCCAAAAGTCATAATGGATGCCAATAAAACCGATAATGGTAAAACTAACGGAATAATTCTCGGCATTGAGAAAAGAAGGAATTTTACAACCAATATCAAGTCAAGATCTTTACCTGCAAGTTCGGAGATAAAGAGCCATACCGTTTGAAGTATAAATATAAAAAAAAGGATTACGAATACCGTAGTAAACGTAATCAGAAATGTTTTTAGTAAGTATTTGTCTAAAATTTTCAACCCGTAATTAATCTAATTTGTTGATGTAGTATTTTGGATATTTGCTCGCTACAAAGGTAAATTGATTTTTTGATAAAGGCTGATTGGTTTTAAAAGAATTAACGGTTAAAGTGGTTTTTGTTCCATTTTTTCCAGTTTCAATCAAATTATAGATGTGTTTTGTCTGTACATCAATTCCTAAAAGAATTTCTTTTCTTTGATCTTTAGTGTTTGTTGGCGCTAATTTGATGTATTGAATTTTTCTTCCTTTAATATTTTGAACGATGTCCATGTTGTATTTATATCCGGAATTGAAAAAAGTAAGCATTTTTGAAGGTGTAATTGCATTATCGTCTTTTTCGTTTACTTTAGAAATAGTAACTTCTTCGTCTTCAGGATTAATAGTATAGGTTTTTTGTCCGTCGAATATCTTAGTAACACCCATGAAATTCAATACATATTGATTGCCTTTCATGATTACATTTCCTTTACTGTCCTGATTGATGTTTTCTTTGGCGTTGTTCAAAGAGTATTTAAAATCAATAGAAATATTATCGTAGCTTTTTATTTTTGCAGTTACCTCGTTCAATAAATCTTTGGCTTTTTTATCCTGTGCCTGAATAGAAGTAAAGCTCAAAAGCAATAAAATTGCCATTTGAAAACACTTTTTAGTCATGTTAGTGATAGAATTGTTTTTGATTTCCTGAATTTTCGTTTTCATGATAGGATTAATTTTGTTCATTGTTAAAAAATTGATCAAGAGCACTTAAGTCAGAAATGTTTACACTTCGCGCTTTACTGCCTTCAAACGGACCAACAATTCCAGCTGCTTCCAGCTGATCGATCAAACGACCGGCTCTGTTGTAACCCAATTTTAATTTTCTTTGCAATAAGGAAGCGGAACCTTGTTGTGCGTTGACAATAATCTCTGCAGCTTCTCTAAATAAAGTATCTCTTTCGGAGATATCCATATCAAGATTGATGCCAGTTTCTTCTCCAACAAACTCTGGAAGCAAATAAGCTGTGGCATACGCTTTTTGTGAACCAATAAAATCCGTGATTTTTTCAACCTCGGGTGTGTCAATGAAAGCACACTGAACACGAACGACATCATTTCCGTTTGTATATAATAAATCCCCACGACCAATCAACTGATCAGCTCCTTGTGTGTCTAAAATTGTTCTCGAATCAATTTTTGAGGTTACTCTAAAAGCAATTCTGGCAGGAAAATTCGCTTTAATTAAACCAGTAATTACGTTAACCGATGGTCTTTGTGTCGCGATAATCAAGTGAATACCAATAGCACGCGCTAACTGAGCTAAACGAGCAATCGGAATTTCGACTTCTTTTCCGGCAGTCATAATCAAATCGGCGAACTCATCGACAACCAAAATAATATAGGGTAAAAATCGGTGTCCGGCTTCCGGATTTAATTTTCTTGCTCTGAATTTTTCGTTGTATTCTTTAATGTTACGAACCATCGCGTCCTTTAATAAGGAATAACGATTATCCATTTCAACACAAAGTGAGTTTAATGTATTGACTACTTTTGCATTGTCTGTAATAATGGCATCTTCAGTATCAGGAAGTTTGGCTAAATAATGTCTTTCAATTTTATTGAATAAAGTTAACTCTACTTTTTTCGGGTCAACCAAAACGAATTTTACTTCAGCCGGATGTTTTTTGTATAAAAGAGAAGTTAAAACCGCATTTAATCCTACTGATTTTCCTTGTCCTGTGGCACCTGCCATCAACAAGTGAGGCATTTTTGCTAAGTCGACAACAAAAGTTTCGTTTGAAATGGTTTTACCCAAAGCAATTGGCAGTTCCATTTCAGCTTCCTGAAATTTAGCCGATCCAATAACGCTTTTCATCGAAACCATAGTAGGATTCTTGTTCGGAACCTCGATACCAATTGTTCCTTTTCCTGGAATTGGCGCGATAATACGAATTCCTAATGCCGAAAGTGATAAAGCAATATCATCTTCTAAACTTTTAATTTTAGAGATTCTGATTCCAGCTTCCGGTACAATTTCGTATAAAGTTACCGATGGACCAACGGTTGCCTTTATTTGTGCAATTTCAATTTTGTAGTTACGAAGTGTATCTACAATTTTGTTTTTGTTTTCTTCTAATTCTTCCTGATTAATTGTAATTCCGCCAGTTGAATATTCTTTTAATAAATCAATCGTCGGGAATTTATAATTTGATAAATCCAAAGTTGGGTCAAATAATCCAAAATCAGCAACAAGGCGAGAAGCCAGGTTTTCTTCAATGATATCTTCTTCTTCTGCTTTTTCAATAACAAATTCTTCGGTATGAACCGGAGCAGTTACTGTTGCTGGTTTGATATCCATTTGAACTGGTTTTAAAACCGGATTCAAATCAATTTCTGATGAATTTGAAATCGTTGGTTTTAAAGCTTCTTTATTAATTTCGAATTGCGTGTCTTCTGTTTTTAAATGAATATTGTCTAATTCAGGATCTTCTTCCTCAATAGCAAATTCTTCTAAATTGTAAGCGCTTTCAGGTTGTTGTGGCGTTTTTATAGAATCCAGTTCCGATTTAAATTCATTTTTAGTAGAATCAAAATAAGATTGAATTTTCTCCGGAGATAATTTTATTTTGAAAATTAAATACACAATTAATCCAAAAAGAAGGGCTAGTAAAGTTCCTGTTTTTCCGATGTAATCTTGCGAGAATAAATTCAGTTCGTATCCGATAGTTCCTCCTAATTCAGGTGCTGAAGTGGCGAAAAATCCAAATAAGACCGAAACAATAATAATAGCAAATAAGTCCCAGAACCAAATGCTTTTTAATCTTTTGGTTGACATTTCTAACGCCAGAAATAATCCGGTTAAGAAAAATAAACGCACTAATATAAAGGAAGCAAGGCCAAAACCTCTGTATACAAGCAGATCGGCAAGATAAGCTCCGAATTTTCCGAGCCAGTTTTGCACTTCTTCAGAGCGATCGCCAAGATGACTTACCGCGCTTTGATCTGTTTGCCATTGTCCGTTGACATAAAAAGAAATAAATGCAACTAATAATGCAATAGAAAAGAGTACCAAAAGGCATCCCAATACAAATTTTTGTTGTTTGGATATTTTCCAAGATCTTGTCTCAGCTTTTGGTTCGTTTTTTTTATTTACAGTTTCTTTTTTGGTTGTTTTTGCCATTCTTGCGTCTTGCCTATATAAATTTGGGTAAATAAATAATTAAGCCTATTGCTATCGCTGTCATTGCAGAAAAAAATACTGCGCCAGCCGCAATATCTTTAATAAATCCGATTCGTCTGCTATAATCAGGATGAATAAAATCGGCGATTTTTTCAACTGCCGTATTCAATCCTTCAACGCTTAAAACTAAACCAATTGCCAGTGTTTGACAAAGCCACTCGGTTTGTGAAATATGAAAGTAAAACCCAGCAATAGTCATTATGATTCCCAATGTAAATTGAACCATAATGCTATGCTCTGTTCTTATAAGTTTAACAGCTCCGTTAAAAGCATATGTCATGCTTTTTAACCGACCTGTTACAAAAGTATTGTCTTTTTCGAATGCCATTTAATGGATATTATAGTGCTGCTAAAGCCGCTTCGTAATTTGGTTCGTTTGCAATTTCAGTAACTTGTTCTGTATGTAAAACTTTTCCATCAGCGTCAACCACAATGATTGCTCTTGAGTGTAAACCTGCCAATGGTCCGTCAACGATTTCTAAACCGTTTGCTTTTCCAAAATCTCCAGCCTGAAAATCAGATAAGTTAACCACGTTTTCTAAACCTTCAGCACCACAAAAACGTTTTTGAGCAAATGGTAAATCTCTTGAAATACAAAGTACAGTTGTGTTTTCTAAATTACTCGCACTTTCGTTGAATTTTCTAACAGAAGTTGCACAAGTTCCTGTATCGATACTTGGGAAAATATTTAAAACTAATTTTTTACCAGCGAAATTGCTCAATGAAGCAACTGATAAATCATTTTGTACTAATTTGAAATCAGCTAGTTGTGATCCAACTGTTGGTAATTCTCCTGAAGTATGGATAGGATTTCCTCCTAATGTTATTGAAGCCATGATTTTTGTTTAAATTAATGAGGTTCAAAAGTAAGGATTAATATTTGAATCTAAAAGTATTTGTTGAGGGTTGTAGGCAGAATTAGGCGAGTTTTAAGACTAACGAAAAAACGTTATGTTTTAGTATGGAAGGGCACGCGGATGATACGGATTTTGGCAGGTTTGCGCTGTTTTTTTTGTCATACTGGCGGAGGAAGGATCACACTAGAAACTCCGCACAGTTATTTCACAATCATTATTGATTTCTTTGTCGAGCTACTTGTGTGATCTCTCCTTTGTCGAGATGACAAGTTTGGGTTGAGTACGTTATTAATGATAGCTGAATTGAAAATGAGTCGCCGCGAGAGGGATGGACGCTGGCTACCGAAGTAGCGCAGACAGCCCGACAGCATTAGGGAAAGGGGCGAATGAGCGCAAAGTAGAGTAGCCCCTTTTTCTAATGGTGTCTCGCCCAAATTATTTTAGATTTCAGAGGGTAGATTTTAGATTTAATTTGCGAAATGATAAGATTGTTCTGGTCAGTGAATAGTACAAACTGGGAACTGAGACTGAGACTGAAAACTAAAAAAAAGCGTCTCTAATTTAGAAACGCTTCTTCAGTCATGTTTTTTTGTTTTTCTTTGAAAGAGGCCGACTATTTGTCGATAGAACCCAAAACACGTTTCATAAACGCATTTAAAGCTTCTTTTTTATCTGTGCCCTGAACTACCATTTTGTGTACTTCAAGCGCACCATACATGTTTGAAATCAATTCGCCAATTACATCTAATTCTTCATCTTTTAAAGACGGAATTTCAGTCATCGCTTCCAGAACTTCAATCGTTTCGATGATATAATCCTGATCGTTTTCTTCGATAAATTGGGTTAATTGCTTTATCACGGGTAATTTCATAATTTTTTGTTTAAGCGTTAAATCGTTTTTTTGTTTAATCGATTAAACGAATAAACAAATAACCAATTAAACAATAGCGTTTACCAAATCGATTAAAACTTCTTGTTTGTTGGTTTGCGTTTCACCAACCAATTGTCCGTTTACGAAAGTTGCGAAAGTAGGCAGGTTGCTTACATTAGCTAATTTTCTTGATTCCGGAGAATTTTCAGCATCAACCAAAACAAAAGTGATAGCTTCATTTTCTGTTGCTAATTTTTTGAATTTTGGTTTCATAATACGGCAATTTCCACACCATGAAGCTGAATATTGTACTACTACTTTTTCGTTTTTAGCAACTAAATCTGCTAACGTATCTTCGTTTAAGTCGATTAACATTTGTTTGTTTTTTTAAGGTTCAAAGTGGCAAAGGTTCAAAGTGGCAAAGGTTCAAAGGGACAAAGTTTTTAGAACTTTGTGTACAAGACAACAAATTACCTTTGTTGCTCTGTCTCTCTGAGCCTTTGTACCTTTTTTAAAAGATTTAAAGTAGCAAAGGTTCACAGGATAAAGTTTTAAAACTTTGTAGATAGCAACAAAAAACCTTTGTCACTGTGTACCTATGAACCTTTGTACCTCTATAAAAAATTAATTTGCGCTCAAGTACTCAGCTGTACTTAATCTGTCTGCAGACATAGCTTCTTTACCAGCTTCCCAGTTTGCAGGACAAACTTCACCTTTAGTTTGGATGTGAGTGTAAGCGTCAACCATACGTAAGTATTCGTTTACGTTACGTCCTAATGGCATATCATTAACACTTTCGTGGAAGATTTTTCCAGTTTCGTCAATTAAGTAAGTCGCTCTGTAAGTTACGTTTGAACCTTCGATGATAACTGAATCAGTTTCTTCGCTGTATTCTGTAGAATCAATATCTAAAATTCCTAAAATGTTAGATAAGTTACGGTTTGTATCTGCTAAGATTGGGTAAGTTACACCTTCGATTCCACCATTGTTTTTTGGAGTATTTAACCAAGCAAAGTGAACTTCGTTTGTGTCGCATGAAGCTCCGATTACGATAGTATTTCTTTTCTCAAATTCTGGTAATGCAGCTTGAAAGGCGTGTAATTCAGTTGGGCATACAAAAGTGAAATCTTTTGGGTACCAAAACAATAATACTTTTTTGTTGTTGTTTACTGCTTCTTCAAAAATGTTGATTTTCAAGTTATCACCCATTTCTGAGATAGCGTCTACTGCAATACTTGGGAATTTTTTTCCTACTAAAGACATATTTTTCGTTTTAAAATTAAAAATTTATTTGTGGTGCAAAAGTAGGGTATAAGTAGAGTCACTTACAATAAGATGTAATTATAAAAATTTATAAGTTGATAGTTTTTGATTATTGATCGATGTAAGTTATTGTATGTCAATATTTACCGGAAGAATTCCGTTGCAAGAATTATTCTCCAAAAATTGAATTCCTGCATTTTTTTGAAATTCTTCAAAATCCTGATACACCTGAATCAATCCTGAAGCCTTTTTTAGATTAGGAATTATAGGTAAAACATATGGGTTTCCGAAAACGTAAACAATACATTTTTTGGTCTGAAGCAAATCTGAAAGCAATTCTAAAACTTCGTCATTTATCTCGAAATTGTTCATCGGTTTTGCCTTTGGAACAAATAAGGAAATAAGAATGGTTTCGAAATTTCCGAGCTCTTTTTTGATTTTAGCAATATCTGAAATTTCTAAATTTTCAAAAGCAAATTCAGGAGATTTTAATTTTGAATTTAAAGTTTGAAAGAATGTATTTTCGACATTTTTATACAAACTCAATTTCGCTAATTGATTGTTTTTCTGCGCTTCAAAAGCCAGTTCTGTATTAGCATTATCAATAATTTTTGTGATAGAATCCTGAGCGATTTCAAAGTTTAATTCGGATGCTTTTTTAAAGTTTAATTCGCCTGAAGTAAAATTGTTTTCAGACAGAATTCCCACTTTTTCTTTGGCTTTCATGATTCTGTTGAAACTTTCTTCAATTCTTTCCGGAGAAGCGTTTTTAAGAATGGTTTCAATTCCTTCAGGAACATTTTCGGCAAAACATAAAACATCGTTTCCAGCGTTGAAAGCTTCCCATTCTAAATCACCTTTTGTTTCGTATAATTTTGAAACGCTGTGCATGTTTAAAGCATCAGAAATAACCAAACCGTCGTAGCCTAATTTGTCACGTAAAAGATCCTGAATTACCGCTTTTGATAAAGTTGCCGAAGTATCTTTTCCGTTATTCAAGCTCGGAACAGCCAAATGTCCAATCATAATCGAATCAACATTGTTCTCAATTCCTTTGATGAACGGATGTAATTCGTTTTCTAACAATTCCTCCAAAGTTTCATTTAAAACAGGCAATCCTAAATGCGAATCGACATTGGTATTTCCGTGTCCGGGAAAGTGCTTCAGACAGCCTAAAACACCAACTTCTGACATTCCGTTTAAATATTCAACGGCGAAATTGGCGACTTTTTCTTTGTTTTCACCAAAAGAGCGATAGCCAATAACCGGATTATTTGGATTGTTATTAATATCTGCCAAAGGCGATAAATTATACTGAATTCCGGCTGCTTTTAAGTCTAAACCAATTTGTTTTCCAACTTCAAAAACCAAATCAGATTTACTTTCTGGCAAAGCACCAAGTGTAATCGCGTACGGATATTGCGGTGTTTTTTCGATACGCATGGCTAAGCCCCATTCGGCATCAATACTAATTAAAAGTGGAGTAGGTGCCGCTTTTTGGTAACGAACAATTAATGCCTTTATTTTTTCGTAACTGTCGTCATTAAAAACAACTTTTTTCTTGCTTTCATAATTCGTTGCCGCACTCGCACGGCTGTGAAAAAAAGTCAGTCCGCCAATATTGTGTTCTTTTATTAAACGTTCGGTTTCCTGAATATTTTCTTCGGTATCGTTGATGAAAACTGCGGGAAAAAAGAATTGTCCCACTTTTTGTCTTAATGCTTCAGCTGTCATTTTCATTATTATAAAGTCTTTTTCATGCAAACACTATTATCCATTTTTTCATACGGAGGATAATTTGGAATTATAGTGTAATCTTGTTTTTGGTATAAATTAATTGCTTCCGGTTGGTTTTTTCCGGTTTCTAAAATCGTATAGGCATAACCTACTTCTTTTGCCCAAATTTCCAATACTGTCAGAACAGCAGAGGCAATTCCTTTTTTTCGAAAATCCGGATGAACGAACATGCGTTTAATTTCAACCGTATCCGATTCTTTTTCTCTAAAAGCCCCACAGCCAACAGCAGTATCATTTTCATAAAAAACAATAACGTGTTTTATTTTATCGGTTTTATTAAACTGATTATAAAAGGCGTGATCTTCTCCGTCTCTGATAGCTAAATCCTGGTCTAATAAAACAACCAGATTTTTAAAATCAACATCATCAGAATTAGTTCTTTTTAAAGTAATCATGATAAAATACGTAAAAGTTTATGCTTATTTCAATTTGCTTTTCTTTTGTTTAGCCAATTGTTTTTTGGTTTCAATTGCCTTTTCTAACCGGTTTTTGAAACGGAAAAGTTTCGGTAAACCTTCTAGTCGGTCTTCGAGTGTGATTTCTTCAAAAACAATAATTGCTTTTTCGAGAACCCGAATTTCGTTTTCAATATCATTTTGGTTTTTGTAGATCGTAGCTAACCGATCATAAGGATGATTTCCTTTAAAGCTTTCCGCGACATTTTCTTCATATACTTCAATTGCTTTTTCAAAATCTCCTGTTTTCTCGAACTCAGCTCCTTTTAGGTTGCGTTCGGCTTGCAGATTTTCGTTGAATTCCATATTTAAGATGTTTGATTTGGGGTTAAACTTCTTCAGATTTTTTCCCAAAGTCTTTCGGGAAAATTAAAAAACGGGATAGAATCAATCCCGGAATTGTCGCCAACAAAACCCAGATAAAAAAGTTCTGATAGCCTAAAAATTGTTGTATATAACCGCTTAACATTCCCGGAAGCATCATTCCTAATGCCATAAATCCGGTTGCCAATGCGTAATGTGCTGTTTTAGATTCTCCTTCAGCAACATGAATTAAGAACATCATAAAGCCCGTAAAACCAAAACCGTATCCAAATTGTTCCAATATAACCGTTATGCAGGTATAAAGATTAAGTGGAGAGTTTATTTCGAAAAAATAAAAGTTTAAATGCAGGTGGAAAATTTCTTCCGGCTGAAAATGAGCTAATCCAATAAAACCCAAAATAGGTAAATGCATCGCTAAAAACATAGGGAACATCCATTTCGTAAGTCCTTGTTTAGAGATGGCAATACCTCCTAAAATTCCTCCAACTGTTAAAGCAAAAATTCCTAAAGTTCCGTAGATAATTCCAACAGCTTCAGTGTCTAATCCCATTCCGCCTATTTCTTTTTTGTCTAATAAAAAAGGGCTTAACATTTTAAGTAATTGGGATTCTCCTAATCTGAAAACCAGAATAAAAGCCAATACTAAACCGATTTGTTTTTTCTTAAAGAAGCTTACAAATATGGTTGCAAAGTTCTGATGTGGAACGGTTTTGTGATTTTCATCAGCATTGATTTCATTTTTTGGTGTAAAGACGAAATTATAAAGAGTAATAAAAGTCATTAATAAACCAACGGCAATCATCGTATAAGACCATGCTTTGGTATTATCGCCATATTTATGTTCAAGGTATCCGGCAAACAAAACGATTAATCCGTTTCCGGCTAAAAGTGAAAGTCGGTAAAAAGTACTTCTGATTCCGAGGAAAAAGGATTGTTGTTCTTTTGGCAAAACCAATAAATAAAAACCATCGCTGGCAATATCATTCGATGCCGAAGCAAAGGCGGCAACCCAAAAGATAGCTAAAGTCATAATGAAAAAGCCACTAGCAGGAATCGTGAAACCGACCAACAGAAAAGCAATCGAAATTAACAATTGCATCGATAAAAACCATTTTCTTTTGGTTCCTGTAAGTTCAATAAACGGGCTCCAAAGTGGTTTTATAACCCAGGGCAGATATAATAAACTGGTGTAAACTCCAATGTCTTCATTAGAGATTCCGAGATTCTTGTACATAATAACCGAAACGGAAATGATGACGGCGTAAGGTAGTCCTGACGCAAAATTTAGAAGCGGAATCCAATACCAGGGTTTATTATCTATTTTCATTTGGTTGGTTAGGGGTATAGATTTTAAATGTGTTTTTTAGGTCAATAATTGTAGGTGTACTTTCGTTTGCAAAATAGTCAATAAAAGTTACAGCACAAGCTTTATACTGATTCATTTTTTCGAACTTAACAGAAATTGAAATATCTCCAGTGTTTTCGCATACTGCCACTTTTTCAACGATTTGAGTAGCATCATTAATGTTGATTTTCGAAATATGATCAGCGCCGTAAATTACCATATAACGCACTTTTGTGTTCAGTGGATCTTTAATAGTGAACGTATATTTCGTGCTGTCTTTCCCAAATTCATTGACAACCGGAGTATCAATAATAACATGTTTTAAATTCGGAACCGGAGCCGGAAGCGCAGGATATTTATATTGATTTTCTTCTAAAAGACGAACAATATCAAAGTTTTTATCCATGAACCATTTAGAACTGAAGTAAGCACTTCCGCCTACTTTTTTGAAACTTCTGGCGTAATCAATCTGGGTTGGAATTTCAGTAACGAAGTTCCAGCTTTTATCAGCGTCGCCTCTAATTTTGTAGGATGCGTGGCCTATATAAAGTGCAGTATTATCATTTGAGTTTTCTGACCACCATTTTACCAATTTAGAATACGATGCTCTCGGATTATTCATACTCCAATACAATTGGGGCATAATATAATCGATCCATTTTTGGTCCATCCATAAAACAGGATCTGCATATAAATCATCGTAATTGGATGTTGATTGTGTTTCAGAACCTTTAGGATCCTGCGATTTATTTCTCCAAACCCCAAACGGACTGATTCCGAATTGCACCCACGGTTTACTTGCTTTGATAGTGGTAGAAATCGTGTGTACAAAGTTGCTCACATTCGCACGACGCCAATCGGCAAGGCTTAAGCCGGATCCGTATTTTTTGTACGATGCGTTGTCGTTAAATGTTTTTCCTGGAACGGTATAAGGATAAAAATAATCATCAAAATGAATCGCGTCGATATCGTATTTGTCAACGACTTCTTTTACGACTTTGGTTAAATGTGCCTGAACTTCAGGCAACGCAGGATCATAATAATATTTTCCGGCGTATTCGATCATCCATTCCGGATGTTTAAAAAGATCGTGAGTTGGGCTTAAAAGATTTTTATTTAAATCGAAAGTCGCACGATACGGATTCAGCCAGGCATGAAATTCAAAACCTCTTTTATGAGCTTCTTCAATCATCCACGCCAATGCATCGTAATACGGGTTTGGAGCCTGACCTTCTTTACCCGTTAAAAAACGAGACCAGGGCGCCAGTTCTGAAGGATAAAAGGCATCACCAACACTACGAACCTGAACAATTACCGCATTATAATTTAGTTTTTTATACGCTTCTAATGTTTCAATATAATCTGCTTTTTCTTTGGCAACGCCGTCAATCGCTGTTTTGGGCCAGTCGATATTTACGACGGTGGCGATCCACACACCTCTAAATTCGTTTTTAGGATGTATTTGTTTTTCCTGCGAGTTGGATGTCCATCCTAAGAAAAGTAAGAATATGATAGAGAATAGTAGTGGCTGATTTTTATGCATTGTAATCTTTTTAACAGAAACCAAAAATAGTTTTTTTAGCGGACTCTAGTAAATAATTCAGAAATTATAATTTCAACGCTTTTTTATGGGTTGTGGTATAATTAGTTTACTTTTTTAAGACAAGTTATAATTAAATACTAATATTAACTTTTGAAAATGATTTAAACACATAGATACATAGCTTTTGTTACGGTTAAAGTCGTTTCACTTGTTTAAACAAACATAGCTATGTGTGAAAATCTAGATTTTTTAAAATTACCTTCAATATTAATTTTAAACCTATGTTTCTATGTGTTTAAAAATATTTAATCAGGTAAAGAAATTTTTCCCATAGTTACTGATGGAATTCCTTTTTTTGTTCCAAAATTATAATCTCCGCCGGCAACCGTTTCGTTTGCTAAAACGGCAAATAAAACCGCTTCTTTCGCATCGCCTGAAATGCCGATATCGTCACTTTTTTGAAACGGGCACGACAATAATTCCTTCAATCCTTTTACTAATAACGGATTGCTTGCGCCTCCGCCCGACATATAAATCGTAAAATCTTCGATTGGCGTTCCCGTGTTTTTTACGACAAACTGAATCGCTTCTGCAATCGTTTCCGCGCTTAATCTTGTTAAAGTGGCTAGCAAATCTGGTGCCGAAATGTTTTCGAGCTTGGTTTTTGCCAAAGCCGAATCGACAAAAGCTTTATTGAATAATTCCTGACCGATGGTTTTGGGGAAGCTTTTCTGGAAGAAAGCATCGCTTTTTAATTCCGTTAAAAGGGTTTGATTTACGGCTCCGGCTTGGGCAATTTCGGCATCTTTATCGTAGCTTTTTTCAGGGAAAAAGTGTTTGGTAAATATGTCTATCAAAGTATTTGCGGTTCCGGTATCGGTTACGAAAACTTCTTCGGCGTTTTGGGAAGCTGGTAAATAGGTAAAATTCGCGATTCCTCCCATGTTGAGCATAATGCGGTTTTCGCCTTTTTTGCTGAACAATAAATAATCGCCATAAACAGCCAAAGGCGCACCTTCGCCACCAGCAGCAACATGTTTTTGTCTGAAGTCAGACAACGTAATAATTCCGGTTTTTACTGCAATATGATCGCCGTCCCCAATTTGCAAAGTTGCATTAGGGAATTTTTCCTGCTGATGCAAAAACTTTGGAGCGTGCAAAACCGTTTGTCCGTGTGAGGCGATTAAGTCGACTTCGTGTGCCGGAATATTCCATTTTTGAAGACAATCGTTGACCATGCCGGCGTGCAAAAGACCAATCCATTCGTTTAATAAAGCCAAATGCTGAAAATCGATAGTTTTCTGAGCAAACACTTTACGGATTTCGGTCTTAATGTCTTCGGTATAATTGATGGTTTCGAATTCCAGAATTTTTACAGCCGTATTTTCGCCCGCACCAGAAATAGCACAAAGCGCAATATCCAATCCGTCAAGCGAAGTGCCGGACATTAAACCTATTATTTTTCGGGTCTCTTTTTGAGCGATTTCAAAAAGGGCACTTATATTTTTATTCATTAAAAATGAGGTTTTAAGAAAGTGTTTTATTTGGTAATGCTAAAATGGGATTTATTTGGGGATAAATTTAGGGAAACTAAGAAAATTATTCTTGATAATTCTTTCATAGCATGAATTTATACTTTTTTTAGGTTCAGACGAAAGTGAATTTAAATGCTAGGATTTGGCAAGACTTAAAGAGTTTGGTTATTCATATAAGTGTGAATTTTATTCCTTAATTATTAATTTGAAAGAACCTTTTTTTGTAATCCTAAATCAGATTATTTTAGTAATTTGCTACGTTTATTTGTTTAATGAAAATAAAACATTATTGTTTAGTTATTTAAAAAAAGATAGTGAGTAAAAAAGAAATATTTAATCCTTTATTGCAATTAATAGAAAGTGGATTTGATCAAACAGTAAAAACGGATTTGAAGAACAATTATCTCAAATCTTGTCCGATTTCAAAAAAGTGGTCTTGCTATAGTGATTATTGCTTTGACGATAAGCATAAACCTAATAATGTAGTTTGTTTTACTTTGATTCCATCTATTGATAGTTTTAATGATTTATCGCAATATATAAAATCGGTAGCTGCTGTAGATATCAAAAACACGAGAAAAGTTCGAGCTGAGTTTGTTTCTTTTTTAAAAGAGTACCCGCTAATAAACTTTTCTTTTGTATTAAATGATAGAAAAAAGATATTTGGAAAAAATCATAATGAAGTAAAGGTGTTTATAAAAGATACATTCACTTACATGAAGCAACAATATCTCGACTGGCTGATAAATCAACCAGAACAAAAAGATAATTATAGTCAAATAATTAAAAAGATAGAAGCCATTATTAAAAACGTTGATGATGATAAAAAAATAAAACAAATTACGACGATGATTCTAGTTACTTTTTTTGGTGCGTATGTTTCATATTCTATTATAAAAGATATGGATATTGAATTATTTGGTTGGTTTTCTGATAGAGATTCTATTAATGAAGTTGGAGGGGATTTTTCTATTAATTTATTTCATTATTATTTAAATGGGTTGTTGAATGGGAAACCATTTCAATTTGTAGCAGCTCGTGCAGGGAGTGAAGATAACGCGTTCTATGAGGAACTAGTAAGAATTCCAGATTACATTGCTGGTGCAATTGCTGATTATGATATGAGAAAAAATTTAATTAGTAAAGATAAGTTTAATACAATCCTAACAGATTATATGGCAGAAAATATTCATAATAATTTTATATATAAAATATTTCATATTGAAGAAAAACTATCTTTTGCAAGAATTACTGTGAATAAAAAATAGGTATACAGATATCAGTAAACATATCTTTTTACATTTAAAGAATCTTGTCAAATTTTGTTTATCAGGGTTGAAATTGGTTAAAAGTAATTTCTGTGTATAATGCAAAGAAGGTTAAAAAATGTAACTTTGCAATCATATGACTCAAAAAATAAATATACTACCCCTCTTCGAAGAATTGCCAAGTGAATATGCTGATCGTTTAGGAACTTTTTATGCTAAAAAGGTCACACAAGAGCACAAAAAAAATAACGGACAATTTTTCACTCCAACTCCAATTGCCCACCTGATGGCTTCATATTGTACATTAGAAAATGATAGCATCCGAATATTAGACCCTGGATGTGGTTTTGGTGTATTAACATGCGCATTAATAGAACATTTAATTATACAAAATAAAAATCTAAAATTTATTAATGTTGTTGCATATGAAACGGATAAAGATTTAATTTCATTTTCTAATGAATCCTTTTTATACTTAAAAAAATGGCTTGAAATTAAAGGAATTGATTTGTTTTTTTTAATACAATTGAAAGATTTTATTTTAGATAAGGCAGAAGCATTGGAGAATATAGAGATTCAACATGATAATTTTGATGTTGTAATTTCTAATCCACCTTATTTTAAACTTTCGAAGAATGATGAACGAGCAATTTTGGCAAAAAAAATAGTCGGTGGACAAATTAATATCTATTCAATCTTTATGGGAATTTCCTCCAAATTGCTAAAAGAGAATGGAGAGTTGATTTTTATAACTCCGAGAAGTTTTGCTTCAGGTAATTATTTTAAAATGTTTAGAGGATTGTTTTAATACAGTCCAATTAGAAAAGATTCATTTGTTTAATTCTCGAAAAGACACTTTTAATCGTGATAGTGTACTTCAAGAAACAGTAATTTTAAAGGCGGTAAAAACAAGTATTGATCCAGATAGAAAAGTAACAATATCTTCTAGTTATGGCATAAAAGACATTTATAGTTCAAGAATAAAATGTTTTTCTTTCTCTGAATTAATAAATTTAAACTCGAAAGAAAAAATTCTTCATTTGCCTACTAATGATAAGGAAGAGCAAATTTTCAATTTAGTGAATTCATGGCATGATAATTTAATCAATTTTGATATTCATATATCAACTGGACCGGTTGTGTCATTTCGATCTTTGAATTTTATTAGAGAGAATAATAAGAGTAAAACTGTTCTTTTTGCACCGCTTTTTTGGTTACAGAATATTAATAAAATGGCGCTTGATTGGCCTGTTTTATTAAAGAATAAAGGACAGTTTATAAAAATAGAGGAATCTTCAAAATCTATACTAATACCTAATAAAAATTATGTTTTGCTAAGGCGATTTAGTACAAAAGATGATAAAAGTAGACTTATTGCTGCACCTTATTTCTGTAATAATTACGAATCAAATTTTATAGGCGTTGAAAATAAAGTAAATTATATTTATAGAAAAGATGGAAATCTAGAAAAAAAGGAAGTTGCAGGATTGTCAGCATTATTAAATAGTGAGTTATTTGATACATATTTTCAAATATTTAATGGTAATGTAAATGTAAGTGCAACTGAACTAAGAGAAATGAGATTCCCATCACTAACAGATATTCAAGAAATTGGAAGTAAAATGATATCTTCAAATGATTTTTCAATGGAAAATGTAAATTTTATTATAAATGAATATTACGAAATTGAAGCAATTTTAAAATAATAAATATGGCATTAGATGTAGTCGCAAAAAACATTGAACTTCAAAGTCAAATACAAGAAATTAGAAAGGAAATCAAGACTGATAATTTTAGTATGGCAATAAGAGAAATAGTTCAAGTCTATAAAGATGGAGACATTGAATTATTTCCTTCATATCAAAGGTTATTCAGATGGGAAGATGATCAAAAAACAAGATTTATTGAATCTTTACTTATGGGTATTCCTACACCACCAATATTTATTGCACAAAAAAAAGGTTCACAATGGACAATAGTTGATGGTTTACAAAGAATATCAACTATTCTTCAGGTTATGGGGTTACTACAAGTTAAAGATTCTAAAGGTCATGTTAAACCTCCTTTTAAATTTACTTTTACTGAAAAGTTACCTGCTATTGAAGGGCTTGATTGGGAGACATTAGGAGCTGATGCACAGCGAATAATTAAAATGTCAAAACTTGATTTAAAAATTATTTTAGTAGAGGATAATGTACAGGCACAATATGAATTGTTTAAAAGACTGAATACAGGCGCAGTAGTATTGGAACCCCAAGAAATCAGAAATTGCTTAATAATAATGCTTGATGAACCATTTTATCAAAAAATTGATTCATTAAAAAATTATGAGAATTTTAAAAATGCTATCAAACTTACTGAAGCTAAAAATGAAATTGAATTCCCAATGGAATTAATTTTAAGATATTTAATTGCTAAGCGTAATCAAATTAACTTTGCTAATTATAATGTAACTTCTGATCTCCTTTCTGATTTTATAGATAAGGAAACTTCAAATGTAATTACTGATCCAAATTTTGAATTAGATAATGAAATTATAATTTTTAAAAGAGTTTTTGATTTATTGTATGCTACACTAGGAGAATATTCTTTCCGCAAATTTGTTCCAGAAAAAGGAGAGTTTGAAGGTGCATTTTTGCAATCTAGTTTTGAAGCTATTTTATCGGGATTGGCTTTGAATATTGATTTTTATGAAGGACAAGGACCAGGGTTTCTTAAGGAAAAAATAATTAAACTTTATTCTCAACCACAATATTTAGAAAATTCTACTAGAGGAAAGAAGGCTCTTTCTAGAATTCAAGGAATGATTCAATTCTCTAATGAATATTTTGGGAGTCATGAATTATAGTACGCTTGAAGATATAATAATTGAAGATTGGACTTGGAGAAAAAAAGAAATTTCGGATTTGATATTAATTGCGGAAAAAGAGGAGAATAAAGTACTTCTAAAGTCAATAATTTTGTTGTTGTATGCACACTGGGAAGGCTATATAAAAAAAACTAGTAAATCTTACATCAAATATGTAGCTGATAATAAGCATAAAGTTTCCGATTTAACGCAAAATTTTAAAGCAATATGCTTAAAAGGTTTATCAAGTGAGGTTTTAAAATCTTCCAGTACATTAAATATCTCTAATGAGATGAAGCTGATTTTTAGATTTAATGAGTTGGATGGTATTCCATTAAACAAAATAATAAAAATTGATCTGGATAATAATAAAGATAAAAGTTTAATAAATACTCACGACAATTTGAATCCTTCAGTTTTTAGAAATATTCATGAAATAATAGGATTAAGCTATAAAAAGCAATATGAGGCCAGAGAGAAATTCATTGAGAATCATCTTTTAGCTAATAGAAATTCAATAGGGCATGGTAATAAAGAATTACAATTAGCCGAAGATTTTGATTTAGAAATAGTTTCAATCAAAAAAATGAGAGATATTATGATATCTATTATTGAAAACTTTAGGGATGAAATCTTAGAATATTCAAGAGAGGCTTATTTTTTACAAAGCAACTTAGCTAAAACTACTGATTTTCTTGAAATAATGGAAAATAAACTTGAAGCATCTTTCAAGGAGATAGAAACAAGATATAAAGTATAATTTTCATTTGGAAAATACTAATATTACCAAAAACCTCGATCTTAAAAAATCGAGGTTTTTTTATTATTGTAAAATCAAAAAAAATCCTATTGTAAATTTAAATAAGGATTTAAAACTTCGGCTAATTCATTCAGCCAAAAAAAGCTGTTTTCTAAGGTGTTTATTTGAGTTTGAAGGGTTTCATGTTCCCTCATCAATTAGGATTAAATGAATATTATCATCTGATTGAAAAATATTTTTCTTAAATTAGAGAAACAATTAAATTCAAAAAACATGAGTCCATCAAAAATAATAGGAATAATTCTAATCGTTATAAGTCTCGGTGTGGGATATATAGGTATCAACAAAATAGCTGATAATACAAAAGAAATTAATTTTTTAGGACTAAAAATTAATGCGTCCAACGAATCCGGTAAACAACAGGGATACCTTTATTTAGGGCTGGGCGTCATTTTACTTGTGGGCGGAATTTACACGGTCAACAAATCAAATTAAAGTGCTTTAAGTAGGGATTGTAAATATTGCATGAGGGCATTGTTAGGTAACTATTTCTTGTCAATTAATTCTGCAATAAACCCGATCTTCAAAGTCTCCTGCTGGCACGAGCGTCTCGCTCGTGCGCACAATCTTGTCTCGTAACCCTAAAGTTAAAATTAAATATTCCTATTTTGACATTGCACAACCCATAATTGAGGCTCGATCATGCTCTGATTACGTTGTCTCCCCCAAACTTTAGCTTTCTAACCTAAAAAATGAGGTTCCTAGCCTCATAAATGAGGTTTATGATCCCAAATTTTGAGTAAGCGAACCTGAAATTTGACGTTGTCAACGTCAAATTTGGAGTTGCCAACGTAAAAATATTATGTTCGAACCTCATTCGAGTATTTTTTTAAACATAAGAAGCGTTAAAAAAAAATACTTTGTGGACATGGGTTACAAATCTGCGCTATCGTTGTAAAAAATGAACTAGTAAGTAAAAAGATAGTCTTCTTTTAAAAAAGAGTGCCCTAGCCCTGATGGGAGGGAAAATCCTTTTGTGTTCGCCGCGGCGGACACAAAAGATTGGAAGGGCAGCAGGACACGAGCGATAGCGACTGACGAAGTAAATAGCTCCTGATAAAAAATGAAATTCCAATAATTCACACTATTATTGCTCAAAAATCTCAAAAGATAAACAGCATGAAATTATCAACATTCATTTTAGTTTTTTGTATTAGCCTAATAAGTCATCATGCAATTGCTCAATCCAATAAAATTGATCTTAAAATTCCAGACAAAGTTGAGGTAAAGAAAACGGGTAATCATACCTATTTTGAAAACACAAGAGTTTCGATGGTAATTTCTGAGAAATTTCGAAAAGGCCAAAGTGATGGCAGAGTTAGTGTGCATGAATTTACAAAAACAAGTTTTTCAAAGGAGAAGGCAACTTTCAAAGAATCAATAGAAAAAAGCAAATTAAGCGGAGCAATAATTTATTATGAAAAAGAATTTAAACTTGGAGATTACGATGCGTATTTAATGTATTGTCCTGGTTTGGAAGGAAAATCAGATGGAATTATTTTAATATTTGGAGACAATGATTTCTGTGTAATGGCTGAAGGTAAATTTTTAAAGGATGACGAAAAAATCCGTCAAGAAATACTTTCGGGATTATTGACCTCTACTTTTGATAAAACTGCAAATCCGGATTACTTAGCTTTTGCAAAATTTAATCTGGATCTTTCAAAATCGGACTTTAAGTTTTTTAGCAATTTGTCGCCTCAGGATTTCTATTTTACTGAAAATGGTATTGGAAATTTTGGTCAAACCATTCTAAATTTTATAAAGGTTGAAGGACTACCTCCAATGGCAGATTTTGAAGCAAGAAAAAAATATGCCCAATCAATGATTACTAAATATATAATCGAGAGCACTAAAATTGAAAAAAAAGAAGAAAAGAAAATTATTATAAATAATGTAGAAGCCTATGAAATCACCTTTGCAGGTAAATATTTGAATAGACCTATAAAAGTTTATCAGGTTCTACTAGGCGACAATAAAGCAACTATACATTATTACAGCATAACTTATCAGGATAATTTATTCAATCAAGCCAAAGAAATAGCATCAACATTAAGGATAAAGTAAGGGCATAATGACGATTCGGTTAAATTTTAATAACCATCACAAAAAAACCTCTGAACCTTTGTTCCTTTGCCTCTTTGAACCTTAAAAAAATACCTATTTTTGTAAAATCATATTCAGCAAAAATGTCACTACTTAAGGATTTAGAACAATTATCAGCATCGTTGGAAGGAACACTTTTATACGATGATCTTCATAAAACACTTTATTCGACCGATGCTTCGGTGTACCGGATTAAACCAAAAGCGGTTGCGGTGCCTAAAACGATCGCAGATATTAGTAAACTGATTCGGTTTGCGGCGCAACATGACATTTCGATTACGCCAAGAACGGCCGGAACTTCATTGGCCGGACAAACCGTTGGCGATGGAATTGTGGTGGATGTTTCGAAAAACTTTACCAAAATCCTGAATTTTGACCCGATTGCTAAAACCGTTACGGTGCAGCCCGGCGTGATTCGCGATGAACTGAATTTGTTTCTGAAACCCCATGGTGTATTTTTCGGCCCGAATACCTCGACTTCCAACCGTTGTATGATTGGCGGAATGGTGGGCAATAATTCTTCGGGAACAACTTCGATTCGCTATGGTGTGACGCGCGATAAAATTGTGGAGATCAAAGCGATTTTGAGCGATGGATCGGAAGTGGTTTTTAAAGAACTGACTTCGGCGGAATTTATCGAGAAAACCAAAGGCGATACGTTAGAAAATAAAATATACAAAAGCGTTTACGACGAACTTTCGGTAAAAGCAACGCAGGAAGAAATTATAAAAGAGTTTCCGAAACCGGAAATTCACAGAAGAAATACGGGGTATGCGGTTGATATTCTGCTAAAATCAGAATTATTTGGCGGAACAGAACCAACCATAAATCTCGGAAAATTACTCTGCGGAAGCGAAGGAACTTTGGCCTTTACTTATGAAATCACTTTAAAAGTAGACGATTTACCGCCAGCGCATAATATTATGGTGGTGGCGCATTATCACAGCATTCAGGAATCGCTGGAATCTGTTGTGGTGGCAATGAAACATCATTTGTACACAGCAGAAATGATCGACGACACGATTTTGGATTGTACCAAAACCAATCGCGAACACATTAAAAACCGTTTCTTTTTGGTGGGAGAACCGAAAGCGATTATGATGTTTGAAGTGGCTTCGCACGATGCACAAGATGCCGAAAATCAAGCCAATGCTTTGGTTGCTGATTTAGAGAAAAATAATTTTGGTTATGCTCTTGTAAAAATTTACGGAGCCGATATTGAAAAAGTAAACGAATTGAGAAAAGCCGGCCTCGGACTTTTGGGAAGCATTGTAGGAGACGACAAAGCAGCCGATTCGATTGAAGATACAGCGGTTGAACTGAGCGATTTGCCAGCTTATATTGCAGAGTTTTCGGCGATGATGTTGCGTCACGGACAAGGCGCGATTTATTATGCGCATGCGGGTGCGGGTGAACTGCATTTGCGTCCGGTTTTGAATTTGAAGAAAACATCTGACTTAGAACTCTTTAGAACCATCGCAACCGATGTGGCGATTTTGGTGAAGAAATACAGAGGTTCGTTAAGCGGGGAACATGGCGACGGAATTGTGCGCGGAGAGTTTATTCCGTTTATGATTGGCGAGACGAATTACGAATTGCTGAAACGAATCAAATTAGCTTTTGACCCGAATTCGGTTTTGAATATCGGGAAGATTGTCAATGCTTTAAAGATGGATGAAAACCATCGTATGGTTTCGGGCAGGATAGAACCGGATATTAAAACGTTTCAGGATTTTTCAGACAGTTTAGGGATTTTGCGCGCTGCAGAAAAATGCAACGGATCTGGAGATTGCCGAAAATTACCATCAGCAGGAGGAGCAATGTGTCCGAGTTATCGTGCGACTAAAAATGAAAAAGAAACCACGCGTGCAAGAGCCAATGCGTTGCGAGAATATTTGACCTATTCTGAGAAAGAAAATAAGTTTGACCAGAAAGAATTATACGAAGTTTTTGAGTTGTGTGTGAGCTGTAAAGCCTGCGCCAGCGAGTGTCCGAGTAATGTTGACGTTGCAACGCTTAAAGCCGAGTTTTTATACCAATACCAAAAAGCAAACGGATTCTCAACCCGAAATAAGATTTTTGCCCACAACGCAAAACTGAATAAAATGGGAAGTTTGTTTCCGTCGATAACCAACTTTATTTCGAATCAGTCATTGATTAAGAAATCGATGGGAATTGCACCGGAAAGACAAGTTCCGCTTTTGGCGAAAAAGACTTTCAAAAAATGGTTTGAAAATCAGAAGAAACAAAATCAGGATTTCCCGAACGGACAAGTATATTTGTTTAATGACGAATTCACGAATTATTATGATGTGAATATCGGAATTGATGCTTTTGAGTTATTGACGAAATTGGGTTATGAAGTTTTAATCGTAGATCACGAAGAAAGCGGAAGAACGTATTTATCAAAAGGTTTTCTGGAAGAAGCCAAGAAAATCGCCAATACCAATGTGAATATTTTCAAGGATTTAATTTCCGCGAAAGCGCCATTAATCGGAATTGAGCCTTCGGCCATTTTGACTTTTAGAGATGAATATTTGCGTTTGGCAGATGATAAAGAAGTGGCTGAAAAACTATCACACGATACTTATACAATCGAAGAATTCTTCAAAAAAGAAATTATTGATGGTAAAATAACGCCAGATTCATTCTCTGAAGAATCGAAAGAAATTAAAATTCACGGACATTGTCATCAGAAATCATTGAGTTCTGTTGAAGCGACTTTCGCCATGCTGAATTTACCTAAAAATAATACGGTTACCATTTACAATTCGGGCTGCTGCGGAATGGCGGGATCTTTTGGCTACGAAAAAGAACATTATCAGGTGAGCATGCAAATGGGAGAAGATACGTTATTCCCAAAAGTAAGAAACACTGCCGAAAACGTAAAAATCGCTGCTGCAGGAACAAGTTGCCGTCATCAAATTTATGATGGAACGAGTAGGGAAGCACAGCATCCCGTGAGTATTTTAAGAGCTTGTTTGAAGTAAAAAAATGTTTGCCACAAATTACACAAATTTCCACTAATTATTTTCTCACGCAGATTGAGCAGATTGAGCAGATTTTTTATTAAAGATTAGAAACAAAAAATTCGTGAAAATTTGTGAAATTCGTGGCAAAAAAACTTTGTGTCCTAGAGCCTTTGTGGCAAAACTACTTTAGTGAGACTTTCTTCCCAGTTTCAGCAGCTTTGTAAATGGCGTTTATGACTTTGATATCTTTTAAACCTTCTTCGCCGGTAATATGATTGGGTAGTTTTTTGTTTTCTAAAAGTACTTTTGCAATTTCATCCATTTGCGTTTGCTGTTGATTAATTTCAGGAAACTTCAAAGGTCCTTTTGATGTTTTTCCTTCATAGGGGCCATAACTTAAAGACGGACTTAATTGGAAATTACCCTCGTCTGCAGTTGCATAAATTCGGTCAATATAATAACCAACAGAAGAATTGCAATTGGCCATCGCACCGCTTGGAAATTCCATTTGCCACGAAATACTTTCTTCTGTTTCTGAAAATCTGTTTTTATCATTTATAGTTCCAAATTGAGCAGTTACAGCGATTGGTTCTTCTCCTAAAATATAGCGACTTGCCTGGATACAATAAATTCCCAGATCCATTAGCGGACCACCTCCGGATAATTTTTTATTTAACCGCCATACGCTTGGATCATTTATGTTTACAGGTTTTTTGGCAATCGTATCGTAGGTTTTGTATCCGAGGGATGTTTCTATATAGCGTACTTTTCCGAAAACTTTTTCTTGTCCTAGTCGTTTGATTTCCATGTGTGTAGGTTCATAATGTAAACGATAACCAACAGCCAATTGTACTTTATTATCGTTGCAGGCTTTAATCATTTCCTCACATTCTTTGACTGTAATTGCCATAGGTTTTTCGGTAATAACATGTTTGCCGGCTTTCGCGCTGCGAATAACAAAATCTTTGTGCATGCTATTTGGCAGTATCACATACACTAAGTCAATATCTTTGTTGTTGGCGATCTCATCAAAATTTTGATAATTATAGATGTTCTTATCAGGGATATTGTACTTCGCTTTCCATTTGGTTGCTTTTTCAGGAGTACCGGTAACTATTCCGGCAAGCGTACAGTATTCAGAAACCTCCAGACCTTGCGCAACCTTTGTGGCGTAAATTCCTAAACCGCAAAGGGCAACATTTAATTTTTTCCCGGTGTATGGTATTTTGTCAGGATCGGGTGCAGTTAAAAAAGAGGGGAGTGTTGTTATGATGACGGAGGCTCCAATACCAGCCCCAAATTTATTTACAAATGATCGTCTTGAAATTTTTTCCATGTGGTTTGGTTTTTATAGTAGTAGTGGTTTATTAATAAGTGTTTTTGAGAAAAATTACATTGGTGGTTCTTGTAAAGTACTCATTCAAAAATAATTATAAATTATAGTGTATGATTTACATTTGTCATAATGTAACAAATGTAAAAAAAAAGATGAAAGATTCTTATTAAGGTTAGTAGTAAAAAAATGTGAGAATTTTTTTAATTTGTGACAAAAAACACGGATACATTTGAAATGAGAGAATAGCACGCGGATGATACGGATCTAGTCTGATTTGCGCTGAGTTTTTGTTTCTCGCAGATTTAGCAGATTTAATTTTGATCTGAAATAAATCTGTAGAAATCTATTTAATCAGTGAAATAGAAATCTGCCAAATCTGCGAGAGAAATAATTTCCTACGCTTGGTTGCAAAAAAAGCTTCGTGCCTTAGCGCCTTAGTGGCAAAAAACAATTAGTGGAAATTAGTGCAATTCGTAGCTAAAAAAACTTCGTGCCCTCGCGCCTTCGTGGCAAAAAATAATTCGCATTAAAACAAAATGGTTTTATATATTTGAAATCAGGATAATTTTTGCATTATTTGCAAAATAAAACCACAAAGACCGATATAAATTAATTTTAAAAAGCAAAATCATATATGGCATTATCAGGTTTATTCCGAAAAAAAACGGTACAAGATATTCTCAAGCAAGTTGCAAAAAACGAAGCAGATGGTCATAATGCATTAGGAAAACATTTAACGACCAGAGATTTAACTGCTTTTGGAATTGCAGCTATTGTTGGCGCGGGAATTTTTAGTACAATCGGAAAAGCAAGTGCCGATGGAGGACCAGCTGTTATTTTCTTGTTTTTATTTACAGCATTGGCTTGTAGTTTTGCTGCTTTTGCTTACGCAGAATTTGCTTCAATGGTACCGGTTTCAGGAAGCGCTTATACGTACTCATATGTAGCTTTTGGAGAAATAATTGCATGGATTATTGGTTGGGCTTTAATCATGGAATATGCCGTCGGAAATATAACCGTAGCCATATCGTGGAGTGATTATTTTACCGGACTGCTCCAGAGCGGTGGAATTCATTTACCACAATGGATTCAGATGGATTACTTAACCGCTTCAAACGGATTTAAAGATGCCACAGCTTTAATGCAAGGCGGAAAAACATACGAAAATTTAGGTTCAGGATTACAAGCTGCTTATACAGCCTGGACAACCGCACCAACAATAGGTTCTTTTCATTTTGTAGCTGATTTACCGGCTCTATTTATCATTGTTTTAATTACAGCTTTGGTTTACCGCGGAATGAAAGAATCTCGTAATGCGAGTAACATCATGGTGGTTGTAAAACTTTGTATTGTTCTTTTGGTTATTGCTGTCGGAATATTTTATGTAGATACAGCCAATTGGGATCCGTTTGCTCCAAATGGAGTAAGTGGTGTTTTAAAAGGAGTTTCAGCTGTTTTCTTTGCTTATATTGGTTTTGATGCGATTTCTACAACTGCCGAAGAATGTAAAAATCCACAGCGCGATTTACCACGCGGGATGATGTGGGCAATTATCATTTGTACTTTATTATATATAGCCATTGCCTTGGTTTTAACCGGAATGGTACGTTATAACGAATTGAATGTTGGAGATCCTCTGGCGTTTGTTTTCGATAAATTAAACTTAAAATGGATGTCGGGAATTATAGCCGTTAGTGCTGTAATTGCGATGGCGAGCGTATTGTTGGTTTTCCAAATGGGACAGCCGCGTATCTGGATGAGTATGAGCCGTGACGGTTTATTACCAAAGAAATTTTCTACAGTGCATCCAAAATTCAAAACACCTTCATTTGCGACAATTGTAACCGGTTTTGTGGTTGCCGTTCCAGCTTTATTTTTGAATTTGACAATGGTTACCGATTTATGCAGTATCGGAACCTTATTTGCCTTTGTATTGGTTTGTGCCGGAGTTTTGGTTTTACAAAATAAACCAGAAATTCCGAGAGGAAAATTCAAAACACCCTATGTGAATTCAAAATTCATTATGCCTGTTTTAATGCTTGCCGGATTGTATTATGCTTTTGCTTTCAACAATAAAGCGACAATGGCTTTTATTAATAATGAAGCGCAAATTAACGATGCAACGACGATTATTACGGCTTTAGATAAAGAAGAATCAGCAAAAGTTTTCAATTATTTGGAAAGTATCGATGTTAAAAATAAAACTGCCGAAACTTCAGATTTAGAGCATTTATTAAGCCAATATCAGGATGACGATGCTAAATATGCTGAAGTTGTAAAAGGTTTGCCAATCAACGATTCTCTAAAATACGAATCAGGTTTCAGCCTATTCAAACACAAAATTCCAATGTGGATTTTCCTTTTCGTTTTAGTTGGATTAGCGGTTTGGTCATTCAGACAAAATTTATCTTTAATTCCACTTTTAGGATTAATCTGCTGTCTGTATATGATGGCCGAATTAAGCGTTTGGAACTGGATTTACTTTACAATCTGGTTATTAATCGGATTGTTTATTTACTTTACTTATAGTAGAAAAAATAGTAAGCTGAATACTCAAGTTGTGAGTTAGACGTAAAAAGTTATATGTGAAAAGCCGTTCTGAGAATCATTTCAGAACGGCTTTTTTATTATCTCAGTTTTGTCATCCTGACGAAGGAAGGATCACACTAGTAATTCCGCAAAGAGAAGCGTCAATCTATGTCGAGTTTCTTGTGTTATCCTTCCTCCGTCGGAATGACAAACAGTAGCGATATTTTTTTAAAATCTGCGTATAACTTAGCGAACCTCTGCGAAAACTTCTTTGCGAATCTTTGCGGAATTCAAAATTCCAAGTTCAATCATGCAAGCTTTCATCATCTCATAAGTACGCTGAATATCATTATCCAACCCAATAGAAAAACGAATCAAACCATCTGTCAATCCCATTTCTTTTTGTTCTTCAAGAGGAATTTCACTAGAAGTTGAGGTTCCCGGCGCGCTAAAAAGTGTTTTATAAAAACCTAAACTTACCGCCAAATAACCCAAGTTTCTTGCTTGCATCAATTCCATTAATTCATTGGCTTTTTCCAAAGTCCCAACATCAATTGTCAGCATTCCACCAAAACCATATTCAGGATTAATCATCGTTTTGTACAATTCATGACTCGGATGACTTTTCAATCCCGGATAAACCGTTTTTAAACCGTCAGCTTCGAATTGATCCGCCAAAAAATGAGCATTATGACTGTGCTGTTTAATTCTGATATGTAACGTACGAAGATTTTTCATTACCGAAGCCGATCGCAAACTATCCATAGTTGGTCCCAAAAGCATACTTGCTCCAGAGTTTACATTTTTCAGCGAATTGATAAATTCTTTAGAGGCACAAGTTACACCGCCAACTGTATCGCTGCTTCCGTTAATGTATTTTGTTAAGCTGTGAATCACGATATCAGCTCCTAATTTTGCAGGCGAAACAGATAAAGGTGAGAAGGTATTATCGACAACCAATTTCAAATTATGTTTTTTAGCAATTTTAGCCAAACCAGCAATATCAGCCACTTCTAATAATGGATTACTTACCGTTTCACAATACAAAACTTTTGTTTTTGACGTAATTGCAGCTTCTACAACGTCAAGTTTTGTAATGTCAACAAAGCTTGTTTCAATTCCGAATCGAGGTGTAAAATTCTTCAAAAAAGCATAAGTTCCACCATAAATCGTTCGACTTGAAACAATGTGGTCGCCAGCGCCGCAAAGCTGTAATAGAGTAGGCGTAATCGCCCCCATTCCCGAAGCCGAAACATTTGCTGTTTCTGTTCCTTCCATTGCTGCCAAAGCCTGATCTAAATATAAGTTACTTGGCGACGAATGGCGCGAATATAAATAGCAGCCTTCCATATTCCCTTCAAAAGTATCAAACATAGTTTTAGCTGAAAGAAAAGTATAAGTCGAAGAATCAGAAATCGAAGGATTTACACCTCCAAATTCACCAAAGTACTGCAAATCCTGAATTTTATCTGCTGGATTAAAGTTTTTCATAAGTTCTTGAATTGATATTTTATTGTTTTTTGAAATTGAGTTTTGAAATTGATAAGGAGCTATTCCAGCTTTCCGTTTCAAGTCCTCATAAAATGCAAAGTTTCTAATGTTTTAAAAAGAGCTTCCATTGGTCGCTTTTTTAAAACAAGAAACTTATGCCTTTTTTACTCCGGGCTTTACTCTTCAAATGAAATTCACTGAACTCCCGATTAAAATAAAAGTATAGTGAAGTAATCTGGGCTAGGGCACTCTTTTCAAAAGAAAATCCATTCAAAATAAAAGCTATTTAGAAAATTAATCAATTATAAAGTTCATATTTAGATTTTAAAACTATAAAAATTCATTTATAAGGATTTTTAATCTAAATTTGAATTGAAAAAATTAAATTGATAGATTTTCTTTCTCTTCCATAAACTATCAACGATCAACTAAAAACCATCAACTAAAATGACTTTAGACGCTACAGATAAAAAGCTCTTGGTTTTACTTCAAACCGACAGTAAAAAGACAACCAAAGAATTATCATTAAAACTTGATCTTTCTGTTACGGCGGTTTACGAAAGAATCAAAAAATTAGAGCGCGAAGGAATAATTAAAAACTATGTAGCATTAGTCGATAAATCCAAAATAGATAAAGGTTTTGTGGTTTTCTGTCATCTAAAACTCATTCAGCACACAAAAGAATTTCTAACTAAATTCGAAAGCGAAGTCATCAAACTAAATGAAGTTTTAGAATGTCATCATGTAAGTGGCGATTACGATTATATTTTGAAAGTATTAGTAAAAGATATGGAAGCTTACAGGGAATTTTTGGTAACCAAATTAACTTCTTTGCAACATATTGGAAGCACACAAAGTATGTTTATGATTAGCGAAGTAAAGAATTCTACAGTGATTTCTTTTTAGAAGGTTCAAAGGTTCAAAGATTCAGAGGGGCAAAGGTTCAAAGGTTTTTCTGTAGAGACGCACTGCAGTCCGTCTACACCCAGTTTGTCATCCTGAGGAACGAAGGATCACACACGTAACTCGACAAAGATTGGCGATTTTGCATGACGAGCCTCTAGTGTGATCCTTCGTTCCTCAGGATGACAAGCTTGAGTATAAACTTTGCGCCTTCGCGTCTTTGCGAGACTAAAAAAACAAAAAACTTTGTGTCTTTGAGCCTTTGTGGCAGAAAACCCACACCCAAAATTTCACACAAAAAACATTGAGATTTAAACTTTAAACAAAACTTTATTCCTTAATTTTGTATCGCTAAAAATAAAATAGACAAACTATGAGTTCATTTGACGTAGTCATTATAGGTTCAGGTCCTGGCGGATATGTATCAGCAATTCGTTGCGCACAATTAGGTTTCAAAACTGCAATTGTAGAAAAATATAATTCATTAGGCGGAACTTGCCTTAACGTAGGTTGTATTCCTTCAAAAGCATTACTTTCTTCTTCTCATCATTATGCTGAAATTGCTCATTTTGCAGATCACGGAATCGAAGTTTCCGGAGATGTAAAAATCAATTTAGAGAAAATGATCGCACGCAAACAAGCCGTTGTAGATCAAACCGTAGGTGGAATCAACTACTTAATGGATAAAAATAAAATTACTGTTTTCAATGGTTTAGGTTCTTTCGTAGATGCAACACACATTGCAGTTGCAAAAGCAGACGGAACTTCTGAAACTATCGAAGCAAAATATACTGTAATCGCTACAGGTTCAAAACCATCTTCTTTGCCTTTTATCAAAATTGATAAAGAAAGAATCATCACTTCAACTGAGGCTTTGGCTTTAAAAGAAGTTCCAAAACACTTAGTAATTATTGGTGGTGGCGTTATCGGAATCGAGCTTGGACAAGTTTACCTACGTTTAGGAGCTCAGGTTTCTGTAGTAGAATTCATGGACAGAATTATTCCTGGAATGGATGGTGCTTTGTCTAAAGAATTGACTAAAGTATTGAAAAAACAAGGAATGAAATTCTACGTTTCTCACAAAGTAAAATCGGTTGAAAGAAATGGCGATGCTGTTACTGTTCAGGCTGAAAATGCAAAAGGAGAAACAATAACTTTAGAAGGAGATTATTCATTAGTTTCTGTTGGTCGTCGTCCTTACACAGACGGATTAAATGCTGACAAAGCCGGAGTTAAAATTTCAGACAGAGGACAAGTTGAAGTAAACGATCATTTACAAACTAATGTTCCAAATATCTATGCAATTGGAGATGTTGTTCGTGGAGCAATGTTGGCACATAAAGCGGAAGAAGAAGGAACAATGGTTGCTGAAATCTTAGCAGGTCAAAAACCACATATCGATTATAACTTAATTCCTGGTGTTGTTTACACTTGGCCAGAAGTTGCTGCAGTGGGACAAACTGAAGAGCAGGTAAAAGCTTCAGGAACAGAATATAAGGTAGGAAGTTTTCCTTTCAAAGCTTTAGGTCGTGCAAGAGCAAGTGGAGATTTAGACGGATTCGTAAAAATCATTGCTGATGCTAAAACAGATGAGGTTTTAGGAGTTCACATGATTGGAGCACGTACAGCAGATTTAATTGCTGAAGCGGTTACTGCAATGGAATTTAAAGCTTCTGCTGAAGATATTTCAAGAATGAGCCACGCGCATCCAACTTTCGCGGAAGCGGTAAAAGAAGCAGCTTTGGCAGCTACAGACAATAGAGCATTACACGTATAAGCTACGTAAAATTATATTTTAAAACCCATCAGTCCCGAAGTTTCGGGATTGATGGGTTTTCTTTTGCGGTAATTTTCTGCTTCATATAATATAAAATTCAAAAATAATTTTGTAAATTAGATGTAGAATTCTGATGCTATCTTTACTTCTTTAAAAAGATAACATTATGAAAAATAAATATATAGCTCCAATTCTAATAGGAGCAGGAATAGCATTTGTACTTGCTTCGTGCAAATCAACCATTCCGAAAAAAGCTGTTGCAGTCACTAATTTTGACAAAGCAAAGTATCTTGGAAAATGGTTTGAAATTGCAAGACTGGATTATAAATGGGAGAAAAATTTAAACAACGTAACGGCCGAATATTCTCTTAAGGATGGCGGAACGATTAAAGTTGATAACAGGGGCTATAATGTCAAAAAAGACAAGTGGGAAGAAAGCATCGGGAAAGCCAAGTTCGTCAAAAAGGACAATGTTGGCATGCTTAAGGTCTCATTTTTTGGTCCTTTTTATTCCGGTTATAATGTAATTGCTGTTGATCCGGATTATAAATATGCACTTGTTGCAGGCGAAAGCTTAAAATACATGTGGATACTTTCGAGAGAAACTACAATTCCTGAAAGTATAAAAGCAGATTATCTTATAAAAGCACAGGAAATTGGTTATAATATTTCAGATCTCGTTTGGGTCGAACATAATAAGGCCAATTAAAAGTAAACCCGACAATTTTTAAAGTTGTCGGGTTTATTTATTTTAATGTGAAAGTGATTTATGCTGTGAAAACACTTTTATAATTATCCCAATATCTGTAAATCAAAAATAAGTTGGCCAGAAATAAAAGTATTGCAATTGGAAGACCTTCCGGAGCCAGAAAATAATTGATAAACAAAATGTTTACTGTAATTGGTAAGATCAAAATATTAGCTAAAGTTACATAACGTCCTGTTACAAATGCAATTCCGCAAAGCAATTCAATTGATTTAGCCAAGGGCATTAAATAAGTTGAAGCCATTAAACCTACATTAAAGGCTTTAAAATTGCCTGTGGTTTCTGGTTCTGGCATTAGGTGGAAAAAATAACTGATCGAAGCAAAAAGAAGCAAAAGACCAATTAACACGCGGACAATAATTGTAGCAATTTTCATAATACTTAGGATTTTTAAGAGGTTAAAAAAATATAGTTATCTGCTGAAATCGTTGCGCTTTATATCCTAATAAAAATGAAATTTAATATTTAATGACACTTTAATTAAGGATTTTACAATCAAAATAATCCTATTTTGGGATTAATTGAATGCTATATCAAATATAACGCTTTTTTCATTATGATATTGCTATTTTATTAACACTTTTCTTATTTCTTGCCATATTTTCTATAGAGAAAAAATCCACCCAAACTAATTAAAATAAAAGGCCAAAGATTAAGCAAAAAAACCAAAATTGACTGTAGGATATACCAACCCGTTTTTAATGAATCAATAATCTGAATGCCTAAATTAGGTTTGTAATAAGCACTGTCTTTTTCGCCCGCCGTTATTTCCTGTTTAATAGTTTCATTTTGATAAAGTTGTAAAGTAATCGTGCTAAAATTTATTTGATCCTGCATCGATAAATTTTCGATAGTCTTAGTATCATTAGCTTCTTTTTGATTAGCTAAAGCATTTTCGGCCTCCATAATATCATTTATTTTTTTGCCTTTTGTATCGATTGCTTTTTCAACTCTTTTTTCATTTGTGGTACTTCTTTTTTGAGAAAGCTGATTGGCCAATAATTTCAATGAAACATCATCAGCTTTGATAACTCTGAAATCCAGAAAGTCGATTTGTTTGGCAATGCTTTTAATTACGGTGTCAAGCTGCGTGTTGGGAACACGAATGGTAATATTATTTTCTACCGAAAACTTAGTGGTTTCCAGCGTGCTGTCCTGGCTGATTTTAGTTTTAATCTGATCGTGAATATTGCTTTGAAGATTGGTGTACGTAACAAAACCTCCAAATTTTGCCACAGCATTTTCAATTGTATAAGTAGATTTGACGACGTTTTTTACCTTGAATTTAATATCAGCGGTTCGAATAAATTTCTGCGAGCTGTTTTTGGGTTCCACTGCTGCTGTTGAGGAAACAGCCGTGCTGTCTGCTGTGGTTTTGTAATCTGCAGATTCTTCAGAAGCGTAATCTGCTTTTTTACAGGAAAATAGTAATGCGATAATCATCAAGGTAGTCAAACCTAATTGTGCAATTGTTTTCATAAAGGTTATAAAATTTGATTAATAAATAAACTATTTACACCATGTAAATAGGGTTTTGTACGTTAATAACAGCGTGAGTAATTTTTTAATCAAATGGCAGGAAAAGTTTTAATAATTAGCACTAATTCGATATACTAAAAAGTGTGCCAATAATTTTTCGGTATAATTTTATTGAAGGATTTTTTTTGTCGTAATTTTGAAGTCTAAAATTTATACTTTTTTGAGAGTTTCTATTCATAAACCTATTTCAAATCCAGAGCAGTTTAAAGAGCAACTTCTAACATGGTCACAGCAATTTCGCGAGGTTGTTTTTTTAGACAGCAATTCGCATACGCAAGAATATTCTAATTTTGATTGTGTGCTGGCTGTTGATGCTTTCACTTCTTTAAAAACCGATTTTCAAAATGCTTTTGATGATTTAAAACAATATCAGCAAACTACTAAAGACTGGCTTTTTGGTTATTTGACTTACGATCTGAAAAATGATGTCGAAGCTTTAAAATCGGCTAATTTTGATGGATTGGATTTTCCGGATTTGTTTTTCTTTCAGCCAAAAAAAATATTTTTATTGAAAGGAAACCAACTTGAAATTAAATATTTATTGCTTTGTGATGATGAGGTTGAAGATGATTTTAATGAAATAGTCCAAAGTCCAAAGTCGAAAGTCGAAAGTTCATCTTTAAAAATTGAACAGCGTATTTCCAGAGATTCTTATATTGAAAAAGTAAAAAAAATGCTGGAACATATTTACATAGGTGATATGTATGAAGCCAATTTCTGCATGGAGTTTTATGCTGAAAATGCTGTTATCAATCCGTTAGAAAAATTTCTGAAACTAAATGAAATTTCGAAGGCACCGTTTTCGGTTTTCTTTAAAAATAATAAACAATATTTGCTTTCAGCTTCTCCGGAACGTTATCTGAAAAAAGTAGGTGAAACCATTATTTCTCAACCTATAAAAGGAACTTCAAAACGATTTTCAAATCCTGTTGAAGATGAAAAATCAAAACAATTTCTGGAATCAGATTCAAAAGAACGTGCAGAAAATATCATGATTACCGATTTGGTTAGAAATGATTTATCACACACTGCGCAAAAAGGTTCTGTAGAAGTTGTGGAACTTTGCAAGATTTATTCTTTTTTGCAGGTTCATCAAATGATTTCAACGATAACTTCAAAAGTAGATACACAATATGCTCCGGTTGATGTTTTAAAAACGACTTTCCCAATGGGAAGTATGACAGGCGCTCCAAAGATTTCAGTAATGAAAATCATAGAAAATCTGGAAGAAACCAAACGCGGATTATATAGCGGCGCTGTTGGTTATTTTACACCAGAAGGCGATTTTGACTTTAATGTGGTTATCAGAAGTATTTTGTACAATCAGGAAAATCAATATGTTTCCTTTTCTGTTGGAAGCGCCATTACAGCGCAATCTGATCCGGAAAAAGAATATGAAGAATGTTTTTTAAAGGCTAAAGCAATGCATGAGGTCTTGCGATAAAAAAGTTAGCTATAGATTAAGTAATCAAAAGGATTTTGTTTCACGCAGATTCTGGAGATTTAGGCAGATTTAAATAGATTTTATTAAAATAAATCTGCGTTTATCTGCTTAAATCCTTTTAAATCTGCGAGAAAAATAATTAGTAAAAATTAGTACATTTCGTCGCAAAAAAGCACGCTTAACATTTCATTTAAAAATAGATTCAATTTAATTTTCTACTTTTATCAAATGTTTTCAAAATTTCAAAATCACATCATTTCACGGTTTCCATTTCTGGAAGATAAAAAACTATTTCTGGCTGTAAGTGGTGGTTTAGACAGTATGGTTTTATTGCATTTGTTCCAACAATTACCATATGAAATTGCCGTTTTACACTGCAATTTTCAATTGCGTGGATTAGAAAGTTTTGGTGATCAAAGTTTTATTCAAAACTATTGCGATCAAAATGAAATTCCTGTTTTTATCACTCAATTTGATACAGAAGCTTTTGCAAAAGATTATAAACTTTCTACACAAGTTGCAGCGAGAGAACTTCGTTACAGTTGGTTTTATGAACTTTTAGAAACAGAAAAATTCGATTATATTTTAACAGCGCATCATGCTGACGATAATCTGGAAACTTTTATCATCAATTTAACTCGCGGAACCGGTTTAGATGGATTAACAGGAATTCCGGAGCAAAATGATAAAATTAGCCGTCCGCTTTTGCCTTTTTCAAGAGATGAAATCCTGGAATATGCCGAAGAAAATAATATAGAATGGCGTGAAGACAGCAGCAATGCATCCAATAAATATCTTCGAAATAAAATTCGCCATGATTTAGTTCCGCTGCTTAAAGAAATCAATCCCAATTTTTTGAATGCTTTTCAGAAAACACAATCTTATTTGCAGGAATCAAAAGAAATGGTTGAAGATGCTTCGATTATGATTTACCAACAAGTCGCGAAAGAAGTGGGTGATGATATTCATTTTGATTTAAATCAGCTTCAAAAATTACCCAATTATAAATCGTATTTGTACCAATGGCTGAATGAATTTGGTTTTTTGGCGTGGAATGATATTTATGATTTAGTCGATGGACAATCCGGGAAACAAGTATTTTCAGGGGAATTTAGATTGTTGAAAAACAGAAATACATTGATTTTAAGTCCAATTTCTGAAGAGGATGAAAAGGACGAATATCACATTAATAAAGAAGATCAAGACGTTAATTTTCCCTTAAAATTGAGGCTTTGTCAGGTAGACGACATTACATTAGATTCAAATAAAGCTATCTTTGTGGACGCCGAAAAAATCCAGTTTCCTTTGGTTTTACGTAAATGGAATGAAGGTGATGTTTTTCATCCGTTTGGAATGAATGGAAAATCTAAAAAAGTCAGTAAGCTTTTTAAAGATGAAAAATTATCGTTGATTGAAAAGGAAAAAACATGGATTTTGTGTTCAGATAATCAAATTGTATGGGTTATCGGAATCAGGCAGGATGAACGTTTTAAAATAGAAAATACCACTAATAATATACTTAAAATAGAATTACAATAATGAACTTTACTCAATCCTATCAAACGATAACTTCAAAAAGTATCTGGAATAAAACCATTATTTTTTTGTTGTTTTTCATTTTTGCTTTTGCAAAAGGTAATGGCCAGATTTTAGAACCGGTAAAATGGACCGCTAAAATCGAAAAGAAATCAGGAACAAATGCTGTTTTAATTTTTGATGGAACTATTGAGAAAGACTGGCATATGTATTCGCAATTTACGCCAGATGGAGGGCCGCTTCCGTTAGAAATTGTATTTAAAAATCAAAAAGGAAACTACAATTTGGTTGGAAAAGCCAAAGAGGGAAAAACGAGAACTGCCTTTAATGATGTATTTGGTGTGAATGAAACTTTCTTTGAAGGAAAAGCCCACATCGAACAGGAAATTACGATTACAAATCCGGATTTGAAAACGGTTGATGTCGATTTTGATTTTCAGGTTTGTAAAGAAGTTTGTATCAATTCGAATAAAAAATTCTCTATTGTCATTCCGGCCTCTTTCAAAATGGAAGCTGTTGCAACGGTTTCTGAACTAAAAAAAGATGAAACAAAAGTAACTGGAATTGCTGTCGATACTTTATCAACTGTAACAAAAGAAGTTAAATCGGAACCAGCTAAAGCTGAAGTTGCTGATTCAAAAGATAATGATATTCCACCTCCTGCACCAACCAGAAGTCTATGGTCGATCTTTTTTCTTGCGTTTTTAGGTGGTTTTGCCGCTTTATTGACACCATGTGTTTTTCCAATGATTCCAATGACCGTGAGTTTCTTTACGAAACAGAGTAAAAGCAGAGCAAAAGGAATTAGAAACGCAATTATATATGGACTTTCAATTATCTCTATTTACGTAATATTAGGTTTAATTGTAACTAAGATTTTTGGTGCCGATGCATTAAATGCATTATCTACAGATGTTTGGTTCAATTTGATATTCTTTGTGATTTTGATTGTTTTTGCAACTTCGTTTTTAGGAGCATTCGAAATTATGCTTCCAAATTCATGGGCAAACAAAGCTGATCAACAAGCTGATAAAGGTGGTATCATTGGTATATTATTCATGGCTTTGGCTTTGGCAATTGTCTCCTTTTCTTGTACAGGACCAATTGTTGGGACATTATTAGTAGACGCTGCTTCAAATGGAGGAATTGCGCCGGTTGTTGGAATGTTAGGATTTTCATCAGCATTGGCACTTCCATTTATGTTGTTTGCAATGTTTCCGGGCTGGTTAAATTCTTTGCCAAAATCTGGTGGATGGTTAAATACGGTAAAAGTGGTTTTAGGATTTTTAGAATTGGCTTTGGCTTTCAAATTTTTATCCAATGCCGATTTAGTTTTGCAATTGCATTTATTAGAAAGAGAAGTGTTTTTAGCGATCTGGATTGCTATTTTCGGAACTTTGGCGCTGTATTTATTTGGAAAAATTACATTACCACACGATAGTCCAACGAATCATATTTCAGTTGGAAGATTGTCTTTTGGACTTTTGGTTTTAAGTTTTACGGTTTATTTAATTCCGGGACTTTGGGGAGCGCCATTAAAATTAATTAGTGCTTTTCCACCGCCTCAAACCTATAGTGAAAGTCCGTTTGGAGTGGGAGGTTCGTCAAATTCAAATGTAAATACTGGAGAAATAAAAGGTTTGCCAAAAGGTGCTGAATTAGGTCCACACGGTATAATGATTTTTACAGATTACGAAGACGGATTAGCTTACGCGAAAGAAATCAACAAACCTATTATGCTTGATTTTACAGGTCATGCGTGTGTAAATTGTAGAAAAATGGAAAATAATGTATGGTCAGATCCAATAATATTGCCTATCTTGAAAAATGATGTAGTTTTGATTTCTCTTTTTGTTGATGACAAAAGACCATTGCCGGAAAACGAACAATTTATAACTGCAGCAGGAGATAAAATTGAGACAATTGGTGATAAATGGACGGACTTTATGATCTCAAAATATAAAACAAATACACAACCTTTATATGTTATAACTGATTTAGAAGGAAAGAATCTAAACAGTTCAAAACCGACAATTAGTTATGTAGATGTTGAAGAATATCTAACTTGGTTAAAAACAGGGATTTCGAATTTTAAGTAAAGAGTAAAGAGTAAAGAGTAAAGAGTAAAGAGTAAAGAGTAAAGAGTAAAGAGTAAAGAGTAAAGAGTAAAG
>NZ_JBXARK010000013.1:73098-149249 GCF_058808175.1 Flavobacterium sp. GW821-FHT11G01 | reverse complement strand
ATCTATGTTTCTATGTGTTTAAAAATACACAACAAATATATCTGTAGTAAAAATCAATAATGGCAAAACAAAAAGTTACCTTTTTCTGGTTTAGACGCGATTTGCGTTTAGAAGACAACACCGGATTATTTCATGCTTTACAATCAGATTTTCCCGTAATTCCATTATTTATTTTTGATGATGATATTCTGGAGAATCTCCCTAAAAATGATGCGCGGGTAAATTTTATTTATGATTCGCTGCAAAAGATTAAGGATGAACTTTCAAAAATAAATTCTTCTATTTTAATCAAAAAAGGAAAAACTATAGAAGTCTGGAAATCACTTTTAGAAGAATACGACATTCAAAACATTTTCTTCAATAAAGATTATGAACCTTTTGCCATAAAAAGAGACTTAGCAATTTCATCTCTGCTAAAAGAGAACAATATCGAATCTCTTTCCTTTAAAGATCATGTAATTTTTGAGGAAAAAGAAATCACAAAAGCAGATGGACTTCCTTATACGATTTACACTCCATACAAAAATAAATGGCTGGAGAAATATCATCTTTCCGGTGGCGCTTCAGAATACAATTCGGAATCACTATTCAATAATTTTGCTAAAACTCAGTTTGATTTTCCAGAATTAGCAGAAATTGGTTTTGAAAAAAGTTCTATAAAAGTACTTCCTCATAACTTAACACAAATTGCTAATTATAAAGAAACCAGAGATTTTCCTGCTTTAGACAGCACTTCTTACCTTTCTCCTCATTTACGTTTTGGAACGGTTAGTATCAGGAAATTAGTGAATTGGGCAAATCGAAAAAATCAAACTTTTTTGAGTGAATTAATCTGGAGAGAATTTTTTATTCAGATTCTTTTTAATTTCCCAAATTGCGTTAATCATAACTTCAAATCGGCTTATGATGGCATTCAGTGGCGCAATAACGAAGACGATTTTAAACGCTGGTGTTCCGGAACAACGGGTTACCCAATGGTCGATGCCGGAATGCGTCAACTTAATGAAACCGGTTATATGCACAATCGCGTTCGTATGGTTGTTGCGAGTTTTTTATGCAAACATCTACTCATAAACTGGCAATGGGGCGAAGCTTATTTTGCAGAGAAATTATTAGATTTTGAGTTGGCATCCAACGTAGGAAATTGGCAATGGGCCGCAGGAACAGGTTGCGATGCAGCGCCTTATTTTAGAGTTTTTAATCCTGAAATTCAACTAAAGAAATTTGACGAAAAAGGAATCTACATCCGCAAATGGATTCCGGAATTTGATTTGGGATATAATGAACCAATGGTGGATCACGCTTTTGCGAGAGATCGCGCGATTGCGACTTATAAAGCGGGAATTTTGAAATAAGTTATTTTGTTTCAGGTTTCAGGTTTAACCGCAAGGTTCGCAATGATTCTACGCAAGGCTCGCAAAGGGATTATAACGCAATCTTGTCATCCTGACGAAGGAAGGATCACACAAGAAACTCCGCACAGAAAATCGACAATCTTTGTCGAACAACTAGTGTGATCCTTCCTTCGTCAGGATGACATACTTTGTGTTAATTTATAGTTATCAACCTGAAACTTGAAACCTGAAACAAAATAAACTTTTTAATATTTCAAATAATTCGTCACCACTATTTTCGCTTTTAAATCAAACATTAAATTATATAAACCAAAGAAAGTACGATTCATATAAATAAAGTGCTTAGAACCGCGGTTACCGTTCATTTTTTTGAGATTGGTATCATTTGAGAAACGTTCGCCTAATTTAGCAATGCTTTCGAAAAAAGTTTCATCGGCAAAATCGAAAGTTTCGTCTTTAAACGGTTTTGTAAAAAGGGATAGCAAATCATGAAACATCTCCGTAAAATATTCTATTTCTGAGGGCGAATCATCTGGACGCAGAATTTCCAATTCGAATAATTTCTGATTAAAAAGAGCTGGATCTGTAATCACATTTTTATTGATCAACTCAAAATAGGGTACATAAAAATCTTCCGGGATTTGCTTCATACAACCAAAATCCAAGGCAATTAATTGATTTTGATCGTTTACCAAAAAGTTTCCTGGATGCGGATCAGCGTGGACTTTTTTCAAAACATGAATTTGATACATATAGAAATCCCAAAGCGCCTGACCCAATTTATCTCCTACTTCCTGATCTGTATTTTTAGCGGTAAACTCTGAAAGATGAATTCCTGTCATCCAATCCATTGTGATGATTTTCTCCGATGAAAATTCCGGATAATAATTCGGAAAAATTATGTTTTCAATTTTACTGCAGGCTTCAACAACTTCCTGACTTTGTTTTAATTCTAATAGGTAATTGGTTTCTTCAATCAGTTTGTCTTCAACTTCCTTAAAATATTTATCAGAATCTTTTCCCTGCAAATTAAACATTCGAATCGCAATAGGTTTTACTAAAGCTAAATCTGAAGAAATGCTATTCGCAACTCCCGGATACTGAATTTTAACGGCTAATTTTTTATCATTTTTCTTCGCCAAATGCACCTGACCAATACTTGCTGCATTTACCGAATTAGCATTGAATTCGTCAAAAATTTCATAAGGCGTTTTGCCGAAATTCGTTTTAAATGTTTTTAAAACCAACGGTGCCGAAAGCGGCGGAACAGAAAATTGCGATAACGAAAATTTTTCTACATATGCCTGAGGCAAAAAGTTTTTGTCCATGCTTAGCATTTGAGCAACTTTCAAGGCACTTCCTTTCAGGCTTTTTAGTCCGTCGTAAATATCTTCTGCATTATTTTCATTTAATTTATCTCTGGTTAAGTCCGGATTGACCATTTTTTCGGCGTAATGTTTAACATAATTTACGCCTATTTTCGCTCCGGTTTGCACCAATTTTCCCGCTCTTTCTATTTTTGATGTTGGTATATAATCGATTGTTTTCATTGTTTGCTGTATATTTTTTCTTTGAATAGAAATTTTCCAAAATCTATCAAATGATTTAGTGGCGCAACATTCATTAATTCGAACGAAGCATTAACTGATTTTTCGATAAAAATATCTGTTTTCTCAAAAGCAGCAGATTCATCATCCATCCAGAATTTTATTGTCATCATCAATTGAAGCCATGCCGATTCCTGAATCCCTTTTTCCTGAAATTTTTGAAATTTTTCTTGTTCCAGTCTATAATCGTCTGTCAGGATTTCAGAAACATATTCTTTAAACGATTCACGAAGCGAAGTCAGTTGCACTAAATTTTTTAATGGATTTCTGTCGAGTTTCAGCGATTGTAAAACATAACTTCTATTGGCTGTCAGAATCTCGAAGAAAGTGAAATAAAAACTCAACATTTTGTTCTTCATATCATATTCCTGATAATCCGAATTTTTATGAAGCAAATCAATTGTATTGACTAAAAAGAGTCTGAATATCTCTTTTTCTAAACCTTCCAGTGTTCCAAAAAAAGCATAAAATTCCGCTTCTGTAAAATCATTTTCTTTTGCAAAATGATAAACTGATTTTGGCTTTTGTCCTTTTTCTAAAACTTCATTCATGTACATTGAAACGATATCTTCTTTGCTGATTATCTTCTTTTTAGTGGCCATTTCATTTAAATTTAGAATTTGCCCTAAAGGTAAGCAATGTTTAAGTACCTTTACTTATCGTTAAACAAGATGCACTGTTAAATATATTATAATATAATGACTAAGAATGTTTTACTCACCGGAGGAACTGGATTTATCGGTAAGCATCTTACAGATGTTCTTATCGAAAGCGGCTTTACAGTATCTATTTTAAGTCGTTCTACCAGAAAAAATACGCCATCGATTACGTACTATAAATGGAATCTAAAAGATAACTATATTGAGAAAGATGCTATTCTGAATGCAGATTATATTATTCATTTGGCAGGCGAAGGAATTGTAGAAAAACGGTGGACTAAAAAGCGCAAAAAAGCCATTCTTGAAAGTCGTATCAGACCCATCGAACTCATTTTTTCTATTTTAAAAGAAAACAATAAAACTTTGGACGCTTTTGTTTCAGCTTCTGCAGTTGGTATTTATGGCGCCATTACAAGTCAGGAAATTTGTACCGAGAATACTCCTCCGGCAAATGACTTTCTAGGCACGACTTGTCAAAAATGGGAAGCGGCGGCCGATGAGATTAGTTCATTGGGAATTAGAACCGTAAAAATCCGAACTGGAATTGTTTTGGGAAAAGATGAAGCTTTTCTAAAAAAAATAATGCCGAGTTTTAAAGCTGGCATTGGTACCATTTTAGGTTCCGGAAAACAATATTTACCGTGGATTCATGTGGAAGATTTATGTCAGATTTACCTAAAAGCAATAGTTGACACTGAAATGCAAGGTGCATACAATGCCACTATTACTGATAATACTACAAATGCAACCCTTTCAAGAATTTTGGCGCATTTATATGGATATACTATTTGGCTTCCCAATATACCGGCGTTTTTAATCAGATTTGCATTAGGCGAAATGAGTATTGCTGTTCTGGAAGGTCAAAGGGTTTCATCTGAAAAAATACAAAAAACAGGTTTTGAGTTTCAATATACAGATATTGAGGCAACGCTCTCTACGAGCCTAACCTGATTTATTTCAAAGTCACCAGGAAATCGTCTTGGTTTCGTATTACTCCAATCAAATCTGTATTAGCTGTTTGTGAAATTTTTTCGGCTATTCGATTCGGAATTTGGATATTAAAATCAGATACCGCAATTGGAAAATCGGAATGAATCTGGATTCCGTCGTTTACTCTTTTCAAAAAGGCTTTCACTTCAATTTCTTTAGACTTACCACGAACAGTCAATTTGCCCTTTATCGTATATTCCTTTTCAGTTTCATTAATATCCTTCAAATCAAATTTGGCAATTTTGCCTTTAAAAACCGCTTTGGGATAGCGATTACTTTCCATATAATTGTCATTAAAATGTTCTTGCATTAAATCCAGTTTAAAGCGAAAATCTTTGACAATAACAGTGCAGATGAAGACGCTTGTTTTAGGTTCCAAAACAATCGCAACAGATCTATTTACTGCTTTTACTTCTTCGAACAAGGGCACCGAAGCCTCAAAATTTACAGTCGCCGTATTGGTTGTAAATTTTTCCTGAGCAAATAAAGAAAATGCAGAAAAAAGCAAAATTAATAATGTAGTTCTTTTCATAATCGTCAGCAATTAAACAATTATGTCATTCGGTTTTTTTAGTGGGGACTAACTAAAAAAAGAATCAGATTTTTTAAAAATCGAATGGCAATACTCCGTGAAAATATAGTAACTTATCTATACACTTAAAGTTACGAAATTTTCCAGCTATTAGTTGTTCAATTATGCTAAATATTTGTGAAAAGTTTTTTGTTGTAAAATGTGAAATGTTGTTTGTGAATGCTTTTACAAACTATTTCATTTCAGTACAAATTTCTACTAAGAATCCATCCAGATCCCTAACATAGGCGACAATTTGTCCCCATGGTTTTGCAGTTGGTTCTTTTACCAGCACTGCTCCAAATGAAGTTGCTTTTTGCACCAATTCCGGAACATCATCTGTAATAAAACCAATTTCAATGGCAAAAGGTTTATTGTCTAAATTACTTTCAACAAAACCATCTTTTAAATTTTCGCTTGCCAGTTTTTTTGATGCAAAAGAAAGTGTTGTTTCACCCGTAATTAATTCACCATAATCATTATCAGGAGTTATAAATTTTCTTGAAAAACCAAATACATTTTCATAAAATACAATTGACTCTTCTACATTTTCTACATATAAAATTGTATATCCAAATTTTACCATTTTGATTTGATTTAAATTAAACTTTTACTTTTTTAACTAATTTCTAAAAGTACATTATATTTATCTAAACTGGCTAAATCTTCAATCGAATTTACATTGGTAATTTTAGAATGTTCTTCAACTTCTTTTCGTACTTCAATATGTTTAATTGCTTTTCTAAAACGACGAACCTCTTCTAAATTAGACAATATAAGTCCGGGAACCTGAACGCTATTACCTTCTTTATCTTTTGCCACCATTGTAAAATAAGACGAATTACAATGTTTAACAACTCCTGTCTGAATGTTTTCTGCTTCAACACGAATTCCGACTACCATTGAACTTCTTCCAACATAATTTACAGAAGCTTTCATGGTAACCAATTCTCCCACTTCAATAGGTTTTAAAAAGTTTACCGTATCGACTGAGGCCGTTACACAGTAATTCCCTGAAAATTTTGAGGCCGAAGCAAAGGCAATCTGATCCAGTAATTGTAAAATATATCCTCCGTGAATTTTACCGCTGAAATTGGTATGCGATGGCAACATTAATTCGGAAATACTTATTTTCGATGAAGAAACGGGTTTGAAATCTGCAGTCATATATTGTGGTATTATTAAATAGGTAAATGTTTTTAATTCAGTAATTGATTTTCATCAGTACTTGAAGCTCTGGCAATAATATTTTCAGGAAGCGACTTTTTGGCCTTTGCTCCCATTTTCTTTAATTTTTCGACACTCGAAATTAAATTTCCTTTTCCATCGACCAACTTATTCATGGCGCTATCGTATTCATTTTTGGTATCTTTTATCTTGTTTCCAATTCTCACCAAATCGGCAACAAAACCTTCAAATTTATCGTATAAAGCTCCCGCTTGTCTTGCAATTTCAAAAGCATTTTCCTGCTGTTTCTGGTTTGCCCACATACTGTCAATCGTTCTTAAAGTTGCCAGCAAAGTACTTGGTGTTACAATTACAATATTGCGATCAAATGCTTTGTTATATAAAGCTGAATCTTCATTTAATGCAATCGCAAAAGCCGGTTCTATCGGAATAAAAAGCAACACAAAATCAGGACTTTCGATTTGATATAAGTCGTGATAATTTTTATTTCCGAGTTGTTCTACGTGTCTTTTGATAGAATTGACATGTTCTTTCAAATAATCAATTTTAAGAATTTCTGATTCTTCATTGATCCATTTTTCATACGCGACCAAAGAAACTTTAGAATCGACAATCATTTTTTTGCCATCGGGTAAGTTGATAACGACATCAGGAAAAACGCGGGTTCCTTCATTATTTGTAAAACTTTGCTGTACTTCGTACTCACGTCCTTTTTCTAAACCTGATTTTTCTAAAACACGTTCCAATACTAATTCACCCCAATTACCCTGCATTTTACTATCTCCTTTTAAGGCTTTGGTCAGATTTAAGGTTTCCTTGCTCATTTGGGCATTCATTTCGCTTAAACCAACAATCTGCTGACGCAAGGCCGCGTGATAATCAATACTTTCTTTGTGCGTTTGTTCGACTTTTTTCTCAAATCCCTGAATTTTATCCTGCAATGGCAACAAGATGTTTTTCATGTTAACACTATTCTGTTCCGTGAATTTAGCCGACTTTTCTTCAAGGATTTTGTTTGCTAAATTTTCAAATTCTTTAGTAAATTTTTCCTGAAGTTCGGTAATCTCAGCCTTTTGCTCTTTATGACGCTCCCATAAATTTTCAAAATCTACTTCTTTTTTAGAAAGCTGGATTGCCAAACTATCTTTTTCAGTTCTGATATATTCTTTTTCTACAGTATTTGAATGTAGTAATTTCTCAAAACTTCTTTTTTCATTTTCAAATTGCTCTTTCTGCAATTGCAATTGATTTGTATTGGCATTTAATCTTTCCTCTAAACTCACCTTTTCTGATTGAAATTTAGCCGAAAACAGTATTCTTCCTAAGTAAATCCCCAGAAACAAAGCCACAATAAAAGCCAATAAATACGGAAGAAAATCAAACATAACTAAGTTCTTTTTTACGTAAAAGTACGCAATAATACGTAGTGCTTAATTTTTAAAATTAAAATTTCACTAATTATTACCAATCCTGAATTAAATAAACATTCTCAAAAAAAATTAGCACAAAAAATAATTCTGCACGCAACCATTTTAAAAAAGCACATCTAGTTAATATAAACCTATTAAAATATTACCAATGAAAAAATTAATGTTAAGCTTGTTTATAGCTTTTGGATTTAGTGCCTGCTCTCTTAGTAATGATGATATGAATAATGTTGATTGCGGAGCAAACACAGAAGTAGCTTTTACAGGATTTCCACTTTTATGTAATTACGCTGTCAAAAGTTTACCTACTAATCCTGCAGCCATCGTAGTAAACTCAACGGAAAGAATGGAGTATTACTTTACCAAACACGAAAATACTTGTACCGTTCCAAGTGATCCAAATATTGATTTTACCAAAAATTATCTGGTAGGAATTTTTGCCGGAGCAAAACCTACAAGTGGTTATGCCATCAAGATCACAAGTATTGTCGAAAATAATTGCCAATTGGTCATCAATTTTTATGAAAAAGGACCTCAGGCTGGCGAGACACTTTCATCTTCACCAACGTATCCGTCAGATTTTATTTTGATTCCTAAAACTGCAAAACCTATTATTTTCAACAGAACAACAGAAAGTCCTGATAATATTGTAATTGGAAGTTATAACAGTAAATGTGTAGGTTCAGATTGCCAAAATTTCTTTCAGATAAACGATTACAATATTCAGAAATTTCAGAATGTAGTAGCTGGCAATTATGATTTTGGTCAATATAAATATACTACTACTACAAAAAGGGATTTGTATACTTTGTTTACTAAAAGCATACCAACTGAAATTTTAAACCTAAAAGGACAAACTAAAACATACGGAACACCAGACTCAGCTGATCAGGGTGGAATTTATTTTGAGTTAACACAAGGTGGATCAGTTACCAAAATTTATATCGACAACAACGATACTGAAGATCAAAATTCAGAAATTAAACTTTTCAAAAAGGTCATTCAGGATAAAATCACAAGTTTAAAATAATTCATATTATGAAAAAACATTTTTTATTTTTTATTGTATTTGGTCTTTTCACCGCAGCGTACTCACTGGAAACAAAAAGTTTGGCTGCTGGTTCTATCATAAACACCTGGATTTGGGAAAAATCAATGGGAGGAACAAGTAATCCTTATACAGCGACCCCAAAGACTATCGGTTTCAACAAGAAAATTGTTTTTACCCTGGACGGAAGGGTTATTACTTATAAAAATGATGTTGAAATTAGAAACAGTACATATCAAATAGAAAAAGGTATCGGATTTTTTGACCATTCAGAGCATGACCTGATTACTTTTGAAGGCAAAACCTATATCATAGAAAATCTTGATAATCAAAACTTAACAATCGTTAGTAATAACCAGGATGCTGCTCGTAGCATTTATAAAAGATAGTTTTTTAAGTTTATAAAAACTATTTTTGCAAAACCAAATTTAACCATTTTTGAAAGACGATTTAGAAAAATATATCAGGCAATGCATGCAAAATGACAGAGGAGGACAACTGAAAATTTATCAGTTGTTCTCTCCTGTATTATATGGTATTTGCCTAAAATATATGAAAAATGAAGATGATGCAAAGGATGTTTTTCAGGAAGCATTTGTCATTGTTTTTCAAAAAATTGGCCAGTATAAATTTGAAGGAAGCTTTGAAGGCTGGCTAAAACGTATTTTTATAAATAAGCTTATCGAAACTTTAAACAAGAAGAAAAAAGAAAGTTTCTTTCTTGATGTTTTTGATCCTGATACCGATTTTACTGAAGAAGAAGAATTAGATATAATTCCGATAGAGCAAGAAAAATTGCTGGAATATATTCGGGATTTACCTGATCAGTACCGGACCGTTTTTAACTTGTATGTTTTTGAAAAGATGAAACACAAAGACATAGCCGAATTATTAAAAATTTCAGAAGGAACATCAAAATCAAATTTAAACAGAGCGAAGGGCATTTTGCAAAAAAGGATTTTGAGCTTAAAAAAAAATTTTAAAATAGCATGAAAAAGCAGAATATAGAAGATATTTTTTCATCAATGGAAGACTTTTCAAGTGTTCCGCCTCCAGAATTGTGGGCAAACATTGAGGAAAAACTGGATAAACCTAAAAAGAAGAAAAGAGCTATTCTTTGGTGGTCAGCAGCGGCATGCCTTTTATTAGGCTTGTTATTGCCTTCTGTTTTATATTTTAGCTCGAATAGCGGAATAAAAACCATAAATAATGGCACCGGAGGAAACAATAGCGTTGTTATCGATGAGAGCAAAAAAGACATTAACAATACAAAAACAATTTCTACAGAAGAAAATAGCATCGAAAATAAATCCGGAATTGTAAAAAAATCTTCAGAAGAAAGTTCAAAAAACAGCTCTAATAATTCTGAAGAAAACCAAACCAAAGAAACTGCAGTTGCCCATGTTGATTCTAAAAACAAAACTAATACTGGCTCTTCAGATGTAAAATTAAATTCAGAAAAAGGAAATACAAATCAGGCTGTAGCGGAACAAACAGCTGTATCAGAAAAGAAAAATCAATTCAACTCATTTTCGGAAAAGAAAAATACAAATACAGAGAAGAAAAATACAAATCAGGCTGTAGCTGAACAAACAGTTATTTCAGAAAAGAAAAATCAATTCAACTCATTTTCGGAAAAGAAAAATTTAAATACAGAAAAGAAAAACACAAATCAGGTTGTAGCTGAGAAAACATTTACTACCGGAAATCAAAATCAGTTCAATTCGTTTTCAAAAAATCAAAGTTTAAGCCCTGAAAAAAGAAATGGAAATCAGGTTGTAGCCAATAAAAGTTTTATCTCAAAAAATCAAAATTCATTTAATTCAGCAAACAAGAGTCAATTCTCTGAAACTGAAAAAAGAGATGCGGACAAGATTTTAGCAGAAAAAAGATTTACAACCGGAAAAAAACAAAATCAATTTAATTCGTTTTCAAAGAATCAGGCACCAAATTCTATTTTTGAAAATCAGTTGAATTCGAATTCTGGTAATATAGCTTTAGGAACTTCAAATTCGGTTTTGAATAACAATAAACAAGCAACAATAACAGACAACAAAAAAGAAATAGCATCAACACCTATTAAAACAGAAAAAGCTGTCGCGGATAATGCTCCAAAAGGCAATTCTAAATTCAGCAATGTGTTGAGCAAACAAGATTCTGTTCAGTTGGCAGAGCTTCAAAATTTAGAAAAAGGTATACTTCCTGAAGTTAAAAAAGGAAACGAGAAAAAACCGAAAACTTCATCAACAGCCGAAAAATGGGCTCTTGAAGTTTTTGCAGGAATTGCTAATTCTGAAAACTATAAAAATGACAAAACTTTAGGCAACGTAAACGATTCGAAACAAAGTAGTACGTACGGTGTTAAAACTAAATATAAAATCAATAAAAAATGGGCTGTTGGTTCTGGTTTCAAAATCAATGAACTAGGGCAAAGTGTGGCTAATGTTTCTTATATAAAAACGGCCAACAATGCTTTTTTAAGTTCGAACGATTATTTCGTTCAAAATTCAACAGTTCCGCAAATCGCCAGCGAAAATGGTTATGTATTAGTATCTAATACAACTAAAAATGCATTAAAAAGCGACAATGTACAAAGCGGAAGTTTAGATCAAAGTTTACGATATGTTGAGATGCCATTAGAAGTTTCGTATGCTATTTTTTCTAAAAATAAAGCTTCTATCAGTTTAAATACAGGCGGTTTTGTTGGTAAACTGATATCTAATAATGTTGCTATAGATGGTAATTCATTAGGCAAAAATGTAAATGCAAATGATTTTGTATACGGTTCTACATTAAGTAGTACAGTACAATATAGGGTTTACAAAAAAACAAATGTATTTGTAGAGCCTGCCATGAATTATTATGTAAACCCATTGAACAGTCAATCCTTCAATCAATTTCAATGGGGACTAAATTTCGGACTAAATGTTTCATTTTAAATAAAAAAACAATATATTTAACACCCAAAAACCTACGTAACCCCTAAACCTACAATAATTTTGAAAACAAGCTTAAAAGCGAGTCTTCTCAAAATGATCGTAAAAAACCATTGGACAAATCACAAGTCTATCCCCAGAGATTTGCTTTTGGCCAAAGAACTGGTTTATGATTGTTTTGATTTTGACTGTTCGCAACCGCAGCAGGAAAGCGAAAGCATTGATTACAGTGCTTATCGTTTTTATCTAAATGAGAAATTTATTTGCTACAGAGAAGCCAAAATTACCCCAACAAAAACTGGCCAATTTGTTACTTTGTGGAAACGAAGCCGATTAGGAACAATTGAACCTTTTGATTCTTCTGATTTAATCGATTTTGTTTTCGTTAGTGTTCGAAAAGATGATCTTTTTGGGCAATTTATTTTTCCTAAACATGTGTTACTTGAAAGAGGAATCTTTTCGACAGCAACCCAAGAAGGAAAAAGAGCAATAAGAGTTTATCCACCCTGGGACGAAACAAACAACAAACAAGCTAAAAAAACTCAAAATTGGCAGTTGCAATATTTCTTTGAAATAACGCCTGAACCCGATTTTGATACTTTTAGGGAATTAATTGATTAAGCATAAAAAATGGCTGTCTCTTTCGAGACAGCCATTTTACTTTAATTCTATTTCTATTTATTTTTTAACGATTTTATTGCTATAAACAACTTTATTGTTTTCACTTAAAGTATAAACATAAATTCCTGATCTAAGATTCTCTAATGGAATTACAATATCTTTTTTTTCATCAGTCCCTCTTATTTCAATTGGTTTTCCAACTAAATGTCCAGAAATATCATAAAGCCTTAATTTTAAAATTTTATCCTCTTTCGTTTTTATTGACACATTCATTACATTGGTTGCCGGATTAGGATAAGCTTGTACAAAATAACCATTATTTGTTCCGAAATCAATGGTAGACAAAACATCTTTTTTCAATTCAAAACGGGCAATTACAGGACCATGATCTGAAGTTGTATTAGTATAATTTGAAATATCATTTCGAGGATCATAAACAGCAATCGAATTCGGAATATATTGATCCGTAAGTTCATTAGAAATAACAATATGATCTAAAAACCCACCCGAACTCAAAAAACTATAAGCACCAGCCTTACTAATATCTAAAGTAAGCGAATTATAACGGCCTGTATCTTCAACTATTTTTTGATATGATGAAGGATTACCAGCAATAACAGATGCCTTAACATCATCGTTAAAATCTCCCAAAATCATAAAATTAGCATTTGGAAATTCAACATCCAGACTGTCTTTCAGTAATTCTACATCATATTTACGCATATTGTATCTGGAAATATCAGATCCGCTATTGGCACGAGCGTGAAGATCAATCAGATTAATTTCTTTTTTAATTCCGCCAATATTTGTTTCTATTTTTACCAGATATGGCAATCGTCCAGAAGAAAAGAAGCTATCATCATTACCATCTGTACTTGGATAATTCGCTAAAGTTTTTGTTCCTGCACGAACCTCATCATACAATTTCTTAAACATAACACGAGTGCTTTTTACACTAGTTGTCTGTGTATTATAAAGTACGACTAATTTCTGAGGTGGAAAATTAGGATCAGCAGCATTAAAAGAATACGACCATGATGTTGAAATTGATTTATCAAAAGTTTTTCCGTTGATATTAATTTTCTGAATCAAAAGATCTAAAGACGGATCATCAGAAACTTCCTGAACAACATAAACATCAGCATTTAATTTGTTCATTACTTTAGCAACATTTTCAATTTGCAAAGCGTCATCTGTTGGGCCAAATTCAACGCCATCAGTTCCTTTTACATCGGTACCAAAAAACTCCAGATTGTAGGTTACGATGTCAAAAGTATCGGCTTTTAGCCACGAAGATCCTGTTAAAGATCCTATTTGTTTATTTAGACCAGTTCCTGTAACAGTTAAAGTTCCAGATATATTCAACGCTTTTGCAGAAGGGGTAAATCGAACATAGACTATTTTTCCTGCCATTGCATCAGCTGCAGTTATGAAAACATCTGACTGAAAAGAAATATTATCCAATGACAACTGGTAATCTGCCGGAGCTTTTATCGTTATATCATTATAACCTTCTGACTTGAAAACAAAAGACTGGCTTGTTGATATTGTATTACTAGTAACTTCTCCAAAATCTAAAATAGGATTTGCTGCCACAAAACCAACTTCATTCGTTATGGCAACATCGTCTAACGACCATTCTGCCGCATTATTTGTTCCTCCGGCTGTAGTCACATAAACCCATGCCACATAAGTATGATTTGTTTTATAAGGTCCTAAATTTATGTATTGTGATTGTTTATAAACACCTGTAATAGTTGGAAAGCCGCCTGGTATTTCTGTCCACGTTGCCGTTTCAGGATTGCTTTTGCCATCATAATTAACAGAAACCATTAATTTTAAATCGGTACCTGCATAAAACTTGCGGGAGTAAAAAGACAGCAATGGAATTTGGGTAAAATTATCCAAACGTAATCTTGGCGAAATCAACCAATCTTTACTTGGACCATTATCAGAATAGCCGTTAACAAGTACCGCTCCGGTTCCTGAATTTACATTTCGTGTCACTGTTGTACCTGTCCAAAAATTCGCATTACCTGCAACATTATATTGCGTCCAGCCACTATTGGTTAAAACAGCCGGATCATTAAACCCTTGTACATACGGATTAATTCCTGTTCCTGAGAGCGTAACTATTTTGCTTGTCGCACCGGTTGATTCGTGTGTTATCTGTCCGGAAAAACTACCTGTAGCAGTTGGTGTAAAACGAACATAGACCGTTGGTGTTGCATTTGAGGCAAAATCAGCTACAGTGTATGTTAAAGAAGTTCCAAACGCTGTGTTATCTTTAGAAATAGTGAAATTTCCTGTAGTCGTAACTGTAACGTCAGCTGAAAGATTAGCGGCCTGAATTTGATAGCTTGCACTTTCTGTAGTAAAACCTGTTTCTGAAAATCCTAAAGCAAGAGAGGCAACAGTTGTGGTCACAGAAGGAATTACTGCAGCTGGAGTTGTTACATCAACTTTTACAACATTTGCCTGTATATTTCCATATGGATCTTCTGAAATGGAAAAAACAGAATAAGCAGTACTAATAGTAAGTCCGGTAAAACTTTTTAAATATATCTGAGCTGGATCTGTAACATCAAAAAAACCTGATTGCAAAGCCGCTGCTCCATTTGCATCCTGGCCCGCTTTTATTTGAGCTATACTTGGAGTTGTACTCCCACCAGCCAATAATACATAGTAGGTCTTTCCGATTTCATCTAATTTATTAGAAAAATCAAAACTGTTTGATAAAATATTGTCTGCTTTTGGATAACCCACCGTGTTTATTGGAGCGGTGACATCACTTTTTATATCAATATTATCGATTGCAAACGATGGTCTTGACCCTGAACCGGAAACTTGTCTTGAAATCCATCTTATTTGAATTTCAGGCTGATTGTCACATTCAGTAGGCAACGTAATCTTAAAAGTTTTTAAATTTTGAGGAGTGGTAACAGCCGTTATCTGTTTTACATCGTTATTTGCATATGCAGTTGATAATAGTGAAATAAAAGGAGCAGTTGTTCCTACTCTATATTGCAAAACCATCTCATTTATACGTGTATTGGTTGTAGTTGGCGGAACATCATAAGGATTACGAATTGTCATTGCATCATATTGAACCTGAATCGCTTTTTGATTAGTGGCATCAAAAGCAAATCCAATTGACAGATCAAGTCCGCTAGTATTCAAAAATCCAATTTTCCCATCATAATTATAAATATTACCAGTACCGACAGCAGCCGTACCATTTATCGTCAGAGGTCTGTCTACACCTACAGCAGCACTTGTATTAAAAACCGAACCTGGCGATGTACTTGCTGTCCAGCCCTGAAATCCAACCGGGTAAACGTCAGGACTTGTGGCTAATACGTTAAAATTTTGTGTATAAGGCAATGCTCGTTTTTCTGGAAACGTCTGAGCAAATACAGATAATGAGCAATAAAAAAAACTTAAAAAAGCCATTAAATGGCGAACTGAGTAGATCTTTTTCATAGGTTAAGAAATAGAGTTTTTAGAAGTTAAAGTTATCGCCTTTAAAGTTAAGATAATATTGTCAAAACTTAAATTAATTGTAAGATTTTTAAATCATGTATAGAATAAAAACTTATCTACTCACAAAACCTGACAAAAAAAGCTGCCTGAAATTCAGACAGCTTTCCTTTTCTTTTATCAAAATTCAAACCTCGGCAATGAACAAAAAAATCACTCATCCAATTTCATATTTCCTCTGTCTTCATGACTTTCCGGATTTGAATTCGGATACCGGTTTGGTGTTACATCTGAATTTCGATCTTTATTCTCTACTGTTTTTTTAGCTTCTTCTTCTGTCGAAACGCCCCGATTGGCATTTGGATTATTTGGATTTACATCATTTGAAGTTTCTTTGATACTTTCGTTTTCATTTCGGGCCCTATCTACGATTTCTTTGTTTCCACTTTTATCAGTCACAACTTCTTGTTTAATCTCTGACTCATGAAATTCAGTATCGTGTGGAATATTTTTGCCTTTCGCTTCATCAATATTTTTTTGCGTTCCGTTTATTTTTTTAGAACCTAAATTACTTGTTTCCATGACTTTACTTATTTTAAATTCTTTTCTATAATATTACAAATTTTAAATCTGAACATTTTATGGCTTAACATTGCTTTTGTTTTATAATTGCCATTTTTTTCAAAAATTATTACATTCCATTATTGATATTATTTTCCGTTACCATTATCTGGTTTGTATATGAACGGTTGAAAAAAATGAAATCAAAAAGCTAAAATCCAATTCGATATTACTTTAATACTTGAAGAACAAAACTATCTTTGCATTCAAAATTTAAAACATGCATCAACATTTCATTCTTTTTAAACCTTATGGCTATTTAAGTCAATTTATTTATGAACTAAAAAGAAAGAAAAAGCTTTTGGGGGAATTATATGATTTTCCCGAAGGAACTATGGCAATTGGCCGTTTAGACGAAGATTCAGAAGGATTGCTTTTGCTTACTACAGATGGAAAAGTTAGCGAACAAATAAGAAGCAAAAAAGTGGATAAAGAATATTATGTACAAGTTGACGGCATCATAACTCCTGAAGCAATTGAACAATTGCAAAAAGGCGTAGAAATTGGTTTTGATGGCGGAAAATACAAAACCAAACCCTGTAAAGCTTTTATTGTTACTGAAATTCCTGATTTTGGACCAAGGGCAAAAAAAATTCGGGACGAACGCCATGGCCCAACTTCATGGGCTTCTATAACTGTAAATGAAGGAAAGTTTCGTCAGGTTCGTAAAATGACCGCAGCGGTTGGCTTTCCTACTTTAAGATTGGTTCGTGTTAGAATAGGAAATGTATATTTGCAAAACTTAAAAGCCGGAGAAGTCTTAGAAGTTCCCGATTTTAAATTAGATAATTAGAAAATGTGTCAATTAGATAATTATAGACTCATCTAACTTCTAACTTTTATCATATAACAAATAACTAAAAAAATGCTAAACGTTGTTCTTGTAGAACCAGAAATACCAAATAATACGGGGAATATTGGACGCTTATGTGTGGGGACGGAAAGTCGCTTACACTTAATTCATCCTTTTGGATTTGTGATTAATGATAAAAACCTAAAACGTTCGGGTTTGGATTATTGGGTGCATCTTGATGTGACCGAATATCAAAATATAGAAGAATGGATTCAGCAGATTCCTGATCAATCACGTGTTTTTTTAATGAGTTCGCATGCCGAAAAATCTTACTTAGAAACCGATTTTCAGGATGGAGACTGGTTGGTTTTTGGAAAAGAAAGTGTTGGTTTAAGCAAGGAAGTTTTAGCTCGTTTTGAGAATCATTTAACGATTCCGATGTCGAAGTTAATTCGCAGTTTTAATATTGCCAATTCTGTCGCTTTTGTTGTTGGGGAAGCTAAGAGACAGATTGGGTTGAAAAAAGTTTAATCGTTTAGCGGATTTCAAAATTCTTATGAAAACTGGTGCCCTAGCCCTGATGGGAGCGGCATCCTTTTGTGGCGGGGTTCGCCACAAAAGATATAGCGGACAGCAGGATTAGCTACTGAAAACAACTATACTTCTACGTAATTACAAACTTTCCTTTTTCGGCATCAAAAATAATATGTTCATCTTTGAACAAAGTCGCAAAACTTCCTTTCGAAATTAAATTACAAGGCTCATCCTGAACAACAAATTCTGGTGTCATGATGATCATTTCATCACTTAACTGAATGGCCAAATCGATATCATGTGTGGAGAATAAAATACATTTTTGAGTTTCCTGCGTTAGCTTTTTCAGCAATTTAAAAAGCGAAACTTTATGCAATAAATCTAAATGTGTTGTGGGTTCATCCAGAATAATTAACGGCGTATCTTGTGCCAAAGCTCTTGCAATTAAAACCTTTTGCAATTGCCCGTCACTGATCTCAAAATGCCTTTTTTGTGCCAAATGTTCGATTTGGGTTAACGCCATTGCTAGCTGCACTTTTTCGATATCTTCTGAAGTTAAAGTTCCAATCCAATTGGTATACGGTTGTCTTCCCAAAGCCACTAATTCAAAAACAGAAAGATTACTCGGCGGTAATTTTTCGGTTAAAACCAAACTTAGGTTTTGTGCCAAATCTAACGGATTATAGCTGTTTATATTCTTATCATTCAGAAGCACTTTTCCTGATAATGGTTGCTGAATTCCCGTAATCGTTCGCAATAAAGTTGATTTTCCAATTCCGTTCGCACCAATTAACGAAATGAGTTTTCCCGAATTTAAACTCAAATTTAGATTTTCAGCAATAGTCACAGTTGCTTTCTTGGACTTGTAGCCAATAGATAAATTCGATGTTTCTAGAATTGTTTTCATTCTTTTAAAGTTGCTAAGATACTGAGACGCTAAGGTTCTAAGATTACTGAAAATTTCTTTTTCTTATCAATAACCAAATTACAACCGGAGCACCAATTATAGACGTAATTGCATTTATTGGAAGCGTAACATCAAACCCCGGCATTTGAGAAACTATATCACAGAATAATACAATTGTAGCTCCAAAAAGCAATGTACTCCAAAACAAAATCATATGGTTACTGGTTTGAAAAGTAAGTTTTGCGATATGCGGAACAGCTAAACCAATAAAAGCAATTGGACCAGCAAAAGCAGTTATACTTCCGGCTAAAATACTGGTTGCAAAAATAATGATCAAACGTGCTTTTTTGAAATTCAGCCCCATACTTTTAGCATAATTTTCGCCCAAAAGCAAAGCATTCAAAGGCTTAATACTGCCTGCACTTAAAATTAAGCCAAAAAATACACTGACACCTAAAACTGTGATTGATTTCCAGGAAAGATTTCCAAGGTTTCCTAGCGACCAAAATGTAAATTTTTGCAGTTGTTCGGCAGTACTAAAGTAAGTTAAAACACTAACAATTGCGGTTGTAAAACTTCCAAACATTAATCCGACAATTAAGATAGCCATCGTATCGCGTAATCGTTGTGAAACTACTAAAACCAATAATAAAACAAGTGTACTTCCTAAAGTCGAAGCCAAAACAATTCCGTATGATGATAATGCGATAATTTTCAAAAAAGAAGGCAAAAATCCAGCACCGAGAATCACAAAGGCCACTCCCAGACTTGCACCTGAACTTAATCCTAAAACATACGGTCCTGCAAGCGGATTTCTAAACAAAGTCTGCATCAACAAACCACTTATTGAAAGTCCGGTTCCGACTAAAACTGCTGTAATTGCTTTTGGTAAACGGTAATTGATAATAATATATTCCCAGGTTGATTTACTTGCCTGACCTCCAGTTAAACTCGCATAAACATCTTTAAACGGAATATTCACCGAACCCAAACTAAGACTTGCAAAAAACATCAGAAGAAGCCCTAAACCCAGAACGATAAATAAAATGGTATTTCGTTTTTTGTTTGCCAATTTAGTTCAGTTTAGATGCAAAAGTAAACTCATAACTCGGCAGTAAATCCGGGTGAAAAATTTTTATATAATCTTTCAAAACCAAATCTGGACGGCTTGGCGATAATTCATAATAAATAGTTCCGCCGGTTGCTCCAAACTTACTTTCTAAAGTATAAATGGTTTTATTTTTAAAAGCATCAAATTCACTATAATGCGGATTTGCTTTCTGCAATTCGGCTAAAGTCTGAAAAGATCCTGAAGCAATCCAAACGTTAGCAGTTTTGGCTTTGTCTAATACTTTTTCGAATGATAAACCTTCGCTTCCGGTTCCTTTTAAATCGGCCCATAAATAATTAGACTGTGCATCTTTCATAAATTGTGCTACCCAGCTATTTCCTTTTGCAACGTACCAAACGTCTTCATACATAGAACCATATAAAACGGTTGTGGTTGCAGGCTTTTCGGCTACTAATTTTTTAGCCTGATTATAGCTTTCGACAATCTTGTCAAATAATTCTTTGGCTTTATCTTCTTTACTAAACAAGGCTCCATAGAGTTTAATCCATTCGGCTTTTCCAAGTGGAGATTGTTCCATCCAGTCGGCCTGAATCATAACATTTAAACCACTTTTCTTTAAGTTATCCAGCATCGGATTATTATTGTCAACTCCAAAAGTCACAATTAAATCTGGCGACAATTCTATTAATTGTTCAATATTTAATTTTTCATTTTGCCCAACGTTTTTTACCGAACCTTTATCAATTAAAATTCTGGTTTTTTCAGAAGAGATATAATCGGTATGTGGAAAACCTACCAATTTATTTTCAACATCCAACATTTCAAGATAGGGAATATTAGTAGTTGATGTAACAACAACCGTTTCCAACGGAACTTTGATTGTGGTATAAGTTTGGAGGCTATCCGGAACTTTGGCATCTTTTTCTTTTAAAATATATTTGAAATCTTTATTGGCATTTGGCCATGGATTTGAAACTATTACAACCGAATATCCTTCGTGTTTTACAATAGAAAGTCCAGATGCATATTCTATACTATTTTGGGCAATTGGAGATTTTGCAACTTCAGCAGTTTCATTTTTTTTACAACCTATAAGAAGAAAAAAAGACAAAACATAAAACGTTTTAGGTAATAAATGTTTCATATGTTAGTTATACTATTTTGGAATTTGAAATCGTTAAGTCCCAATATCGGCACAGATTTTGAATGTTACAATTTCATTATTTAAATTTTCTATGACGACAAAGGTAAGGCAATTTCTATTTTTTTTGTTTACTTTTATTCTTACAAAATTCAACAAATTATCTTTTACTATTTATGAATACCACAAAAACCAAAGTTTGCTCAAGTTGCGAATCTAATTTTAGCTGCGGAGATACTTCTGTTGAAAATAAATGTTGGTGTAATGATTACCCTCCTATTTTTAATCTTTCTGAAGGAGGAGATTGTCTTTGTCCTCTTTGCTTTAAAGAAGCCTGCGTAGACAAAATAGATGCTTATGTCGAAACTATGACGCCTACAAAAGCTTTACAAAATAAAGCCATATCTTTACCAAAAACCGCAAAACTTATTGAAGATATCGATTATTATAAGGAAGATGGCAATACTGTCTTTACCAGTTGGTTTCATTTGAAACGTGGCAATTGCTGTGGAAATGGTTGTCGTCATTGCCCTTATAAATAATTTTGAGTTATAAATTATGAATTTTGAGTTCATTACTTATTCAATTCATTTTTTAATTTCCGTCAAAAAACTCATAACTTATAATTCAAAACTCATAACTCAAGAACAAAATGATTTACTTAATTACCGGCGGCGAGCGATCTGGAAAAAGCAGTTATGCACAAAATTTAGCATTAAAACTTTCAGATGCACCAATTTATGTGGCAACAGCCAGAAAATGGGACGATGATTTCCAAACCAGAATCGATCGTCATCAGCAAGAACGCGACCAACGTTGGACTAACATTGAAAAAGAAAAACATTTAAGCGAAATTAATTTTTCAGAAAAAGTTGCTTTAATTGATTGTGTCACGCTTTGGCTGACTAACTTTTTTGTCGACCATAAATATGATGTGATTTTAAGTTTAGAAGAAGCAAAAAAAGAGTTTCTTACGATTGCAAACCAGGAAAACGCAACACTAATTATTGTTACAAACGAAATTGGAATGGGTGTTCATGCCGAAACCCATATCGGAAGAAAATTCACAGAACTTCAAGGCTGGATGAATCAATTTTTGGCCTCAAATGCAGATGAAGTGATTTTGATGGTTTCAGGAATTCCAGTAAAAATTAAATAAAATTCCATCCCGAAGCCTCGGGATAAATTCAAATTCCAAGGTATTGCCTTAACTTTGCATAAATTCAAACATTCAAATTAATTTTTTTTATTGGAATTTGGATTTTTTTTATTGGAATTTTAACCCAACAACATGAGTAATTTAGATGATATTTTAAAATCGCGTCGTGATACCCGACATTTTACCGCCGATGAAGTTCCTGATGAAGTGATTGAAAAAGCTTTGCAGGCAGGACATTGGGCGCCATCTGTTGGACTTACAGATGCTACACGTTATTATATCATTAAATCGGCAGAAGTAAAAAGTGCTATCAAAAATTTGTTTTTGGATTACAATAAAAAAGCTGAATCTTTAACCGATAATCCGGAACAAAAAGAACATTATAGATCCCTGAAACTTGAAGCCATTGAAGAAGCACCAGTTGGACTTATTATCGCTTATGACAGATCGGTTTTAAATCAATTTACAATTGGAACCGTTGGAAGCAATGAAGCAGTAAAATTTAGTTCGGTTTGTGCGGCTCAGAATATTTGGCTTTCCCTAACCGATCAAGGTTATGGTATGGGCTGGGTTTCGATTTTGAATTATTATCAGTTTAAAAAAATACTTGATTTACCTGAAAACATCGAACCTTTAGGTTATTTCTGTGTGGGAAAACCGGCCACTAATTATGATAATCAACCCATGTTGCAACAATTGCACTGGAGGCAAAAATCAGAAAAACCGATTTGTACAGAAATTAAAAATGTAACAGACAGTTATATTTCTGATTTAAAAACAAAAAGACAAACTGAGATTGAAAACCAAAATAATTTCAGTACCCTTTTACAAGAAAAAATAGACGGCAAAACCAAGCCTGTTGGTGCTTTAGGAACTTTAGAAACTTTAGCTTTTCAGATGGCAACGGTTTTTGAAACTTTAAATCCGAAAATTATAAATCCGAATATTGTTGTTTTTGCAGCAGATCACGGAATTGCAAATCATGGTGTGAGTGCTTATCCGCAAGATGTAACGCGCCAAATGATAGGTAATTTTCTGGAAGGTGGCGCAGCGATAAATATTTTTTGCAAACAAAATCACATTCAATTGTCGATTGTAGATTCAGGCGTAAATTATGATTTTCCGACAAACGCAAATCTTATAAATGCTAAAATTGCAAAAGGAACGCAATCATTCCTGCATGCGCCGGCCATGAGCGAAACCGAATTGCAATTGTGTTTTGAGAAAGGTAAAATCATTGTCGAAAATATATCAAAAACAGGTTCAAACTGCATTGGTTTTGGTGAAATGGGAATTGGAAATACCTCTACAGCGTCCATTTTAATGAGCCTTTTAACTGGTTTTCCTATTGAAGAATGCGTTGGAAAAGGAACTGGTGTTGAAAATGAAAAGTTACTTCAGAAACAGGAATTTCTTAAAAAAGCAATTTTAAATTATTCCGGTCAAGCCGAATTAAAAGAGCAACTAGCCTATTTTGGCGGATTTGAAATTATACAAATGGCAAGCGGAATGTTAACGGCTTTTGATAACAAAATGTTGATTTTAGTTGATGGTTTTATTTGCAGCGTGGCCTTTTTAATTGCTTCAAAAATAAATCCTTCTATAATTAAAAATGCTGTTTTTTGTCATTGTTCTGCTGAACAGGCGCATCAAAAATTACTTCAATATTTAAAGGCAAAACCAATTTTAAATTTAGATTTGCGTCTGGGAGAAGGAACGGGCTGTGCAGTTGCTTTCCCAATTTTAAAATCAGCGGAAGCTTTTCTGAATGAAATGGCTAGTTTTGAGAGTGCAGGAGTTAGTAGAAAATGATGAAGTCTCCTATTGGTATTTCGACGAAGGAGAAATCACACTAGAAACTTACATACAGTGCGTCGCTCTCTGGATGTGATTTCTCCTTCGTCGAAATGACAAAACCATTTAAAATCTATTCTATTAAAATTCAAACAAATACCCTTTTTTAAATGAAAAAAGAACTACACATCTTCTTCACTTGCTTAATGTTTTACACAAGAATTCCGTGTCCAAAAAACATAGATCACAATCCTGATTATTTAAATAAAGCCACACGTTATTTTCCATTTATTGGGTGGATTGTGGGAAGTATTTCTTTTTTTGCCTTTTATATTTTCGCTCAATTTTTGTCTATTGAAATTGCTGTAATTTTAGCTATTATCGCTTCAATTCTAACAACTGGCGCTTTTCATGAAGATGGTTTTGCTGATGTTTGTGACGGTTTTGGCGGCGGCTGGACCAAAGAAAAAATCCTGATGATTATGAAAGACAGTGCCATTGGTGCTTATGGAGCAATTGGTTTGGTTTTATTATTTTTATTGAAATTTAAATTACTTTCTGAATCGATTTCTATTTTTCAGATAGAAAGTTATAGCGGACTTCTTAAGATTTTTCTTTTATTCATTTCAGCTCACGCTTTGAGCCGATTGGCGGCCATTTCTATCATTTTTACACACGAATATTCGCGCGTTGATGCTTCGAGTAAAAGTAAACCTATTGCTAAAAAGCATACATGGAAAGAAATTTTCGGAGCCTTTTTCTTCGGATTATTGCCGCTTTTGGCGCTTTCTTATTTTCAGTACGAATTCTTATTTCTTTTAATTCCTGTTTTTATAACACGTTATTTTTTGGCGCGCTATTTTCAAAAATGGATTGACGGCTATACAGGAGATTGTCTGGGTGCAACACAACAAGTTTGCGAAGTTGTTTATTATTTAAGCTTTCTTTTTATATGGAAATTTATTTAATTCGTCACACTGAAACGACTTGCGAAAAAGGAATTTGTTACGGACAATCTGATGTAAACATAGCCGAACCTTTTGAATCGATTTTTGAAAATATTACAAAGCAATTACCTTCAGAAGCACATCTTTTTTCCAGCCCGTTAAAACGTTGTGTTCTTTTGGCAAAGTACATTCAAGAGAATGTTAAAACTCTATCTTATCAGGAAGACAATCGTTTAATGGAAATGAATTTTGGCGATTGGGAAATGAAAAAATGGAATGATATTCTGCCTGAACAACTCAATCCCTGGATGGAAGATTTTGTAAACGTTCCTGCTTCAAATGGAGAATCTTTCGTCGAATTACACCAACGTGTTAGAGATTTTCTAACTGATTTAACTTCAAAAGAAATGGATCAGCCAATTGTTGTGGTTTGTCATGCCGGAGTTATAAGAAGTATCTTATGTCATTATTCTTCTTTGCCCTTAAAAGATGCTTTTCAAAATAAAGTAGATTTTGGCGAAGTCATTAAAATTGAGCTTTGAGGATGATTCTGTTTAGAATTTGACCTAAAAAGTAAAACAAATTTGATAATTCAACATATTTAACTTTATCTTTGCCCGAAATTTAAGGTTGTGTTTTAATTTTTAAAAGCACATTAAAAGGGAATCAAGTAAAATCTTGAGCTGTACCCGCAACTGTAAGCTTAGTTCTGAAAAGAATGCTTGTTGTTAACTACAAAACCACTGTTCGCCACGACGAATGGGAAGGTAAACAACAAGACGCAAGCCAGGAGACCTGCCTTTATAACAAATATCGAACTCTCGGGAAAAAGAGTGTAGAAATTATGACTTTAAAAAAACGTTTCGCTTTTTGTTTGCTGTTTTTGTGCCAGATTATTTCGGCGCAGAATGACTCTATTACAAAATTGAAAACAGTTGTCGTTTCTGATTCTAATCTTAAAAAATATTCTGCTTCACAATCTGTTTTAAAACTCAATGATTCTGTTATCAATAAAAATGAAGCTTTATTAACAGATCTTTTAAACTTTAACTCCACTATTTATTTCAAAGAATACGGACGCGGTATGCTTTCTACAGTTGCTTTTAGAGGAACGACTTCATCACAAACTGCTGTAATCTGGAACGGAATCAACATTAATTCTCAAATGAATGGGAGTACTGATTTCAATACAATTTCAGGTTCTGATTATAATTCAGTTAGTGTGAAAGCCGGCGGAGGAAGCGTAATTTATGGAAGTGGAGCCGTTGGAGGAACTGTCCATTTAAATAACGATTTAGCATTTTATAATCGTTTTGAGAATAATTTAAAACTAGATTACGGAAGTTTCAATACTATCGGAATCAATTATAAAACTAATATTTCTAACGAAAAATGGAGCGCTCAAATTGGGTTTTCTAAAAATAGCTCGACAAACGATTATAAATACCTCAATCAATATACCTGGAAAGGCGAACAGCGCTGGAACCAAAACGGGCAATACGATGTTATTACCATGAGCGCTAATTTGGGTTATAAATTTAATGCCAAAAACAGTCTGAAATTATACAGCCAAACTTCTAATACTGATCGAAATACTTCCTTAATAACCGAGACAGAAACCAAAAGCAAATATGTGAATGGTTTCAATCGAAATTTATTAGAATACGATGGCGATTTCGGAAGATTTAAAACCAATTTCAAAACTGCTTATATTTTTGAAAATTATCAATATTACGCTGATAATTCAACTAATCAATATACTTTCGGAAAAACAGAAAGCTTTATTGCCAAAGCTGATTTAGGATATACGCTTTTTAAATCAACACAAATAAACGGGATTTTAGATTATAACAAAACCAAAGGTTTTGGAAGTGGTTTTGGCGATAATACCAGAGAAATTAGTTCTGCTGCATTATTGATAAAACAAGATTTTTCAAAAGATTGGAAAAACGAATTTGGAATTAGAAAAGAATTTACAGACAATTATAAATCACCTGTTTTATTCTCCTTAGGATCTTCGTATCAATTTGGAAAATTATACAATTTGAAATTGAATTTATCCCGAAATTTCAGAATTCCAACTTTCAATGATTTATATTGGGAAGAAGGCGGAAATCCGGATTTAAAGCCAGAAAGTTCGTATCAGGCAGAAATTGGAAATGTGTTTACTTATAAAAACATTTCGCTTACGCAGACTTTCTACTACATCAAAATTACCGATTTATTGCGTTGGGTTCCTGGAAGTAACGGAATCTGGACACCTCAAAATACAGATAAAGTCAATACTTACGGAACTGAAACTTTATTGAGCTGGAAAAAACAATATGGCAAAAATTATTTTGGTGCTAATGCAACTTACGCTTACACAGTTTCTAAAGATATAGCAACTGACAAACAACTCTTTTTTGTCCCTTTTAATAAAGTTACTGCAGCTGTTTCTTATTCAAGAAATAATATTTCAGCTTATTACCAATTTTTGTATAACGGTTTTGTGTACACACAATCCGATAATGATCCAAATGAAATTGTAGAGGCCTATATGGTTTCCAATATAGGAATCGACTACGATTTTAAATTTTTAAGTTCTTTCAAACTAGGGTTTCAGGTTTTAAATCTTTGGAATGAAAATTATGAAAGTCTTGAAAACAGGCCAATGCCAGGCAGAAATTTTAATGTGTATTTAAACCTTAAATTTTAATATAATGAAGTTAACCAGACTATTTTTAGTAGCATTAAGCGCATCGCTTTTTGTTTCTTGTTCAAATGATGACAACAATGATGATCCTAAAGGAGTTTATGATAATGGATTTTTCATCTTAAATGAAGGAAATTCTGGCGGTGGTTCAGTTTCTTTTGCCAGTGATGATTTAGCCAATTTTACATCAGATGTTTACAAAACTGTAAATGCTGGTGATTTTGCAGGAGTATATCTTCAAAACATCTTTTTTGATGGAGATAAAGCGTATATCATTGCTGGTGGATCAAATGTAATTAACGTTGTAAACAGATATACTTTTAAATTAATTGCAAAAGTTGAAACAGGTCTTTCTAATCCAAGATACGGAGTTGTAAAAGATGGAAAAGCTTATGTAACGAATGCAAACACTTACTCATATATCAACCCGGCAACTGGAGATACTGATGATTATATTGCAATAATCGATTTGGCTACCAATAAAGTAGAATCTAAAATCGAATTGGGCGCAACTGCGAATAGAATTTTATTGGAAAACAATAAATTATACATTACAGATTCTTCTAATGACAAAGTACTGGTAGTAAATCCTGCAACAAAAGCATTAGAAACTCCGGTAACAATTGGTTATGATGGAGATAGTATGGAAGTTAAAGATGGCATTTTGTATGTTTTGAGAGCTCCTTATGGTAATAACAGAAGCGAAATTGTAAAAGTAAAATTATCTGATAAGTCGGTTACTAAAATCACTTTCCCTGCATCTTTAGACAGAGCTGGATATTTAGATATTTATAATGATAAGATTTATTATACTTCTAATAAATCAGTCTATGCAATTAGTACTACTGCAACAGCTGCTTCAACAACAGCAATTGCAACTGCCAGTCTTCCTGCAGGAGGTTCAATTTATGGTTTTGCAGTAGAAAATGATAAAATATTTATTGCTGATGGTGGCGATTTCGGATCAAACAGCAAAGCTTACATCTACAATTTAAGTGGAAGTTTGCAAAAAGAATTAACGGTTGGCGTAGGACCAAATGGTTTTTACTTTAACAATTAATATTCCTTTATTTTTAAATTAGTTTTTGGATTTTTTTTGTAAAAAAGGCTTTCATTTCTGAAAGCCTTTTTCCTTTTATTCCGATTTTATTTTAATGCTCTCAAAAGCCCTTCCGGTGCTTTTTCAGTATACATTTGATTTCTTATTCCGTTCATCGCTTTAATATCTGTAAACGTTCTTAAAGCTTGTGTTCTGTCCTGTTGTATTTTCTTCGCAGTTGAACCTGTAATTTTTGAAATAGTTAAATTCAATAAAGGTTCAGATGGATCTCCCAGAACTCCCATATTATTAATGTATTCCAATTGCTCATAAGTAGGTGGTAAACCATTTGTATATTCACCAAAATCAGCAGCATTTACAATCTTTAAAACTAAAGGTTGCATAGCATATTTGTGATTTGGATTTCGGTTTGTTTTTCCAAAACTAGGTGAATCATACAATGTTACTGAACCCACGTTTTTACCAACCGTTGTTTCTCCTACCTGAACTACAGAAATATAAGGCACAAGTCCGTTAATAACCAATTCACTTGCAGATGCAGTTCCATCTGTAGTAATGATATATATTTTAGATAAATTCAAACTATTAACTGCAGCTCCGTCTATTTTATCTACAAATCTAACATTCAACGATTCCGGATCTTCACTTTCATAATATTCATTCACCTTTGGATTCCATTTTTCTTTAGCAAAAATCTTAGTTGCAAACTGACCTGTAATCATACTTGCTAATCTTGAAGCTGTTTGAATCGAACCACCTCCATTATATCTTAAATCTAAAACGAAATCCGTTACTCCTTGTGATTTTAATGTAGCAAAAGCGTTATTAAGTTGGGCATCATAATTAGCATAAAATCCGTTATACATCAAATAACCAATTTTATGACTTCCTGAAATAATAACTTTATTGATAAAAATTGGATTTTCATCTAAAGTTGTTTTAACCAGAGCTACCGTTTTACCATTAGATGTAATAGTTGTTCCGTTGATAGTAGCCATATTCAATGTATAGCTATCAGCATTCAAAAGTGCCTGATAATTTGAAACCGTAAGCTGCGTTCCATTTACTGCCGTAAATAAATCTCCACGCTTAATATCTTTCGTTGAAGCATCAGAATTTGGAATAATATATCGCACAAAACCCACTAAATCTGTAGTACTTCCAGGTTTGTAACTTAATCTAAAATCTACTCCATCATTTTTTGTTGTTCCCTGAAGTTCTCCTTCCAAAACAGTATAATCATCTACAATCCAGCTAAAACGGTCAATTGCCTGTCCTTTCGGAAATTTACTACTTGGTTTATTTAATAAATCCTGAAATAAATCTTCAGGCTTAGAATATCCTTTCAAAAAAGAGTTAAGTGCTTCCTGAGAACTAAAACGATCATCAGCTAAATTAGGAACATCAGGTTGCCATAAGTAAAACTGATTCAATCCTTTCCAGATAAAATCGTTCACCTGTAAATCTGCCGGAGCAGCAACATCGTCCTGATCTTCACATGATTGCAGAGCAAATGCCAGCAAAAATATAAGCAGTAAACTCTTTAATATTGTTTTCATATAATTAGGTATAGTGGTATCAATAAATATATTAACGTAAAAATACTACCTTTAGTTTTAACTATATTCAGTTTAGGTTCTTTTTTCAAAAAAAAATCATAAACACGTTGTAACAAAAATAATAGTGCCTCGTCTTGACTATATAAGCTTACTTATAAACATTGATTAATTTTAAAAAAATCATAATAAAAAAGCAACTTATAACCGACCAAAAACCAACAAATAACCAATTATGAATCAAGTTGCGTTTATAGAATTGATTAATCCTTTTAAAGACAAAGTTTTTCGTCTGGCAAAAAGATTACTTACCAGTACTGAAGAAGCTGAAGACGCCACTCAGGAAGTAATGGTAAAATTGTGGAATAAAAAAGAAAATTTGGATACCTACAATAATATTGAAGCTGTGGCGATGACAATGACCAAAAATTATTGTTTGGATCAGCTAAAATCTAAAAGAGCGGGAAATCTAAAAATAGTTCATAATAATTATACAGATCGTGAACCGCAATTAGATAAAAAACTGGAAGATTCTGATAGTCTGGAATGGGTCGAAAAAATTATAAATCAGTTGCCCGAGCAACTCCAAATATTAATTCAGCTTCGCGATGTTGAACAATATGAATTTGATGAAATTGCGAAAATTGTCAATATGAATGAAACTGCTATTCGGGTAGCACTTTCGAGAGCGAGAAAAAAAATAAGAGAATCAATGGTTAATACACACAGTTATGGAATTAGATAAAATAGAAAATATATTAGAAAAATACTTTCAGGGAGAAACTACTATTGCCGAAGAAAAAGAATTAAAAGAATACTTTTCTTCATCAGATGTTGCGCAGCATTTGGAGCAATACAAACCAATGTTTGGTTATTTCTCTCAGGTAAAACAACAAAAAACAACGCAAGAGATACCACTACAAACTAAGAAACGAAATGTGGCGTGGTTATCAATTGCAGCTTCAGTTGTTGTTTTACTCGGAATTGGAACCTTTTATTATGTGAGCCAGGAAACTACAGCTCCGGTTGTAGCGCAATCAGAATTAGGAACCTATGATGATCCGGAAGAAGCCCTTGCAGCAACGCAAAAAGCTTTGGCCTTATTATCAAACAATGTGAATGTAGGTATTGAAAGTGTACAATACATTCAGGAATATGAACAATCAAAAAACAAAATTTTTAAACAGTAATTAAATCAATCAAAAAAAATAAACAAAATGAAAAATTTCATCATAACACTAGTTTTCGCATTCGTTACAACTACTTTTTATGCACAAGGAGCATTTGACAAATTTGATGGTCAGGACGATGTAACTTCAGTAATTGTAAACAAAAAGATGTTCGATTTAATGAGCAAAGTAAAAGTTGATGCTTCTGATAAAGAAATGCAACAATACATCAGTCTAATTAAAAAACTAGACTATCTAAAAGTGTTTACAACCAAAAATCCTAAAATCGAAGCTGATATGAAAGCTTCAGCAGATAAATATGTAAAAACAGCTGGTTTAGAAGAATTAATGAGAATCAATGACGGTGGCAGAAACGTAAAAATATCAGTAAAATCAGGAGCAACAGACTCTCAGGTAAGAGAATTACTGATGTACGTTGACGGAGCTAAAGGCGACGAAACAGTTTTATTATCTTTAACAGGTAATTTTGATATCAACGAAATCTCAGTACTAACAGACAAGATGCAACTTCCTGGTGGTTCTGACTTAAAAAAAGCCTCTAAAGGCAAAAAATAATCATGAGAACAAGCGTCTTTACCACAGTCCTTTTAGCATTATTAACTTTAATAAGTTGTAATTCTGAACCATCATTGCAAAAATATTTCGTACAAAATACTGATAATAAGGATTTTATCGCTTTTGATATTTCGCCAACTATTCTAAACATTGAAAAAACGAAATTAACAGCAGCACAAACCGAAGCTTTAAATTCTTTTGATAAAATGAACATACTGGCGTTCAAAGCAAATGCTAAAAATCAGGTACAATTTGAAACCGAAAGAGCAAAAGTTAAAGCGATTTTGAAAGATCCAAAATACCAAAAACTAATGTCTTTTGGTTCAGGTAAAGATGGTGCTTCTATAAGTTACGTTGGCACGGATGAAAACATCGAAGAGTTTGTAGTTTTTGCGAACAGAAAAGAAAATGGTTTTGCAGTAGTTCGCGTTCTGGGAAAAAACATGAACCCGAATAACATTATGACTTTAATGTCGGTTTTGAAAGAATCAAAAATCGACATGGAACAATTGAAGCCTTTGCAGCAATTGATTAAATAATAATGTCTTATTTATTTTAAAAAGAGAAAGCTCCAAATAATGGAGCTTTCTCTTTTTAAAATAAGTACACAAATAATACAAAATACAGCTTCGATTCAAATCCAATTTAACATTATTTCTATCAAAGCCAAATAGGCACTTTTTGACCATCTTTTTCTATTAATTTAGTACTTACATATCCTACAATAGATTTTAATACAGCGTCAGAATCTTTTGTTGAGAAGTTATAATGGTATACATAAGAAGGAATTGCCCTGGTCTAGCTTCATAAATTCCAAAACTATAAGGTGCACTAGTTCCAGGTTGTTGAGTAGTAAATAAATATCCTAGAACATTTCCGGACTCATAAGATATGGGCTAGCCCTTTGATTACTTTTGTTGGCATTTTTTAAACCCGAATCATTGTATCGATTTCTTGCCTCCTCTAAAGACATCGAGACGTCTCCATCGATTATAAAAGTGCTATGACTTGAATAATAAATAATTTTTGTTATACTTATATTCAAACTAGTCGCAATATAATTTCTTAATAAAATGATTTCCTCAGTATAACTTTCCTTTCTTGTCTTTTCTTCATTTACCTTATTATCATCAGTACTACATTGAATAAAAAGTTGTGAAATACATAAAGTAATTATCAACATAATTTGTTTCGTGCTTTTCATGGTTGTATTTTTTTTAAGATTAATCCTATAAAAATAAGATTTATTTAAATAAAAATACTCTTTTTCTTACTTTTAATATTGTCCCAAAATATTAAACGCATTCATCTTTATCTAAGAATCAAAAAAAAGCTCCAATTTTCATTGGAGCTTTTCATTTATATAAGAATCTGAGATTATTTACTCAAATACATTTTTCTTCTTGAATACAATTCGTAGAATTGATCGTCTTTCAAATCATCAATAAACAAAATGCTTTCTCCTGTTGATTTCATTTCAGGTCCTAATGCTTTGTTTACATTTTGGAATTTACTGAAAGAGAAAACCGGTTGTTTGATCGCATATCCTTTTAATTGTGGATTAAAATCGAAGTCTGTTACCTTATTGTGCCCTAACATTACTTTTGTAGCGTAGTTTACATAAGGCTCTCCGTAAGCTTTTGCAATAAACGGTACTGTTCTCGAAGCTCTAGGATTTGCTTCGATAATGTAAACCGTATCATCTTTAATTGCAAACTGAATATTGATCAAACCTACTGTTTTTAAAGCTCTCGCAATTTTGTAAGTATGGTCTTTTATTTGTTGCATTACAAACTCTCCTAAGTTAAAAGGAGGCAAAGTAGCATTACTATCTCCAGAATGAACTCCACACGGTTCTATATGCTCCATAATTCCGATGATGTAAACATTACCATCAGCATCACAAATTGCATCTGCCTCTGCTTCGATTGCACCGGCTAAATAATGATCTAAAAGCAATTTATTTCCTGGAATCGTTTTCAATAAATTGATAACGTGCTCTTCTAATTCTTTTTTGTTGATTACAATTTTCATTCCCTGGCCTCCTAATACATAAGAAGGTCGAATCAATAATGGGAAGTCTAAAGTATCTGCAAGTGCAGAAGCTTCATCTGCTGTTTCAGCAATTCCGAATTGTGGGAAAGGAATGTGTAATTCTCTCAATAAGTCTGAGAAACGTCCTCTGTCTTCGGCTAAATCAAGTGCATCAAAACTAGTTCCGATGATTTTTACTCCATATTTAGATAATTTTTCAGCCAATTTCAAAGCTGTTTGTCCACCTAACTGAACAATAACACCTTCTGGTTTTTCATGCTGAATGATATCGTAAATATGTTCCCAGAAAACAGGCTCAAAGTATAATTTATCAGCTGTATCAAAATCAGTCGAAACTGTTTCAGGATTACAGTTGATCATAATTGTTTCGTAACCACATTCTTTTGCTGCCAAAACTCCGTGCACACAAGAATAATCAAACTCAATTCCTTGTCCAATTCTGTTTGGTCCTGAACCTAAAACGATGATTTTCTTTTTATCTGTTACAATACTTTCGTTATCTACATAACGCTCGCCGTTTGCTTTTTCGATTTCAGCTTCAAAAGTCGAGTAGTAATAAGGTGTTTGTGCTTTAAATTCTGCTGCACAAGTATCAACCAGTTTAAACACACGATTGATGTTTTGATCCATACGTAAAGTGTGAACTTCACTTTCAAGACAATTCATCATGTGAGCGATTTGTCTGTCGGCAAAACCTTTTTGTTTTGCTTCAAGTAACAATTCTTTTGGAAGATTAGAAATCTTATAGTTTGAAATTTCTTTTTCTAAAGTATAAAGTTCCTCGTATTGTTTCAAGAACCACATATCGATTTTTGTGATTTCATGAATACGGCTCAACGGAATTCCCATTGCAATTGCATCATAAATTACAAAAACACGATCCCAGCTTGCAAAAGTCAGTTTCTCGATAATTTGCTCATAATTCGTATATCCTTTCCCATCAGCACCTAAACCATTTCTTTTGATTTCTAATGATTGTGTAGCTTTATGCAAAGCTTCCTGGAACGAACGTCCAATTCCCATTACTTCACCAACAGATTTCATCTGAAGTCCTAAAGTTCTGTCGGCACCTTCAAATTTATCAAAGTTCCAACGTGGTATTTTTACAATTACATAATCCAATGTCGGTTCAAAAAGAGCCGAAGTCGATTTTGTAATTTGGTTTTGTAATTCATCTAAATTGTATCCTAAAGCAAGTTTAGAAGCAATTTTAGCAATTGGATAACCAGTTGCTTTTGATGCCAAAGCAGAAGAACGTGACACACGAGGATTAATCTCGATCGCTACGATATCTTCTTTATCATCTGGCGAAACTGCGAATTGTACGTTACAGCCTCCTGCAAAATTTCCGATACTACGCATCATCAAGATCGCGTAATCACGTAATTTTTGGAAAGTAGTATCTGATAATGTCATTGCTGGTGCAACCGTAATCGAATCTCCGGTATGAATTCCCATTGGATCCATATTTTCAATTGAACAGATAATTACAACATTATCATTTTTATCTCTCAAAAGTTCTAATTCATATTCTTTCCATCCTAACAAAGCTTTGTCAATCAGTACTTCGTGAATTGGTGACATTTCTAATCCGTAGGTTAGTTTTTCGTCAAATTCTTCTTTACTGTGAACAAAAGCCGCTCCAGTTCCTCCTAATGTAAACGAAGGACGAATTACTAAAGGAAATCCAAATTCCTGAGCAATCTCTTTTCCTTCAAGGAAAGAAGTAGCTGTTTTTGCCGGTGCAGTAGGTACATTTATTTTTTGAAGCAATTGTTTAAATTGCTCTCTGTCCTCGGTAATATTAATAGCATTTACGTCAACACCTATTAATCTTACTCCGAAATCCTGCCAAATTCCTTTTTCATCAGCTTCCAGACATAAATTCAACGCAGTTTGTCCCCCCATTGTTGGCAAAACCGCATCAATTTGTGGATGTTCCTTCAGAATTTCAATAATCGATTTTGTAGTTAATGGTTTCAAATATACATGATCCGCCATGGTTGGGTCGGTCATAATAGTCGCTGGATTTGAGTTTATCAAGATAACTTCAATTCCTTCTTCACGAATAGAACGTGCAGATTGAGATCCTGCATAATCGAATTCGCAAGCTTGACCAATAACAATAGGACCTGATCCTATTATTAAAACTGATTTTATTGATGTGTCTTTAGGCATTGTATTTGTATTGTGTAGTTATATAATGTACTTAAAAAAACATTCGTAGTGTATTCTAAACTAGAACGTTGCGGCTTTTTTTACCGACAAGGTATAAAAAAAGGCGATACTAAAAAAGTAATCGCCTTATGTATGTTTATACAAACATTATTTTTTGTGTCTAGGCTCGCTAGAAACAGTTAATTTATGTCTTCCTTTTGCTCTTCTACGCGCTAGAACTTTTCTTCCATTCGCAGAAGCCATTCTGTCCATAAATCCGTGCTTATTTCTTCTTTTTCTTTTCGATGGTTGAAACGTTCTTTTGCTCATTGCTTTGTATCTTTAAAATGGTATCTAATATCTCTTTTCTGTTTTTGAATATCGTTATTCTAAAACCGAGTGCAAATATACAAAGACTTTTTTTTCTGGCAAGTACTTTAATAAAAATATTTTTAATTCATTTTACTATATTTGCAATCACAAATATACACCTATTATGTTTAACAAAAATATTAAGCTTATTTTGGCCGGACTTCTTGTAGTTGCTGGCGTTTGGCAATTTACTGAGAGTAATATCGGGAATGGTATTTTCCTTATATTATTGACAGCAATTCCGATTTTTCTTTATTTCAAAAACGAATTCATCCTTTTAGCCTTCCTAAAATTAAGAAAACAAGATTTTGAAGGAGCTAAAAACTGGTTGGCATACATCAAAAATCCGGAATCGGCATTAGTTAGAAAACAACAAGGATATTTTAATTACCTACACGGAATTATGTTATCTCAAACTAATATCAACCAGGCTGAGAAACATTTCAAAAAAGCAATCGAACTTGGATTATCTATGGATATGGATTTAGCAGTAGCTAAATTAAACCTTGCAGGAGTTGCAATGTCACGCAGAAGAAAGCTTGAAGCAACCAATTTATTGAATGAAGCTAAGAAATTAGACAAACAAGGCATGCTGAAAGAGCAAATCACCATGATGAAAGAACAAATGAAGAAAATCTAAACTTCTTTAAATTTCAATATTTAAAATCCCAAATTCCAATTAATGGCGTTTGGGATTTTTTTTATCATTGCGAAAGACGAAGCAATCTCATTTAGAATGTTTTCTTTTTTTGAATTTGGAATTTTAAAATTAGATTAATAATTAGGAGCTATTTCCTGCTGTCCTTCCAATCTTTTGTGCCGAACCCCGGCACAAAAGGATTTTCCCTCCCATCAGGGCTAGGGCACTCTTTTTCATAAGAAGATCTATCCCTATAAAGAAGCTATTACTAATCTTCCAATATAATAGAAGGCAAATTCTCATTAAGCCACTTATATTTATTGAGAATCATGACGTGCGTTCCACCTTTTACAATAATACAACTCTTAATATATTTTATCGGAAAAACATCATCCTTATCACCATGAATATGAATAACATTTTCATCCCTTTGATCTCTGTCCCATAAAATTACATTTTCAACAGCCCATTGCAAATAATTAAGATCACGCATGGCCAAAAACTTCTCATACAGCTTAATGCGTTTGTTTATTTTTTCTCCAAAAGAATATTTTGCAAGATTTTCGATATTCAAAATCAACTTCATCGGAATGAGCTTATACGCTTTTGTCGTTTTTCCAATTTTCATTCTTCTTGGAAATTCCGCATTGCTTCTAACACTCGAAATAATAATTATTTTCCGAACCTGAATATGTTTTGCCATTTCCTGAACCAGAATTCCACCAAAGGAAACACCAATTAAAACCGGATTTTCATGTTTGATGTTTTTACTAATTCGCAGTGCATAATCAGACAATGATTCTTTAGGTTGCGGAATCTCCCATTCCAGCAAACACATTTCGAAAACAGATTCATCTAATTTAATTCTTTCAAAAATGGTTGAGCTTGCAGCCAAACCAGGCATAAAATATACAGGAATTTTACTCATTTGCTAGAAAAGGAATTTTAATTACAGATTTCAATTTCAAGTTAAATTTACTTTTTTTACCAATATACACAGCAAATCTTACACCATAATTCAACATTAAAACAAATAAAATTAAAAAATAAAGAATTAGGTAATCGATTGAAAAAATAATTTCATATTGAAAATCAAATGATTACCTTTGTATGCCAAATGATTTGTATTCAATCTTCTCCACAAGAAGTTTGAGCGAATTAAACCCTAATCTATATAAACATTTTTAACCTACTAAAAACATGTAAAATTATGGAACCTATTGCAACAATTATGGAAATCAAAGACAACACTTTCGCAAGACAATTTGAAACCATAACCCCCGAAGGACTAATTTCTGTTGAGTATTCATTTCAGGAAAAGAAAATTTTCCTAACCAAAATCAATACTCCCGAAGGTTTTGAAAATCAAGAATTGATTAATTCATTACTTAAAAGCATTATGGAAATTGTAAGTGAAAAGAAATTCAAATTAATGCCTATCCATACAAAAATTGCACTTTTTATCAAAAAAAATCCAAAGTATAAAGAATTACTTCCTCCGGGAATTAGAATTTAATTTCACCATTTCTTTCCGCAAAATAAAAAAGCACAAGAATCATCTTGTGCTTTTTCGTTTTTATATAGGTTGAAAAATTATTTTTCAATCTCTTTCATAGAATCCATTTTTTTATGTGCTAAGAAACCAGCCACATCTTCAAAATGTTCTTTTACTCTTTTGTTTCCAAATTCAAATACTTTAGTTGCTAATCCATCAAGGAAATCACGGTCGTGGGAAACCAGAATTAAAGTTCCGTCGAAATCACGCAATGCATCTTTAATAATATCTTTAGTTTTCATATCTAAGTGATTCGAAGGCTCATCCAGAATCAACAAGTTAACTGGCTCTAGCAATAATTTTATCATTGCCAAACGCGTTTTTTCTCCTCCGGAAAGTACTTTTACTTTTTTGGTAATATCATCACCCTGAAACATAAAAGCTCCCAGAATATTTTTAATCTGAGTTCTAACATCACCAACAGCAATATTATCAATAGTTTCAAAAATAGTAGCATTTTCATCTAACAATGAAGCCTGATTTTGAGCAAAATATCCAATTTGAGAATTATGACCAATATCAACACTTCCTTCATCAATACCAATTTCTTTCATGATCGCTTTGATCATGGTTGACTTTCCTTCCCCGTTTTTACCAACGAAAGCAACTTTCTGACCTCTTTCGATAACAATATTCGCATCTTTAAAAACCACATGATCTCCATACGATTTAGACAAATCTTTTACCACAACAGGATATTGTCCTGAACGCGCCGCCGGAGGGAATTTTAATTTTAACGCAGAGTTATCTACTTCATCAACCTGAACAATAACTAATTTTTCCAGCATTTTAACACGAGACTGAACCGCATCGGTTTTAGAAAATGTTCCTTTAAAACGATCAATAAAAGCTCTGTTATCCGCAATCATTTTTTGCTGCTCATCATAAGCTTTTTGCTGATGGATACGACGGTCTTTTCTTAATTCTAAATAATGAGAGTATTTCGCTTTGTAATCGTAAATTCTTCCCATTGTAACCTCGATAGTACGATTTGTAATATTATCTACAAACGCTCTATCGTGCGAAATCACCACAACAGCCTTAGCCTGATTTAATAAAAATTCCTCTAACCACTGAATACTTTCGATATCCATGTGGTTCGTTGGCTCATCCAGTAAAATTAAATCTGGTTTTTGCAAAAGGATTTTCGCAAGCTCGATACGCATTCTCCATCCTCCTGAAAATTCAGAAGTCTGACGCGTAAAATCTTCACGTTCAAAACCTAAACCAACTAAAATTTTCTCAACTTCGGCTTCATAATTTACTTCTTCAATAGCATAATATTTCTCGCTTAAGTCAGAAACTCTTTCGATCAATTTCATGTATTCGTCACTTTCATAATCAGTACGAACCGTTAATTGCTCGTTGATTTCGTCAATTTCGGCTTTCATTTTAAAAATCTCACCAAAAGCTTTTGATGCTTCTTCCATTACAGTCGAACCATCTTTAGTCAATAAATGCTGAGGCAAATAAGCCACAACAGCATCTTTTGGAGTCGAAATACTTCCGGTTGAAGGTTTGCTTTGACCTGCAATTATTTTTAAAAGTGTCGATTTTCCCGCACCATTTTTACCCATAAGGGCAATTTTATCATTTTCATTTATAGCAAAAGAAACATCGCTAAATAATGTAGTTCCACCAAACTGAACCGAAATATCGTTAACTGTAATCATTTAGATTTTTTAGATTTTAGACTGCTTAGATTATTAGACTTCTTAGCAAGTGTTTTTTTGAAGGTGCAAAGATAGATTTTAATTAGATAATGTGCCAATGAGAGAATTAGAAAATGTGACAATTTGATAATTAGATAATTTTGAAAATCTATAACAAAACAAAAATATATTTTCATTCTATTTTTAAACTGGACTTCAGTCCAGTTTAAAGACATGCAAAAAACAAAACCCGACAGGTTTTAAAAACCTGTCGGGTTACAAAAATTATCTAATTTTCAAATTGACTAATTATCTAATTAATCTTTTCTCCACTTTTTAGTTTCTTCAAAAATATGCTCTAAGATTGCAGATTCTGTTTCGTCGAAATCAATATTTCTTCTTCCCATAACCAATTTCGCGGTTTCAAAAGCTTTTTTAGTTACATACGTTGTAAAACCTGCAGCTCCTCCCCAAGAAAAACTTGGAACAAAATTACGAGGAAAACCGCTTCCAAAAATATTAGCGCTAACTCCTACTACAGTTCCCGTATTAAACATGGTATTAATTCCACATTTACTATGATCTCCCATCATTAAGCCACAAAACTGAAGTCCGGTTTTAGCAAAACCTTCTGTCTCATAACTCCATAATTTCACTTCTTCGTAATTGTTTTTTAGATTCGAATTGTTGCTGTCTGCACCAATATTACACCATTCACCCAAAACAGAATCACCTAAAAATCCGTCATGCCCTTTATTTGAATTTGCAAAAAGTACCGAATTTTTAACTTCTCCTCCTATTCTTGATCCAGGACCAACTGTGGTTGCTCCGTAAACTTTAGCATTCAGTTTTACCTGCGCATTTTCGCATAAAGCAAAAGGTCCACGAATTACGGTTCCTTCCATAATTTCGGTATTCTTACCTATATATATAGGACCGTTTGAAGCATTCAGTGTTACAAATTCCAATTTCGCCCCTTCTTCAATGAAAATATTTTCCGGAGAGATAACATTTACACTTTTTGGAATTGGCTGTGATTTTCTGTCTTCCGTTAAGAAAGCAAAATCAGCACGAATGGCAGCATCATTTTTTGAAAAAATATCCCAGGTATGTTCTACTGTAAGACACTCGTCATTATATTGAATGATTTCATAAGAATCGAAATCAACTTCTTCCTGATTTTCAGTTGTAAAAAAAGCAATTACATCATCTCCCTTAAAAATGGCCTGGTTTTCTTTTAAATCAGAAACCATTTCAGCAAGCGTATCATTTGGTAAATACGCTGCATTTATCATCACATTTTCTTCCATTTCCACCATCGGAAATTTGGCCGCTAAATAATCTTCTGTAATAGTTGTTATGGTTGAGCCCAAACGTGCTTCCCATTTTTGACGAATCGTCATGATTCCGATTAAAATATCAGCCACTGGCTTTGTAAAAGTAAAAGGCAATAAAGCATTCCGGACTGGACCGTCAAAAAGAATATAATTCATAAATAAAAAATTTGGTACTTGTTAAAATCTTGATTTGGTTATCAGGTTCAAAGTTACAAATATTTATGGGTTTGACTGAAAAGCCTTCTATTCAAAATAAGAAAATAATTGCTTTTTTAATTATAGAGAAACATGATTTTCATATTGCTAATAATTTAACCACAAAGTTCGCAAAGATTTTTTCCGTTAGTATGTTTAGAAAACACAAAGATCACAAAGCTTTGTATCGATTTGACTTTGCGAACTTTACCTTTTTTTTATAAAAACCAAACAGCAAGATCTTTGCGTACTTTACGTTAAATTTTACAATCCATAAAAAAAGCCTTCCGATTGGAAGGCTTTTGTATAAGTAAAAACAGTTATTAGTTTTTAACGTGTTTTGCATATTTAGTTTTGAACTTGTCAATACGTCCTGCAGTATCGATAAGTTTAGATTTACCAGTATAAAAAGGGTGAGATGTTCTAGAAATCTCCATTTTTACAACTGGATACTCAACTCCGTCAACTTCAATTGTTTCTTTTGTATCTGCAGTAGATTTAGTGATAAAAACTTCGTCATTTGACATGTCTTTAAATGCAACTAATCTGTAATTTTCTGGGTGAATTCCTTTTTTCATCTTTTCTTTTATTTATTGTTTAGAGCATTTTTATTTTGAAGCTTTTCCATGGTTAGAAAAAGGTGTAAACAAAGGATACTCTTTTTTGTTTAAAAATTTAATTATTTTTGAGTGTGCAAATTTACAATTCTTTTTTAATAAACAAACATTTAGCTTACTTTTTTTAGTAAAATTCAAAAAGCTTTTTTTATCTGCGATTATATTGGGAATTGTTATATTTGTGGATTAATTTTAAAACATATAGAAATATGATTAATGAAGTTATAAAAAAGAACGGGATTACTTACGGAATTATCTTAGGTGTTATCCTTGCATTAATTACCGCTACAATTTACGCAATTGACCTAAAATTATTCGTTTCTGGCTGGATTGGAGCATCCACATTCGTGGTTTATTTAGTTATTGGCATCGTATTACTTATAAATACAAAGAAAGAGTTAAATGGGTTTTACTCTTTCAAAGATGCATTTACAACTTTTTTTATTGCCACTTTTATTGCTCTTTTAATTTCAACATTATTCAGCGTTTTATTATTTAATGTAATTGACCCTGGTGCAAAAGAAACTATCGGCGAATATCTTGTAAAATATATGGCTGAAACACTTCAAAAATTTGGGACACCTGCCTCAGCCATAAATGAAGCTTTGGCAAAAATAAAACAAACCAGTCCTTTTTCAACTTTAGAACAACTTAAAGGATTCGTTTTCAGCCTTGCCCTTTACTCTATTTTAGGATTAATTTTAGCAGCATTTTTTAAAAGCAAAACTACTCAAGAATAAAAAAATAAATGAATTTATCTATACTTATACCGCTTCTAAACGAGGAGGAATCACTGCAAGAACTCTATTCGTGGATTATTAAAGTGATGCAATCTAACAATTACTCTTATGAAATCATTTTTGTAGATGATGGTAGTACAGATGATTCTTGGAATATTATTGAAAGTTTTTCAAACGAAAACCCGAATGTAAAAGGAATTCGTTTCATGAAGAATTTTGGCAAATCTCAGGCTTTACACGCTGGTTTTGCAAAAGCTAAAGGTGATGTTATTATTACCATGGATGCCGATTTACAAGACAGTCCGGATGAAATTCCGGGATTGTTTGAAATGATTACCAAAGAAAAATTTGATTTGGTTTCTGGTTGGAAAAAGAAACGTTACGACTCTGTTGTGGCAAAAAATCTGCCTTCAAAATTATTTAATTGGGCGGCTAGAAAAACTTCAGGAGTAGAATTGAATGATTTTAACTGCGGTTTAAAAGCATACAAAAATACAGTTGTAAAAAACATCGAAGTATCTGGCGAAATGCACCGATACATTCCGGTTTTGGCAAAAAATGCCGGTTTTAATAAAATTGGAGAAAAGGTTGTTATACATCAGGCTCGTAAATATGGCGAAACCAAATTTGGAATGGAGCGTTTTATAAACGGTTTTCTCGATTTGATTACAATTTGGTTTTTATCAAGATTCGGAAAAAGACCTATGCACTTATTTGGCGCAATGGGTTCACTAATGTTTATTATCGGATTTTTATTGGCGGGTTATATTGGTATTTCAAAGCTATACCATATGTACAATGGAATGAAATATAGTCTGATCACCAGCAATCCTTGGTTTTTCATTGCTTTGACGACTATGATTTTAGGAACGCAATTATTTTTAGCAGGCTTTCTTGGTGAAATTATTTTGCGAACTAAAAACAATGAATCTCGTTATAAAGTAGCCCGAGAGGTTAATTTTTAACGTTTACTACAAATACGATGTTCCTAAATCTTTTGGAACATCATATTTGTTAGCATAATACACTTAAAAGATAAAGTTTTCTGATAATTATGAAACAGGAATATTCCTTAAAAAATCTTATCTTTAATTAAAACATTAAAAAAATATTTACATGAATATAGCACCTAATATTTTGAATGCTGTAAACGAATGGTTGACTCCAACATTTGACAAAGAAACACAAGCGGCGGTTAAAGAATTAATGACAACGTCGCCTAAAGAACTTGAGGAAAGTTTTTATAAAAACCTTGAATTTGGTACCGGCGGAATGCGCGGTGTTATGGGCGTTGGGAACAACAGAATTAACAAATATACGCTTGGAAAAAACACTCAGGGTTTATCTGATTATTTACATGAAGTTTTTCCTAACCAGCCTTTAAAGGTTGTTATTGCTTATGATTGTCGTCATAACAGTAATACATTAGCTAAAGTTGTAGCAGATGTTTTCTCTGCAAATGGAATCCAGGTTTATTTGTTTTCAGATTTACGACCGACTCCGGAATTGTCTTTTGCACTTAAATATTTAGGTTGTCAATGCGGAATTGTTCTTACAGCTTCACATAATCCACCAGAATATAATGGCTACAAAGTATATTGGGAAGATGGCGGGCAAATTGTACCTCCACAAGACGCTGCCATTATTAATGTTATCGAAAATTTAGGCTACGATAAAATCAAGTTTGATGCAAATGAAAGCCTAATTAAATATATTGATACTGAAATCGATAAAGCTTTTGTAAAATCGTCTATTGAAAATGCCAGTTTTAATACTCCGGCCGAAGCAAAAGATAATTTACAAATTGTATTTACTTCATTACATGGTACTTCTATAAAATCTATTCCGGATACTTTATCTCAGGCAGGTTATAAAAATGTACATATTGTACCTGAACAAGCCATTCCTGATGGAGATTTTCCAACGGTAAAATCACCAAATCCTGAAGAGCCTGAGGCTTTGACTATGGCTCTGGCATTAGCCGATAAAACAAATTCTGATATTGTTGTAGGAACTGATCCTGATTGCGATCGCCTTGGTGTTGCCGTTAGAAATAACGATGGTGAAATGATTTTGCTTAACGGAAATCAGACTATGGTTTTGATGACTTCTTTTTTATTGAAACAATGGAAAAAAGCAGGCAAAATTAATGGCAAACAATTCGTAGGATCTACTATTGTTTCGACTCCAATGATTATGGAATTGGCTACAAGTTATGGCGTTGAATGCAAAGTTGGATTAACAGGTTTTAAATGGATCGCTAAAATGATCAAAGATTTCCCGGAACTACAATTTATTGGTGGTGGCGAAGAAAGTTTTGGTTTTATGGTTGGCGATGCCGTTAGAGATAAAGATGCTGTTGCAGCTACCTTATTAATCTGCGAAGTTGCCGCTCAGGCAAAAGCAGCCGGAAGCTCTGTTTACAAAGAACTTTTACAACTGTATGTTGAAAATGGTTTTTATAAAGAATTTTTGGTTTCACTGACTAAAAAAGGAATGGAAGGTTTGGAAGAAATTAATCAGATGATGATTGATTTGCGTAAAAATCCTTTGAAAGAAATCAGCGGACAACGTGTAATTATGGTCGAAGATTATCAATCATCAATTGCATTGAATTTATTGACAGGTGAAGAATCTACAATGGATATCCCGAAATCTAACGTATTGATTTATTATACTGAAGATGGTTCTAAAATTTGCGCAAGACCAAGCGGAACGGAACCAAAAATCAAATTCTACATCAGTGTAAATGCTGAATTAGATTCAGTTGAAAATTTTGATGCTGCCGAAAGCTTCTTAGACGAAAAAATACAAAATATCATTGCAGGAATGCAATTGAAATAATAGAATAATTATACAATTTTAAAAAAACCCGATATGTTTCTATAACTATCGGGTTTTAATGGTAAAAAGCACCTAAATGAGTAATTTCAAAAAAATAGTTCCTTTTATATATCCGTATAAAAAATATGCATTCTTAAACATCTTTTTTAATGTTTTGTATGCACTTTTCAGCACACTTTCGTTTGTGTCGTTAATTCCGATGATTCAGGTTTTGTTTGACCAAACCAAAAGAAACACAATCGAACCAGTTTACACAGGAATTTGGGAAATTAAAACATACGCTGAAAATTATTTAAGCTATTTCATTACTCATATTACAGACACTTATGGCGTTGGATACACTTTAGGAATTATGGTAAGCGGAATCATTTCAATCTTTTTATTAAAGAACTTAGCTGATTATTTAGCTATGTTTTTCATTAATTTTCTTCGGAATGGAATTTTGAGAGACATGAGAAATGCATTGTATAAGAAAACGCTGGAATTGCCTTTGGCTTTTTATTCAGAAAAAAGAAAAGGTGATGTGATTTCCAGAATTTCTGCAGATGTAAACGAGGTTCAAACTTCATTTCTGGCTATTTTGGAACTTATCATAAAAGAACCTTTAACGATTATTTTTACGATCGCAACCATGTTTGCTATTAGTGCGAAACTGACTCTTTTTGTCTTCATTTTTATTCCAATTTCAGGATATCTAATTTCTTTAATTGGAAAACAGCTTAAAAAACAATCTTCAAGAGCACAACAAGAACAAGGTCAATTTTTATCAACTATTGAAGAGACTATTGGCGGACTCAAAGTGGTAAAAGGATACAATTCTGAAAACTATTTCAATAACGTTTTCCAAAACTCAACGGAACGTTTTTTCAAATTATCAAATAGTATTGGAAATCGTCAAAACTTAGCATCACCTGCAAGTGAGTTTATGGGAATCACTGTAATCGCTATTTTACTTTGGTACGGAGGTCAAATGGTTTTAATTGACAAAACGCTGGCAGGAGCTTCATTTATTGCTTATATGGGATTGGCATATAATATTCTAACACCAGCAAAAGCAATTTCAAAAGCATCATATGGCGTAAAAAGAGGAAATGCAGCAGCTGAACGTGTTCTTGAAATTTTAGAACAGGAAAATACCATTACTTCAAAAGATAATGCAATCGAAAAAACAACTTTCGACAACAATATCACAGTTCAGAATATTAACTTTAAATATGAAGATGAAACTGTTTTAAAAGACTTTTCACTAGAAATTAAAAAGGGACAAACTGTGGCTCTAGTTGGACAATCCGGAAGTGGAAAAAGTACCATTGCAAATTTACTAACTCGCTTTTATGATGTGAATGACGGAACAATTTCGATTGACGGAATCAACATCAAGGATATGAATTTACAATCTCTTCGCAGCTTAATGGGATTGGTTACACAAGACAGCATTTTATTTAATGATACAATCAAGGCTAATATTGCCTTAGGAAAATTAGATGCTACTGATGATGAAATTATTGAAGCATTGAAAATTGCAAACGCTTTCGAATTCGTAAAAGAATTACCTTTAGGAATCTACACCAATATTGGTGATAGCGGTAACAAACTTTCAGGAGGTCAAAAACAACGTTTATCTATTGCCAGAGCGGTATTAAAAAACCCTCCAATTATGATTTTGGATGAAGCAACATCTGCATTGGATACGGAAAGTGAAAAATTTGTTCAGGTTGCCTTGGAGAATATGATGCAAAACAGAACTTCGATCGTAATTGCACACAGACTTTCAACCATTCAAAAAGCAGATGTAATTGTAGTGATGCAAAAAGGAAAAATTGTTGAACAAGGAACTCACGACCAATTAATAGCTCATAACGGCACTTATAACAAATTAGTTACAATGCAATCTTTTGAGTCTTAAAGATTAAAAAACTCATTCACATAGACACAGATTTAAGGAAAAAATTAAAACTATATTTAATTCCTTTAATCTGTGTTTAATTTTCTAACTTTATGTAGATTATTTAACTTTCTAAAAATGTATCTTAATAATCCAAACATAAAACTTCCTGACGACCCCAATACTATTGTCTGGAAATACCTTGACTTATCTAAATTTCTTGATTTACTACTCTCGAAAAAGTTATTCATGTCTCGTTCTGATAAATTCGAAGATCAGTATGAAGGCACTTTTAGCGAACCTACTTTTGAAGAGATCAAGAAACTGGCCATAGACAATCCCGACTTTTTAAAATATTACAAAACGCAACGCGAACAGGTTGCTATTAGCAGTTGGCATATCAATGAATACGAATCGTTTGCTATGTGGCAGATTTTTACTCAAAACAGTGAAGGATTAGCCATTCAATCCACAATTGGGAGAATGCAAAAAGCATTGAAACCAGAAAATAATTTCGATCAGTATATTGGAGAGGTAAATTATATCGACTACAGAAAAGAATATATTCCGTTTGACGATTTATTCTTTCCGTTTTTATTTAAACGAAAAAGCTTTCAGTATGAACGTGAAGTTCGAATTCTAACTGATACTTCAAAAAGTGCTATAAAACTAAATGACGGCTTAAAAATCAATGTTGATATTAATCAATTAATAGAAAAAATATACATTCATCCTAAATCAGAAAACTGGTATAAAAAACTGGTTATTGAATTAGTAGAGCGTTTAGGGTTTGGTTTTGAAATCGAGAAATCAGATTTAGAAAGCGACATTTTAATCTAAGTTGCTAAGTTCCTAAGGTTCTGAGATACTAAGGTTTTTTTAATCTTTAAAATAGTAAAGCCAATTAAAAATAATTTTTAATTGGCTTTACTATTTTTGTTATTGATCTAAAATAAAAGAAATTTTTTTAATCTCTTTAATCTGTGGCAAAAAAAAACTCAGAACCTTAGTATCTTAGGAACTTAGCATCTTAGATAGGTTTATAATTTTTAACCTCCCATTTTTTAGAAGCCAGATCAATATAATTGTAATGTAAAACATCGTTTTTATCGAATTGTCCATTCTGGTTGGTATCTTCAATAGTTCTAAAGTACAAACGATTTTTAGATTCGATTAAACTCCAATCCACTAATTCCTGAAGATCTGAGGAAACTTTAGTGAAATTTTCCCCACTGATATCACTTAAATACAATGTTTTAATATCACCTGTATCTATTTTTCCATCTTTATTGGTGTCAGAATCCGTTAGAGTGTACACCATAATTTTATTCTGAGTTTTATCTGCAACTGTTTTCAAGTAAGTAGCAGTTAAAATCAAAACTGGTTTATCAGAAAGAGGACGGATAGAATCTGAGTCAACTCTTTGAAACTTAAGGTTTTGTAAATAACCTGTAATTTCAAATTCGCCCAGGTTTGAGATAGTAAAACTAACATCATTTACACTCGAAGACCCGTAACGTGCTTTTGTTCCTCTTTCAAAAACTCTTAAATCTCCAACCGGATGAATTAAATAATTCGTTCCTTCCATCTGAATTGGCAAATCAGCCACTTCTATCTGCGTTGAATCTGTTTTCGCTACTACTTTTGCCTTATTTGAAGCATCATAAATTACTTTTGGCTTCTGAGTATCGTCTTTACAACTCACTACTGTTCCGATGATTACTAAGGCGATATATTTTAAATAGTTTTTCATTTACAAAGATTATATTCAATTATCAAATATACTATTTTTGATTGTAATTCTGGTTTTTATTGAATTTTACTAAAGCAAGTATATTGAGAAACACAAGACCAGAATAACCAAGAAAAAGTAACTTCCATTTTTCTTTAAAAAAAGAAATTTTAAATTCACGCTCCTCTTCTTCCTTTTTTGCTTTTTGCTCCCAATAAGCATTCCGCCTCATTACTTCTAACGTACCACAATTCATTGTATTATATTTAGTAGTATCTTTTACTTTTTTACAACTATTACTACTTCCTAAAATATAAATATCATTTTCATTTATTATCCAAGTCGGAGCATTCTCCTCAACCAAAATATCAATAGTCCTAATAAAAACATCGTAATTCGTTTTTAAACCAAAGTGCATTTTAATTCCATTTATTGTGTCTTTATCATTTGCTAGTTTTCGAAGATAAACCTGCATATCTTTTAACTTCTTCTGTTCAGAAAACTCACTTCCATTAAAATTAAATACTTTATATTTTCGCAGACTTGGAATTTTATACTCAAAAAAAAACTCTTTATTAGGCATATTCAAATTGATCGCACCATAAACTTCAAACGCATCAGTTTTATAAAAATGATAAAAACAGAACAAAGGAATAAAAACCAGGGAAATCATTCCCGGAACGTAAAAAATCTTCTTTCTTTTTTCACGTTTTTCTGTCATAACCTCGCATTCAATTTTATATTAAAAACCCGCGAAGTCATATAATTTGGAATCGCATATTGATTTTTAGAATATACATCTCTAACCCAGGTATTGGTTATTGCATTTTGGTTATTGAAAAGATTGAAAATTTCAAATCCAACAGATAATTCTTTAAAACCTTTCAACCAATTTGCTTTAGCGGTTTTGGTAGTGCTATCCACAAAAACTTTAGCAAAACCAACATCTGCCCTTCTGTAATCATTTAATCTATTTTGATACAAATACGGATCTGAATACGATGGTGCACCGCCTGGAAGGCCAGTATTGTAAACTAAATTCAGATACAATTTCACACTTGGAATATTTGGCATATAATCTTGAAATAACATGGCAAATTTTAAACATTGATCAGTTGGTCTGGCGATATAACCTCTGTTTTCGTAATTTTCTTCGGTTTTCAAATAACCAAAACTAACCCAGGATTCAGTTCCCGGAACAAATTCTCCATTCAGTCTAAAATCCAAACCTTGTGCGTATGCTGTTGCATTATTATTGGCAATATATCGAATTCGGACATTATCTATCGAATAGACATTTACATCTGAAAGTGATTTATAATAGACTTCCGTAACCCATTTGAAAGGGCGATTCCACATCTTAAAATTGTAATCATTACTCAAAACAATATGCACCGATTCTTGTGCTTTCACATTCGGATTCACAACTCCATTTACATCTCGAAGTTCTCGATAAAAAGGTGGCTGATAATAAATCCCTCCAGAAAGCCTAAAAACCATATCCATGTCCCAGTCTGGTTTTATAGCAAACTGCGCACGTGGACTAAAAACGGTCTGATTTTTACCTTCAACCGCTGCGCCAGAAACAGTCCAACTCTGAAAACGAGCACCAACATGATACCAAACCTGACTAGAACCTATTTCTGTTTTCTGATTCCATTGTGCATAACCAACAATTCTGTTTACAGTATTAAAATTGGTCGCACGAACATCCTGATATGGTAAAAGTGGTCCGGTATACGATTGATAAGGCTGATTATTTTTAGGCAAAATAACCAAGGGAGGATTTATAGAAAATCCAGCCGAATCAATTACTTCCCACTCCACTACTCTGTCACGAATAGATTCTCGGGTATATTTTAAACCAAATTCTAACTGACTATCATTCTTCCATTCCTTAAATCCTTTAATTTCAACATTTGCAATTAAAGCATCCAAATCATTTCGCGCATGATTGAGCTGAGAACCTATTCCGCGTGTAAAATCAATTGCATCCGGAGTTCCATCTTCCGTAACATTTCCTAAACGATATTGTGCCAAAATATCAAAATGTTCTTGCTCTGTTGTATGAAACAACGAACCAATTAACTTTAAAGTGAAATCCGGAGTAACTTTATAAGTAGTTTTAAGCGCTCCAAAATAAGTATCATATTGATCTTTCTCCTGCCCTTCGTAATAAACATTCAGCTCCATTGGCTGGTCTATCGTTCCGAATCTAGTTTCACGCGTTAAAGGCTGATATAAATATTTATTTTGAGAAATGTTTCCTAAAAAACTCATTTGCCATTTTTTAGAAATATCATACGTAATATTGGTTTGAATATCAGCAAAAACAGGAGTATAATTCGTTTCTGTATCCTGACTATTTACCAGCAAACTATTGTTTCGATAGCGAATTCCGGTTACAGCAGACCATTTTTTATTTTTAGAAACTAAATCAACCGCAGCACTTGCACCTAACAAACTGGCTTCAAAAGCAGCACCAAACTGAGTTGGCTTTCTATATGTAATATCTAAAACTGATGACAATTTATCCCCAAATTTAGCTTCAAATCCTCCGGCAGAAAAATCTACATTCTGAACTAAATCGGTGTTTGTAAAACTTAAACCTTCCTGTTGTCCTGAACGAATTAAAAACGGACGATACACTTCAACTTCATTTACATAAACTAAATTTTCATCATAATTACCGCCACGAACTGCATATTGTGTACTCAATTCATTATTAGAATTTACACCTGGTAAAGTTTTTAGAATATTTTCGATTCCGGCATTTGCTCCGGGAATCTTTTTAATTGTCGCAACATCTATTGTAGTGATTCCCTGAACTCTTTTTTTATTTTTAGAAGACACAAACACTTCTCCCATTTGTTCTTCAGAATTGTTCATTACCGGATTAAAAACGAAAACTTCATTCGGTTTTAAACTCACGGTAAGGCTCATCATTTTTAAAGAAATATGTGTAAAAATCAAGGATATTTTTTTATGTGAAGGAACTTCAATTTCAAAATATCCATTTGAATCTGACTGGGCAATATTTCCTAAAGCTGCAATATTCACATCTGAAACCGGACGGTTTTCCTGATCTAAAATAATACCTTTTACATGTGCATTCTGAGCAAATGTAACGCAGCTGCAAAGAAAAAGAAAAACAAATATTAACTTACGATGGTTCAAATGTTGTGGTTTTATTTTTGTTGACTTCTAAAAAAATGAGTTTCAAAGATAGCAGAATTACCCACATTATCAATCACTTCAATTTTTAAATCATTTGCCCCTTCAGCCAATAATGTATCATCAAACTTGTGCGTTATTTTTCTTGTTTTGTTATCATATTCAAATAAAATCCAATTTCCGTTTAAATATCCGTTATATGATTTAATTCCTGATGAGCTATCACTTATTGTAAACTGAATTGTTTTCATATCACTAATCCATTTATCCTGAATTGGTTTAGTAATTTTAATTGTTGGAGCAATTGTATCCAACACCAAACCAAATTGCCCTAACGTTTTAGACTTGGCTGTAAAAACATCATTTTTTCTGGTTGTTGCATTATAACCGCCGCTTCTTCCTATAAAAACTTTATCTCGCAATGCTTCTGAATAGGTACTATCCTTTATTGTAATTGTAAAGTTAGAATGAACCGGCACAACATCATCATGAATATAGATTTTATTATTCTTTACATCAAAATTCAGATTAAAATCATCATAAAAAGTTCCTGCTGGTAAAAACACAGACATGTTCTCTTTTTCAAAGTTGTAATCTTTATTGACTTTTATAAAATAAGGAGATGTTACAGGTTCAGCTTTTACAACCGGTGTTGCCGTATCATATTCAACAGGCACCGTAATAGAACTTAAATTTCCGAAATAATCTGAAACTTCAATACGATACGTTGAAACTAAATTTGGTTCAACCGGAATAATTCCATGAAGCGAATCTGTTTTTATGATACTTAATGCAAAAGGCGTTTTCATGAAAAGTTTTTGTACGCGCTGTCCTGATTTTTTATATTTAGCATAATCTATCAAAGCGTTTACGTAACGCATTTCATCAAAGGAATAAGTATTAAACTGATAATTATAATTTTGATTTCCGTTGACGAAAGTTGAGACATTAAAAACGCCATTTTTATTTCCTGAAACATCGTCAAAATCAACTGCATTAATTCCGAAACCAATTTTTCCGTTGGCTTTCACTTTACTTGCTAAATAAGTACCGTCTTTCTGAAGCGAAACATTCAACAATAAAGGTTGTTGCGATTGATTAACCGTAGTGTTATCCATTGGATAAACATATAAACTCGAAATTGTTGGTTTTTTTGTGTCTTTTATGTTTCTATCATATCCAAAAAATATTGGATTAATAACAAACTCCGATTTTGTATCTCTTATTTCAAAATGCAAATGTGGGCCTTCTGATGAACCCGTATTACCTGAAAGCGCAATTAATTGTCCTTTTGTAACGGGTAATTCACCTGGTTTTGGAAACATTTCGATTTCAAATGCTTTTTCTTTATAATGTGTTTTCTGAACATACTCTTCAATTGCACCAATAGTCGTCTGCAAATGTCCATATACCGATGTATAGCCATTTGGATGCGTGATATAGATACATTTACCATTACCAAAAGTCGAAATTTTTATTCTTGACACATATCCTTCAGCAACTGCATAAACATTCAATCCTTCCCTTTGATTGGTTTTTAAATCGAAACCTGCATGAAAATGATTCGGTCTCAACTCACCAAAATTTCCAGAAAGTTGCATTGGAATATCTAATGGCGGATCAAAATAATCTTTAGGATATTGAGTCTGGGCAAAAATAAACTGGCAAAATAATAGGGTAAGTACTGAAAATCTCATAAGCAACATTTTTGCTAAGATAAAAAAATAACAGGCTAAATCCGACGATAATTAAGACAAAAACACAATTGATTGAATTTCATTTATTTGTCTATTTTTAATGCAAAAAAATCGATAAAAAATTGCATTAATAAAAAGGAATACTAACTTTGTATGATTAAGTAATGAATAGGATTTATAATGAGTGTAATTGCAGAAATAATTGATACTCTTGAATATAAGGTCGAAAAGCTTTTTGAAAAATCAAAAGGCCTTGAGAAAAGCAATCAGGAATTACGATTACAATTAGCCAAAGCTGCGCAAATCATCCAGAAACAATCTGAAGAAATGGAAGCTTTGAAGAAGCAATATGATACACTTAAAATAGCCAATTCGTTGCTTGGCAGCGACAATAACAAGAGAGAGACAAAGCTTAAAATAAATTCATTAATTCGCGAAATTGATTACTGTATAGCACAACTATCAGATTAAAAAACATGGACGGAAAGCTTAGAATCAAAATATCAATTGCAGACAGAGTTTACCCGTTAACGGTTGAACCAGTTCAGGAAGAAGGACTTAGAAGTGCTTCTAAGAAAATTGATGCTATGATCAAGCAATTCGAAGAAAGTTACGCGGTTCGTGATAAACAAGATGTATTGGCTATGTGTGCATTACAATTTGCATCACAGGTTGAACAAAAACAAATTGATAACGCGATTGATGGCGAGGAAACCATCGAAAGAATTAAAAGATTAAATTCGCTATTAGATCAATATCTCGAAAATTAAACGTTCTTTACAGAAACTAAGATACTGCCTACATTAGTTCACAATTGGTAAACTCAACACTAACAATTTAGAATGAGCAAATCGTCGCTACTATAGTATGCCATGCTTCGGCTTGGAAACTTGAACAGTGAGTTAGCTCAAAACTTGTCTTTACGAGTTTATTCAAGCAATTAATGTAGGCTTTTTTTATATATAAATTTAAACAAACATGGACATCATAACGATCATTATTTCAGGTATTATAGGTATTGCAGCAGGTTTTGGAATAGCTAAAATTATCGAAAAAAGCAATATTTCTAATCTCATCAAAAACGCAAAAAAAGAAGCAGCTTCCATTTTAAAAGATGCTAATTTAGAAGCAGAAAATATTAAAAAAGATAAAATCCTTCAGGCAAAAGAACGTTTTATCGAATTAAAATCAGAACACGAACAAGTTATTTTGGCCAGAGACAAAAAAGTAGCTGAAGTAGAAAAAAGAGTTCGAGATAAAGAATCACAAATATCAAATGAGCTTTCTAAAGCTAAAAAAGTAAATGATGATTTTGAAGCTAAAACATTAGAATACAACAACAAAATAGAAGTCTTAGATAAAAAACAAACTGAAGTTGACAAACTACACAAAAGTCAATTACAACAGTTAGAAGTAATTTCAGGACTTTCTGCCGAAGAAGCAAAAGAGCAATTAGTTGAAGGCCTAAAAGCCGAAGCTAAGAGCAAAGCTATGTCTCATATTCAAGACACAATTGAAGAGGCGAAGCTGACAGCGCAACAAGAAGCTAAAAAGATTATTATCAACACCATTCAAAGAGTTGGAACAGAAGAAGCAGTAGAGAATTGCGTTTCTGTATTTAACATTGAATCTGATGACGTAAAAGGTAGAATCATTGGTCGTGAAGGTCGTAACATTAGAGCTCTTGAAGCTGCAACCGGAGTTGAAATCATTGTTGATGACACACCAGAAGCTATTATCCTTTCTTGTTTTGATCCTGTTCGTAGAGAAATTGCTCGTTTGTCGTTGCACAAATTAGTAACCGACGGACGTATTCACCCGGCACGAATTGAAGAGGTTGTTGCTAAAACAGCTAAACAAATTGACGACGAAATTATTGAAGTTGGTAAACGTACAGTTATAGATTTAGGAATTCACGGTTTACACCCTGAATTAATAAAAGTTGTAGGTAGAATGAAATACCGTTCTTCTTACGGACAAAACTTATTACAACACTCAAGAGAAGTTTCTAAACTTTGTGGTATTATGGCTGCCGAATTAGGCTTAAATGTAAAATTAGCTAAAAGAGCTGGTTTACTTCACGATATTGGTAAAGTACCAGATACTGAAAGTGATTTGCCACACGCATTATTAGGTATGCAATGGGCGGAGAAATATGGTGAAAAAGAAGAAGTTTGTAACGCAATTGGAGCTCACCACGATGAAATCGAAATGAAATCATTATTATCTCCGATCATTCAGGTTTGTGATGCCATTTCAGGTGCAAGACCAGGTGCAAGACGTCAGGTTTTAGATTCTTATATCCAACGTTTGAAAGATCTTGAAGAAGTAGCTTACGGATTTACAGGTGTTAAAAATGCTTATGCAATTCAGGCTGGTAGAGAACTTCGTGTAATAGTAGAAAGCGAAAAAGTTTCTGATGATAATGCAGCAAACTTATCTTTCGAGATTTCACAAAAAATCCAAACTGAGATGACTTATCCAGGTCAGGTGAAAGTAACAGTAATTAGAGAAACCAGAGCAGTTAATATTGCGAAGTAATCTCATTCTTATAAAAACAATAAAGGCTATCTTTTTAAGATAGCCTTTATTGTTTTTATACTAAATTTCAGCTCTTACAAATCGCTGAATATAATCTTAAAACTTGTCCCTACTCCTACTTCACTTTCAACAGAAATATTTCCTTTCATCGCTTCTATTTGATTTCTGGTAATATATAAACCAATGCCACGTGCTTCTTCATGTTTATGAAAGGTTTTATACATTCCAAATAAAAGATCGCCGTGAATAGCCAAATCGATACCCAAACCATTATCTGTAATTTTTAATGATTTTTGACCTTCAGGTTCAATCGCAAAATCAAAAACAACAATTGGATCCCTATCCGGATGAGCATACTTTATCGCATTCGTAGTAAAATTCAATAAAACACTTTCAAGATAAGCCGGATTAAAATTGATAGTCAAATAATTAGGAACATTATTTACAATCGTAACATTCTTCTGTTTATCATATCCCTTTATTGTTGTAATCGTTTTTTCGATATACTCGCAAAGTTTCAACGGAACAACAGCAATGTTAATATTGCTTTGTGTTTTTACTATTTGCGTCAAATTCGAAATAGTATCATTCAAATCATTAGAAACAGTTCTTAAATGCACCAACATTTCGTTGACTGTCTGTTTGTCAACATCGGCATCAATAAAGTCCAAAATTGACTTTATATTTCCTGCCTGTGTATTTAAATTATGTGAAACTATATGCGAAAAATTCAATAAACGACTGTTCTGATCGCTGTATAATTTCATCGTTTTTATAAGTTCAAGCTCTTTTTCTTTCTGCAAAGAAACATCAGTATGAGTTCCTAATACACGCAATGGCTTTCCGTTCTCATCACGTTTAATCACTTTACCGCGATCCAAAATCCATTTGTAATTACCACTCGAAGTCATTACGCGATGGTAATTTTCGTAATAAGGTATTTTATTATCAAAATGTTCCTGAATATCTGAATAATATTTTGGAAGATCATCAGGATGAACAATTTTATCCCAACGTTCCGGATCATCAAATATATCTGTTGATTCTAATTCCAGAATTTTAAGCGACAATGAAGAATAAAAAACACTATTAGTAACCATATCCCAATCCCAAACACCAACAGTTGAAGCGTCAAGGGCAAACTGAAATCGTTCTTCAGAAATTCGAAGTCTTTCTTCTTTATCTTTCAAATCAGTAATATCAGAAAGATGTCCAAAAAAACTAACGTTATCATCAGAAGATTTTTCTGTTTTAGAAGAAACTTTAAACCAACGCAAACCTTTTTTAGGCAAAACAGCTCTGAATTCTATTTCCCAAGGTTTCACTTCCTTGCGTGCTTTAACTAAAGATTGAAAAAAAAGTTCTCTGTCAGAAGGAAAAATTCTATCGTATACAATGAACTTAATATCATTTGTAAACTCCGTCGCAGAAATCTCAAACATATCATCAGCCGATTTACTGACAAGCGGAAAAGAGTAATTATTATCTTTGTCTATGACAAATTGAAAAAGCAAATCGGGCATTTCTGCCAATAATTTTTTATAAAAATTATTAACTTCTAAGCAATCATCATTTCCATACAAATCAAAAACCATATATTACTTATTTATGTACATTGAATAATTAAAACAAACAATTAAAAGCAAAAAGCGCAGTTCGTCGACTTTATCTGTATTTAACAGAATATATCATACAAGATATTAATTTTTGAATTAAAACGCCAAATCTCAAAAAAAATTATCTCCTCGGATGATAAGAATACATCACTTCTTTTAAAAAACTTCTGTCCAGATGAACATAAATTTCAGTAGTTGTAATCGATTCATGACCAAGCATTAATTGAATAGATCTTAAATCGGCTCCATTTTCTAACAGATGTGTTGCAAAAGAGTGACGTAGTGTATGCGGGCTAATATTTTTTTTAAGACCAATTTTCACAGCCAAATCCTTTATAATAGTAAAAATCATAGCGCGTGTTAATTGATTTCCTCTTCGATTTAAAAATAGGGTATCTTCACAGCCTTTCTTAATCGTTAAATTCACTCTAATTTCATTCTGATAAATCTGCATGTATTTCTGCGTCAATTTTCCGATCGGAACAAAACGCTCTTTATTTCCTTTTCCGGTAATTTTTATAAACCCTTCATCAAAAAATAAATCAGAAATTTTAAGAGAAACGAGTTCTGAAACCCGAAGTCCGCAACCGTATAAAGTTTCCAACATAGCACGATTTCGTTCACCTTCATTTGAACTTAAATCAATTGCCGCAATCAAAGCATCAATTTCCTGAACAGCTAAAGTGTCCGGTAATTTACGGCCGGTTTTTGGCGTTTCAATTAATTCTAAAGGATTATCAGCTCTATAATCTTCAAAAACTAAATAATTAAAAAAACTTTTTAATCCCGAAATAATTCGAGCCTGAGAACGTGGATTTACTTCTTTTGAAACGGCGTAAATAAATTGTTGTACCGTTTCATCCGTAATTTTCAATGGCGAAACTTCTATTTTATTCACATCTAAAAAAAGACAAAGTCTTTCAATATCGAAACCGTAATTCTCAATAGTATTTTTAGACAAACCTCTTTCGATTCGTAAATACGATTGATAATCCTTTATGTATCTGTTCCAATTCATATTTACAAAGTAAATGATTTTTAGGCATAAAAAAACCTTCCTGAATGAGGAAGGTTTTTAAATATCTTTTAGAAAGGTATTAGAATTTATAAGCTAAAGACAACGCAAGGTTACTATTTTTAGCACTGTCATAATAATCATCTGCATTATCAATATCGTCATCAGAAAGTGGAGATAAACCAATAGTATAACGAAGACCCGCTGAAAAATTATCTGTGAAATTATATCCAGCTCCAATGTTAAAACCAAAATCTACTGATCTGGTAAAATCCTTAATATCATCACCTTCTGCTTTAGCTGACAATAGAAGACCTAATTGTGGCCCTGCTTCAACACTAAATTTTTTATCTACAATATAATACTTAGCCAATACAGGAATATTCAAGTAATTTAGTTTAATATCTCCATCAGCTCCAAAAGGACCATCAACTTTAGTACCTTGAGTCGAGAACAAAAGCTCTGGTTGTATAAAAAACTTCTCAACAACATGAATTTCTGCAAAACCTCCAACGTGAAAACCTACAAGAGATTTAGTATCTTCAACATCTCCTCCAACTACAGTGGAAATATTAAGACCTCCTTTTATTCCAAACCTTGTTTGTTGAGCATTTGTAAATCCAAATGCCAATACTGCAATCGCAACTAAAAAAATTTTTTTCATTTTTTATTTGATTTTGGGTTAAAATTTAATTAATCAAATATAGAAATATACTTATTAAAAAATAATTTGCATTTTAATAAATAAAAACTGTAATTAAAGGCGAATCCTACGAAATGAAATCTGTTTTTTAATTAACTATCTAATCTTTAATTATTTCAAAAATTCCTTAGAAATATGATTCAGTAAAGCATTTTATAATTTCTCCTAAACTCATTGATAAAATCAATTTCTGTTAAAATTAAAAATTTAACCATTTAAAAACACAAGAATAACTACCACAAATAGAACACTTTATAAGGCTTTAAATGAAAAACATGAGAAATATATTAATTATTTGAGGTTTTACGTAAAACAATAAATTCTTAAATCTGTAGTTTTGATTTATATAACATTAAAAAATAATACCAATTTTTAAAAACAATTTTATGAAAAAGATACTTTTAGCAGCTGTACTGTTCATTGCAACATCAGCTACAATACAAGCCCAATTATTAAAACTTGGAGTTAAGGCAGGGGTTAACTTTGCAAGCCAAACTGGAGATGCATTTCCTAATCAACCTATTGATAAAAACGGAATAACAAATTTTCACGCTGGTTTAGTTGCTGAGATTAAATTAATGGAAAAATTCTCAATTCAACCAGAACTTTTATATTCAACGCAAGGTGCTTCTTATAAATTTGAGGAAATTAACCAAGAATTCAAAAATGAATTAGCCTATTTATCTATTCCTGTAATGGCTAAAATCTATATGACAAAATCATTAAGTTTAGAAGTAGGGCCGCAAGCTTCATTTTTGTTAAACCAAAAAGACGATGTACGTTTTGATGATGCTAGTACATTTGACTTTGCCATCAATGCTGGATTGGGTTTAAAAATCACAGAAAGTATTTTTATCCAGGGTCGTTATAGCTTAGGACTGACTGAGGCTTCAGAAAATGCAGATATCAAAAATTCAACCGTACAATTATCAGCCGGATTCATGTTCTAAAAAGAATATCACATAGTTTTATAAAAACCGTTCTATTAATTGGAACGGTTTTTTTATTTTTACGTACTGGTGAAATGTATTCTGTAAAATGTAAAATGGAATCATAGCACACTAATAAAATTTAAATCATTTATGAAAATCTGCATTATCAACGGACCCAATTTGAATCTTTTAGGAAAAAGAGAACCAGAAGTTTACGGAAGCCAAACTTTTGAAGATTACTTTGAAAGATTGGAACATAAATTTCCAAACGTTGAACTTTCTTATTATCAAAGTAATATTGAAGGCGAATTGATTGGAAAAATTCAGGAAGTTGGTTTTACATTTGATGGAATTATTTTGAATGCCGGTGCTTATACGCATACTTCGATAGGTTTGGGCGACGCTATGAAAGCTATTACAACTCCGGTAATCGAAGTTCATATCTCGAATACTTATGCACGCGAAAGCTTCAGACATCAATCCTATTTGTCAGGAAATGCAAAAGGCGTTATTTTAGGTTTTGGATTAAAAAGCTACGAATTAGCTATTCAGTCTTTTTTATAATTCTTTATTTAACAAATTATTAATAACCTCGTTTTTAAGTTATTCTATTTTTGTGAGAGAAAAAACTTTCATGAGAAACTATACTTTATTTGCCTTTTTATTTTTTTCGATTTCCAACTTTGCTCAAATCAAAGGAACCATAACGGACGAAAAAGGAAATCCTTTGCCTTTTGTATCTGTTCTTGAAGAAAACACTTATACAAGCACAACTTCAAACGAACTGGGAAAATACCAACTGAACGTAAAAGAAGTTGGCAAAAATAAAATCACATTTCAGTATTTAGGTTTTAAAACTCAAAAAATAGCAGTTTCATCAGAATCTAAAACAATTACGCTGGATGTTAAAATGCTGGAGGAAAGTTTTACTTTAAATGAGGTAATCATCGATCCTAAAAACAATCCTGCAAATGCTATTATAAAAAGCGCGATTGCCAACAAAAAAGAAAACTCCGAAAAGACATCGCGATATACTGCTGATTTCTACTCAAAAGGAATGTTTAAGGTTAAAGATCTTCCTAAAAAAATCCTCGGACAAAAAGTTTATCTTGGCGAAGATATGTCCTCTAATTTAGATTCGACCGGAACAGGAATTTTATATTTATCTGAAACTATTTCGAAAATTTCTTTTGAAAAACCCAATAAATTAAAAGAGAAAATCATTGCTTCTAAAATCTCCGGAAACAATAAAGGCTATAGTTATAACACGGCCAGTTTATCGACTTATGATTTTTATGAGAATACTTTAGACTTTGATGTCAAACTCATTTCTCCTATTGCTGATAATGCATTCAATTACTACAAATACAAATTGGAAGGAACTTTCTTTGACGACAACAATCAGCAAATCAATAAAATTAAAGTAACTCCAAAACGAGATAAAGAACCTGTATTTGAAGGGTATATTTATATAGTTGATGATAGTTTTGCAATTTATGCCATAGATTTAGATATCAAGGGTTACCGAATGAAAAATGAATTTACTGAGATTATGACTTTAAAACAGAGTTTTAGTTATAATTCGAAGAATAAAATTTGGTCTAAAAATGCTCAAACGCTTTCATTTAATGCTGGTATTTTTGGAATTAAATTCTCCGGGAAATTCAATTATGTTTATTCGAATTATGAATTTCCAGACTCTTTTCAAAAGAAAACTTTTGGAAATGAAATTGTAGCTTTTGAAGCAAACGCCAATAAAAAAGATGATGCTTTCTGGAATGAAATTCGACCAATTCCGTTAACTATTGAGGAAAGTACCGATTACACCAAAAAAGATAGTTTACTAACGATTAGAAAATCGAGAAAATATATCGATTCTGTTGATGCCAAAAACAACAAATTTAAAGTTTGGGATGTTTTAATGGGTTATGATTATAAAAACACCTTCAAGAAATATTCTTTTGAGTATAAGGGTTTATTAAATTTAACCTCATTAAGCTTTAATACCGTTCAGGGATTTAATTTTGATACAGGTTTCTCTTTTAGAAAATGGGATGAAGAAAAAGGAAAAAACACTTCTATCGGCACCACTTTTAACTATGGCTTTTCGGATGAACGTTTTCGTGTTACCGGAGAATTTAGCCATCGATTCAACACGATCAATTATGCTACAATTTGGGCTTCCGGAGGAACAAAAACAGCTCAATTTAATGGTGCAGAACCTATAAGCAAATTTGTCAATTCTATTAGTTCTTTATTCTTTAAGGACAATTATATGAAATTGTATAATTTGGAATTTGCTCAAATAAACTATGCTCAGGATATTGCAAACGGAATAAATTTGAATGCTAAGATAGCTTACGAGCAAAGAAAACCTCTTTTTAACACCACAGATTATTCTTTCTTTAAAAAAGATGATATATATTCATCGAATAATCCTTTGGCTCCAGACGATTTTACAACTCCCGCTTTTGATCCGCATCATTTGTTTAAAACTGCTTTGACTGCGAGAATTAATTTCGGAAATAAATACATTTCAAGACCAGACGGAAGATATAATATTAAAGATGAAAAATATCCTACTGTATTTTTAGTCTTTGAAAAAGCGTTTGCGGCAAGCGAGAAAAAGTATGAATTTGAAAGAATTGGTGCTGCTGTACAATACGATTTATCTCTTGGAAACAAAGGTCTTTTAGGAATGAATTTCAAAGCCGGAAAATTCTTTAATGCCGAAAATATCGCTTTTATAGATTACAGACATTTTAACGGAAACCAAACTCACATTGGGACAAGTGATCGCTACTTAAACGTCTTCAATCTAATGCCATATTATGCCAACAGCACTAACGACAGTTATTTTGAAATACATTCAGAATATAATGATACTGGATTTATTATGAATAAAATTCCGTTACTGAATCTCTTAAAATCAACAATGAATATCGGATTTCATTCGTTGGCAATTCCGGATAGAAAACCTTATTCTGAGTTCACAATTGGTTTAGACAATTTAGGTTTCGGAAAATTTAAATTATTTAGAGTTGATTATGTTCACTCCTATCAAGGCGGAGTTCAGCAAAACGGTGTTGTTTTTGGTTTGAAGATTTTGAATGTGTTGAATTAAGGTACAGAGTCACAAAGGTTCAAAGGGACAAAGTTTTTGTAAACCTAAAGTTTAAATTTTTTAAAACTTTGTCCCTTTGAACCTTTGCAGCTTTGAACCTCTAAGAATGATAATCATCTGGTTCAATATGAATCAGAACATTCCCCAATTGAGGTATTTTTTCTTTTAAAGTATCTTGCAATTTATGTGACAAATCATGCCCTTCTTTCACCGAAATTTTAGCCAAAACTATAGCATGAAGATCGACGTGGTATTTCATTCCGGCTTTACGGATAAAGCATTTTTCAGTTCCCAAAATTCCGTCAACAGTTAAAGCGGTCATGCGGATTTCTTCGACCAAATCATCATTTAGATTTTCGTCCATGATTTCGCCAAGAGCGGGCCTGAAAATTTTATAACTGTTGTATAAGATAAAAAAAGCAGCAAAAAGTGCAGCCCAATCATCTGCAGATTCATAACCTTTTCCCATGATTAGTGCAATAGAAATCCCTATAAATGCCGCAACAGAGGTTATGGCATCGCTACGATGATGCCACGCATCGGCAGCAAGAGAAGAGCTATTTGTTTCTTTACTGCGTTTCATTACCAAACGAAACGAGTATTCTTTCCAGATAATAATAGCGCCCAAAACATATAAAGTCCAGGATTTAGGTAAATCATGTGAAGTTTGAATATTAGAAATACTTTCGTAACCAATAATTGTTGCAGAAGTGATTAAAAAACCAACTACCAAAAAAGTAATCAATGGCTCTGCACGACCATGACCATAAGGATGGTTTTCATCTGGCGGTTTATTAGAATATTTGATACCGAATAAAACCAAACAAGACGAAAATATATCCGCTGTCGATTCTATCGCATCTGCAATTAAGGCATAAGAATTGCCAAAAAAACCTGCCAAACCTTTTATCAAGGCTAAGCAGGTGTTCCCAACTATACTAAAGATAGTAGCTTTTACAGCTTTTTGTTCATCTGTCATTTAGACTATTTTTTTTCGCCACGAATTCACGAATTAAACGAAATTTAGAATTATGTCTTATTTCACTAATTTTTAAAATGAAATTCGTTTAATTTAATTTTAAAAATTTTGAATTAGTTTAATTCGTGAATTCGTGGCTAACCTTTTTAAGCTCTCACGATTTTTGCTCCAATAGCTCTCAAACGCTCATCGATACGCTCGTATCCACGATCAATTTGTTCGATATTTTGAATTGTACTTGTACCTTTTGCCGAAAGCGCAGCTATTAATAATGAGATTCCCGCACGAATATCCGGAGATGACATTGTAGTTGCTTTTAATTGAGATTCGAAATTATGTCCCATAACCACCGCTCTGTGCGGATCGCATAACATAATTTTTGCTCCCATATCGATTAATTTGTCTACGAAAAACAAACGGCTTTCAAACATTTTTTGATGAATTAAAACATCCCCTTTTGCTTGTGTAGCCACAACCAAAACGATGCTCAATAAATCAGGTGTAAAACCTGGCCATGGTGCATCGGCAATTGTTAAGATTGACCCGTCAATATCTGTTTTTACTTCGTATCCGTCTTTGTGAGCCGGAATGTAAATATCGTCGTTACGTTTTTCGATTGTGATACCTAATTTTCTGAATGTATTCGGAATCAAACCTAAGTTTTCCCAGCTTACATTTTTGATTGTAATTTCGCTTTTTGTCATAGCCGCAAGACCAATCCAGGAACCGATTTCAATCATATCAGGAAGAATTCTGTGCTCGCAACCTCCAAGGCTTTCAACACCTTCAATAGTCAATAAGTTTGAACCAACTCCGGTAATTTTAGCTCCCATAGAGTTCAGCATTTTGCATAATTGCTGTAAATATGGCTCACAAGCAGCATTGTAAACGGTAGTTTGTCCTTTTGCTAAAACAGCAGCCATAACAATGTTTGCAGTTCCGGTTACAGAGGCTTCATCAAGTAGCATATCTGTTCCTTTCAATCCTTCTGCTGGAGATTCTACTCCATAAAAGTGATCTTCTCTGTTGTATCTAAATTTTGCTCCAAGGTTAATAAAACCTTCAAAGTGTGTATCTAACCTACGACGGCCAATTTTGTCTCCACCCGGTTTTGGAATATACCCTTTACCGAAACGCGCCAAAAGCGGTCCAACAATCATAATAGAACCACGAAGTGCTCCACCTTCTTTTTTGAAAGCTTCAGTTTCTAAATATCCAACATTAACCTCATCGGCCTGAAACGTAATCGAACCCGGTTCATTGCGTTGAATTTTTACTCCTAAATTACCCAACAAAGTGATTAATTTATTGATGTCAATAATATCGGGAATATTATTAATTTTTACTTTATCCCCCGTTAGAAGCACGGCGCATAAAATTTGTAATGCCTCATTTTTTGCTCCTTGCGGAGTGATTTCTCCTTTTAAAGGAATTCCTCCTTCGATTTTAAAAATTCCCATATTTCTCTTTTAGGTTCTGAGGTTCTGAGGTTCTAAGGTTCTGAGCTAAAAATCTTAATAGCTTAGCATCTTAGTATCTTAGTCCCTTTTTTTATTTCTGATTATTGTTTTTCTGAAAAGGTTTTGGCTTTCCCGGGCCTTTATTGTTTTTATTGCTTTGGATTTTTGGTTGTCCTGGTGGTGTAATTTTATTTGACATACGTTTGTTCGTACGCAATAAATCAGTGGTGTTTAAAAGCTCTTCTGTACTTTGCAATAAATTGATTTTCCCTCCGGACAATTCAAATAAATGTTCAAAAATCACATCATCTTTTACCGTGTCTTTGTTCCAGCTTAAATAAGACTTTTTCATGTGATTAGCGATCACTAAAACCAATGCATTTTTCATTTCGCCATCTTCCCATTTATTGGCAACATCAATCATATATTTGATATTGTTACCATAAAATCTGTATTTTGGAAAGTTTTGCGGGTATTGTAAAACATCTGGTTTTAATTGTAATACATCGCGGGACGGAATTGGATATGGTGATTCTACATTCAATTTAAAATCAGACATAATAAAAAGCTGATCCCATAATTTATGTTGAAAATCAGGAACATCACGCAAATGCGGATTTAGACTCCCCATTACCTGAATGATGTATTTTGCAGCTTTATTGCGCGTTTCATCATCTTCAATAATAGTAGCCTGATCAATCAGTTTTTGCAAATGACGACCATATTCAGGAATAAGTAAACGCTGCCTTTCAGAATTGTATTCTAAATTAAAAACAACGTCATTCGCGACTTCTTTTTTATATTTTTCGACCATAAGTTATAATGAAACTATACCTTCTATTGTAGATACTTCTTTGTATTTGCCAATCACTTCGTCAGAGCTGTTCATCGTAACATCTACAGAAACACTGGTAAATTTACCTGTTTTAGATTTTGTTGTTTTGATAACCGCGCCCATATTGTCAAACGCTTTTTCAACTCGCTCAACATTATCGCCTACTGAAGGCATTATAAATTTATACAAATATTCTGCTGGCCAAGTATTTGAATTATCTAACTCAACCTTTAATCTTTCGTAAAATTCGGCGGTGTTTTTTTCTTTATCGTTCTCCATTCGTAATTAAAAATAAACGCAAATATACGGTTTTGATTTCAGATTTTTCAGATTTTTTTCTTTGAAAAAAGGCTCAAAGATACAAAGGTTCAAAGGTGCAGAGAAAAAAACTTTATGACATTATTTCTTTGTGAAATTTCCTCTTATATTTGAAAAACTTTGCGACTTCGCGTCTTTGCGAGATTAAACCACAATGCCATGAAAAAGAATATTCTTCTCCTTCTTATTGCGATTACATTCAACTCAATAAAAGCACAGGAAATAAAAACAATGACTTATTTCCAGAACGATACCATCAAACTGGATTTAGATTTGTATTTACCTGAGAAAAAATCAAATGAAAAAATCCCGCTAATAATTTTTGCTTTTGGTGGAGGATTTTCTGGCGGAGAACGTACCAGCGAAAAAGACTTTGGAATGTTTATGGCGAAAAACGGTTATGCAGTTGCCAGCATTTCTTACAGTTTATATATGAAAGGAAAAGATTTTGGCTGTAAAGGAACTTTGACCGAAAAAATAAAAGCAATCCAAATTGGCGTAAGCGATATGTGGCAGGCGACTTCTTTTTTGATCGAAAACGCCAATAAATACAATCTCGATGCTTCAAAAATATTTATTTCCGGAATTAGTGCGGGTGCGGAAATTGGTTTCCATGCTTCGTTTTGGGATTATAAACTCATGAATTTATACAAAAACAATTTGCCTGAAAATTTTAAATACAAAGGTTTCATTGGAGGTTCCGGAGCGATTCAGGACATTAATTTAATTACGAAAGAAAAAGCAATGCCGATGTTATTGGCACATGGAAGCAACGACGAAACCGTTCCGTACAGTGCAGGCTCGCACCGCTCCTGTCCTACAAATGCTTCGGGTTGGTTAATTCTTTTTGGATCCTATGCGGTTTACAATCATATGCAAGGTTTACATAAAGATGTTGAATTAATTACTTTCTGTGGTGGAGGACATGAATTCTCCGGTTATCTTTTTCATGACGGACAGCGATATGTCTTAGATTTTGTGAATGATGTTTTGAAAGGGAAGAAATTTGAATCGCATTTGGTTGTTCCTTCTAAAAAAGGTGTTAGTTCTGGGAAATATTTGTTTTGTGAGTAACAATGAATAATTCGGCGAAAGCCAAGATAATTCAATTTAATAAATGTGCTGGTTAAAACTAAAAACTATTCAACAAATTTGAATTCGAATCTTATTAATTTCATCAAACATATCTCAATCTAAACTGGACTGAAGTCCAGCCCTACAATATTTTTCGAATCTACGATTCTTCTTTGTTTTAGTTCTAAAGGAACAATTTATTTTGTAGGGCTTAATTTTAATCTAGCACCTTAATAATTACCAAAATTGCGAAATCATCCGCTTGAGGTAAAATAATCTTTTTAAATACCAATAACTTTAGGTAAATTTGCGCTTTATTTTAAGAAAGTGCAAAAAGAAATCATAGTTCTCATTGGTGGCCCGGGAACGGGAAAATCTACTCTGATCAACGAATTGGTAGCTCGTGGCTACTGCTGTTACCCTGAAATTTCAAGACAAGTTACGCTCGAAGCACAACAACGTGGGATCGAACAATTGTTCCTGGAACAGCCTTTATTGTTTAGCGAAATGCTATTACAAGGTCGCATTAAACAATTCGAAAATGCCCTTGAAGAACCTGATAATGTAGTTTTTATAGATCGCGGAATTCCGGATGTTGTTGCTTATATGGATTATATTGGTGATGAATATCCGACGCATTTTACAAAAGCCTGCGAAGATTTTAAATATTCTAAAACATTTATTTTACCGCCTTGGGAAGAAATTTACGAAAGCGACACTGAGCGTTACGAGAATTTTGAACAGGCGTTAACGATCCAAAAGCACCTGGTTGAAACGTATAAGAAATACGGTTACAATTTAATTGAAGTGCCTAAAGATACGGTGGAGAACAGAATTCTTTATATCTTAGATAAAATTTAGGCATTTGGTTAAAGTTGCAAAACTAGAAACTGATTTCTAAATTTTTTAACTTTAAAACAAGACCGATGCCAGAAGCGCAAGAAATTCTTTTAAAATACTGGAAACACGAGAGTTTTAGACCGTTGCAAAAGGAGATTATTGACTCTGTTTTGGATGGTCAGGATACTTTTGCCCTTTTACCAACTGGCGGCGGAAAATCAATTTGTTTTCAGGTTCCGGCGATGATGCAGGAAGGTATTTGTTTAGTAGTTTCGCCTTTGATTGCTTTAATGAAAGATCAGGTGGCAAATTTGCAAAAACGAGATATTAAAGCCATTGCACTTACGGGCGGAATTCATACCGAAGAAATTATTGACCTTCTCGACAATTGCCAATTCGGCAATTATAAGTTTTTATACCTTTCACCGGAGCGTTTACAGTCCGACTGGATTTTGGAACGAATCAAAAATCTTCCTATAAATTTAATTGCTATTGATGAAGCACATTGCGTTTCACAATGGGGTCATGATTTTCGTCCGGCTTATTTGAGAATTTCGGAACTTAAAAAGTACTTTCCGAAGATTCCGTTTTTGGCTTTGACTGCTACCGCAACACCGAGAGTTATTGAAGATATTAAAACGGAGTTGGGTTTAAAAGATCCAATCCTTTTTCAACAATCATTTGAAAGAAAAAATATTGCGTACATGGTTTTTGAAATTGAAGACAAATTGTACCGTACAGAACAAATTTTAAAGAAAAATCCACAGCCTTCTATTATATATGTACGAAATAGAAAATCGTGCCTGAATATGTCTACGCAATTGCAATCATTAGGATTTAAAGCGACGTATTACCACGGCGGACTTTCGGCTAAAGAAAAAGACAAAAACATGCAATTGTGGATGTCGGAACAAGCACAGGTTATTGTAGCAACAAATGCGTTTGGAATGGGCATTGACAAAGACAATGTAAAAACAGTTATTCATACGCAGTTACCTGAAAATCTGGAAAACTACTATCAGGAATCCGGAAGAGCGGGACGAAATGGCGAAAAAGCATTTTCTGTTTTGCTTTTTAATAATTCCGATGCCAACCAGACAGAACAACAATTTTTGAATGTTTTGCCCGATAAGAAGTTTTTAAAAACTATGTATGTGAAACTTTGCAATTATTTTCAGATTGCATATGGCGAAGGTTTAGACGATTCTTTTTCTTTTAAATTGAATCATTTTTGTCATAAGTACGACTTCCCAACCTTAAAAACATATAATGCTTTGCAATTTTTAAATCAGCAGGGAATTATTACCATGTCTCAGGAATTCTCAGAAAAAATTACCCTGCAGTTTTTAATCGAATCAAAAGAAGTAATTCGGTACATGAGTCTGAATCCAAATGATGAAGAAATAATTCTGGCGATTTTGAGAACATATCCTGGAGTTTACGAAATGAAAGCACCTTTTAATCTTTCATTGATTGCAAAAAAATCAAATCACACTGAACAACAAGTTTCAGCTGTTTTAGAAAAACTGAAAGAAAAAGAAATCATCGAATACAAATCTAAAAATAACGACGCGACAATATTATTTAATGAAGTCCGCGAAGATGATTTAACCATAAACCGGGTTTCGAAATATCTGGAAAAACAAAATAAACTAAAAGAAGAACAGCTTTTGTCTGTCCTTCATTATATAAAGGAAAATAAAACCTGTAAGAACCGATTGATTTTGGATTATTTTGGAGAAGAAACAACCGAGAACTGTGGTGTCTGTTCCTATTGTATTACGCAAAAAGGAAAAATCACAGAAGCCGATTCGATTGCAGATAAAATTCTGCATTTATTAAAATCGGCCGCATTAACTTCAAGAGAAATTCAGGCTCAAATAAAACTGGATGCAAATGACATTGTTTTGGTGCTTCAGGAATTATTAGAAAACAACCACATTACCATATTAGCAAATAATAAATACACTTTAAAATCATAATGGAAAAATTGAGAATTATATTCATGGGAACTCCGGAATTTGCTGTAGGCATTTTGGATACCATTATTAAAAACAATTACGATGTTGTTGGCGTTATCACAGCTGCGGATAAACCAGCGGGACGCGGACAAAAAATAAAATATTCGGCGGTCAAAGAATATGCACTGGCGAACAACCTTACTTTATTACAGCCAACCAATTTAAAAGATGAAACCTTCCTAGAAGAATTAAAAGCCTTAAATGCCAATTTACAAATTGTAGTTGCTTTTAGAATGTTGCCGAAAGTTGTTTGGGAAATGCCAAGCTTTGGAACCTTTAATCTTCACGCTTCGTTATTACCAAATTATCGTGGAGCAGCGCCAATTAACTGGGCTATTATTAATGGAGAAACTAAAACTGGCGTTACTACTTTCTTTATCGATGACAAAATTGATACCGGCGCAATGATTTTAAATTCAGAAATTGCAATTGAACCCGAAGAAAATGCCGGACAGTTACACGACCGATTAATGTTATTAGGAAGTAAGACTGTTATTGATACTTTAAAAACAATTGAAAACGGAAACGTTACCACAACTATCCAGGAAGATAACGAAGAAATTAAAACAGCTTACAAACTCAATAAAGAAAACTGTAAAATAGATTGGACTAAATCTGGAGCAGAAATAAATAATCTAATTCGGGGATTGAGTCCGTATCCAGCTTCATGGTGTTTTTTGAAAGATAAAGAGGAAGAACAAAGCATTAAAATATATGAAGCAAAATTAATTTCAGAAGCACATTCCTACGAAGTTGGAAGTTTAATTTGTAGCAAAAAAGAAATCAAAGTTGCGGTTCAGGATGGCTTTTTACAGCTATTAAGTTTGCAATTGCCTGGAAAAAAGAGAATGCAGGTGGCAGAGTTACTAAATGGGATAACTTTTTCTGATAGAGCAAAGGTGTATTAACGTCAGTAAAACAGGGGTTTCTACCTGTTTTTGATCGATGAACAGCCAGCTTTATGAACAAAAAAAGTAAGTTATTAACAATTTTTGCTAAAATTAAAGAAAACACTTGCAAGGAACGGATTTCCTACTAAATTTGTGTATTAACAATTTTTTTTAACCAACAATTAATAACTAATTATTATGAACAAATCAGAATTAATCGATGCTATCGCTGCTGATGCAGGAATTACAAAAGCTGCGGCAAAATTAGCTTTAGAATCATTTTTAGGAAACGTAGGAGCTACTTTGAAAAAAGGTGGAAGAGTTTCACTAGTAGGTTTTGGATCATGGTCAGTATCTGCTAGAGCTGCTAGAGACGGAAGAAACCCTCAAACAGGAAAAACTATTCAAATCGCTGCTAAGAATGTTGTAAAATTCAAAGCTGGAGCTGAATTAGAAGGTGCAGTGAACTAAGTAAGAAAGTTCTCTAAACTTATAATATAATTAAAACCCTCCTTATGGAGGGTTTTTTTGTGCGGTTTAACGATTTTATTTGGGTTTTTAAAAATTTTATGACTAAATTTAATAAAAATTGTAGCCGTATGATTTCAGAAAAATTAAAAAAAGGACACCTGCTTATTGCCGAACCTTCTATAATTGGAGATTTATCATTTAATAGATCGGTAATTTTATTAGCAGACCATAACAAAGAAGGATCAATAGGTTTTATCATTAATAAACCATTAAAATACACTATTAATGATTTAATACCTGAAATTGACGCCACTTTCAAGATATATAACGGAGGCCCTGTAGAACAAGACAACCTTTATTTCATTCACAATATTCCAGAACTAATCCCGAATAGTGTCGAGATTTCTAATGGAATTTATTGGGGAGGTGATTTCGAATCTACCAAAGACTTAATAAATGACGGATCGATTAGTAAAAATAACATTCGTTTTTTCTTAGGATACACCGGTTGGGATGAAAATCAGCTCGAGAGTGAAATGCAAGGAAACTCCTGGATCATTACCGATAACAGTTATAAAAACAAAATTATCGGCAAGTCTACCACGCATTTCTGGAAAGAACAAATTATTGAGCTTGGCGGTGATTATCTTATTTGGTCAAATGCACCTGAGAATCCGTATCTGAATTAATTTTCAGATATAGATTCATTAAGCTTCTGCACTAATAAATGCGCCAGATTACTTGTAAACTCCTTTTTTCGATATTTGGTTATCGGTTGTATTCCTGTGATTACATTTGTGAGAAATAATTCGTCAGCTTTTTGAAGATCAAATGGCGAAATTATTTCTTCTACGACTTCTATGCCATCCACTTTCTTAGCTAAAGCTAAAATTTGCTTACGCATTATTCCATTTAAACATCCTTCAGAAATTGGAGGTGTAATTAGTTTTTTACCTGTCAGCATAAATAAATTACCCTGTAAACCTTCGACCACATTTTTTGTATCATTTACTAAAAGACAATTTGCCAAACCATTTTCGTGTGCAAAAATACTTCCGGTCACGTTTATCATTTTATTCGTCGTTTTAATCGACGATAATAATTGCCTGGTCACATAGAAATCTTTATACAAATCAACTTCATATTCGGCTGTATTAACAGCGTAAGAAGTGTTTTCAAGAGGTGTAGCGTGAATTAAATACGAAACTTCATTAGTTTTTGGCAAATATAACCCGCCATCTTTTCTAAAAACTGTGATTCGCACTCTGGCTGAAGCCGAAATTTGATTTTCCTGAACCAGTTTTAAAACTTGTTCTTCAAAAAACTCCATTGTAAAGTTCATCGGAATTTCCATTCTAACTACTCGCATTGAAGCCATTAATCTAAAATAATGATCTTCGAGAAACAAAATTCTGTTATTTACTATTTTTAGTGTTTCAAAAACACCATCTCCATATAAAAAAGCACGATTTTGAGTTAATATATTTTCGTCTTGTGCTACTATATTTCCGTTAAAATTGATCATAAAAAAAGCCCTGAATTTTGTTCAGGGCAAATATAAGGTATAAAATAGACTTTTACTAAACAGATCCTATAAGATGTTTCAGGTCTGAGATCTGATTCTCCCACAATTGTTTAGCTTCACCTACTTCTTCTTTTTCGGCAAAATCGACCACCATTAATGATACATCTTTAGTTAATTCATCAACTAAAATATGCAATTCAAAAAAGTATTCTGTATCCTTACTGCTTTCGTCAACCCATTTAAATTTGACTTTTTCGCCAGTTTTTTTAGAAGCCAAACGCGCTTTTTCCTGCGAGTCATTCCAGATGAAAGTAAAGAATTCGCCTCTTGAGTTTACATTGTCTGCAAACCATTCTGACAAACCTGAAGGTGTTGATATATATTGATATAATAATTGCGGCGAAGAATTTATAGGAAACTCGATTTCGTAACGTATTTTTGGATCCATGTGCTACTTTTAATTTTTTCGAAATATAAGAATATATGTCCAAAAACAATGCATTTTTAAAAATATTTTTTTTTCTTCAATTTATGCTTGTAAGCTCTAATATTATTTTTATATTTGCACCCGCAATGAGGAACACGGTTCACTTGCAATCTTGGCGAGGTAGCTCAGTTGGTTAGAGCGCAGGATTCATAACCCTGAGGTCACGGGTTCAACTCCCGTCCTCGCTACAAAATAAAAAACACCACTGAAAAGTTGGTGTTTTTTTCGTTTATAAAAGTTGCATATGGAAGAATTTGTCGTCTATATTCTTTATTCTGAAAGATTTAATAAAAATTATACAGGATTTACTTCTAATCTAATCGAAAGATTTAAATCACATAATCATCTTGGTACAAAAGGATTTACCTTGAAATTTAGACCCTGGACTGTAATTCATGTAGAATTTTTCTATTCAAAATCTGAAGCAATGAAAAGAGAGAAATATTTTAAAACAGAATTGGAAGAGAATTTATTCAAAATATAATTCAAAAATTATAGCACAGGATTTATATCCGCCCCGGCGGACACGGGTTCAACGCCCGTCCTCGCTACAAAATAAAAAACACCACTGAAAAGTTGGTGTTTTTTTCGTTTATAAAAAGTATACATGGAAGAATTTGTTGTCTATATTCTTTATTCTGAAAGATTTAATAAAAATTATACAGGATTCACTTCTAATCTAATTGAAAGATTTAAATCACATAATCATCTTGGTACAAAAGGATTTACCTTGAAATTTAGACCCTGGACTGTAATTCATGT
>NZ_JBXARK010000013.1:0-72998 GCF_058808175.1 Flavobacterium sp. GW821-FHT11G01 | reverse complement strand
AGAATTTTTATATTCAAAATCTGAAGCAATGAAAAGAGAGAGATATTTTAAAACAGGAATTGGAAGAGAATTTATTCAAAATCTTATTCATAATTTATAGCTAGCAGGGTTTGTATCCGCCGCGGCGGACATGGGTTCAACTCCCGTCCTCGCTACAAAAAACAAACACTTAAACATCAAATGTTTAAGTGTTTTTTATTAGAATTAATTATTTACTATATAAAAAATTACAGTAAATAATTAAGCTATAACTCTAAATAATAAATATCTTTAATACTTTTTAGTAGCATGTTAGAAAAGTTGGTATGCTAGAATTCTCATATTAGAAAAAATTTAAAAAGTTAACACGTTATAAATATGGATATAGTCAAATTTAAAATCACATCAAAAACTATAAAAGTAGAAGTACGTAATTCTAATAATTATGTTTTTAATTTTAATACTGCTTTAGATATTGCAAAAGAAGACAAAGATGTTTTACTAAAATTGTACAATGCATTAGATATTCTTTTTAAGAAAGAAACTCCCACCGAAGTAAAAAACTATATTTCGCCTAATCAAACCAATATTTTAGATCAGATTTCTGCTGTTGATAATTTAGAAGAGGAGTAGTAAACAGTTCCAAATTGGAACATCTTTTTGATCTGATCAGCATTCAAGAGTATTTTATTTATTTTTGTATAAATACAAATCCCACTAAATGAAGCGTTCCGGTACAGCAGATCTTCCATTACATTATGGACATGTTCCATTATGGCTTGCCGAACGAATGGCTAAACTTGGTTTTGCCATTGTAGAAACTATTGCTTTAGAATTTTCTACCTCTGAAGTGATAAACAAACTAAGCAATCCTTTTTGGTTTCAAAGTTTTGGCGCTGTGATGGGAATGGACTGGCATTCTTCCGGGATTACAACTTCAGTTCTTGGAGCATTAAAAAAATCAATAAATCCACATTCAAAAGAACTCGGAATATATATTTGCGGAGGCAAAGGCAAACATTCAATGGCAACGCCTCAGGAACTTTTGTTTGTTGGCGAAAAAACAGGTCTTGATGGTAACAATCTTGCAAATTGCAGCAGACTTACCGCCAAAGTAGACAATACAGCCATTCAGGACGGATTTCAATTGTACCAGCATAATTTTATTGTTGACAATAAAGGACAATGGGCCGTTATTCAGCAAGGAATGAATCCTAACACAAAAACAGCGAGAAGATACCATTGGCATTCACAAGATTTGAAATCTTTTATAAACGAACCACACACCTTTATTTATGGGGAGAATCAAGGTACTATTCTAAATCTTACTGCTCAGGCAGCCGCAAAATCCAGAGAAGGTATTTTAGAATTATCTAAAGAATCTCCAACAAAAATCATGAAAGAAATGCAACATCTTTCCATGCCAGCACATCATGATGTCAGAATGGAAGATGTTAATATGAAAAGACTTGGTGCAATGCTCTGGACAACTCACGAAAACAAACCCGAAGATTTTGAAGAATTATTGCTTTTAAAAGGAATGGGACCAAGAGCTTTACAGTCATTAGCATTAGTTAGCGAAATCATTTATGGCACTCCTACCCGATTTGAAGATCCGGCACGATTTTCATTCGCTCATGGCGGAAAAGACGGACATCCATTTCCTGTTCCTGTAAAAATTTATGATGAAACGATTGATACTTTACAAAGAGCTATTAATCGAGCTAAAATTGGCAATCAAGATAAAATAGAAGCTATTCGGAAATTATCTGAAATCTCAAGAAAAGCGGAAGAAAGTTTTACTCCAAATTCTAATTTTGACGCTCTGATTCAAAGAGAAAGAGACGAATCGCACAAATACGGTGGAAGAACTGTTTTTGGAGATGCTAAGCCTCCTAAAAGAAAACCTGCAAATCCAAATAATCAATTGCAATTATTTTAAACTGGTTTTAATTTTTTACAAAATATTCCCCTATTTATCAAATGTCGTAAAAATGTCGTGAGATAACCGTTATCATATAATGCTTTTTAAAATAATTTTGGAGTAAACTAAAAGATATTTTATTTATGAATTCTATAGGAAAAAAAATTAGTGAAACAAGAAAACTAAAAGGTTTCACTCAAGAAGAACTTGCTGAATTATCAAAAGTAAATTTGAGAACCATTCAAAGAATTGAAAATAGCAAAAACGAACCACGCGAAAAAACGTTGAGCCTGATATGCGATGTACTTCAAATTAATAAGACAGATTTAGAAGAATTAAATAATCTATCTCAAAACAAACCAATTGGAGCTTTTATTATTGATGGAATCTTTTTAATTCTTTTAAATTTACTCCTGATGCTTATTTCCGGATTCTTTACCTTAGATGCTCATGAAATAAACACTAAAGTTGGGGGTATCTTATTAAGTTTTTTCATTTCATTTTTCATTGTTTATTATACACAAAAAATGAAAGCGACAGAACGAGTATTAAAATTTGGAAGTGGTTATTTGATGTATCCAATAGTACTTCTATATGCACAAGGTTTTATGGGCGCATGCAGAGCTGGTTTTAGTTCATGGCTGTTTTCCTGCTTATTAATATCAGTTGGCGTTTTATTCTATGGAAGTGTATTTTTAAAAACAGAGAAATAAAAATAATGTACAGGTAATTCTAAATCAATAATTAATGAATCAATTCGAAAACACAATCAAAAAAGCCTATTCTGCATTTAACGAAAGAAACATCGACAATGCATTATCAACAATGCAACCAGATGTACAGTGGTCTAAAGCCTGGGAAGGCGGTTATATTTCCGGGCACAATGAAATTAAGGAATATTGGACCAGGCAGTGGACAGAAATAAATCCTAAAGTTGAACCAGTAGGTTTCAATGAAAGAGAAAATGGAAGCTTAGAAGTTAAAGTTCATCAAAATGTAAAAGATTTACAAGGCAATTTAATGTTTGACGGATTAGTAAAACATATTTATACTTTTCAAGATGAATTAATCAAAACAATGGATATTGAACTGGTAGAAAATGCTTAATTTTATTTTAGGTACGCTTTTTGTTTTATTACCATTATTAATAATTTAAAAGATTGAAATCATGAAATCATTAAAATATTTATTTGCCGGATTGTTGCTTTTAGCGATTAACTTTTCAAACGCCCAGGTTAATGTAAATGTAAATATTGGTACGCCCCCCGCTTGGGGACCAGTTGGATATAACGATGCACGTTATTATTATTTACCAGATCTTGAAACTTATTATGATGTAAACACATCTAATTATATTTATATCAGTAATGGAAAATGGTTAAGAGCCAGAACACTACCATCTGCATATAGAAATTATGATCTTTACAACGAATACAAAGTTGTTTTAACCGATTACCGAGGAAATGCTCCTTATGATAATTTTAAAACCCATAAAGTAAAATATGGAAAAGGTTACAAAGGAAAACCTCAAAAAACAATCGGTCAAAAACCGGGAAAAGGAAATAATAAACACGAAAAAGATAACGGAAACCATGGAAATGGCAAAGGTCACGGAAATGGTAAAGGAAACGGAAAACATTAAAAAAATTAAGAGGCTTTAAGCCTCTTTTTTATTACTTAAAACGTATTGTATCATTTAAGTTCCGGGATTTTCTCAATCATATGCTTCCAATAACGTTTTGGCATGTGCTGAACATGAAGCTTCATATTTTTTCGTGATTTAATATTGACACTGCTGAAATACTTTCGCCATAAACTCTGAAAAAATTCTTCCTTTTCATCGCAAATTTCAGTTAAGTGTTTAGCTGAATTTGATTTAGAATTAAACTGCAATTCTACTAAAGCAACATTTTCTAAGTCATAATAAATACCATATTTCCTTTTTACATCATAAATTATCCAGCGCTGGTCAGCATAACGTTTTTTAAAATGATTTTCTATCAGTGGTAAAACATCGCAGTCAGGTTCTATAATCGCATAATACAATTGATCTTTAGTGAGTTTAAAACGAACAAAAGCTTCCATTCTGTGTGCCTCTTTTCCGCTAAGTCGGGTCGCTTTTTTTAGATCGAGTACAACGTTGTTTCCAAAATCTTCTTCTACATTTTTTGAACTCGAAAATACATATTGAACAAACCGAAACATGATTTCTTCAATTTGATTCACATCTGATAAAAATGCTTTATAAACCCCTTCAAACCCCTCTGATGAAAGACGTTGCTTTAGACCTTTCAAAACCCGATTTGCCTTTGATACATCTGTTATGACAAAATGATTTTCTGCAAAGAGTAAAACCGCAGATGCTTCTTTTTTGGCAAAAACAATATCTTGAAATTTAAATTCATAAATCTCAAATACCGCTGTGAGCCAGCCTTCATATGTTCCGTCGTAAATTACTTGTGTCATTTTCGATTAAAATAGAGCAAGCTGATTAGAGAAATCATTTTTGTATTTACTTTTTTGGAGATTTAAAATCTGATTCTTGATTTGGATAGAAGTTAAATCTTTCTGCATTTGAAACGGTGTAGCGAAAGCCAGAAAATATTTGGCACGCGAATATGCAATTCCCAGCTTTTTTAAATCTTCCGGAAAAAGTTTTTTGAATTGTCGGGCCGCCACAATTTTTTTAGCACTTAAATATCCAATTCCCGGAATACGTTTTATTAATTCTAAATCGGCTGTATTGACGTCTACAGGAAATTGGTTGAGGTTTCGAAGTGCCCATCCGAGTTTAGGATCAATATCCAGATCCAGATTAGGCTGATTAAATCCTACTATTTCATTAACATTAAATCCGTAATAGCGTATTAGCCAATCGGCCTGATACAAACGATTTTCGCGAATTATTGGAACCGGCGTACCAATAGCAGGAAGCCGATTATCATAACTGATAGGCACATAACCCGAATAATACACGCGTTTCATATTCATCTTCTGATAAAAATAATCGGCCATGCCCAGAATCTCAAGATCACTTTCTTTTGTTGCTCCAATAACCATTTGAGTACTTTGACCAGCCGGAGCAAAAAGCGGTGCTTTATAATTTAGTTTCTTTTCTTCTTTATAACCTATAATTTCATTTTTGAGATATTCCATCGGCTTAATCACATCGCTATGATTTTTATCAGGCGCCAGCAATTTCAGGCTTTGCTCTGTTGGCATTTCGACATTTACACTTAAACGATCAGCATATATTCCGGCTTCTTTCAAGAGTTCGTCACTCGCACCCGGAATTGCTTTTAGATGAATGTAGCCATTGAAATTTTCTTCTAAGCGTAATTTCTTGGCAATTCTAACGAGGCGTTCCATGGTATAATCGGCATTATCAAAAATACCCGAACTCAAAAACAAACCTTCAATATAATTTCTTCGGTAAAAACCTATGGTCAAATCAACGACTTCCTGCACCGTAAAAGCGGCGCGCTTTACATCATTACTTTTCCGGCTTACGCAATACGCACAATCAAAAATACAATGGTTGGTCAGCAAGATTTTCAATAGTGATACACAACGCCCATCTTCGGTAAACGCATGACAAATACCATAACCTTTTGCATTCCCCAGACCTTTGTCTTTATTCTCGCGCTTGCTTAATGCCGACGAACATGAAACATCATATTTCGCCGCATCAGCCAGTATGCCCAGCTTCTCCATCACTCTCTCATTCACCATTTTGCTTTGTTTTTTTTGATTTAGAAATAAATATTCAGTACTTCAAAATTACTGGTTTAGCAGAAAAAAGGATTGGGATTTGTTGTTCTAAATTGTATCTATTTGTCTTACTATGTTGTGGAATATTTAGAAATCAAATTGGGTTTGTCCCAGAATTTTAATTGCTGTTTATTATAAGGAACAATTGCAAAAAGCACGTTAAAATTGGCAACTTGTAACAGTTTTTCCACATAAAAAAATACATTTGTCAAAACGAAAACAAAGAGAGTCTTTTCACCACTCACCTGAAAGTGTACTGTTATGGAGCATGATAAATTTATTTTCTGTCTGGAAGGTGTCCCTGATGTAGATACTTACTTGGAAACTCAAGTGGTTAAAAATCTAGAAGAGATTGCTATTGATCAAGGTATTGCGAGTATTTATAAAACCTGTGATACCATTGAAGGTTTAGAAGAAAGCTTGAATGTATTGCTATATGAAGATCATAATTTTAAAGATTATGAAATCATTTATTTGGTAATGCCGGGTGAACCTAACAACATTTGCCTTCACGATTATTATTATAGTCTTGAAGAAATAGCAGAACTTTTTGAAGGAAAAATGAAAGGAAAAGTAATTCATTTTGCCAATAAGAAAATATTAGACCTCAACGAAGAAGAAGCACAATATTTTCTCGACATAACCGGAGCACGCGCGATTTCAGGTTATGGATCAACTTATAATAAAATAGCAAGCAGCAGTACTATTGATAAAGCTTTTTTTAGTCTGTATCAGGACAATGACGATCTTACCGAAGTCGTTGAAGAATTGTACCAAAAACATTATGCACTTTGTCAATTACTTGATTTTAGACTTTATTATTAAGGATGAAAAAACAAGTAAACGAAAAAATAAAAACTTACGGAGCGAAGGGATTTCGGGAGCGATTTCTTGGTGAAGAAAATCCGATACATTTGTTATTCAAATCGAATTCAGATCATTTTTTTTGTTTGAAAATCGAAGAAATGATGCAGCTTCAGTATACAGTTCCGCCTTCTAAACACAGTTGTTTTACACTGCTTTTTATTACATCGGGCAAACATATTATGAAACTGGGTTATGAGGAATACAGAACGCAAACCAATGAATTTATTGTGGTTCCGGCCGGCCAGATTTTTTCGATAGAACATATTAACAGCAATCATAGTGGTTTTATTTGCCAGTTTCACCCTGATATTCTAATAGGAAAATATGGCACCAGGGAAATGCTTCATGATTTTGATTTTCTAAAAATATCCGGAACTCCTAAAATTACGATTCCGGAAAAGGATGTTGTTTTTATTCTGAATTTATTAAATCGTTTACAAACAGAATATCTTGAAAATGAAATAGCCAATTTAAATATTGTGCAATCTTATTTAATGGCATTGTTTTGCGAGATGAATAAAAATGCGGTCAAAACACCTAAAATTGGTTCAGCAGCTACGGTTCTTTCGAGTAGATACAAAGAACTCCTATATGCGAATATAAAAACACAACATCAGGTTAATTTTTACGCCTCACTACTCAACGTTACGCCAAATCATTTAAACAAATCGGTAAAATCTTCAACTGGCAAATCAGCTACCAAATGGATTGAAGAAACCATTTTATTAGAAGCTAAATATTTACTATTTCAAACTACACTTTCGATAAGCGAAATCGCCATAAAAGTAGGACACGAGGATCATTCTTACTTTAGCAGATTCTTCAAAAAACACGAAGGTTTGACTCCCGTACAATATCGAAAAATGATTGATAAATCCTAATTATTGATTACGAAATCCTATTTAATTCTTTCCTTTTTATTGAAATTTGCCCATTGAAAAAAGCAAATTATGATTTATGTTTTTAAAACGACTGTCGATTCAAAATCAAAATTAGAATTCGCCACAGCGTTACTTTCCGAATTACTACCGCATGCTTCATGGAATTTTGATCTTGAAGATTGTGACAACATTTTACGAATCGATAGCGAAACCGAAGTTTCTGAAATAGTATTACAAAACAACATTTTTGATTGTATCGAATTAGAATAAAATTCCAATCAAACTTCTACTCAAAACTCGCCTATCTATTATGGAAACTACCTTGCATCAAAACAAAACTTTTGATACCGTTGATTATTCGGATCAAAAACTATCGAATAACGAATTTGTAAATTGTGAATTCAGCAATTGCAATTTCTCTAAAAGTGATTTTAGCGCTATTGATTTCTTAGATTGCACTTTTAAAAATTGTAATCTTTCATTAACTATTCTTAAAAATACAGGTTTAAAAAACATCCGGTTTATGGGCTGTAAATTGATGGGATTAGATTTCAGTTCCAGTAACAGTTTTTTGTTTTCAATGCAGTTCCAGGATTGTCTTTTAGACTATTCGACCTTCATTTATAAAAAATTAAAGAAAACCATCTTTATTGATTGTTCTTTAAAAGATGTCGATTTCTCTAATACTGATTTGTCTCTTGCCGTTTTTAAAAATTGCGATTTGGCCAATGCCACTTTCGTGGAATGCATTCTGGAAAAAACCGATTTTCGTTCTTCCAGGAATTATGCTTTTGATCCTTCTGAAAATAAAATTAAACGAACAAAAGTTTCTCATGCTGCACTTGCAGGATTGTTAGGGAAATTTGATTTGGATATTGAGTAGAAACCCACACAGATTAAACATATTTTCCTTTACTTGAACTTTACAAAAACAAAAAAAGGATGCAAAATTGCATCCCTTTTTCAACTAAATCTAAATATGTAATTTGTTATGGTCTCCAACGTGGATCTCCAATTTTATTATCTATCAAAGTTTGATTTTTAACTGTAAAATTACCTGTCGCTGCATCAACAAATTGAGGGTTTAATGCAGTTCCTGCTGTATCAGGTCTATTGTTTGCAAGCGCATTCGGATTACCATTTAAATTTGGTGAATTGTAATAATTATTACTTGTAAACGTTGGGTTAGCCGTAGCAGTTTCTCTCGTATACGGTGCAGGTGTATTTGCAAACAATGTATTTTTAACCGCTATTATATTAGTAACAAAACGTGTATATAAAATTGCATTGGCAGCCGTATTTAACATATTTGGATTATTGATGGTACAAGAATCAATTAATACGTTTGTAGTTAATCCTGTTAGACCAGCATCCATTCTAATGAAGTATCTTGCTGTTGCACAATTATTAAAAGTACTATTTTTAAGAGTAAGCTGCGCTACTTGAGAACCTCTGACATCTATAAATTCTCCTCCAGTTGTCAATACATTTGTAACAATACTATTATCAACTATTATAGAAGTAATTTTAGCAGCAGTTAAGTTTGCACTGATTAATGATACGCCATAATCATGTATATTACAACCACTTATCAAAAGAGCACCGTATGTAACGCTATTATCATTGTATTTCACAACTGAAACTGCAGCTCCGGCAGCTCCTTTGTCTCCTTTTAAATCAAGATCTATTAAACTAAGGTTGGCTGCGCCAGTAGCTAAAACAAAGTTCACATGAAGTTTTGGCGTATTATAGCTACGAAGTCCTCTTAATGTAATTGATTTATTTAAAGTAATTGCTCCTGTTTGATTTGCTGCAGTATAATCACCTGGTTCTAAAACCAATACGGCGCCAGATGCTGCATCAGCAATTTTTTGCATTAAATCGTCGGTGCTTTTAACCAAAATACCTGTTCCTATATCAATTCCTGTTGTAAAAGTAACAACACCTCTCTTTTTAGTACCATTTAATAAAGTAGCGGTGTAAGCCGTTTCTCCTGTAAGTCCGGTAACTAATGCCACACCTGCTGTTTTCTCTGCAGCGGTTATAACATGAGTTATATTTCCAGGAGCAACTGTAATTTGCGTTACATTGCTATTAGGAACCCATCTTAAAGTAACTTGTTTTGCTTCAATATCTGCAGGTTGTACAGGTAAGAAAAGCTGCTCTGATAAAGTTGTTGCAGTTGTCACTGACCATTTTGAATCTGCTAAACCTGTTGTAATTGCTTTTACTCTTATGGCATAAGTGGTTTCACCTTCAAGCTGTACTGTCAATGGCAATTGAGATCCTGTAACTTGTAATGTTTTATAAATTACTTTAAATTCCGGATCATCAGCACTAAATTCTACAGTATAATGATCGGCAGCAGAATTTACAGTCCAATTAAGTTCAACGAAAGTTTGGTTTCTCACTTTTGCAGTTAGTTCAATCGGAGAAAATTCTCTTGTATTTCCTAAACCATCTAATAACTCTTCATTATAACTTTCACAGCTTGAGACTGCAAACGTAAGGAGTAATGTGGCCATTAATCCTTTTAAAATATATTTTGTTTTCATCATAATAACTTTATTAATTTTTTCTAAGATCTTAATAACCGTAATCGTTAGTTAATTGCCCATTACTTCCATCAATAAACACTTGCCATATTGGCCAGAATTGTCTGTTATCAGGATTTACACCTGGTTTATAAAGCGATGCTATCTTTGTATCTGCAGCAGCTCCTGTCCATGTCCATGGAAAAGCTGTATAAGCTACACCAGGATTTGTTGTTTCTCCTCTGTTCAATCCGTAGATATCAAGAGATACGTTATCTGCTTTAAATTTATAATATAAAGTAGCTGGTACATCTGCATACTCTTGCGTATGTGTGGCTAAGTTTGTCATTTTTTGTTTTGCCTGATCTAATTTCGCTTTAAGCAAATTCCAACGAATAAGTGCTTGCTTACGTTCCATTTCTCCAGTAAATTCATATTTATTTTCTTCTACAAGTGCATTAAACATTGCTTCTTTACTTGTTAGCGCATTTACATAAGAATCTACTTTTACAGCCTGAACAGCAGGAGCAAAAGCTCTTCTACGAATTTCTTTTAAATAAGGAGCTGCTGCTGCTGGGCCCTCTAATTCATTAGCTGTCTCTGCCGCAATAAGAAGAACCTCAGCATATCGCATATAAATTTTATTTACACCATCATCATTTGTTGAAGTAACAAAACGAGTCATCCATTCGTAACGGTATTTTCCGAAGTACCAAGTATTTAAAGCACCTAATTCTTGTTTAGCAATATTATTAACGGCTGTTCCATATTTATAAGGAACACACGTTACATCTCTACGAGTATCTTGTTGATCATAATCGTAAAACACAAAAGGAAGTGGGCCTGCAGTACCTCCACGGTTAGCACCATTGGCATGAAACTGGTCATTTGTTGTATGACGAACAGCAAAACTAAACAGCATTCTACCTCTACCATCAGCGAAAGGAAGTTCCCAAAGAGATTCTCCACCTGCTGCAGTAACTTCTTGATTGTATTTTTTCCAGAATGTTTCAAATGATGGCTCTAAATGAGCTTTTCCACTCTCAATTACAGAACGAGACTCATCTAAAGCTAATCTATACATAGCCGCAACAGAAAGTTCAGGATCTGTACTTCTTCTAATTCCGTCAGGATATTGTTGAAATCCACTTGCAGCCAAAGCTAAACGAGCACGAAATCCTTTTACAAATGCTTTATTAATTCTTTCTACAGAATTTGTTGCTGAGGTTTCATTTGGCCAAGGCACTAAAGTAGATGCTTCTCCCAAATCTTTAATGATTTGTTTGTAAACTACATCGCGACTTGATTTAGCTAAATAAATCGTCGCTGAATTGATTGGTTCAAAACGAGCCGGAACATCTCCCCATGCTTTGATTAAATCTGCATAATAAATGGCTCTTAATGTCAAAGCTTCTCCTAGCAAATACCCAAGATCTGTTCCAGGTCTAGGATCACCATATTGACGCAAACCACGGATACAAATATTAGCACGTTCGATTCCTGAATACATCATTGCCCATGCATTATTTGTAGTATTCATTTGTGAGTTAATTGCTTTTGCATCATAAACACACAAATCGGCAGCATCGCCAGCTGTTTGCGAACTATTATACCACTCAGTATCAGTATTCAATCCATAAAAAGGAAGAAAACGACCTCTGTAAGAGTTAGTTTCAGCAAATGGCACTTTTATTCCATCAACCGCACCTTCAGCCAATCCTGCTGTAGAAAAAATTATTGATTCGTCTAATGTCGATTGTGCAGGAGCATCTAAATAATCTTCCTGACAAGAAGTAAAAAGACTTGTTATAATTAGACCTGCTATTATTATTTTATGTTTCATCGTGATAATTATTAAATTAAAAACTTAGGTTTAAACCAAAAACCAATTGTCTGCTACGTGGGTACGCTGAATAATCAACACCCGGCGTAAGTGGAGTATTTCTTCTTGTAGAAACCTCTGGATCTGGACCTGAATAGTTTGTAATGACAAAAACGTTTGTAGCTGTTAAGTAACATCTTACTTTAGTAGCATGTATTGCATCAGTAAAAGAATTTGGCGCCGTATAACCTAAAGTAAGTGTATTAAGTCTTAAGAATGAACCATCTTCAACCGCCCAGTCACTGAAAACAAAACGGCTCATAAACGGAGACCACATTGTTGTATTAGCATTTAATGCTTCTAATTCAGTAGGATTTGTTACTAAAGCTCCTGTTTCAACATTAAGATTTGTCCATCTTTTTCCATCAGCCATTTCTGAACTTAAATTTCTGTATTGCCCATTTTGATTTGATGTAGTAAACTCAATTTTGTTTGCATTATAAATATCATTTCCGATGCTGTAGTTAAATGCTGCTGAGAAATCAAATCCGTAAGCATTAGCATTAATTGCGAAACCTCCGGTAGCTTTTGGATTTGCATCTCCAATAATAGTAAGATCACTATTGTTCACAACCCCATCTCCATTAATATCTTTCAATTTCATGTAACCTGGCTGAACAGTTCCAACAACTGTTGAGGCATTAGCAACTCCAGATTTCAAAGTATAAGTTGTTCCGTTATAATCAAAGTCTGAAACTTCATAACGTCCATCATTTTTGTAACCGTACATTAAACCAATTGGAGAACCAACATTTACAGCATAATCATTTCCGATTTGAGTAGATGCCCAGTTTGTGTTCATCCCAAAATTACTCATAACTCCAAGAGAGTTGATTCTGTTTTTGTTTACACCAATATTAAATGAGAAGTTCAATCCGTACTTTGGCTTATCGATTGCTACAACATTTGCAGTAGCTTCAAAACCTGTATTTTGAGTTTCTCCCATGTTTCTGTATTGGTTATCATAACCAGTTCCGGCTACTGGGAAAAGGATTAAAAGATCTTTCGTTACATTTTTGTAAACCTCTAACGATCCTGTTAATCTACCTTTGAATAAATCGTAATCAAGACCTAAGTTTTGCGTTACGGTAGTTTCCCATTTCAAGTCAGGATTAGCTAATGTTTTAGACGCAGACCAGAAGTTTTCAACACCATGAATCCATGTTGTAGTTGACGATTCAAAGCTTTGAACAGTTTGTCCTACCGGAATATTATTATTTCCAGCTTCTCCGTAACTTAATCTAAGTTTAAGTAAATTAATCCACGATGTATTTTTTAAGAAACTCTCTTCAGATAATTTCCATGCAACAGCTGCTGCAGGGAAAAAGCCCCAACGATTATCATCAAGAAATCTACTAGAACCATCTGCACGATAAGTAGCCGTAAGTAAATAACGCCCTTTATAATCATAATTTGCACTACCAAAGAATGAAAGTAATTTATCATCCGGAAGGTAGTAATTGTCTACAGAGTTTGGTTTACCCTGAGTAGTAAGTTTTTGTGCCTGCTCGAAATCGAAAAATTTTGGAAAACCGTGAATAGTAGTCAGGTTTTGAGTTGATTTAGTATCGATCATCTCTTCTCCAACAAGGAATTTAAGATTATGCTCTTCTGGCAATAACTTTTTAAAATCATAGCTTAGTGTATTCGCATTTCTAAATCTGTTATCTCTGCGATCTCCAAGAGTAAGCGCTGGCATACCTTGATTTTCTGAAGCTGGTACGTTATTTACGTAATAAGTACTACGACCGTAGAAACGATAATCCTGATAGTAAAAATTATCCAATCCAAAATCTGATTTAAACTGAAGGTTTTCAACAATTTTCCAAGAGAAACTTCCTAACATATTAAATACTTTTCTAAATTGCTGACGATCTGCATCTGCAGTAGCAACGAAAGGATTCACTAAATAACTAGAAACTGCTTCATCAGTATTATCTGTTGTTAAACCTGGTAACGGAATCGGAGAATACCCAACGGCATGACGCAAACGAGCATCTGCAGAAGAAACTTCTTTTTGTTCGTTAAGTCCACCACCATTGATTTCTGTATCAGCATAACGCATTGTAAAAGAAAGATCAATTTTATCGCTGGCTTTACTATTTAAAGCTAAAGACAAGTTGTTTCTGTTAAAATCTGAACCTACCATGATCGCTTTTTCATCATAGTGTGCATAGTTAAAATTAAAATTGATTTTATCAGAACCACCACGTATTCCTAAATCACGGCTTTGTACTTCTCCAGTACGACCATAAATTTGTTTTTGCCAATTATCGCCTTTTATACCATTATACAAATCTCTATCTTGCCAATTACCAAAATATTTTGTGTAAGAACTAACATCTCCCGCAGTTGGTGCATCTAATAAAGCATACTCATATTGCCATTTAACAAAATCCTCCGTTGGAAGAACATCAATTTGTTTGGCTAAAGTTTTCATACCATAGAACATATTATAGTTCACTGATATTGCTCCATCTTTACCTCTTTTGGTTGTAATAAGAATAACTCCATTTGCTCCTCTCGAACCATAAATTGCTGTTGAAGAAGCGTCTTTTAATATCGTTTGAGATTCTACGTCAGCAGCAGGAACATCGTTCATACTATTTACCGGGAATCCGTCTACTAATATAAGCGGCGCACTATCCTGCGTTAATGAGCCTCCACCACGAATTCTAATTTTGATCTCAGAATCCGGAGAACCTTCAGAAGAAGTTACCTGAACCCCAGCTACACGCCCTGTAAGAGCTTCAGCTAAATTTGCTACAGGATTTTTTCTTAAATCATTTCCTGAAACTACAGAAACAGCACCAGTCAAATCTGATTTTTTCACACTAGAATATCCAACTACAACAACCTCATTCAGGTTGTTTGAGTCTTCAACTAATGAAACATCAATTTTAGTTTTTCCGGCTAAAGGAATTTCTTTTGTTTTAAAGCCTATAAAAGAAAAAGTTATCACCGCATTTTTAGGATTGGTGAGCTTTAGCTTATATCGCCCGTCAAAGTCTGTCGAGGTACCATTTTTTGTACCTTTTTCTTGCACGTTAACACCTGGAAGGCTCATTCCTGTGGCATCGTTTACCGTACCCTCCAGTGTTACATTTTGCGCACTTACTTTGTTGCTCATGAATAAGCACAATAAGAAAACAACTGCAAAACAACAATTTGTTCTTTTATTAAATAAATCTTTAAAATTCATGGTTTAGTGTTTAAGTTATTAATTGGTTTTCGTTTTAGTGGTTTTTTGTTTTTATATACTCTCTTTTATATGTGGTAATTTTTTATCAACTCAGGAATAGTGCGCTTTTTTAAGCAAAAACATTAATTTTTCTCAGTAGTGCAACATCATGTAATCGATTACACAAACATAAATATTTTTTTTATATAAAAAATTAAAATTCATAAAAATTTCCTAAAAAAAATTATATATGAAAAATAAAGCTGTTTTTTTATGCGACATATGTAATTTATGTTATGAATAAATATTAAATATATTTTTATTAATCATACAATTGTTTTCTATTTGCTAAAAAAACAATCGATTACATAAATAAAATTTAAATAATTATCAGGTGTAAAAATCACACTTAAAGTCAATAAGACAATAAATCTTTTTTTTTAAATCAAGTAGGAAAATAGTACTATTTTAAAATGAAGGAATCTTAATTTGCTTTCTGCAATCATGAACGAATGTTAAAAAGAAGATAATATTGCGCACAAAAAAGCCCTTACACTAAAATTAGTGTAAGGGCTTTTTTGTATAGTTTAGAAAATACTATTTACACACTTTGCAACTGCAGCGAAGTTTTGTGTTTTTGCATTAAAATTAAAGTTATAATCATTCCTGTAGATGCCATGCCAACTCCTATAAGATTTGGAGAAGCATAACTATAACCTGCTGCTAAAGGCAATCCGCCTAAAAAAGCACCTAAGGCATTACCAATATTAAAACTTCCCTGAAGTGCTGCCGAAGCAATCATTTCTGCATCTTTGGCTGTTTTAATCATTAACATATTAATTGGTGCAATCACCGAAAACGAAATTGCTCCTGTTAAAAACGTAAAGAATAAAGAGATATATTGATTAGAAGATAAAGAGTAAACCATAATTAAATCGATCACCATTACAAATAACAATGCTAATACAGTTGGTGCCGGAGAGAATTTATCTGCCAGTTTTCCTCCAAGAAAATTCCCAACTACCATTCCGAATCCAGCTAATATTAAAATATAAGAAACATCTTCTGGAGAAAATTTAGAAACATTTATCAATAAAGGCGCTATATAACTTATCCAGGCAAATAATCCTCCAAAACCAATAGCCGTAATCCCGATGATTAACCACGCTTCTGTTTTTTTGAAAAACAACAATTGTGTTTTCATATTAACATCACCACTTTTCTCGAGATTTGGCATCCACAAAGAAATAAACAAGAAAGTAAGCATTCCAACAATTGCAATCAATATAAAAGTATAACGCCATATAAAGTGGTGTCCTATATAAGTACCAATTGGCACACCTATTAAATTTGCCAAGGTTAAACCTGCAAACATTATTGAAATAGCTTGTGCTTCTTTTCCTTTATCAGCCAAACGGCTTGCGACTACCGCTCCCACTCCAAAAAAGGCACCGTGCGGTAATCCGGAAAGAAATCTCGAAGCAAACAGAAAATTATAAGTAGGTGCAATAATAGAAAGGGCATTAAAAACCGTTAACATCAAAGCTAATATTAAAAGCATTTTTTTTGGTGGAAAATTTCTTCCGATGATTACTAATAAAGGTGCACCAATAACAACACCTAAAGCGTAGGCCGAAATTAAATATCCGGCAACCGGAATCGAAACTTTCATATCTGAAGCAATATCAGGAAGTAAACCCATCATGACAAATTCGGTTATCCCAATAGTTAGACCTCCTAAAGACAAGGCAATAAGACTTTTTTTCATTTGTTTTATTAAGAAAGGAATAGATTTTCTATGACGCAAATTTACGACAGGAATACAACAAATAAATTGTACATTTGTGATATAAACTTGTAAATTTAAGTTATGCCGAAATTAAATCAATTCAAAACCCTGATGATTGATGAGTTTGAAGATGAGAAATTCCATCTTCCACTTCATTCGCATACCTATTATGAAATCATTTATATAAAAAAGGGAAGCGGTGTTCATCATCTAAATAACAATTTACTGCCTTATAAGGCCGGCGATCTATTTGTAATTTCTCCCGAAGACGAGCATTATTTCGACATTAAAAAAAGTACTCGTTTCTTTTATATTAAGTTTACCGACAATTATTTTAATTCTAATAAAAATTTGTTTTGTGATGATTTGCTTTTGAATACGCCAGAAGATTTCATGCGTGATAAATTATTGAAAGAAACTGTTTTAAAGCTGGAAGATCCTTGTAAAACCATTTTAAAAAATACAATCGATAACATTTCTGCTTATAATTGTAAAACTGATGTTTCGACCTCAGCAATTGTGTTTTATCAGATTCTTTCGATTTTTGGTTTAATAAAGGAAACCATTCGCGGAATGAATCTTCAAATGAAATCGACTACAATTGACAACGAGCAAATTGCCTCCTATATTCATCAGAATATTTACAATCCAAAATTAGTTCAGATTAAAGTAATCGCCGATCACTTTAATATTGCACAAACCTATTTTAGTGCTTATTTCAAAAGAACTTTCAACATCAGTTACCGTGATTATATTCATAATTTGCGAACGACTTTAATCGAAAAACGATTCCACAACAATCAATTGCCAATTAAGCAAATTGCGCATGAATTTGGTTTTACTGACGAAAGTCATTTGTCGAATTATTTTAAAAAGAGAAAAAATATGAAACCCACAGATTATAAAAAACTGTAGTTATCAAAATCTTAAATAATTCTGACACTTGGAAAAAAAACCTAAATTTGTATCAGTAACACATTTTCTTTGTCGAAAAAAGGACACATATTATTTCTCATTTTAACTCTTGGCTTCTTCTTGACGTCAGGCGCGGGCTATGCATGTGGAAAATCTTCTGAAAAAACTTCCTGCGAAAAGAAAGTAACATCAACAAAAACAAATTCAGGTTCTTGTCAAAAAGATTGTTGCAAAAAAGAGCATTCTTCAAAAAAAGACCAACACGGTTGCAACGGAAAATGTGATCATTCGGGTTGTACAACTTCTGGATTACCATTTAGTTTGATTTCAGAAAATGAATTTGATTTCAATAATAATACTTTTAATTTCTCTCTTGAGAAACCTATTTTATATTATACTGAAACGCCTGTTTCAGACGGATTTACTTCTATTTGGTCACCACCAAAAATAAAATAATTGTATTTTGTATAGCCATAACTGGGTTAAAATTTAACCGCAAAGTACGCTAAGATTTACACAAGGCCCGCAAAGAAAAATTCTAACATAATTGGAAATTAAATTCCTTAAACAATAATAAAATGAAAAAGTCAATAGCAACTATAGTATCAGTCATTACATTATTTACTGCAAATATCATTCAGGCAAACGCTGTTAAAACAGAAACAACATCAATTGAAATTGTAGATTCAAGTCAGTTGCAACCTGTTTACGATGCGTATTTTACAGTAAAAGACGCACTTATAAAAAGTGACAGCAAATTAACTTCGGCGAAAGCCGCAGCTTTATTGACAGCAATTTCGGCTGTAAAAATGGACAAACTTAAAAGTGACGAACATACTGCCTGGATGAAAGTCATAAAAAAACTGACTGCAGATGCAAAAAGCATTTCGGCAACTACAGATCTTAAAAAGCAACGTGAAACTTTCAAATCACTTTCTAAAAACACTTATGATTTGATTAAAGTTTCAAAATCTGCACAAGTGGTATACAAACAATATTGTCCAATGGCAGATGCTGATTGGTTAAGCAAAGAAAAAGCAGTTAAGAATCCGTATTACGGTTCTTCTATGTTGACTTGTGGAAATGTTGTAGAAACCATCAAATAAATATGACGCTCTACATCAAAAACATGGTGTGTAGTCGATGCAAAATGGTTGTGAAGTCTGAGTTTGAAAAACTCGGACTTCAGACTATTTCTGTTGAATTGGGCGAAGTCGAGCTAAAAGACAACATATCTGAAGATCAAAAAAAAGAACTTTTAATTCAATTGCATGCTTTAGGTTTCGACTTAATCGATGATAAAAAAAGTAAAACTATTGAGAAAATAAAAAATCTCATTATTGATTTGGTTCATCATAAAAACAATGAACTTAAAATCAATTTATCTGATTATTTAGTAGAGAATCTAAATCAGGATTACAGCACATTAAGCAATCTTTTTTCGGAAGTTGAAAACACCACAATCGAAAAATATTTTATTAGTCAGAAAATTGAGAAAGTAAAAGAATTACTGATTTATAATGAATTGTCGTTAAGCGAAATCGCCGATATTTTAAACTATAGTAATGTAGCCCATTTGAGTAATCAGTTCAAGAAGATTACGGGCTTCACTCCCACTTATTTTAAAAAATTGAAGGATAAAAAACGCATTCAGATTGAGAATTTGTAAATGAATTTATACCATAAAAAAACGTGCTAATAATTAGCACGTTTTTATTTATCTAAATAATGACCCATTGCTGAAATTACAACAACAGTTACAATTTCTTCCTCAACACTATATATAAGTCTGTCTTTTTTATTTATTTCTCTAGACCAAAATCCTGAAAATTTATGTTTGAGTGCTTCAGGCTTTCCTACTCCTTCAAATGGAGTTTCGCTAAGTTCTTCTAAAATTTTTGCAATCTTTTTTTATACTCGCTTGATTTCCTGATTTTAAATGTTTAGAAATTTCTGCCTTAGCTTCCGGAATTACTTCAACCCTAAACTTCCCCATATATCATCAGGATCAACTGTTATACTTTTAGATTTTCCACTTTTATAATCTGCATATCTTTTTTGTATCTCGGCGACAAATTCAGGATTATAAGTACTTTCTTCTTCCTCTATTTTTACACCCTTATTTGTAACAGCTAACAACTTTGCAAGTTCAAGCAGTGTTTTGCCTGCCTTTGTTCGCTCGTTAATGGTTATAGTTGTCATAATCTTAATTATTTATTATTACAAAGATACAAAAATCATGCAATACAAATATTGATGAAAAAACAGAATTATTGATATAAAATCCTTAAATTCAGGATTGTTTTAAATTATTGCTTAAAATAAATTTTGTAAATCTTACAAATCATTCTCAAAATTATACAAACCGAAGCAATCGTTACTTCGGAAATTTGCATTGTAATACTTTAAAAGATAAAACAATGACACATACCTATCAACTTACCGGAATGACTTGTTCAAGTTGTGAGGACAAAGTAAAAAAAGCACTTGAATTGGTTGACAATATCACAAACGTTGCAGTTTCAAAAGAAAACAATACTGCAACTGTTACCATGAGCAAACATGTCGCCCTGACAGATTTACAAAATGCCTTAGATTCTAAATATCAAATTTCGGCTACTGATCACAATGAAACTATTGAACAAAAAAGATCCTGGTTCGAAACTTACAAACCTATTCTCCTTATATTCTTTTACATCAGTTTGATTACGGTTTTGATACAAACTACAAATCATCATTTTGATTTCATGCAGGCCATGCAACATTTTATGGCAGGATTCTTTTTGGTTTTCTCTTTTTTCAAAATGCTCAACTTAAAAGGTTTTGCCGAAAGTTATATGATGTATGATGTTTTGGCTAGAAAAATTCCTGCTTGGGGATATGTTTATGCTTTTTTAGAATTGGGTTTGGGAATTTCTTATCTGTTGAATTTTAATCCAATTTTTACAAACGCAGTTACTTTTATTGCAATGAGCATTAGTATCATTGGTGTTTTACAATCGGTTTTAAATAAAAAGAAAATTCAATGTGCTTGTTTGGGAGCTGTTTTTAATTTACCCATGAGCACCGTTACGATTATTGAAGACGGTCTAATGATTATCATGAGTATAATTATGCTAATAACAATGTTATAATGAATTACAAAAAACTATTTTTAGCTGTCCCATTATTATTCTTTTTTACACAAATTATGCTTTCGCAGAAAGTAGTTCGGTACGATCTACATGTTCGCGATACTACTGTTAATTTTTCAGGTAAAGAAAAACGCGCTTTAACGGTTAATGGACAAATTCCGATGCCAACTTTGACTTTTACCGAAGGCGATATTGCCGAAATATATGTGCACAACGAACTAGACAAAGAAGATACAGCATTACACTGGCACGGATTATTTCTTCCGAATAAAGAAGACGGAGTTCCTTATTTAACGCAAATGCCGATTACGCCTGGAACAACTCATAAATATACTTTTCCAATTATTCAAAATGGAACTTATTGGTATCACAGTCATTCTGGACTTCAGGAGCAAATAGGTTTATACGGTCTCTTTATCATCAACAAAAAGAAAGACGATCCTACTTTTAGAAAAGGAATTGATGATTTGCCAACAATTCCAATCATCTTAAGCGAATGGACCGATTTGAAACCGGAGAATGTTCAGAGAATGTTACACAATGCCAATGATTGGTTTGCCATAAAAAAAGGGACAACACAAAGTTATGCCGAAGCCATTAAACAGGGACAGTTTTCAACAAAAGTGACCAATGAGTGGAAACGCATGAATGCCATGGATGTCAGCGATGTTTATTATGAGAAGTTTTTAATTAACGGAAAAAATGAAGATCAGCTTTCGCAATTTAAAGCCGGCGACAAAGTTCGATTGCGAATTGCAAACGGTGGCGCATCCAGTTATTTCTGGCTGACTTATGGAGGTGGAAAAATAACGGTTGTTGCGAGCGACGGAAACGATGTTGAACCGGTTGAAGTGGATCGGTTGATTATTGCCGTTTCTGAAACGTATGATGTTGTCGTTACCATTCCTGAAAAGAATAAATCGTTTGCTTTTTTGGCTACAGCCGAAGACCGAACCGGATCAGCTTCTTTATTTTTAGGAGAAGGAACTAAACAGTCTGTTGCTCATCTTCCAAAATTAAAATATTTTGAAGGGATGAAAATGATGAATGATATGATGAAGATGAACGGCGAAATGAATGATATGAACATGAATATGTCTTTGAATAAAATGGACATGAATGCCGTAATGTATCCTGAAATTTCGGGAGAAGAGGAATCTGTAAAAATGGATCATTCACAACATAATATGGAAGAGATGAAAATGTCATCTGATACTACAGAAGTTGCTGAAATTACAACATTGAATTACGGAATGCTAAAATCTCCAACCATAACAACATTACCAAAAGAGGCGCCGGTAAAAGAATTGCGTTTTGAATTATCCGGAAATATGAATCGTTATGTTTGGAGTCTGGACAATAAAGTAGTTTCTGAAACGGACAAAATCTTAATTAAAAAAGGAGAAAACGTTCGGATTGTTCTATATAATGGTTCAATGATGCGCCACCCGATGCATTTGCATGGGCACGATTTCAGGATTTTGAACGAACATGGCGATTACTCCCCGCTCAAAAATGTGATTGATATTATGCCAATGGAAACCGACACGATAGAATTCCAGGCAAATGCTGATGGTGACTGGTTTTTTCATTGCCATATTTTATATCATATGATGGCAGGAATGGGGCGTATTTTTAGTTATGAAAATTCAGCACCAAATCCGTTGATTCATCATCCTGAAATGGCGTACAAAATGCTTAAAATGGATGATAGAATGTTTCATTTAATAGCAGAAAATGATTTTGCCACAAACGGAAATGACGGAGAAGCGATGTACAGCAATACTCGCTGGAGCATTGGAACAGAATGGCGTTTGGGTTATAATGATAAACACGGCTATGAAACCGAAACACATATTGGTCGTTACATTGGCAAAATGCAATGGCTGATGCCTTTTATAGGTTTCGACTGGCGTTATCGAAAAATGGGAATGGACGAACAAGAACAAAATCTATTTGGACAAACGAATACAAAAGACAATCGTTCTGTATTTAGCGCCGGACTTGAATATACGTTACCAATGTTGGTAAAAGCGCAAGTTGAGGTTTATACTGATGGAAACGTGAGAGTTCAGTTTGAACGAAAAGATATTCCGCTATCAAGGCGTTTGCGAATGAACTTAATGTGGAATACCGATAAAGAATACATGGCGGGTCTAAAATATATAGCCGGAAGAAACTTCGGAATCACAACACATTATGATAGTGATATGGGAATTGGTTTTGGTGTGAATCTAAACTATTAATATTATATTAGCATAGAAATAACCGTAATTTTCAAAAATGAAAAAAGTAAATTTCTTATTCTTATTTCTGATTGCTTTTCTCTCAATAAGCTGTGATCCTTCACAAGGTATTCGTTTTACAAATAAAGGCGAAAGCAACGTAAAAGTAAAACTTATTATAAATTCGAAAGTTAAAAACGATGAGATTGATGAGATGAAAAAAGGAGATTCAATTGTTTTTAACTTAATTCCTCATAATCCAGAAGAAGAACTCGGATATATTTATTTTGGAAGAGGAAGATGGGATGATGAAAAGATAATTAAAATCACTAAATCTATCAAAAGCATTGAAATTGAAAATGATAATTATAAGATTGTTTACAAATCGCAACAAGCAATAAACAATTTACTTAAAGAACACTATAACGGCATAATCATGAAATCCCTCAATATTAAAATTGATGACAAATTTTTCAAATAAAATAGGAGTAAAAATCTATTTTACACCACTTTTTATGCCTGGAATAATCTTAACAGACTGTAATAACAAATAAGATGATTGACAATTTAAAAACAAAAAAGACATGCCTGGATTGTTTAATTTTCAATGACATATTATTATAAAAACATTAACAAATTGTAAGAATCAGCTCTAACAAATGTTGGTATATTTGATGCACCAAAAGCAATTTTCTAACACAATAAATTATATCAAATGACAAAAGTAATTACCTTCTTAACGGCTGCTGTATTTTCAATTGGCGTAAGTGCTCAAGAAACAAAACCGGTTCAAAAAGAAAAAGCAAAAAAAGAATCGTGTTGCAAAAAAACGTCAACAGATAAAAAAGACAAAAAATCTTGTTGCGTTAAAAAATAAATGAAATTCTGTTTCAATAAAAAAGACCTCAATTGCTTGAGGTCTTTTTTTATATAGTTCTTAAAGCTATTATTTCAAACGTACACTCCATTCAAAGTCCATTTCAGAAACCTGAACTCCTTCTTCATTTGTACCAATCGATTTCATCCAGAAGGTTTGTCCCTCGCCTGTTTCTATTGTTCTTTTAATTGCATCGGCAATTAAATGTCCATCGTTGCAAACAAAAGTTATTCTTCCTGTTGCCTTTTTAGTAAAGTTTCCTTTATTATTTGCTACCAACATTGAGATTTTTCTTCCGCTTTCCTGGATTTGAGAAATAACCAAAGCTCCGGTTGTTAATTCAGCAGCCATTGCCTGAACTGCAAAATACATGGAGTTAAAAGGATTCTGATTAATCCATCTATGTTTGACACTTACTACACATCTATCTTTATCAATTGCTTTGACACGCACACCACAAAAGTACGCCGATGGTAATTTGAATAATACAAATTTATTGAGTTTGGAAACTGAAACTGCCATGAGATTTATTTTTTTATGTAAAAATACAAAAAAACTATGCACGCACAATAAATTGATATTACTTTCCTAAAATGGCAGTAAAATAAGGCATTACGAATGATTTTCAACACATTATAATTGCTTTTAAAATTTCAATTTTGTTAAAATTTTGTTAATATTTGGTACTATGCAAAACAAGATACTGTCTTTTAGCCATATATTTGTATAAGAAATTACTATATACTTTTAATCATGGAAACACCAACACCACTAATCATGGAAAAGACATCAGAAAAGAACACTGCAACGTTCACACATTTAAGTACTTTAACACAGTACATCGTTCCACTTGGAAATTATATTTTTCCAATTTTGATCTGGACGAGTTACAAAGACAAATCAGAATTTGTAAATCACCACGGAAAACAAACCTTAAACTTTCAATTGAGTTTATTGCTTTACACATTGGTTTTGGCACTAATCGCGATTCCGGTTTTTTTAACTGTTTTTCTTCAGAACCTTCCAATGGAAGCTATTTTTAACGATCACGATTTCGCTATTAGAAATTTCGATTTTCAAGGAAATATTGGGTTATTGAGTATTGGTGCAACGGCAGTTTTACTTTTTGGTTTGCTAAAATTCGTTGAATTCTTTTTAGTTATTTATGCTTCAATAAAAGCTTCAAACGGAGAATATTACAAATATCCGTTAACGATTTCTTTTATAAAGTAATCTGAAAAGATTAAAGGTTATAGAAATCAATCATCAATCAATCACCATCATCAATCAATCATCATCAATCAAAAAACGAATTGTTCAATCTAAAAAAAACAAAATGAAATTATGAACATTGAAAACACAAAAGCACAGATGCGCAAAGGTGTTCTTGAGTTTTGCATCTTATCAGTATTAAAAGAAAAAGACGCATACACATCAGAAATATTAGACACTTTAAAAAACGCAAAATTACTAGTTGTAGAGGGAACAGTTTATCCACTTTTAACTAGGCTGAAAAACGACGGTTTGCTAAATTATCGCTGGGAAGAATCGACCTCAGGGCCGCCACGAAAATATTATGGATTAACCGAAATAGGACAAACTTTTTTAAACGAACTTAGCGGCACCTGGACAGAATTATCTGACGCCGTAAAACTAATCACCAATCAAAATCAATAGTCATGAACAAAACAGTAAATATTAACTTAGGAGGTATGTTTTTTCACATCGATGAAGATGCGTACTTAAAATTAACCCGCTATTTTGACGCCATAAAACGATCATTAAACAATTCATCCGGACAAGACGAAATTATTAAAGATATCGAAATGCGTGTTTCTGAATTATTAACAGAAAAACAAAAAAGCGAGAAACATGTTGTGGGATTGAAAGATGTTGATGAGGTTATTACAGTTATGGGACAACCTGAAGATTACATCATTGAAGACGAAGATAAATCGAACCAATCTTTTAATGATTATGGTGCAAGAAAACATAAAAAATTATACCGCGACAAAGAAAAAGGTATGATTGGGGGTGTTGCAACAGGTTTAGGGCATTATTTTGGAATTGACGCTGTTTGGATCAAAATCGTATTCTTAGTATTTGTTTTTGCAGGTTTTGGAACCGGGATTTTAGCTTATTTCGTTCTTTGGATTGTAACTCCTGAAGCGGTAACAACTTCAGAAAAACTAGAAATGACTGGTGAGCCGGTAACTATTTCGAACATTGAAAAAAAAGTTCGTGAAGAAATAGAGTCGTTATCTGATAAATTTAAAAGTGCAGATTATGATAAAATGGGAAACCAGGTAAAGTCGGGAGCTGAGAGAATAAGTAGTTCATTTGGAGACTTTGTCATTACGGTTTTTAAAATCTTCGCAAAATTTTTAGGCGTAATTTTAATCATGTCAGGAATAGCAGTTTTAATCATGTTATTGATTGGAGTGTTTACCTTAGGAACTAACATCTTTATCGAATTTCCTTGGCAAAACTTTGTTGAAGCCGGAAACTTTACAGAATATCCTATTTGGTCATTTGGTTTATTAATGTTCTTTGCTGTTGGAATTCCATTCTTCTTTTTGACACTTTTAGGTTTCAAATTGTTATCGCCAAACTTAAAGTCTATTGGTAATATCACAAAATATACTTTGTTGGCCATCTGGATTATAGCTATTGCAATTGCGATCAGCGTTGGAATCAAACAAGCAACTGAAATATCTTATGACGGAAAAACGATAGAGAAAAAAGCAATCAATATCAATCAGAAAGATACACTTTATGTAAAATTCAGATACAATGATTACTACGCAAAAGATTTGAATCACCATAGAGAATTTGAGTTCGTACAGGATTCTGCTAACAATCAGTTAATCTATTCGACAGATGTACGTTTACATGTTTTGCATACTGATGACGCTGCTCCTTATTTACAAATTGAAAGAAGCGCAAGAGGAAATTCATTTTCAAGCGCTAAACAAAGAGCAGAAAAAATTAATTATAATATTCAGGTTAACGGAAATCACTTAATTTTGGATAATTATTTTCTTACGGATGTAAAAAATAAACTTAGAGGGCAGGAAGTTGATGTATATTTGTACTTACCGGAAGGTCAACTGTTTAAACCAGACGCATCTGTACAAGATTATGATGATTCTGAGAATGACTTTTTCAACTTGCATTTTAGTGGTAATTACAATTATAAAGTTGAAGGTTCTAAAATTAAATGTTTGAATTGCCCGGCAGATGAAGATGATCATGACGATGTAGACTACGACAGTAACGACACCACCAGAATTGACAACGATACTGTAAAAGAAGTTTCAATTAAAATTAATGGAAAAGAAGTTTTAAACGGAAAAAAAACTAACGGAAAGTTAACCACTGATAAAAACGGAGTTATAATCAAAATCAACTAAAGCCATGATAAAAATAATCATTCATATTACGAAATTCATTATTGCCACTGTTACCGCATTATTGTTCGCTTCATGTAATTTTAACAACATGAAATCTATAGAAGGTAGTGGAAATGTTACGACTGAAAAACGAATTGTTCAGGGAGATTTTAAAAAAGTATCAGTAAGCAATGCTATTGATGTTGTAATCGAACAATCAGATAAAACAGAAATCATTGTTGAAGCTGATGACAATTTGCAAAAAGAAATTAAAACGACTGTTGAAAATGGAACACTTGTAATTCGTTGTAGTTTTACTTCTTTTCATAACGTTACTAAGAAAAAAGTAATCGTAAAGATGCCCGTTATTGAAGAATTAGAAGCATCAAGTGCCTCTACTATAACAACTAACAATGTCATTCAGTCTACTAATATAAAATTAGATGCCTCAAGTGCTGCAACGATGAATGTTAATATAGAGTCTGATGAAATCTCTCTGGATACAGACAGTGCAGGTTCTATAACAATTGAAGGAAAAGCATTAAAAGTAAAATCTTCAGCATCAAGCGCGGCAAGTATAGAGGCTGAAAAATTATTAGCTAATGAAATTGAAGCAGATGCCGATAGCGGGGCAAGCATAAATATTCACCCAATCGTGAGTTTGAAAGCACACGCTAATAGCGGAGGAAGCATTAATTACGAAGGATCTCCTAAAACAATTGAAAAAACATCTAATTCAGGAGGAAGTATCAATCAGGGATAAAATAAATTATGTGTTAAATATAAAAGAAATCATTCATCAAAAGTGGATGATTTTTTTATATTTGTCAAAATCAAATCTAGAATTAATGAAAAAAAGTACAGCCCTACTACTCCTATTATTATTAGTCACTACATTAACTTTTGCACAAAAAAGAGAAAAAATAAAAGGAACTAAAATCGTAACGACTTCAATAAAAGAATCAGGAAATTTTGATGCTCTTGAAGTCGATGATAATATTGAAGTTTACTTAGAACGCGGAGAAAAAAACGAGATTAAAATTGAAGCTGATGATAATTTACATGAAATTATCGGAATGGATTTAAGAGACAAAACACTTCGCTTATACACCTCAAAAGAAAGCACCATTTTCAAAAAACTTACTGTACACGTAACATATACGAATACTTTAAACAAAGTTATTGTAAAAAATGAAGCTATTATTTATGCGATTCAGGAACTTCAGTTAGATGATATTACTTTTAATAGTGTAGATTTTTCAAAATTGTTTTTGAATGTAAATGCTAAAAAATTCAGTTTAATTGCTGATGATAAATCAAAATCTGAAATAAACTTAAAAGCTGACGAAGCTACACTTCAATTGAGCAAAAGTTCTGCTATAAAATCATTAGTGTCAGCAACTAAATTCAAGTGCGATTTATATCAAAAAGCTACTGCTACTCTTGAAGGAATTGCTCAAAAAGCGACTATTCGTTTAGATAATAATTCGACTTTCACCGGAACTAAATTCACCTTGAAAGATGCTAGTATTACTGCTGAGGGATATTCGGTAGGAAGTATCTTCGCCGAAACAACAGTAACATTAGCAGTAGGAGATAAAACAGAAGTTTCTCTTTTTGGAAGCCCTGCAATCACACTTACCCGTTTTTCTGAAGAAGCAAAATTGATTAAGAAAATAAAATAAAAAAGTTTCAGGTTTCAGATTATTGAAACGTTAAAAAATAAAAAATCCCATTTACAAATGTAAATGGGATTTTTTATTTTATTGAATCTCTAATTCACGTTCCACCAACTTGAAACCTGAAACAAAGAAAACCTGAAACAAAATTTGTTTACTCTTTAGAAGCCAAATATCTTTCAGCATCAAGAGCGGCCATACAACCTGTTCCTGCAGCAGTAATTGCCTGACGGTATACATGATCTGCAGCATCTCCAGCTACAAAAACACCATCAACATTTGTTTTAGATGTTCCCGGAGTATTGATGATATAACCTGTTTCGTCAAGTGTAATATAGTCTTTAAAGATATCTGTGTTTGGTTTATGACCAATGGCTACGAAAAATCCTGTTGCAGGAATTTCAATAACTTCACCAGTAGTTTTATTTAAAGCTTTTATAGCATGAACAACATTGTTGTCTCCCAAAACTTCAACAGTATCATGGTTCATTAAAATCTCAATATTTTCTGTTTTACGAACGCGTTCTTCCATGATTTTTGAAGCTCTGAATTTTTCGCTTCTTACTAACATTGTAACTTTTTTACAAAGTTTAGATAAGTAATGTGCTTCTTCACAAGCAGAATCTCCCGCTCCAACGATTACAACTTCTTGATTACGATAGAAAAATCCGTCGCAAACGGCACAGGCAGAAACTCCTCCACCCATATTTAAATAATGTTGTTCTGATGGTAATCCTAAATATTTAGCCGAAGCACCTGTTGAAATAATAACCGTTTCACAGTGCAATTCGATGCTATCGTTAATCCAAACTTTATGAATATCTCCTGAAAAATCAACTTTTGTAGCCCAGCCATCACGAATATCAGCACCAAAACGTTTTGCCTGATCTTGTAACTGAATCATCATTTCTGGTCCTGTTACTCCATCAACATAACCTGGAAAATTTTCAACTTCATTTGTAGTTGTCAACTGACCACCTGGCTGCATTCCCTGATATAAAACCGGATTCATATTTGCTCTGGCAGCATAAATTGCAGCAGTATAACCCGCAGGGCCAGAACCTATAATTAGGCATTTAATTTTTTCGATTGTATCTGACATAATATAGTTGTATTAATAATTTGATGGTGCAAAAGTAAGTTTTTATTGTTGGAAAAAAGAACTGAACTAATCAGTTTTTGCTATTCTAAAATAGAGAATATCAAATAGAAATAAAATAAAAAATCCTTTCTGTAATATACAGAAAGGATTTTCGTCGGGGTGGCAGGATTCGAACCTGCGGCCTCCTGCTCCCAAAGCAGGCGCGATAACCGGGCTACGCTACACCCCGTAAGCGGGTGCAAATATATAACTATTTTTTGCTTATCCAAAACAATTTAAGAAATAAGAAAAAATTTTATTTTGTATAAAAAAACTCTGAAGATTAATCGGCTTCAGAGTTTTGCTTTGTTTGAAGGATTTTCAAGTATAATGCAATTTTCCTTAATTACTTATCCATAAAAATATATGCAGGATATGATTCACGATTGGGCAAATCAAATTCCTCATCGTAAGGCTGTATACCTAAACTATTGTTGTATAATGCCACACGTTTTACACCAGTTGCTGTGCTGCCACCAATACCATTGATAACATTTTGAATATTACCAGAACCAGCAAAACGATTGATGCACATTTTTTCAAATTTCACATTCGGGCTATTCGGTATTTCAAAGCCATTTTTTTTATTCACATTCCCATCAGTTCCTGTCAAAACTGCGTAAGAACCCAATCCTATAGTATGATGTTCTTTTACGGTATTAGCTACCTTAAATGCTGCATAACCATCAACTCTGCCTCCCTGGCTGCTCCAGCTTCCCTGATTTGGGGCATCATATGGTGGTTCGTTTTGGAAAAAATAGGTTCTGCCACGTTCCCCCAACCATAATACTTCATATTCCTGAAAGTGTTCTACAAAAAGAGCATAAAGTGTAACATCATCGCCAGTAACAATAAGTCCGTTTTTGCATCGATCTCTTATCCAGCGTGCCTTTCCGCCTTGTTGCGAACCATGGTCAGCACGCCACAACCAGAAATGATCGCCCACAACATTATTGCTGTTTATTTGCATAGAAGCCTGTATCTGAATATTTTTTGATTGAACCCCACCTACCCTACAAGTAATGTCTGAGAGCAAGACAGGATTTGCAGAGTGATCTGCATTTGCACCTTCATCACCAATTCTAACCTGATAAGTTGTACTATTGAATGAATCCATGAGAAGTCCGGCAATAATAATTCCATCCTTATCATCAGCATAAACACATCCCCAAGTATTTTTTTCAGTAGGTTCAAGCGTTACCGAAGCTATACCAGCACCTAAAAGTATGGCATTCTTTCTATTCACCTGAATAGGAGCATTCAATGCGTAATGTCCTGGCGTGAAAAATATATTCTTGCCATTTTTTAAGGCATTATTTATTTCTACATCAGTATCGCCTTCTTTGGTAACATACCAATCTGTAAGTAAATCTTGAATTTCTCCTTTGCCCATATCTGTTGATGACCATGAAACTCCTACTCTATCCTTTTGCCATGCCGGAACAAATACTTTGTATTCTCCATCATTGTCAATAAAAAGAAAAGGTTTTTCTCTGATAATAGGCGTAGTTGGAATTGGAGAGTTGGCATCATTCTCTTGCGGAGGATTGATGCAACCTTGCCAAACCATATTATATGAACCGCCCATAGCTCCAGAACCTGAAGGGAAAATAGTATTTCTGGTATACCATTGTTGTTGTCCGGCCCAGTTTGGTCTGGATGAAGTATAATGAGTGTCGGCAATAAAACCACCACTGCCCCAAAAGTTAGTGTTTCCAACATCTGAAATATATTTCGAAGTACTTTCAATTAGCATTCTTCTTGCGCTGGTTGATTGAGAAACTGTCCATGCAAAATCCCGCATAACTTCCACATTTTCCACAGAACGCCAAAATGTACATGTGGCATTTGCTCCTCCAGAAAGGTGAGGCCTGGTGAATATAGAACCCAATTTAACATCTGATGGCAACTTCCCCAAACCTCCAATATGAGAGTAAAACCCTAATTCTATTGAATTCGCTTCCGCCGATGATGCAGAACCTGATCCGCCAGAATCATAAGTTTGATCCTTAACATTTGCTTTGAAATAATAGGCCTGACGTTTTGTAGTCCACTCGCCATTTGATCCTCCCAGACCAATAGCACTAAATTGCGAATTAATTTCGTTTCGGGCAGTTTCTGCTTTCTCATATTTTCTATCGTAGAAATACATATTATCGCCAAAAATTTGGTTCTCTAACGAAAGTATTACTGTTATCGAGTTACGAGTTATTTTATAATAGTTTTCATATTTATCAGCATTTGGCTTATTATCTGTGAAGGTCAGTTTGGAAATTGAACCCATCAAAACAAAATCTGATGCCAAACGACTGCCGCCTCTTGTAATAATGTAATTTCCTGAAGAACCAAATGCTGGCCATGATAATGTTATATTGTGTTTCTTCTTATTATAAATAATCTTGCCCTCTATTTTATTCTCCTGTTTTCTTTCATCACAGGAATTGGATGTTACAAAACTGCATAGAATCAATATAAATGTAAATGCAGTAAATATTGAGATTAACTTTTTAATCATAAATAACTTTTTTTGGTTTAATAGTAAGTAGTTTTTAGCGATCCGAAAGTAGCAATAATCTTCAACCTACATCTTCATTTATAATTTCAAATTTCTTATCAAAAACTATACAAAGCGGTCACTTATCTTGTAATACAGACTAGTATTGTAAAAATTCTAGGACAGAGAAAACTTTATTAAGAAATTATTCCTCAATGCTAAATTTATAATTGTAAATATTCGCTATGAAATTGGTCTCGAAAATATACCACACCTTTCACTTATATAAAAGTTACTTCGGATACAATCTTACTTAAAGCAGAAACAGACAATTTCAAGATTATGATTAAAACAATTAAACGAAAAAATATACCATCGTATTATCGCCACTCATACTCTATTTTTTTACACCAACTTTAATAAGAGACCTAAAAAAAGAATTAAAACAAAAATCAGATTTAACATTTGAATATTTTTCTCGAATTAAACTTTTATTTATGTCTTTTATGTTAAAAACAAGCATAAAACAAAACCCGATTTTATTTATAATCCTTTTTAAAGAGAATACTTAAATTGACAAAACACGCACAAAACAAAGGCTTCCCAAAGTTTAGCAAATGTTAACAAAATAGATTTTCAAAAACCATAAATAATTGTATTTTTACGGTTCAAAATTCAGAAAATAAATGGGCAAAATCATTGCGATTGCTAATCAAAAAGGAGGCGTTGGAAAGACTACTACATCAGTAAACCTTGCAGCCTCATTAGGTGTTTTAGAAAAGAAAGTATTATTGATTGATGCTGATCCTCAAGCAAATGCCACGTCTGGCCTTGGGATTGATGTGGAATCAGTAGAAATTGGTACATACCAAATACTTGAACATAGCCACACCCCAAAAGAAACCATCGTGAAATGTTCAGCTCCAAATGTTGATGTGATCCCTGCTCATATTGACCTTGTAGCCATCGAAATCGAATTGGTCGACAAAGAAAACAGAGAATACATGCTTAAAAAAGCATTAGAAAGTGTAAAAGATGAATATGATTTTATTATTATCGACTGTGCACCTTCTTTAGGTTTATTAACCCTGAATGCTTTAACAGCTGCAGATTCAGTAGTTATTCCTATTCAATGTGAATATTTTGCACTTGAAGGATTAGGAAAATTATTGAACACTATAAAAAGTATTCAAAAAATACACAACCCGGATCTTGATATTGAAGGATTACTACTTACAATGTATGACTCAAGATTACGTTTATCTAATCAGGTGGTTGAAGAAGTTCAAAAACACTTTAACGATATGGTTTTTGATACCGTTATTCAGCGAAATGTAAAATTAAGTGAAGCACCAAGTTTTGGCGAAAGCATCATTAATTATGACGCAACAAGCAAAGGGGCTGTTAATTACATCAATTTAGCTCAGGAAATTATAAAGAAAAACAGTAAATAGTTTTTATGACAAAAGCAATTAAAAAACAAGCCTTAGGAAGAGGATTATCAGCATTATTAAAAGATCCGGAAAACGACATTATATCAGTAGAAGACAAAAATGCTGACAAAGTTGTTGGAAATATTATAGAGCTTGAAATAAGTGCTATCGAAATAAATCCGTTTCAGCCTAGAAGCAATTTTAATGAAGAATCTTTACGTGAATTAGCCACTTCTATTAAAGAACTTGGTGTGATCCAACCTATTACTGTTCGAAAATTAGAATTCAATAAATATCAGTTAATCTCTGGAGAACGTCGTTTACGTGCTTCAACTTTAGTTGGCTTAACACATGTTCCAGCCTATATTCGTATTGCGAATGACAATGAATCATTGGTTATGGCTTTGGTTGAAAACATTCAGCGTCATGACTTAGATCCAATTGAGATTGCACTATCCTACCAACGTTTGATTGATGAAATTCAATTAACACAGGAACAAATGAGCGAACGTGTTGGGAAAAAACGTTCAACAATTGCTAATTATTTACGTCTTTTAAAATTAGATCCGATTATCCAGACTGGTATTCGTGATGGTTTTATTAGCATGGGACACGGTAGAGCTATTATCAATATTGAAGATTTAGATGTACAAACTGATATCTATCAAAAAATAGTAAGTCAAAATTTATCTGTTCGTGAAACAGAGACTTTGGTAAAAAATTATCATGAAGGAGTAAAACCAAAACCAGAAGGAAAAGCAAAAGCAGAATCTTCATTCCTGGTTAAAGAAACACAGAAAAACTCTTTCAACGATTATTTTGGTGCGAAAGTTGATATAAAAGTCGCAGGCAATGGAAAAGGAAAAATTACAATTCCTTTCAATTCTCAAGCCGACTTTGACAGAATTATAAAATTAATAAACGGATAGTGAATAAAATTGTCCCCATAAGTCTATTGTTCTTTCTTATAGGAACCGTTTCTCTTTTTGCCCAGGCAAAAAAAGACACGGTTTTGGTTGTTAAAGACACTACTAAGTATCAGGAAATAGACCCGCTAACACCAGCAAAAGCAGCTTTTTACTCGGCAATTTTACCAGGTTTAGGTCAGGCATACAACAAAAAATACTGGAAAATCCCACTAGTTTACGGAGCAATTGGTACCAGCTTATATTTTTATATTGACAATAATAAAAAATACCACGATTATCGTGATGCCTACAAACGAAGATTGGAAGGCTACAACGATGATGATTACCAATTTTTAGATGATAGCAGACTTATTGCCGGGCAAAAATTCTATCAACGAAACAGGGATTTATCAGCCTTGTTTGTTGTTGGTTTTTATGTTTTGAATATTATTGATGCCAATGTTGATGCTGCTTTAATTCAGTTTAACGTAAACGAAAGATTATCAGTTCGTCCGGAAATTTATCCGGCCGATGTAACTTTTAAACCAAACGTTGGACTAACTTTTAATTACCACTTTTAGATAGTTTTTTTTTTACTATTTAAAATTCAAAAAAAATACATAAAATGAAAATTGCACTTTTAGGATACGGAAAAATGGGTAAAGTAATTGAACGAATTGCTTTAGAAAGAGGTCATGAAATTGTTTTAAAGAAAGATGAAACTAATACTTTTGATGGCCTTTCAACTGCTGATGTTGCAATAGATTTCAGTGTTCCTACTGCTGCCGTAGATAATATTTCAAATTGTTTTCATTCCAATGTACCTGTAGTATCAGGAACAACAGGCTGGCTGGAACATTTTGATGAAATGGTTGCGCTTTGCAACGAAAAACAAGGTGGATTCATTTCGAGTTCAAACTTTAGTTTAGGAGTGAATATTTTCTTCGAACTAAACGAATACTTAGCTAAAATTATGTCACAATTTGATTCGTACAAAGTGACAATGGAAGAAATTCATCATACTCAAAAATTAGATGCTCCAAGCGGAACTGCAATTTCATTAGCAAAAGGTGTTATCGAAAATAGCAATTATGCAAATTGGACCCTTGATGAGGCAAAAAACAACGAAATTCATATTGAGGCAAAGAGAATTGGTGATGTTCCGGGAACTCACACCGTAACTTACGATTCGATTGTAGATAGCATCGAATTAAAACATACTGCTCATAACCGTGAAGGTTTTGCCTTAGGAGCCGTAATTGCAGCTGAGTGGCTAGCTGGCAAAAAGGGAATCTACAACATGAAAGATGTTTTAAACTTAAAATAAATAAATTTAAAGCTTAAGGTTAATCCAAGAATCAACTTTAAACTTGAAACTTTAAACAAAATATTATGACACTATATCTTTGGTTTGTTTTTTTCTTAGCTGTTCAAATTATTCATTTTCTGGGAACATGGAAATTGTATCAGGCTGCTGGCCGAAAAAGTTGGGAAGCTGCTATTCCTGTATATAATTCTATAGTTTTAATGAAAATCATTGGTCGGCCAACGTGGTGGACAATATTACTTTTCATTCCTATTATAAACCTGATTATGTTTCCTGTTGTTTGGGTAGAAACACTAAGAACGTTTGGTAAAAAATCAACTGTAGATACTTTTCTGGGGATTTTTACTCTTGGTTTTTATATTTACTATGTAAACTATACTCAAAAACTAGAATACAATGCCAACAGATCGTTAACCCCTGAGAACAAAACTGCTGACACCGTAAGTTCATTACTTTTTGCTATAATTGTAGCAACATTAGTACATACTTATGTAGTACAACCTTATACGATTCCAACTTCTTCATTAGAAAAATCATTATTAATTGGAGACTTTTTATTCGTAAGCAAACTAAACTACGGACCAAGAGTTCCAATGACGACAGTTGCTCTTCCGATGGTACACGATTCTATACCATTAACAAAAAAGAGATCATACCTAAAGTGGCCACAATTACCTTACTTTAGATTGCCTGCTTTCGAAAAAATAAAACGCACAGATATTGTCGTTTTTAACTGGCCTGTTGATACAGTACATTATTTTTACGAACCAAAAGGAAGACCTGGTGTTATAAAACCAATTGACAAAAGATCAAATTATGTTAAGAGATGCGTTGGTATTCCTGGAGATAGCTTGTCTATAAAAGATGGTTACGTTTATATTAACGGAAAAAAATTAATTTTACCTGAAAGAGCAAAACCACAATACTCCTATAAAATAGCATTAGACGAAAAAACTCCAATAGATCTGGAAGCGCTTTTAAAAGAGCTTAATGTCAATCTTGTTGATGTAAGAGGTTTTAGAGATCAAACTAAGAGAGATACTTTGTTTATTGGCGCCTTAACAGAAGCTAATGCCGAACGCATGAAAAGCATTCCTGGCATTACAGGTGTAGTTAGAGAAATTGCAACGGGTAACGATGATAGAATTTTTCCACATATTAACAAATGGAATGAAGACAATTATGGTCCAATCTATATTCCTGAAGCTGGAAAAACGGTTGCTTTAACAAATGAATCATTACCTTTTTACAAAGAAATCATTACCAACTACGAGCATAATACATTGCAAATAGATGGTTCTCATTTCATAATCAATGGAAAACAAACCAATACCTACACATTCAAACAAAACTATTATTGGATGATGGGAGACAATCGCCATAACTCCGAAGATAGCCGTTATTGGGGATATGTTCCTGAAGATCACATTGTAGGGAAACCGGTTTTTATCTGGCTAAGCTGGGACACTAACGGAAAAGGAATCAACAAAGTTCGTTGGGACAGAGTTTTTACCACTGTTGATGGCGAAGGACAACCACAATCATACTTCAAATATTTCTTAATGGTCCTTGCTGCCTATTTCGTTGGAGAATATTTCTGGAGAAAGAGAAAAGAAAATAAAGCATAAAAAACGTTAATTCGTTGAACTGGTAAATCGTTTAATCGTTTCTCAAAAAGGGCGATTAAACGATTTACCGATTAAACCAAAATCACAATGAACTCTTTAATACTTCCTACTTATTTTCCTTCGATTAGCCACTTTGCAGTTATGGCTCAATCTGAAAATATTACTTTTGAAATGGAAGATAATTTTCAAAAACAAACTAACAGAAACCGTACCTATATCTATAGTCCAAACGGAATTCAGTTATTAAACATTCCCGTTAAGCATTCTAAAACAGTACATCAAAAAACAAAAGATGTTTTGATTGAAAATGAATTTGACTGGCAAAAACAACATTTTAAATCTTTAGAAGCAGGCTACAGAAGTTCGCCTTTTTTTGAATTCTTTGAAGATGATATCCGACCTGTTTTCGAAAAGAAACATACTTTTTTGATGGATTTAAACATGGAAGTTCTGGATATAGTTATCAAATGTTTGAGAATGAAAATGGAATTCAGTAAAACAACAGAATATTTCATGGAGACAGAAAACATCTCTGACTTTAGGTATTTAGCAAATGGTAAAAAAGATCCAAATTCTTTCAAAAAATACACCCAAGTATTTGATGACAAGCATGGCTTTATAAATAACCTGAGTGTCCTGGACTTACTCTTTAATGAAGGTAAATTTGCTATGGATTATTTAAAAACGCAAAAAATAGTATAAAACGAATACTTAGTACTTTTTTTGTACAGATCAGATACTCATTTGGTTTTCTAAAATAAAAAAAGGGAGAATTTCTATAATGAAATTCTCCCTTTTACTTTTTTTCAAATTATTTTATTTTGCGCCCGGAGGACATTTTTCTTCTATAAATTTTAAAAAAGTATCTATTAAATGTTCTCGGGTACCTTCACCCTCATAGATAGAATGTGAGCGGTTTGGATAAATCATTAAATTAAAAACTTTATCATATTTAATTAATTCATTGATCAAAACTTCAGCATTTTTATAATGCACATTATCATCACCTGTTCCGTGAATATAAAGCAAATTTCCTTTTAAGTTTTTTGCGTGCGTAACTGGTGAAGCTTCAACATAAGCTGCTTCATTTTCAGTTGGCAATCCCATATAACGCTCTGTGTATATATTATCATAAAAATGCTGATCTGTAACTGCAGAGATTGCTACTCCTGTTTTGTATATTTCCGGATATTGAAACATCAAATTCAAAGTAACGGCACCACCACCACTCCAACCATGAACAGCAACCCTATCCTTATCAATAAAATTCCATTTTAAAACCTCCCTTGCCGCCATTGCCTGGTCACGCGTATTGATAATCCCTATATTTTTATAAATAGATTTTCTCCATTTTGTTCCCTTCAGAGATGGAGTCCCTCTGTTATCCATTGCAATTCCGATATATCCTTTCGGGACTAACAAATCTATAAATCCATTAAAATAGGGCATATCATTCGCTACAGTAGCCATTGGCTCTCCATAAACATAAAAAAACAATGGATACTTTTTTGCCGGATCAAAATCTAAAGGCTTTGCCATTATTCCGTCCATTTCAATACCGTCAACTGTTGTGATTTTAAATTTTTCCAGAGAAAATTTACGTGCAGGAGCCGTAAAAACATCTGCCTCTTTTGGTAGTATTTTTTTATGATCAGAAAGCGACACCAATCTCGTGTTTAGATTACGGTTGATATTAGAATTGGTGTGTTTTGCGTACGATCCGTCTGTAGCGAATTCATATTCATTTGTTCCCTCAAATACTTCCGGAGTAATTCTTTTTGTTTTTCGGGAATTCAAATTGGTTTCATACAAATAACGCTGAGTTGCATCTGTCGGACTTGAGATGTAATAAATTGATTTCGTCTTATCATTGTATGCCTTAAAATAGGCATCAAATTTTCCAGTTGTAATTAGTTCTTTCTTTTTTCCGTCTTTACTGATTTTATAAATATGCATCCAGCCATCTGCATCAGAACTCCATAAAAAAGCTTTTCCATTGTCTACAAATTGACATGGAAAACCGTCATATACGCCTGAAGAAATATCGAAAACATCAATCCATTCGGCAGATTTTTCCTGATAGATTAAATTGGCTTTCCCAGATTGTGCATTACAATTATATATAGAAGCCTGATTTTGGTTTCTATTAAGCTGAACCACCATTACGTCATCTTTTGCAACCCATTCCATACGAACCAGGTAATTATTATCAGGTTCACCCGGAATATTCAACCAATTTGTTTTTAAAGAGGTGATATCAATAACACCAATTTTTACAGACGAAGGTTTTTCTCCCGCTTTAGGATATTCCACCGGAACAACAAACGGATATAATTCATCCGTATTATTGATCATTAAATGAAATTTTGTTTGTGAAGCATCAACACGCCAGTAAGCGATACTTTTTCCATCAGGGCTCCATCTAAATCCATCTCTGGCAGCAAGTTCTTCTTCATACACCCAGTCAAAGGTTCCATTGATCACTTTATCTGTTCCATCTGTCGTTAAAGGTGTTATTTTACCAGAAACCAGATTTTCCACATAAATATTATGCTTAGATACATAAGCAACATTTTCATTATCACTAGAAAATTTAGCAAACATTAAAGATGACTCTTCTAAGTTGGCTCCCAGTTTTTTACCTTTTCCCGTTGTTAAATCAAAAAACCAATAATCGCCTTTTGTATTGGCTCTCCATACTTTTTTTGAGTTCGTATAAATCAATACTTTTGTTCTGTTTTGATTCCAGACTAAATCTTCTATTTCGCCATTAAAACCAGCTTCTTTTAATTGTTTGTCTGTTAAAACAGTAGTACCTTCATTTAATTTATCAACATCATAAACTATAATTTTTTCTCCTGAGTTTATCCAGAAAGAATGTGAATTTGGTAGCCATTTTAGGTCATTGATGTCAATATCTTTTTGAGCCAACAGACTTGAACAAACAAAAAGAAGTAATAAAAAATGTTTTTTGATCATGGTTTAATGGTATTAGTAATTGTATTTCTTTAATCTTTAATATCATTTTCTTAAAAGCGAAAAGCGCAAAGGTTTATGAAAAGTTTTTCTCCTTTGCGCTTTTTGCTTTTAAAATTTATTCTATTGAAAGTCTTGTCATAATAGGGTAATGATCTGAATTTTCAAAATCCGAAAAACTTTCAAATTGCTTGACTTTCATTTTACTGTCTGCAAAAATGTAATCAATTCGTGCCGGGTAATAACGGAATTTATAAGTCGCTCCAAAGCCTCCTCCGGCTTCTTCAAAAGTATCTCTTAATTTTCCTTTTATGTTTCGGTATACGTATGAAAATGGACTATTATTCATGTCTCCACAAATAATAATGGGATTTTTACATTGCTTAATGTTTTCTTTAAACATCTCAGCCTGCTCTTGTTGCTGCCTAAATCCTTTGCTGATTCTGGTATAAATCAACTGCGATTTTTGCTGATTTACATTATCAATATCATTTGAAATTTTAGCAACATCCGGTGAAATTTTGATAGACTGCAAGTGCATATTGTATACACGAATTACATCTTTACCTCGTTTTATATCTGCATAAATCACATTATTATCAGAATTAGGAAAAACGATATTGCCTTCATATAATATGGGAAATTTGGAAAAGATAGCCTGTCCAGTTTTAATTTGGTTTCCGTCTATAAAAATATAACGATGTGGGTATACTTTTAGATCAATATGAGCGGAATTCGAATATTCCTGGATACATAAGATATCCGGATCTTTTTCGTCAATAAAGGTTTTGATGTTTGATGGAATATCATCTCGATCCAGCCACTTAAAAACATTAAAAAGACGCACATTATAGCTCATTACGGAGAAATCCTTTTCGTCTTTAACATATTCTTTTGGTGAAAATTTGTAAAACTTACTGATGAATGTAATTCCCGTCAACAAAACTAAACCGGACAAAATAAGGCGCTTTTTAAACTGAATGGCCCAATAAATAAAGAAGAATGCATTCAGCACAAAAAAAGCTGGCATAAACAAGGTCAGCACCGATAAAAGCGGAAAGCTTTTAGGTGCTAGAAAAGGTAAAATATAGACGCTAAATGTGAGAACAGTTAACACTATATTCAAAAAGAACATTATCTTATTAAACCACGAGAGGTTTTTCATATTTTGTTGCTAAAAGGATTATTTTCCAGCTTTAAATAAAAACTCTTTTTCTTCTTTTGTCAGACAATCATAGCCAGACTGGCTAATTTTATCTAAAATTTCATCAATTTGCTGTTGCGTTTTGTCTTTCGTAACAATTCTTGATATCACTCTTTCTGTAGGTTTTTGATAATTTTTATGAACTTTTTTGAATGGGGTCGAAGGGGATTTTTTAAATAGATTTACGAAGAAATCCAGTGTTCTGGAAATAACAATACTCAAATCAGATCCGTTTTGAAGCAATTTGATGTAAATAAATCCGAACAAAGCGCCGGCTAAATGCGAAATATGACCACCCATATTTTCTAAACGAAGCTGCATTAAATCCAGAATTAAAATTACAGCTGTAATATGCCACAATTTTACATTTCCGATCAATAACAAACGAACGTTCATTAGGGGCTGATATGTCGTTGCTGCTACTAAAATTGCCATAATTGCTGCAGAAGCGCCAACTATAGAAGCAGAATAACTTAAAAAATAATAACTTAATGCGAAAACAATTCCAGCAAAAATAGCACTTAAAATATATAAGCCTAAGTACTGTTTTTGTGTAAAAAAGGTCAGGAATAATTGGCTTGCAAAATTCAAAACCATCATATTAAACAACAAATGCAAAAATGATGAATGAAAAAAGGCATAGGTTAAAAATGTCCAGGGTCTAATTAAAAAACTATTTGGATCTGATGATAAAGCCAGCCAATCCGGATAAGTAAAACCTCCACCCGAATATTGGTAGAAAAACACTAATGAAATCATGAAACAAGCAATATTCCAGTAAATAACACGTAGAGCAATTCCTCCTATTTTATATTGTAGTTTTAGATCGTCTAAAATATTCATAAAAGCTTTTTTTGTTTTTAGTTTCGGATATTAAAGTTAAAAATTAATTCCAACGATTACTATTAAACTGATTTTTTTTCCAATACCACATAATCATAAATCCAAAAAATGCTCCCCCTATATGGGCATAATGGGCAATTCCAGATTCTATTCCCATAAGTGAACTTCCAAAAATCCCAAAGAAACCATCAAATAACAGCATATAAATTGGAACAAAATATTTTGCTTTTACAGGAATTGGAATAAACATAATTCCAAGTTCGGCATTAGGAAACATAAATGTAAAAGCAACCAACAATCCATATACAGCACCAGACGCACCGATCACAGTTCCAAAATATGCTTCTGTAAAATGTTTGAACTCAGAAACAGTTAAAATTTCCTGCCATCTTGTGTCAATTTTACCATCATTTAATAAATTGAGAATATCTGTTTTGTGAAAACCATTGGCCAAGAGAATATTTAAACTATCCTGATAAAAATAATAATTAACAGCAAAATTGACTAAGGCCGCACCTAAACCACATGAAATGTAGAAAAACAAAAATTTCTTTCCGCCCCAAAAGTGTTCCAAAGTAGATCCGAACGAATAGAGCGCAAACATATTAAAGGCAATATGAGCAAATCCGCCATGCATAAACATATGCGTGATAGGTTGCCAAATTTTAAACCCTGGATTTTCAGGAAAAAATAAAGCAAAATATTGTTGAGAAACTGGTACTAACATAGAACCAATAAAAAAGATAATATTAATTATCAATAATTGTTTTACAACTGGAGTTATCTTCATCATATGGCAAACTTTTTATCTATATCTTCAACACGCATCGTGATGAAAGTAGGTTTTTGAAAAGGTGAAATATTGGGATCTTTACAGGCAAACAATCCGTTTACTAAATTATCTTGTTCTTTTTCGGTTAAATATGATCCTGTTTTAACCGCTAAACTTTTAGCCATTGATTTGGCAATTGTATCGTTTTGGCTGTAACTACTTGCCGGAATTCCGTCTTGCAAATCACTTAATAATTGTTCAATTACCAAAGAAACTTCGCTTTCTGTAATATTTACAGGAATTCCTGAAATCACAATGTGATCTGTCTGTGCTTCTTCAAAAACAAAACCTGTTGTTTCTAATGAAGGTTTTAATTCTTCGATCAATGTCATTTCATCTGAAGAATAAAACAAATTCAACGGAAATAACAATTGTTGGCTTGAAGCCTGATTTACCGTCATATTCAAAAGAAATTGTTCGTACAAAATACGCTGGTGTGCACGTTGCTGATCAACGATTACCATTCCGGATTTTATAGGCGAAACGATATATTTTTTATGAATCTGGTATGTTTTCTGACTTGCTGTTTCTACCTCATCATCGTTAAATAAAGACGAAGTTACTTCTTCATTTTCAAAAGTAAAAGGTGAGCTTTCGATACTTTCTGTATCCAAACCTACATATAAACTTTCCCAACTAGCTGTTGGCTCTACTCTTTTAGAATATCCGGAATAAGATGAACCTGAAGAAGAGGAAGAAGAACCTGAACTGTAACCAGATCCCGAAGAACCCGATTTTGTATAATGCTGGTTGGTCTTGTCATCCGTAAACGGATTAAAAGTACCATCGACCTGAATCGTTGGTGTTTCAGCTTCTAAATCTTTATAATGATATGGCGTATCTAAATTCGCATCACGGTCAAAATCTAAAACCGGAGCTACATTAAATTGTCCTAAACTGTGTTTTATCGAAGCTCTTAAAATAGCATATAAAGCTTGTTCGTCATCAAACTTAATTTCTGTTTTGGTCGGATGAATATTGATATCGATTGTATTTGGAGGAACTTGCAGATATAAGAAATAACTCGGTTGTGATCCATCTTTTAAAAGTCCGTCATAAGCTGCCATTACTGCATGATGCAAATAACCGCTTTTAATGAAACGATCGTTTACAAAAAAGAATTGTTCTCCTCTATTTTTCTTGGCAAATTCAGGTTTGCAAACAAATCCCTGAACATTGATAATCTCGGTATCTTCGTTAACCGGAACTAATTTTTCATTGGTTTTACCTGAAAAAATTCCAACAACGCGCTGGCGATATCCAGCAGCCGGCAAATTGTACATTTCGCTTCCATTATGATAAAAAGTAAAATGAATATTTGGATGCGCCAAAGCTACACGTTGAAACTCATCCATTACATGTCGGAATTCAACCGTATCTGATTTCAGGAAATTACGACGAGCCGGAGTATTAAAAAATAGATTTTTAACCGCAAATGAAGTTCCTTTTGGTAAAACTGCTGCTTCCTGAGAAACAAATTTACTTCCCTCAATCACAATATGTGTTCCAAGCTCTTCCTGATCCTGTTTGGTTTTCATTTCCATGTGCGCGATAGCTGCAATAGACGCTAAAGCCTCTCCACGGAAACCTTTTGTACATAATGAAAATAAATCTTCTGCCTGACGAATTTTTGAAGTTGCATGACGTTCAAAACACAAACGTGCATCAGTCACGCTCATTCCTTTACCATTATCAATAACCTGTACTAACGATTTTCCGGCATCTTTAATAATTAATTTAATGTCGGTTGCGTCTGCATCAACAGCATTTTCTAAAAGCTCTTTTACGACTGAAGCTGGTCTTTGAACCACTTCTCCAGCAGCAATTTGATTAGCAACGTGATCAGGAAGTAATTGAATTATACTCGACATTAAAAAATTTGGGTTAAGGTTGTCCTTTAATTTTATCGGAATCAATCCGTAAAAACCTCAGGATAATATTATTAATTGCTTTATGGTTTTTCAAAACCAAGGCATACAAATTTAATGAATTTCCGTTGGCTTTTTAAATAAGTAGTGTCATAAAAAAAACAAAAAACCTATACTATTTTACACAGTATAGGTTTTAGTATTTTTAAAACAATTGTGTTTTATTCGTTCTCGATCTTTATTGGTGTTTCTTCAATTTGAAGCGCACCAGAAGTTAGCAAAGGCTGATTAAATGGATGTGACATCGAAGCCTGTTGACGAATATACGCCATCTTAATTGCTGCAATTGCCGCTTCAGTTCCTTTGTTTCCATGAACTCCTCCGCTTCTATCGATTGATTGTTGCATATTATTATCTGTCAAAACACAAAAAATAACCGGAATATCCGTTTGAACATTCAAATCTTTAATTCCTTGTGTAACCCCTTCGCATACAAAATCAAAATGTTTTGTTTCTCCCTGAATTACGCAACCAATTACAATTACGGCATCAACATTTTGTGTTTGCAACATTTTCTTTGCGCCGTAAATTAGCTCAAAACTTCCCGGAACATTCCAGCGAATAATTTGCTGCGCCGGTACATCACAATCCACTAAGGCATCAAAAGCGCCATTGTATAATCCTTCTGTTATGGTTTCGTTCCATTCAGAAACAACAATCCCAAATCGAAAGTCTTTCGCATTTGGGATTGTGTTTTTATCGTATTCTGATAAATTTTTATTTTCGGTAGCCATCTGTACTATTTTAGATTTTTGATTTTAGAATTTAGATTCTTAATTACAAATCTACAATCTTAAATCTAAAGTCTAAAATTTTTATTGCGCTAATCCAATCAATACATCAACAGAAGCTGCTTCTGGAGTTGCGTCGAAGTTTTCTTTAATATCAGTTAAGTATTTCATCGCATCTTCTTTTTGACCTAAAGCCAATGCTGTTTTACCAGCTTTTAATAAGAAACGAGGCGTTGTAAAATCATTTTTATTAGATTCAGCTGCTTTTACATAATAGTCAAGAGCTTCTTTTTGTTGATTTTTTTGAGAATAAGCATCTCCAATCGCACCTTTTGCCAAAGCACTTAAAATCATATCATCAGATTTGAAGTTACCTAAGTATTTAATAGCGTCATCAAATTTACCTGTATTCAAATATGCCATACCAGCATAGTAATTTGCTAAGTTTCCAGCATCAGTTCCAGAATACTCATCAGCAATTTTCACGAATCCGAATTTACCTTCAGAACCATTCAATGCTAATTTATATAATGAATCACTTGCAACACCATCAGTCGCTTTTTGGAAGTTTTGTTGTGCAACGAACATTTCGTTTGCAGCTTCATCTTGTTTAGGAGCTTCGATAAATTTTTGGTAAGCCAAATATCCAATAGTAGCAACCGCAATACCAGCAACTAAACCAATAATGATTTTTTGATTTTTAGCAACCCAATCCTCAGTTCTTGAAGCAGTTTCATCTAATTTAGAAAAAACACCAGCTGTTGTGCTGTCTTTTTCGTCAATGATTACCTGTGTTTCTTCATTTACTTCTTTAACTTCCTTTTCTTTTGGTGCTTTATATCCTCTTTTATTGTAAGTAGCCATTTAAAATTAATTTAGTGAACGGCAAAAATAAAATTTTTATTGAAACTGAGGTAAAAAAAATCAATTTTATCACTATTTTAAAAAAAATAATTTCACAAATGCTAAGTCCTTTCATCTCAGCACTAAAATAATTCATCTTGAAACGCCCCAAAAGCCTTTTATATCAATAATTTTCGATAATTTGCACCCTCAAATTTTTGTTGTTCTAAAACATCAGATTTTACCTTAGAGTTCCTTAAAAAATGCATTTAAACAAAATTTCTTTATTCAATTATAAAAATTTCTCTGAAGTCAATTTTGATTTTGACCACAAGATTAATTGTTTTGTCGGTAAAAACGGAATTGGCAAGACTAATGTGCTTGATGCAATCTATCATTTGGCATACGGAAAAAGCTATTTTAATCCGCTGGCGGTCCAAAATATCAAACACGGAGAAGAGTTTTTTGTTATTGATGCCGAAATAGAAAAAAATGACCGGACGGAACAAATTGTCTGCAGTTTAAAAAAAGGGCAAAAGAAGGTTTTAAAAAGAAATGGCAAAGCTTACGACAAATTCTCCGATCATATTGGTTTTATTCCATTAGTAATTATTTCACCAGCAGATCGCGATTTAATTGTGGAAGGAAGCGAGACGCGCCGTAAATTCATGGACAGTGTAATCTCGCAATTAGATTCGACTTACCTGCATCAGCTTATTCAATATCAAAAAGTAATTGTACAGCGAAATGCCCTTTTGAAGTATTTTGCCCTGAACCATACTTTTGATAACGACACCTTATCTATATATAATGAGCAACTAAATAGTTTTGGAAAATCAATTTTTGAAAAACGAAAAGATTTTCTCGAACAGTTTATACCTATATTTAATGTACATCATCAAGCCATAACCGGATCTGAAGAAACGGTACAATTGGTTTATGAAAGTCATTTGTATGAAAAAGATTTATTGACACTTTTACAGGAAAATATTAATAAAGACCGAGCGCTTCATTATACAAGTGTCGGAATTCATAAAGACGATTTGTCTTTTGAAATCGATTCTTATCCCATAAAAAAATTCGGCTCGCAAGGTCAACAGAAGTCCTTTTTGATTGCTTTAAAATTGGCTCAATTTGAGTTTTTAAAGAAACAAAGTGGTGTAAAACCGCTGTTACTTTTTGATGACATTTTTGATAAACTGGATGAAACCCGCGTATCTAAAATTATCGAGATGGTAAACAGCGAAACTTTTGGCCAGCTTTTTATTTCAGACACACATCCTGAACGTACCGAAGCAATTGTGAAATCTACGCATCAGAGTTATAAGATATTCAATTTATAATTTTAGGTTTCAGGTTTCAGGTAAAACTTGAAGCTGAAACAAAGCCTCATTACTAAATTGATTTTATCATTCTCTTATGAATTCAAAATTTAAAAATCATTACTTTAGCGTAACTATTTTTAAAATTCAATATCATGAGATTCCCCAAAATTTTATTATTTATAGTTTCAATTCTGCTATTTTCGTGCAACGACCAAAAAGCAAAACCTTTTGAATCGATTGCGCCAAAAGAATTTGCAGAAAAAATCAAAAAAACTGAAAAACCCCAAATTTTAGACGTTAGAACTCCTGACGAATTCGAAGCAGAACATATTGGTAATGCTGTAAATGTAAATTGGAATAGTGATGATTTTGCAACCAAAGCCGAATCTTACGATAAATCAAAACCCGTTTTTGTATATTGTTTGAGCGGAGGAAGAAGCAAAAAAGCAGCAGCAAAACTTCAGGAACTTGGCTTTACTACGATTTATGAATTAGACGGTGGCTTCTTAAACTGGAGCGAAGCAGGATTATCAAATCCGTCAACTGCTCAGGTTGGAATGACGATGAATGATTTCAACGATTTATTAAATACCGATAAAAAAGTTTTAGTCGATTTTTATGCAGAATGGTGCGGCCCTTGCAAACAAATGGAACCGTTCATTCTGAAAATGCAAAAAGAAATGAATGACAAAGTAGTGATCATCAGAATTGATGTGGATAAAAACAAAACTTTGGCAGAAACAATGAAAATCAATCAGCTTCCAACTATTTTGATTTACGAAAACAAAGCGGTACAAAAGAAGTTAATAGGCTTTACAACAGAAAAAAACTTAAAAGAACAACTGCAATAAAATAAAGAATATGCTAACGAAAGAATCATTGCAATTTTTAGACGATTTAAAAAAGAACAATAATAGAGATTGGTTTCAGGACAATAAAAAACGATACGAAATTTTCAAAAAAGATTATCATCAATTGGTAAGTGATTTTTTGGATGTTATGAAACCACTTGATCCTTCACTAGAATTATTGGAAGTTAAAAATTGTACGTTCCGAATTAATCGTGATATTCGATTTTCTAAAGATAAATCTCCTTATAAAGCGCATTTAGGCGTTTGGATGTCTACTGGAGCCAAAGGTGCGAATCGTGCCGGATATTATGTTCATATAGAAAAAGGCGCCAGTTTTATTGCCGGCGGATTTTATTCGCCTGAAGCGCCAGATCTTAAAAAAGTCCGTAAAGAAATCGCTTTCTTTCATGACGATTTAGAAGCCATTTTAGCTGATAAAAATTTCAAAAAAGAATTCGGAAGTTTAGATATAAACGAAACTAATTCTCTTAAAAGTATGCCGCGTGGTTATGAGAAAGATCATCCTGCAATTGAATTTTTAAAATTGAAAAGTTTTACGGCTACTCAAAAATACGATATTTCAGAAGTAACGCAGAAAGACTTTGTATCTAAAATGAGCAAAAAACTTATTGCTTTAAAGCCATTAAACGAATTCATAAATCGTGCGCTAGACACTGAGGAAGAATTTTAAAATAACTTTTTTTCGCCACAATCCGGACGAAGTAATTTCACAAATTAGCGCGTTATACAAACATTTAAAAAAACATTACCATATGAGAATTTTCATTTCAACCTTTACATTTTTTCTATTATTTCAAACATATGCCCAAGATGATAAAACTGTAAACTGGATTAATGAAAATGCCATTAAAATTGAAGATGCTAATCCAGATACAAACCTTACGATATTCAATACCAACATCCCTCAAAAGTTTGCTGATGCAAAAATTTTCGGGTTCGGAGAAGCTTCTCATCATGGAAAAGAATTTTTCGATTTAAAGGCTAAATTCTTCAAATATTTGGTTGAAACCCAAAATGTGAAAGTGTTTATTATAGAGGATTCATATAGTTCAGAAGCTGGAATAAATGAATGGATTAGTGGTGGAAAAGGAAACGCAGAAACTATTGCCAACAATTTTACTCTGGCACCCTGGTATTGTAAAGAAGTGGTCCATCTTTTGGAATGGATGAGAAATTACAATCTTGGTAAACCTAAAGAAGAGCAAATACACTATTATGGCATGGACATTCAAAGCGCAAAAAACATCAATCTGGAAATACGAAATTCAGTAAAAAAGTATAACATTCCTGTAAGCGAAGAACTCCTTTTAGTAGTTGATAAATGTGTAGAGAAAAAAGTGGAATACGGTAAATCAACTGATTGGGCAGACATTCAAATTCCTAAGCTAAATGAAATTGAAAATATTTTACTCGATTTTAGAAAAGGTATTAAAGAAGAGAATATAGATGAGTTTGATTCAGCAATAAGAGCTTTACAAAATTTATCGAAATACACCGATTTTGTACAAAATAATTACTCTCAGGATAGAGATTTGAAAATGTTTGAAAATGCTAAATGGATAATAGAAAATAAATCAAAAAACGGAAAAGCTTTTATTTGGGCTCATAACGAGCATATTAACAATACGAAAGCTGGAAATTATGGCGGACGAAACATCTATAATTTAGGAAGACATTTGAAAGAATATTATAAAAATGATTATTATAGTGTAGGTTTTGATTTTGGTAAAGGCATTTTACCTGGTTATATTGCCGACAAGAATAGCTGGAAAAGATATGAATTAAACGAACCGTTTCCCAAAACGTATGCCAAAACACTTATTGAGGCACAAGAAGAAATTTATTTTATTGATATGTCTACAGCTTTAGATGGTAATTCCTCGGATTTCTTCAAAAATAAAGCTAAACAATTAATGTTAGGTGGTCCGGGTTACAATCCAAACAAAATTACCTTCTATCAAAAAAAGTTTTCGGAAACGTATGATGGATTAATTTTTATAAAAAGCATTACGGTTGCTGACCATAATTTGAATGCGAAATAAACATTTTATAACAGCTACTACAACGAATTAATTAGTGGAAATTCGTGAAATTCGTGTCAAAAAATTTAAGTTTGCCGAATGAAAAAAAGAAAAATACTTTTTCTGGGAGAATCGTACCGTGCTGACGCTATTACGTGGATGAAAGGTTTGAAAGAATTTGGTGATTTTGAAATTTGCACTTGGGAACTTCAAACACCAAACACTTCAAAACTCAATCGATTCAAGCGTATTTTAGAATACTGCTTCTCTCCTATTTCTATTCGAAAAACAATCCGACGAGAAAAACCAGATATGATTATTGCAGAAAGAACCACCAGTTACGGTTTTCTTGCAGCAATTTCAGGAATGCACCCAATTGCGATTGCACAGCAAGGCCGAACTGACTTATGGCCTGAAGGCTCTGTTTTATTGCCTTTTAAAAAAATCATTCAGAAATATGCTTTTAAAAAAGCCGATTTAATTCACGCCTGGGGTCCGGTTATGACGATTTCAATGAGAGAAATTGGCGTTGACATGAACAAAGTTTTGGTTATCCCAAAAGGAATTGACTTAACGCTTTTCACTCCTTCCAGTATTAATTCAACTAAAATTGAAGCGATTGTAACACGATCTTTACAACCTGAATATCGTCATGATTCTATTTTGAAAGCTTTCGCTATTTTGCATCAAAAAGGAATAGATTTTTCGTTAACGATTGTTGGTGACGGAACCAGATTACAATTTTTAAAAGATTTAGCTACAGCATTACAAATCGAAAAAAAAGTAATTTTTACAGGCAGAATTCCGAATACAGAACTTCCTAAATTATTACAACAATCAAACATTTATATCAGCATGCCTATTACGGAAGGCGTTTCGGCTTCTTTGTTTGAAGCAATGGCTTGTAATTGTTATCCGGTTGTTTCTGATATTCCAGGAAATCAAAGTTGGATCAAACATCGCGAAAACGGACAATTGATTGAAATTGATAATATCGAAATGCTAGCCGATGAATTGATTTGGTCTTGTGAAAATGTTGAATCCCGAAATAATGCTATTTTACAAAACAGAAAATTTGTGGAAGAAAATGCAAATTATGATATTAATATGAAGATTATTGCAGATAAATATCATGACTTATTAAATCACCGAGGATAAGCTAAAGATACTTTTTGTTTAAATTCATCATAAAGAACATAATGAAAACTTTCCTTTTCCCGAACGAGGAATAATTTACCATAACCTTCTTTTTTTGAAAACAGAATTTTACAATTAGATAAATCAACCCTTTTTTTGTTATCAATACAATTTTTTACAATTTCTTCAGGTGTTTTTGCTTTTGTACTTTCCCATGAATAATCGTAAGATTTCCAATTTTCATCAAAAGTGTTAAGCATTTCAGTGTATAGCATTTTATCTTTATCATCCTGCAAAACACCATTACTTTTGATTAACCGAATTGAATTCCCTTCATTATAAATATAAAAAATTCCTAGATCTATATTCGACTCTGATTCTAAATTATCCTCCTTATTTAAACTACTATAAGAAGCTTTCTTTAAAATGAAACGAATATGATTATCATCAATTAATATAAAGTTTCCTAAAATATTTTTAGAAAAATCGTTTCCGCATTCAGGTAAATTTCTACATATAAATGTTCCATCAAGATTTAAAACTAACATATATCCCAAACGTTCTTTTCCCATCCTAACCATAGAATATTCATTAAGATCACGAATTCCAATTATATTATTAATTCTCCACGTATCAAACATATTCGTTTGAGCATTAGAAAAGAATATATTCAGAAATAAAAAAAAGAAAAATGAACCGTTCCTAATTGATTTCGACATAATTGCAATATTATAATCAATTCAAACTTACAAAAAGAAAATCTAAAAAAATCAAATAATTTTAACAAGACATTACCGTATTTAATTTAGATTTGCCTTCATTTAAAAAAACCAATGAATGGAAGATTTAATAAATGAATCCTATGAATTCGAACAGGTAGACAGTAATCCTTTGCATACCAAATATGATTTTGTGAGTAAAGGCGAAAAAGAAATCCCTAAAAGAATAGCCATAGTCAAATATCCACAACCTGGTTTAGAACGATATTATAATTTAGGATTCGGGAATATCTTTATTGATGAAAATGGTTCCGAATCAATTTCTGACATGTCACGAGAAAACAATAAAGACGGCAAAAAAGTTTTAAAAACGGTTTTTACTTGTGCTTTGGATTTTTTATCCATCTCTCCCAACTCCATTTTAACCATTTTCGGAAATACTTCTGCAAAACACAGATTATACAAAATGGGACTGAATAATAATTTAGCCTCTATTCAAAGTTGTTTTATCATAAAAGGTGGTATAATTAGCGATTTAAAAATTATTGAAAATCCAGAAACCGGAAAGCAACCTAATTCAATTATCAATATTGACAAAGTTGAATATCAGATATATGACCCTAAAAAAAGCAGAATATATAATTTTATAACCTTTGAGATTAAAGACGAGTTCAAATAATTTTTTATACCTTTGTAATATAAAATGATGTTGTTATGAAAAATATAATTAAAGATATTTTAGACAAATCTGAGAAAAAAACTACTGTATCCTATAAAGACAAGGAAAACAGAAAATCTTTTGATGAAACCTTTGGAAAACAGAAAATGGAAATAGCCTCTACCCTTATTGGAGACAATTCACTTTCTCTTTCTAAAAAACTAGCTACAAAATAAAACTACAAATACTTATATGAAAGCCTTCAAATTTGAAGGCTTTTTTGTTTATCAAAACCAATCAATCATTTGCAAATAAAAATCAACCCCAATATTCTGAACTATATTAAAAAAATACACTCGTAACTTTTCTTCCACATCAACGACATACTGTTAAGAGCAATTGTTTAATTTAATCTAAAACAGAAATGAATAACAGAAGAAATTGGCTAAAACAAATAGGTTTAGGCACGATAGGATTAGGACTTTATCAATTCGAAGCATATGCAAATCCAACTGAAGAATATAGTTTACCTGATTTAGACAATTCTCTTATATTGCTTCGGTCAAATGAAAATCCATATGGTCCATCTCCGCTAGCTCGTGCTGCAATGACAAAAAGCGTCAATAATAGTAATCGATACGGATGGGATCTTTCTTCAGAATTAATTACACATATCGCTAAAAAAAATAAGGTTTCAGACAATAACATTTTATTGGGTGCAGGTTCAACAGAAATTTTAGATTTAGTACTTCAATATACTGCATTAAAAAAAGGTAATTTCATTTTGGCCGAAACCACATTCGACTACTGGACAGCTCCTTTTGAAAAATTAGGACTTAAGAAAATTACTGTTCCCTTAACTAAAGACAAAAAGCACGACTTATCAGCTATGTTGAAAGCTATTGATTCAGATACCAAAATGATTTATATCTGCAATCCTAATAACCCAACAGGAACAATATGCAGCAGAGAAGAATTAGTAACCTTTATAAAAGAAGCAACAAAAAAAGCCATTGTATTTGTTGACGAAGCTTATATTGATTTTACAACAGAACAATCTTTAAGTGATTTGGTTATAGAAAACAAAAACCTGATTATCACCAAGACTTTTTCAAAAATGTATGGTTTGGCCGGTGCCCGCGTTGGTTATGCTATTGCAAATTCTACTACTATTGAAGAACTTGATACAGTAAGATCGTCTCAAAATATGGCCGTTAGTGTTGTATCGACAGCGGCAGCAATAGCCTCTTTAAATGATGAAAAGTTCATTCAGCAGGTATATACTGCAAATCAGGAAGTAAAAAAATATACAATAGATCAACTCACACTTCTCAATCTAACCTGCATTCCATCCTACTCGAATTTTGTATATTTTTCTTTAGACAATTATAAAAAAGATTATTTTACACAATTGAAAGATCATAATATACAAGGAACGAAAATCTACGAAGAAAACGGAAAATGGACCAGAATCACAATAGGAACCATGAAAGAAATGCAACGATTTATTGCGGCTATAAAGTAAAAACAAAATAAAAAGGCTAAAGCAAAAACATTATACAGCTCAATTATTTTTTTGATAAAACTCTAATCTGTTATTTTACAGAAATTGAGTTCAAATAAATTATAATCCTTACTTTTGAGCTCAGAATTATCCCGAAGCTTCGGAATCAAAAAAAGCCTTTTATTTATGGAAATCCAATCCAATTTTTCTTTAAAAAACTATAATACTTTTGGTATTGAAGCCAAAGCCAAACAATTTGTTGCAGTACATTCTGTTGCAGAATTGAAAACTATTTTACAAGAAAATAAAAACGAGAAAAAATTCATTTTAGGCGGAGGAAGCAATATGCTTTTGACTAAAGATATTGATGCTTTAGTCATTCATATTGATTTAAAAGGTAAAAAAATCATTAAAGAAGATGAAGATTTTGTCTGGGTTGAAAGTCAGGCTGGCGAAACCTGGCACGACTTTGTACTTTGGACAATTGACAATAATTTTGGTGGTTTAGAAAACATGTCCCTGATTCCGGGAAATGTTGGTACAACTCCGGTTCAGAATATTGGTGCTTACGGAACGGAAATAAAAGACACTTTTGTTTCGTGTGAAGCAATCAATATTGAATCTCAGGAAATTAAAACATTTACAAATACAGAATGTAATTTTGGATACCGGGAAAGCATTTTTAAAAATGAAGTAAAAGATCAATATATCATTACTTCTGTAATTTATAAACTGACAAAACGCAATCATAAAATCAATACTTCTTACGGAGACATTACAGCTGAATTGGCTAAAAACAACGTTGTTTCTCCAACTCTAAAAGATGTAAGCAACGCCGTAATCGCCATCAGACAAAGCAAATTACCCGATCCGAAAGAATTAGGAAATAGCGGAAGCTTTTTTAAAAATCCGATTTTATTGAAATCTGATTTCGAAAAAATCCATCAGAAATTCCCGGAAATGAAATATTACGACGTTTCTGAAACAGAAGTAAAAGTCCCGGCAGGCTGGCTAATTGAACAAGCTGGTTTTAAAGGAAAACGTTTTGGCGATGCGGGAGTACATAAAAATCAGGCATTGGTTTTAGTGAATTACGGGAATGCTACTGGTCAGGAAATTTTAGCCGTTTCAAGAGATGTTCAAAAAACTGTTTTTGAAACTTTTGGAATTCATATTGAAGCTGAAGTGAATGTAATTTAAAAAATAATTTTCCTTTTAAATGACTCTAACTACTTCTATAAAAATTGCAAATCCAAATGATGAAAAAGTTTTGGCAATTATCGAAGAATTGTCGGCAAATCTTTATCTTCGTTTTGGAAGTGATGGAAAAAATTCTTTTATTGATTGGGAATATAACAATTCGAAATATGTTTTTGTCGTAGCCGAAATTAATAATGAAATTGTTGGTTGTGGAGCAATTAGACCGATTTCTGAAAGTACTGGAGAAGTAAAACGAATGTATTCTAAATATCCACGAAAGAAAATCGGACACACTATTTTGGCTTATTTAGAAGATATAGCTTTAAAAAGTGGATACAACGATTTGATTTTAGAAACACGCATAAAAAATAGTGAAGCGACAGAGTTTTACAAAAAACAAGGTTATATAGTAATTCCGAATTACGGAAAATATATAGATCGACCAGAAGCTATTTGCTTCGGAAAATCTTTAAAATAAACTCATAAAATGTATACACCTGAAATATACAAAAACGAAGATCCGGAATCGATCAGAGCTTTTTTGAAAGAAAATAGTTTTGGTATTCTGATTAATCAGACAAACGGAAAATTATGTGCCACTCACATTCCGATAGAACTTGAAGTCAATGTTGATGGAAAAGAGATTCTGCAAGGACATATTTCAAAACTGAATCCGCAAGCAGAAGGATTCTCAGAAAACGATCAGGTTTTGGCTGTGTTTACAGGTCCGCATAGTTATATTTCATCTTCCTGGTATGATCATGAAAATGTACCAACATGGAATTATATAGCCGTACATATTTATGGAAGAATTAAAATTGTGGATGAAGCGACTTCAATAGAACAATTAAAAAAACTAGTTGACAAATATGATGCAAATTCAGAAAATCCCGTTCGTGTTGAGAATTTATCAGCAAAAACAATGCGCGAGGCCAGAGGAATATTTGGTTTCGAAATAGAAATCGATGAGATTCAGGCCACTAAAAAACTCTCTCAAAACCGCGATGATCACAATTACAAAAACATAATTTCGGAATTAGAGAAAACAGAAAACCCTCAGGCTATTGCTGTTGCAAAAGAAATGTCGAAATGCCGAAAGTAAATAGGCTTTAGCCATTGAAATCTAGGAATTCATAAGTACATTTGCACTCGCAAGATTCAAAATTTAAAAGACATTAAAATCAGATGCTTATAACTTTATTTTACTTCTTTATTGCTATTGTTTTTATTCAAATTTTCTATTACTTAGGTATTTTTGGGAAATTTGCTTTCAGTAAACCACAAGACATTACACAAAAAAAACTTCCGGTTTCTGTCATTGTCTGCGCCAAAAATGAAGAAGAAAACGTAAAAAAGTTTATTCCTTTATTAGCAGAACAAGATTATCCTGATTTTGAAATTGTATTAATTGACGATGCTTCAAGCGACGAAACTTTAGAAGTTTTTGAAGAATTTGAAAAACAATATTCAAATATTCGTCTGGTAAAAGTGCAAAACAATGAAGCTTTTTGGGGAAATAAAAAATACGCTTTAACTTTAGGAATCAAAGCTTCAAAAAAAGACTATTTACTATTTACAGATGCCGATTGTTATCCAAGCTCAAAAGACTGGATAACGTCAATGATTTCACAATTCACGATGAATAAAACTATTGTTTTAGGATATGGCGGTTATGAAAAAATCGAGCGTTCTTTGTTGAATAAAATTATCCGTTTTGAAACTGTTTTAACAGCTGTACAATATTTTTCATGGGCTAAAATTGGAGTTCCATATATGGGAGTTGGAAGAAATCTGGCTTATAAAAAAGAAGAATTCTTTAATGTAAACGGTTTTATAGACCACATTCAGGTTCGCTCAGGTGATGATGATTTGTTTATTAATCAAGCGGCGAACAAGAGTAACACTACCATTTCATACAATCCGGAAGGTTTTACTTATTCGAAACCAAAAGAATCTTATAAAGAATGGTTTACACAAAAAAGGAGACATGTTTCGACGGCAGAATATTATAAGTTTTTTGATAAAATGCAATTGGGTCTTTTTTATACCTCACAATTATTATTCTTTTTATTAGTCATTCTTTTGCTGGCTTTCCAGTTTCAATGGATCGCTGTACTGGCAATATTAGCGACTCGCTACACTGTTGCGTGGACTGTAATTGGTTTTTCGGCTGGAAAATTAAAAGAAAATGATCTTAAAATTTGGTTTCCGGTGGTAGAGATAGTGCTTATATTCACACAAATTAATATCTTTATAACTAATCTCTTTTCAAAACCTGTACATTGGAAATAAATTCTAAAATAGAAAAAGCAAAAAAAGGCGACCAGATTGCCTTTACTTTTTTATTAGATTTTTATTGGAATGAAGTGTACGGTTTTATGCTAAAACGTACTGAAAACGAAACTATTGCTGAAGATATTACAATCGAAACTTTCTCAAAAGCTTTCGACAAAATTGCTACTTACAACTCAGAATTTCAATTCAACACCTGGTTAATTGCGATCGCAAAAAATGTCTATATTGATTTACTGCGTAAAAAGAAAACCAATCTTTTTATCGAAATTACCGACTCTGAAGATCAACAGGCATACAATATTGCCGACCCTACCCCATCTGCAGAAGATGCTTTAATTAAGGAGCAAAATCTATCTCGTTTGCTTTTATGCATCAAAGAATTAAAGCCCCATTATCAGGAAGTCATACAGTTACGTTACTTCCAGGAAATGACTTATCAGGAAATTGCCCTTAAAATTGACGAGCCTTTAAGCAACGTAAAAGTAAAGTTACTTCGCGCTAAAAAATTATTAGCCGAAATCATCGAACGTAACAGATAATTTACTATCTTTAGATAAAGAATAAAATATTTTAGTATTTTTTCTTAAAATAATAAATTATTCACATACTAAAACAACAATCCCTACGTTGTTGCTAAAACCAAAAACCCTATTGCTTATGATTTAATGTTACTTAACCTTAAAATCCATTAATCATGTCTAAATCAAACATCTACGAAACCAATTGGACCGACCTTGTTTTCGAAAACAAAAACAAAGAGTACGGCGCGTATCAATTACGCCAGGAGAATTCAAAAACCACAATTACAGCGCTATTTATGGGACTACTATTATTGGCAAGTCTGGGAACTGCGTCGATGTTGATTAGTAAAATTGGAACACAAGACGTGATAGAAACAGAGCCTATTATTCCTGAACCATTTGTAGTAACTGAATTTCACGACCAGCCTGTTATTCCAAAAACAGAAGAAACAATTGCTCCACCGCAACAAACCGCAGCCACTCCACCAATTACAAGTACACAATTGGTCAATCCAGTTGTAACTGCAGCAGACAAGGCTACTCCAGATGTTATTGCACCCAACACAGATAACGCTCCTGCTGTTGATAATGCAACTCCAGGAACAGGTTCTACAGTGAACGTTTTACCATCAAACGGTGGTAGTGAAGGAACTGCCCCTACAGATTCAGGTACTAGTAATCCTGTAAATGCAGCAGTATTAGACAAAATGCCAGAATTTCCTGGAGGAATGGCCAAATTTTATACTTATGTTGGAAACAATTTTCACAAACCAGAATTGGACGCTGAAAAAACACTTAGAGTATATGTATCTTTTGTAATTGAAAAAGATGGCTCTATTACTGATATCACGGTAATAAATGATCCGGGATATGGTTTAGGAAAAGAAGCTATTAGAGTTTTGAAATCAATAAAAGCAAAATGGAGTCCTGGAATATTAAATGGAAAAGCAGTAAGAACAGCATATAACCTTCCAATTACCATAAAAACGGAAGTAGAATAAAAAAGAAAAAGCAGAATTTAGGTTCTGCTTTTTTTTTGCTTAGTTCTGAATCATTAAAAAAACATTTAGAAAGCTTTCATTTTTTATTTTTAATTACTTTTACCATTCATAAAAGAAAAGTATTTTATTAAAATTAAAAACTAAAAAATGGGAATATTTTCAGCACTTCTTGGTAATGCAGGTTCTGTAAGTCAGGAAGATTTACTAAAAAACTACGGACAACTTTTAACTGATAATGAATCAATTGAAATGGGTTTTAAACTGATCCGTGACACTTTTATCTTCACTAACAAAAGATTAATTTTAGTAGACGTACAAGGAATAACAGGAAGTAAAACAGAATACAAATCGATTGCTTATAAAAGCATTACAAGATTTAGTGTAGAAACAGCAGGAACTTTTGACTTAGATGCCGAACTAAAAATTTGGGTTGCCAGCGAATTACAACCAAGCATTATAAAACAATTTACTAAATCTGTGAATGTATATGAAGTGCAAAAAGTATTAGCACATCACGTTTTAGGTTAATCATAAAAATTAAAAAACCCGACAATCTTTTGAATTTGTCGGGTTTTATTTTCCTAGAAGAAATGATTATTTCTTTTTAGTTGTTGTTTTCTTAGTCGTAGTTGCTTTCTTCACCGGAGCAGGAACGGTATTTACAATTTTTTGTTGCACATATGGTTTGTATAAACCATCTTTTTCTGCTCTCTTTTTAGCATCTTCAGCTCTTTGTTTTGAGTCTGGGTGTGAACTCATCATTTGGTCAATAAAAGAAGATTGTGCTCCTTCGCTCATTTTAGCCAAAATTCTAAACGCAGATTCTTCGGCGTTTACATTATAACCATTCTTTTTCATGAAATTATATGCAAACAAATCTGCTTCTGCTTCTTGCTTACGGCTAAATTTACTATCAATAATAGCACTTCCTATTTTTCCTAACTGACTATCTGTAACAGTGGCAACAGTTGTTGATTGTGAAGCTGCTGCATCCATTAAAGCTTCTTTTTTGTAAGCCGCTTTTATAGCATCTTGTGAATCATGATTAGCAACGTGACCAATTTCATGGCCAATTACAGCTAACAATTCGTTATCATCCATTATATCCATTAATCCTGAATATACACGAACGCTTCCATCTGCAGTAGCAAATGCATTTACTTCTTTTAATTTATATACTTTATAGTTTAATGTATAACCTTCTCCAGCAGTATATTTCCCAAAAACCCTGTTCAATCTTAGAGTATATCCATCTGTTGCAGCGGCTATTTCATTTTCTGTATCCAATTTATCAACTGCCGCTTTAGATAATGCAGCAGCATCAGCATTACTAAATGTAAAACCGGTAACACCTTTTTGAACAGCGCCAATTGCTTTCTCTCCAAAATTAATTTGCGCGCTGATTTTAGTAAAACTAAAAGTCGCAACTAAAACTCCCAATACAATAATTTTCTTTTTCATCTTTCTTTTATTTCAATTTAACACCAAATGTACTACAAGATTATCATTTTATTATTTTCTCTAAGACTGTTTTTTAACAAATAAAGGTATAAATTTTAAATGAAGAAAAGTCAACAGATTATAATAATTATCCTATCAACCCTAATAAACAAACAAAATACCATTATTTAAATCAGAGTTATCTTTTAAAAACAATAATTTAACAATTTAGCAAACAATATCTAAAACTGCTTTTTCAGAATTGAAGCTATGTAATTTCAAATTAACCCTTAAACAAATCCACAAATAAACTACAATGCTTATCTTTGTACTTTGAATTTTGATATATGGAAACAGTCATTGAAAATATACCAACTGGAAAACCTAAATGGTTAAAAGTCAAACTTCCAATTGGACAAAAATATACTGAACTTCGTGGTTTAGTTGATAAATACAGCTTAAACACTATTTGCACCTCGGGAAGTTGCCCAAATATGGGAGAATGTTGGGGTGAAGGAACGGCCACTTTTATGATCTTAGGAAATGTTTGTACCCGTTCTTGTGGATTTTGTGGTGTAAAAACCGGAAGACCTGAGACTGTAGATTGGGATGAACCTGAAAAAGTAGCACGTTCTATAAAAATAATGAACATCAAACACGCCGTAATTACAAGTGTGGACAGAGATGATTTAAAAGATGGCGGATCAATTATATGGATTGAAACTGTGAAAGCAATTCGCAGGATGAATCCAAATACTACGCTTGAAACTTTAATTCCGGATTTTCAGGGAATCGAAAGAAATCTTGATAGAATTGTAGAAGCAAATCCTGAAGTAGTTTCACACAATGTTGAAACGGTTCGTCGTTTAACACGTGAAGTACGTATTCAGGCAAAATATGATCGTAGTCTGGAAGTCTTACGTTATTTAAAAGAAAAAGGAATCAACAGAACTAAATCTGGAATTATGCTTGGTCTTGGCGAAACGGAAGAAGAAGTTTTTCAAACCATGACAGATTTACGCAATGCAAATGTTGATGTTGTTACTATTGGTCAATACCTACAACCAAGTAAAAAACACTTACCTGTAAAGGAATTCATAACCCCGGATCAATTTGCTAAATATGAAAAATTTGGTCTTGAATTAGGTTTCCGTCACGTAGAAAGCGGGCCTTTGGTTCGTTCTTCATATAAAGCACAAAAACATATTTTATAAAAATAGTTTAATCGTTTATTTGTTTAACTGTCAAATCGGCTAAACAAATAGACGATTAACCGAATAAACAATGCATTTGAAAACTAGAATTGCTATTAATGGTTTTGGGAGAATTGGAAGAAATTTATTTCGCCTTCTTATAAACCACCCAGAAATTGAAGTAGTTGCAATTAATGATATTGCTGATAATAAAACCATGTCGCATTTGATAAAATACGACAGTATACACGGAGTTTTACCTTTTAAGGTGAGTTATAATGAAGAAGGTATTATTGTTGACGGAAAACATTTTTTATTTTTTCATGAAAAAAGTATTTCAAATTTAGACTGGAAAAGTCATTCTATTGATTTTGTAATCGAATCAACTGGGAAATACAAAACACATGAAGAATTAAATGCACATATTGAAGTTGGAGCAAAAAGAGTAATTCTTTCAGCTCCTTCAGAAGTTGATACAATAAAAACAGTAGTTTTAGGAGTAAATGAAGATATTTTAGACGGAAGTGAATTAATCGTTTCGAATGCAAGTTGCACGACAAACAATGCTGCTCCGATGATAAAAATCATTGAAGAATTGTGCGGAATCGAGCAAGCATACATTACAACGATACATTCTTACACTACTGACCAAAGTCTTCACGACCAGCCACATAAGGATTTACGCCGCGCGAGAGGCGCAAGTCAGTCAATTGTTCCAACAACTACAGGTGCAGCTAAGGCATTAACAAAAATTTTTCCTAAATTGCATAAAAAAATCGGAGGTTGTGGTATTCGGGTACCAGTTCCGGACGGTTCATTGACAGATATCACGTTTAACGTAAAACGTGCTGTTACTATTGAAGAAATTAATAAAGCATTTGAAGAAGCCTCAAAAACAAATTTAAAAGGAATATTAGATTATACAGAAGATCCTATTGTTTCTGTTGATGTAATTGGCAATACGCATTCGTGCTTGTTTGATGCGCAATTAACCTCCGTTATTGACAAAATGGTAAAAGTTGTGGGTTGGTACGATAATGAAATTGGCTATTCATCAAGATTGATAGATTTGATTTTACTGATAAGAAAAACATAGATTCATTGTAAAAGCGTTGCCATACATGAAATACCAGCTTCTTATTCTTGTTTGTTTTTTTAATTCATTTTTGTATTCTCAAACTAAAAAGAAGAATACAGATAGCATTTCCTATTATAATAAATTAGCGAACTCCAATCTTGATAAGAAAAAGTATAATCAGGCTGTTTTTTTTACTAAAAAATCAATTGATTTCTGCCAAACAAATGGCAAAAATGAAAATTTAGCTAATCAAACTTTCAAGCTGGGAAAAATTTTCTACAATCAGCAGAAGTACGATGAAGCCTTAAAAAACTTCCATAAAAGCGTTTCTTTATTTGACAAAGTAAAACCGACCTGCACTAAAATTTTAGCCTTGCATTATATTGGTGCAACAAATAGTGCCAAAGGCAATTATGATATTGCGAATGTTTACTATCAAAAAGCTGATAATCTGCTAAAACAATTAAAACTTGTGGATCATGCAGAAATTTTAAATTATCAGAAAGCAATGGCATTAAAAGCCGGAAAAAATCTACCTCTTGCTGCTAACACTTTTCAAAAGATAATAAAAAAACCAGATAATTCGAAAATCCTTAAAACCAAAACAGATTCTTATTATCAACTTGGATTAATCGAAACACAACTTAAGCGAAATGATTCTGCTCTTGTATACTTTGACAATGCCTTAGATTATAGTGTCAAAAACAATAATCTGGTTCAAAAATCAAAGATTATTTTGGCCATTAGCCAATACTATAAAAAACATAGAAACTTTGATCTTGCTTACTCTTATCTTGATGAACATTACCAAATTGAGAATTATATTCTAAAGCTTAAAAATGCAAAACTGGATCTTAATGAGTATGAAAAGTTCAAAAAAACACAGTCTATAAACAAAACGCTTAAACGTGAGAGTGACGAAAAAATTCAATTAAAAACCTATCGCTATTCTAAATTAGTTAGTATTCTGGCTATTGCTTTAATTTCAATTTTATCACTCTTAAGTCTGGCTTTATACAAAAATAACATTATTCGAAATCAGAATAATTTACTTTTAAGAGAAAAAAATAAAGAACTTATTCTTGCTAAAAATAAAGCCGAAAAAGCATCAAAAGCCAGATCTGAATTTTTATCTACAGTAAGTCACGAGCTACGGACGCCGTTGAACGCGATTAACGGAATAACGCATTTATTACTGGAAGACAATCCCAAAAAAAATCAGCTTAAATATTTAGAATCTTTAAAGTTTTCAGGAAACTACCTTACTACTTTTATCAACGAAATTCTTGAAATCAATAAAATTGACTCTACTAAAGTGGAGATAGAAAATATAAGTTTCAACTTAAAAGAACTTTTATTTAACATTCAAAGCTCCTTAAAAGAATTGGCAACCGCCAATAAAAACTACTTTAATCTCGAAATTGACAAAGCAATTCCGGATAATTTAATTGGAGATCCAACAAAATTATCTCAAATCATTTTGAACTTAATTAATAACGCCCTTAAGTTCACTCAAAACGGACATGTAAATGTAATTGCAAAATTGTATGCCGTAGAAGAAGAAAATGCGACTGTTTATTTTGAGATTGTTGATACCGGAATTGGTATTCCAGAAGACAAATTACAAACTGTTTTTGAAAGCTTCTCACAAGGTTCTATAGAAGTAAACCGAAAATACGGTGGGACAGGTTTAGGCCTTACCATTGTAAAAAAATTAATCGAACTTTTAGGTGGCGAAATAAAACTAAAAAGTGAAGTTGGGAAAGGATCTACATTTACTTTTAAATTAAATTTCAGAATTAACAAGGAACCATTAGAAGTGGTTGAGGAAGCAAAACCATATAACGACAAACAATTAAAACATAAATCAATTTTGTTGATCGAGGATAACAAAATCAACCAGATGATTACCCGTAAAATGCTCGAGAACAAGGCTATTTGCTGCGAAATTCTGGATAATGGAGAAGAAGCCGTTGAACTTTTAAAAGTTAAACGTTTTGATATGGTTTTGATGGATGTCCATTTACCAGGTATTAACGGAACAACAGCGACAAAACTCATCAGAGAATTTGACAAAGCCACTCCAATTATTGCCTTAACCGCTATTTCACTTGACGAAAACCGAGATATGCTTTTATCTTTCGGAATGAATGATGTGATCACAAAACCTTTTGTACCAGATGAGTTCTATAGTATAATTGCTAAGTTTTTTGATTGAGCTAAAGGTGCTGAGGTTCTAAGTTACTATTCCGAGGCTTCGGGACTAAGTTCTCTTCACATACTCTAAAACCGTTGCATCAAAATTTTGCTGATGCTTGATAAAAGTACTTTTTATAGGAAGATAATACAATTGTGAAACCAATTTAGAATCTTTTAAGCGAACATAATCTTTCTCTGTAGTAATAATTTTTTTACTTTCTGCTTTACTTTGAATTTCATCCAAATCAGAATCTGAAAAATGATGATGATCCGGAAAAGTTAGACATTCATCATTTTCATTTTTTAAGTAATCGAAAAAAGGTTTTGGTTTTGCTATTCCGGCCAATAATACTTTTACATCTGATTTAATTTCATTTACAGCAATTTTTTCCTCTTTACTATAAATAGCATCATCATAATCTATGAAAGTAAAATAGATTTGTTGAGAACATTTTAACTTCAATTTCAATCTGATTTCTTCTTGTTTTTGATCCGATAGATCTTTTGGGCATTTGGTTACTACAATAATGTTAGCACGATTTGCCCCACTCCTGCTTTCGCGTAAGTTTCCGGTTGGCAACATAAAATCATCTGCATATAAATCTCCGTAAGAAGTCAGCAAAATATAAAATCCGGCTTTTACTTTTCGGTGTTGATAAGCATCATCCAACAGAATTATTTCAGGTTTTTCTTTTTGAGAAAGCAACTGTGTTATTCCGTTTGTACGATTTGCATCAACTGCAACCTGAATATTTGGGAATTTTTGATAGAATTGAAAAGGTTCATCGCCTAAAATTTCAGCATTTGAAGTTCTATCAGCCAAAACAAAACCTTCTGATTTACGCTTGTAACCACGGCTTAAAGTGGCAACTTTATATTGATTTGATAATAATCGAATAAGATATTCTATTTGCGGTGTTTTTCCGGTTCCGCCAACACTTAAATTTCCAACAGCAATAACCGGAACATCAAATGAAGTTGATTTTAAAATTCCTTTATCAAAAAGAAAATTTCTAATTGAAGTAATGAATCCGTATAAAATAGAAAACGGAAAAAGTATTTTTCGAAGTACATTCATTTTACGAAAGTATAATTTTTTTCGTTAATTTGTTTCAAGTTTCAGGCTCATCGTAAAACATAAAACCTGAAACTTGAAACCTGAAACAAAAAGAAGATGAAAATTAAAGAAATAATTGCAGTTCTCGAGGAAATGGCTCCTTTGGCTTACGCCGAAGATTTTGACAATGTTGGACTTTTAGTCGGAAATTCAGAGACAGAAAGCACAGGAGTTTTAGTTTGCCACGATGCACTCGAAAATGTAATTGAAGAAGCCATTGCGAAAAAATGCAATTTCGTCGTTTGTTTTCACCCGATTTTATTTTCCGGAATCAAAAAAATTACCGGCAAAAATTATGTCGAACGTGCGATTTTAAAAGCCATTAAAAATGATATTGCCATTTATGCTGTTCATACTGCTCTTGACAATCATGCACAAGGCGTTAATAAAATATTCTGCGATATATTAGGATTAGAAAACACAAAAATTTTAATCCCAAAACAAAGCTTCATACAAAAATTAGTGACTTACACTGTGCCTGAAAATGCACAAAAAGTACGTCAGGCCTTATTTGATGCTGGTGCCGGAACTATCGGAAATTATGACAATTGCAGCTTTAACTCAAACGGAATTGGAACTTACAAAGGCAATTCTAAAAGCAATCCGGTTGTTGGAAAACGACATAAATTAACTGAAACCGAAGAAATAAAAATTGAAGTAATTTTTGAGAAACATCTACAATCCCGAATTCTAAAAGCACTTTTTGAAAATCATCTTTATGAAGAAGTGGCTTATGAAATTTATGAGCTTCAAAATTCACATCAAAACATTGGTTTAGGAATGATTGGAGAATTTGAAACTCCAATGAACGAAAAAGACTTTTTGCTTTTTGTAAAAGACAAAATGATTGCCAAAGGAATTCGTCATTCGGCCTTTACAGGAAAAAAAATCAAGAAAGTTGCCGTTTTGGGAGGTTCAGGAAGTTTTGCTATCAAAAATGCAATTCAGGCTGGAGCTGATGCTTTTTTGACCGCCGATTTAAAATACCATCAGTTTTATGAAGCCGAAAACAAGTTACTTTTAGCCGATATTGGTCATTTTGAGAGTGAACGCTATACAAAAAACTATATTGTTGAGTATCTTCGAAAAAAAATCCTTAATTTTGCAATCATTTTATCAGAAGAAAATACAAATCCAGTTAAGTACTTATAGAATATGGCGAATACGAAAGAATTAAGTGTTGAGGACAAGTTAAGAGCAATATACGATTTACAGCTTATTGACTCTAGAATTGACGAAATCAGAAACGTAAGAGGAGAACTTCCTTTAGAAGTAGAAGATTTAGAAGATGAAGTTGCAGGTTTGAGCACTCGTTCAGAGAAACTGAAAAGTGAACTTGAAGTGATTGAGGATCTTATCAAAGCAAAGAAAAATGCTATTGATGAGCACAAAGAGGTTATCAAAAAATACACAAAACAACAAGAATCAGTTCGTAATAACAGAGAATTTAATTCTTTGACTAAAGAGGTTGAATTTCAGGAATTAGAAATTCAATTGGCTGAAAAGCAAATCAAAGAAATGAAAGCTTCTATCGAACATAAAAAAGAAGTTATTTCTAACTTAAAAGAAAAACTTGACGCAAAAAGTTCTCATTTAAAACATAAAAAATCTGAACTTGATGCAATTATGGCTGAAACTCAAAAAGAAGAAATCTTCTTATCTGAGAAATCTGCTGAGTTTTCAGGTCAAATTGAAGAAAGATTATTAGCTGCTTACAACAGAATCAGAAGTAGTGTTCGTAATGGTTTAGCGGTAGTATCTATCGAAAGAGGAGCTTCTGCAGGATCATTCTTTACAATTCCACCTCAAACACAGGTAGAAATTGCTTCAAGAAAGAAAATCATCACTGATGAGCACTCTGGAAGAATTTTGGTTGACAGCGCATTAGCTGAAGAAGAAAAAGAAAAAATGGAACAATTGTTCTCTAAATTCTAAATAATTACGAGTCCCGATTTAATCGGGACTTTTTTTTTACAATTACTTTTTTGCCACAGATTAAAATCGTATTTTTTATCTTTAGAAAAAAATTTAAGTTTTGAGAATTAAAAAAGGAATTCGTTTTATTACAATAAAATCGGTTGGACAATATATTAACTTTCTAAGTTATGTGCGACCGCAGAAAGCTCTTGAACTTTCTTATGCATTATTTAGCCAACCAAGAATTGGAAGATTGCAAAAAGAAACATTGCCTAAAGTTTTAAAAAACACAGAAACTGAAACTTTCCATCATAACGAACATCATTTTCAGACTTATATCTGGAAAGGAAATGAAACTAAAATTTTATTAGTTCACGGTTGGGAAAGCAATGCTGCACGCTGGAAAAAGACTTTGCCACATCTTCAAAAATCAGGAAGCACCATAATTGCAATTGATGCACCCGCGCACGGACAAAGCAGTGGAAAAGAATTCAATGTTCCGCTTTATGCTGAATTTATCAATAAAGCGGTCGAAAAATATCAACCGGAAATTATTATCGGTCATTCAATTGGTGGCGCGGCTTGCGTTTATCATCAATATTTATTTCCGAATACAAGCATCAATAAAATGGTGATTTTAGGCGCTCCATCAGAATTAAAAACTTTGATTGACAATTATATCTCCATGTTGAGTTTGAATACTAAAATGTTTTCACTTTTAGAAAGCAAATTCATGGATCGCTTTAATTTTAAACTGGAAGATTTTTCGGGACAGAAATTTGCTTCCCAATTTAATGTTGCCGGATTAATTGCTCATGATACTTCAGATAAGATCGTTGCTTTTGAAGAAGGTAAAAAAATTCAAAGCAATTGGAAAAATAGTCAATTTATTGAAACCAAAGGTTTAGGTCATGGAATGCATGATGATGAATTGTATGATAAGGTGATTGAGTTTTTGTTTTCAGGAGGTACAAAGTGACAAAGGTTCAAAGGGACAGAGGTTTTACCCCATTTTTGTCATTCCGAGGTACGAGGAATCACCTCGAGAAGCTCTGCAAAGATTGGCAATTTTAGGAACAGAGCTACTTGCGGTGATTCCTCGTACCTCGGAATGACAAACTTTACGCGAAAATCTAAGTGGTCTAAACAACAATTTTAAAATACTTCAACAACTCCTTCTCTCCTTTTCCAGTAACAATTATTGCTCTGGAATTTTCGGTTTTTCTGAGCCAGCCTTCTTTTATCATTTTATTGAAAAGCAAAGTTCCGACTGAACCTGCAATGTGATTTCTTCGTTCGCTCCAATCCAGGCAAGGCTTTAAAAATATTCGCTTTTGTTTTTGAGCTTCTGCTAGATTAATTCCAAAATCTGAAAACCATTTTTCACCTTCTTGGCTAATTTCGAAAGCATTGTTTTTTTCTACAATTATCATTTGTTCCAATAAACTATCGGTTAAAGCAACTCCAATTTTTCCGGCTAAATGATCGTAACAAGTTCGGCAGAATTTTATTGGAGGATATTTTTCTGCTTTATTTTTTGCGGGAACTTCAGGCTTCGGGACCAAACTTGCCATTGCTTCAAGCGCATATGCTACTTCTTTATTCGAAAATCTGTAATATTTATGGCGTCCTTGTTTTTCTACACAAAGCAAATCGGCATCTAGCAATTTTCCTAAATGCATGCTGATATTTTGCGGAGAAGTATTTACAGAAACAGCTAATTCTGTTGCTGTAAAAGCTCTTCCGTCAAGTAAAGTCCACAGAATTGAGGCGCGCGTTGGGTCGCCAATTAAGGATGCCGTTTTTATAAATTGATCTTCCATTTCGATATTCATAGTTAAGCGCAGAATGAAGTATTGCTTTGTAAAGTTAAATAACTTTGTCAAAAACATTCAACATGAATTCGATTTTATTCCTTCAATCTGATATTAGCGATCCTTATTTAATCTATAAAAACATGTTACAAAACAATCCGGTTTATTGGGATGAAACGAATAAAATATGGGCAATATATTCTTATGAAGATTGTGTTTCTATTTTGAAAAATCCAAAAGCTGAGATTCCGGTTGTAAATCCAAACAACGAACAAAAACTGAATAAAAAGGCTTTAGATATTTTAAATAATCTGACACGATTATCAAATGGAATTCAGCATGAAATTTCAAAAGAGATTGCTATGCTATTGTTTTCAAAAATGAAATCGGTCGATATCAATTCCATTATTTCTCATTTAATAAAAAGTGATTTAGCCGATAATAAAATTGATTGGGTAAATTCGGTTTGCAAAAAATTACCCGTTTTAATTGTTTTAAAAAGTTTTGGTTTTGAAGAAAAGGATTGTGATTTTATTTCAGCCAGAATTGAATTTTTGGTAAAAATAATGCTTCCGCAGAAAACAGAAGAGCAAGTAAAATCTATCAATGAAATTTCAGATGAAATATTTTCTATTGTAGAAAAACAGCTTTCTTCATTATATTTTTACGAATCTTTATCAGCCAAAATTTCGGAATCAAATTCTCTTTCGCCTGACGAAATTAAAACAATAAGTATTAGCAATTTAATTGGATTATTTATTCAGAGTTTTGATGCTGGAAGAGGAGTTTTGAGCAATTCATTATTACAAATTCTGAATCATAAAACTTTTTCGAATAAAATCGAAATAGAAAAATCGGTTATTGAAACATTGCGTTTTGATCCGCCAATTCATAATACCAGAAGAATTGCGACTGAAGATTTTTACATCGGCGAAAGCCAAATTAAAAAAGGTGATTCGATATTAATTATTCTCGCTTCGGCCAATCGCGATTCTGAAAAGTTTAAAAATGCTACGGATTTCGATATTGAAAGAATAAACAATAATGAAAATCTAACTTTCGGAATCGGCGGCCATATGTGTCTGGCGAAACATTTCTCGATTCAGTTAGCCACAGACGCTTTATGGTTTTTATTTGATAACCATAAAGCGATACAACTTTTAGAAAACAATATTCAATACGAACCCATGATTAATGCCAGATTACCAAAAACAATCTGGATTTCACTACAATAAAAAAAATAAAAATATGATAGCTGTAATTTTTGAAGTTATTCCGAACGAAGGAAAAAAAGAAGAATATCTGGATATTGCTGCAGGTTTGCGTCCAGAATTAGATCACATTGAAGGTTTTATTTCAATCGAACGTTTTCAGAGTTTTAGCAATCCTGAAAAGGTTTTGTCTTTGTCTTTTTGGAAAGATGAAGAAAGCATTCAGCAATGGCGAAATCTGGAAATGCACCGACACGCACAGGCAAAAGGAAGAAATGAAGTTTTTAAAAATTATCATTTAAGGATTGCTCATGTCGTTCGGGATTATGGAATGTTTGATCGGAAAGAAACTCCGCGAGATAGTTCAGAATTTCATTCTTAAGGTTCAAAGGTGCAGAGGTTCATAGCCACAAAGGTTTTACACAAACTTGTCATCCTGAGGAACGAAGGATCACACT
>NZ_JBXARK010000012.1:41522-167844 GCF_058808175.1 Flavobacterium sp. GW821-FHT11G01 | reverse complement strand
CCATAACATTAGTAGGTTAAGTTTATGGTAGATTTGGGGCAAAAAAGGCGGAAGAGATTCCGCCTTTTTTATTTTAACCTTGAGAAGAAAGAGAATAGAGCAAAGAATAAAGATTGTTGAGCATAGTCTTAACTATTTGACAATAAAAAAAGACGGATAGCTAATTGCTATCCGTCTTTTCTCTTTATTCTTTATTCTATTTTCTTCTTACTTGTCTAAAGCAAATCTTCTTGCAACTTCTGTCCAGTTAATTACACTAAAGAAAGCTTCAATATAATCTGGTCTTCTGTTTTGGTAGTTTAAGTAGTAAGCGTGTTCCCAAACATCCATTCCTAAGATTGGAGTTCCACCGTTACCAGCAACTTCTGGCATTAATGGATTGTCTTGATTTGGAGTACCTACAACTTCTAATTTTCCTCCTTTTTGAACTGTTAACCAAGCCCATCCAGAACCGAATTGTGTTGCTCCAGCTTTAGCAAATTTTGCTTTAAACTCATCAAAAGTTCCAAAAGAAGCTTCAATTGCAGCTAATAAATCACCTGTTGGTAATCCGCCACCGTTTGGAGACATTACAGTCCAAAATAAATTGTGGTTGTAGAAACCTCCACCATTGTTACGAACTGCAGCGTTTGATTTATCTAAGTTGATTAAGATGTTTTCGATTGTTTTTCCTTCCAAATCTGTACCAGCAATAGCTGCATTAAGATTTGTAGTATATGCATTATGATGTTTAGAATGGTGAATTTCCATTGTACGTGCATCAATATGTGGTTCTAATGCGTCATATGCATAAGGTAATTGTGGTAGTTCAAAAGCCATGATATTATGATTTTATGGTTTATAATAATTTATTCCAAATTTAAACATTTAACTTTGGAATAGAAAATACTATTTTGTTATAATTGAATTTAATTAATTGATAAATTGTTTTTTTTACCTCTAAATAGTTGTAAATCTTTATTTTCCATTAAAAGTAGTCATGGTATTTTCTAATCCGGCTGTTCCGAATGTCTTAATAATTTCTGAAGAAATCTCTAAACGTTCCGGTAATTTTGCTTTTTCTTCTTCATCCCAATCACCCAAAACGTAATCAACTTGTTGCCCTTTTTTAAATTGATCGCTAATACCAAATCTAAAACGGGTATATTGTTGTGTATTTAAAACAAGGTTGATGTTTTTAAGTCCGTTGTGACCTCCGTCGCTGCCTTTTGGTTTGATTCTGATGGTTCCAAAAGATAAGTTTAAATCATCTGTAATAACCAGAATGTTTTCTAACGGAATGTTTTCTTTATCCATCCAATATTTCACTGCTTTACCGCTCAGGTTCATATAAGTGTTTGGTTTTAAAAGAAAAAAAGTTCTTCCTTTAAATTTATACTCTGCTAAAGCACCAAGCTTTGCCGTTTCGAATGAAAGTCCTTCTTTTTTGGCTAAAAAATCCAGGACTTTAAAACCTATGTTATGTCTTGTATTTACGTATTCAGCACCAATATTACCTAAACCGACGATTAAATATTTCTTCATATTATCTGTGTTCTCTTCTTTTTGTGTTGATGAAAACAGTTTTGTTATCCATTTTATCATGTTTGCAAAAGTAAGATTAATTAGAGAATGTGCCAATTTGTTAATTAGATAATTTGAAAATGCGAGAATTAGATAATTGCCTGTTGGTCGTGATTTAACCGCAAAGATCACAAAGGTTTTACGCAAAGGGGATTTAGCAGATTTTTCCTTAGCATCTCAGAATCTCAGAATCTCAGAATCTTAGTATCTTAGTATCTTAGAAACTTATGAAAAAGATACTTTCTCGTTAGCCCTGACAGGAGCGGCATCCTTTTTCCTGCTCCTTTAGCAGGGAAAAGATATAGCGGATGGCAGGAACGTCACGCCTTGAAAAAACCGTGAGCTTCTGCTTCTGAAAAAAAATTAGATAATTAGAAAATGTGGTAATTAGATAATTGTTTTTAAAGGGCTTCGACTGGTAAAAGACTTAAAACCTTAGTACCTCAACATCTCAGAACCTTTCAAAAAAAAACCCCAATCGAAAGATTGAGGCTTTTTGTATTGAGTTGAAAAAAATTATTTTTTCTTTCCTTTTGCAGGAGCTTTTGCAGCTTTTGCAGCTTCTTGAGCAGCTTTCATAGCAGCACGAGAAATTCTTACCTGAGCAACAACAGTGTTGTCTGGGTGCATAATTTTGAATTCTGGAGCACCAACTTTAGTAACATATAATTTGTTACCCATTTCAAGTGGAGTAATGTCAGCTTCAACAAAATCAGGAAGATTTTTAGGTAAAGCTTTAACTTTTAATTTACGAGTGTTTAAACGTAAAACACCACCTGCAAGAACACCTTTAGATGTACCAACAACTTTTACTGGAACTTCCATAGTGATTTCTTTGTCATCAAATAATTGAAAGAAGTCAATGTGTAAAATTTTGTCAGATACTGGGTGAACCTGAATGTCTTGCAAAATTGCATTAAATGATTTTCCTTTTCCAAGCTCAATCACAACTGTGTGTGCATTTGGAGTGTAAACCAAGTTTTTGAACGCTGCAGCGTCTGCTGAGAAGTGTACTGCTTGATTTCCTCCGTATAACACGCAAGGAACCGCTCCAGCATTACGTAAGGCTTTAGTTGACACTTTGCCCACGCTTTCTCTTTCTGATCCTTTAATTGTAATCGATTTCATTGTAAAAAAAATATAGTTATTAAATAATATACATTGCTTTAAGCTTTAGGCCGTAGGCTTTAGGCTTTTTTGTAATTGCGAGTAGCTTACGGCTTATAGCCTAAAGCCTACTGCTTTTACATTATAAATTTTCCACTAATGGAATTGTTGTGGTGCACCATGTGCATAACTTCAGCAAAAAGAGGTGCACAACTCACTACTCTAATTTTCTTTGATTCTTTCTTTAACGGAATAGAATCTGTAACGATCAATTCTGTTAATTTCGAATTTTCAATTTTCTCATACGCATCGCCAGATAATATAGCGTGTGTACAAATTGCTCTTACGCTTAGTGCTCCTTTTTCGATCATTAAGTCTGCAGCTTTCGCTAAAGTTCCTCCTGTATCGATCATGTCGTCTACTAATATTACGTTACGACCTTTTACTTCACCAATTAGCTCCATAGTGTCGATAACGTTGGCTGCTTTTCTTTGTTTGTAACAGATTACTACATCTGATTCTAAAAACTTAGAGTAAGCATATGCTCTTTTTGAACCTCCCATATCAGGAGATGCAATTGTTAGATTTTCTAATTTTAAACTTTCTACGTATGGTAAAAAGATTGTAGATGCAAATAAATGATCTACCGGTTTTTCGAAAAACCCCTGGATTTGATCTGCGTGTAAATCCATTGTCATAACTCTTGTCGCTCCGGCAGCATCTAATAAATTAGCTACTAATTTTGCTCCAATCGGAACTCTTGGTTTGTCTTTTCTATCTTGTCTTGCCCAACCAAAATAAGGCATAACAGCTGTAATATGTCTGGCTGATGCACGTTTTGCGGCATCAATCATTAATAACAATTCCATCAAATTATCGGCCGTTGGAAACGTTGAGCACACGATAAAAACGCGTAGTCCTCTAATTGATTCTTCGTAAGATGGTTGAAATTCTCCATCACTGTACGTTGACATCGTTACTTTTCCTAACGGAATTCCGTATTGTTCTGCAATTTTTTCTGCAAGATAAACACTTTGTGAACAAGCAAAAATTTTAGCTTCTGGTTCTAGGTGCGACATTATAATTTGTTGTTTTGTAGTTAGTTGTGTGTGCGTCGTTTTAACGAGGTGCAAATTTAGAAAATTTATTGGACACTGAAAGGAAAAATTTAAGTATTTTTAGTAGAACATTTAATTTAATTTTTTACATTTGCACCGTGTTAAAGGAATAAGCACAGTTATGACATCATAATTACTTATTCTATTGCGTTAAAATAATCAGATTTTTGATTGTTTTTTCGTCTGCTAAGCCCGGATGGCGGAATTGGTAGACGCGCTGGTCTCAAACACCTGTGGGAAACCGTGCCGGTTCGACTCCGGCTCCGGGTACAAAAACCTCTTCTTAACGGAAGAGGTTTTTTTGATTTTATACCATTTCAAATATAGTCCGTGGTCTAAGTAACGGGGAGATTATATTAATGAAATAATTGTGTCCCAACGGTTGAAACCGTTTGCTATGTCTATCCTAAACTTCACAACTCGCCTCATGCAAAACCGGAAAATTGCAGGAATTAGCAATAAAACATAATTGATTGGCTTTTTTATGAAGTTCAATTGCTAACTCAATTTTATCCGAATTTGAAATTTTTACTTTAGGATTTAATCTGACCTCAACAAAACGCCCGCTTCCATCTGGAGAAACTTCGAGTGTTGCTTCTGCATTGTCTGAATATTCTAAAACTTCTATTCCGTTTTGGGAACAGACATATAAATAGGACATCATGTGGCAGGAAACCAAACTACTCAACAACAAATCTTCAGGATTGTATAATTCCGGATCTCCTTTGAAAGCTTTTGCGGCTGAAACGTCTAAAAGTGATTTTCCTTCAATTTTAATTTGGTGGCTTTTGCTGTAAAATCGTTGCGATGATTCAACCTGACTTTTTGCAGTCCAGCTCAATTGTGCTTTGAATAGATGTTTCATTTTATGTTTTTGCTTTTGCTAAGTTAAGATTTATAAGCTTATTTTTTTAATCTCGCAAAGTCGCAGAGTCGCCAAGTTTATAAACAAAAGCTAAAAAAAACTTTGCGCCTTCGCGACTTTGCGAGCAATTCTCTCCAGCATTTTACCTCATAAAAAAAACCTCGAAAGTATCGTTCTTTTGAGGTTTTTAGAGAATTTACTACACTAATAAAACTTTAAATATCCTTTTTATTTACCCCATTTAGTGAAATCTGAATCTGGCCTTTTAAAAGGTTCTGATAAAAACTTATTTGCTATTGCATTAAATACTTCCGGACTTGAAGCCGGTGCAAAATGGGTTTCTCCAGGCATAATACATAGTTGTGCCTTAGGTATATTTTCGAAAATTTCTACCGTATGCTCATTTCTGATTACGTCTCTATCTCCCGCTATTACAAGCACTTTTGCTTTAATTTTTGATAAATCTTTTGCTGCAATATTAGGCTGATCTGCTAAAAGTCCAGAAATTTGTTTCAGCAGATTCCAGTTCTCGCTAGTGTCTTTTTCTTTAATTTTTGTACTAAACAATTTTCTCTCGTTCTGAAGACCTTTTACCGCCCATGAATAAATAGCCGTAGAATCAGGTCGTAAATTGGCACCCATCGCTACAATTTTTTTTATTTTTGACTTCCCTGAAATACCCATTTGCAAACCCACAATTCCTCCATCACTCCATCCAATAATACTTATAGAATCCAGTTTTAAGTGATTAACTAATGCTTCCGTATCTTTTGTGATTTGGACAAATGTTAAAGAATCCGTTTTCAACTCTGATTTGCCATGTCCTCTACTATCGGCAGCAATGACTCTGTATTTATTTTTAAAATAACCAATCTGATTTCCCATTGTTTCAATACTTCCACTATTTCCGTGAATCAATAACAACGGTTCTCCTTTTCCATATTCTTCATAATAGATTTTAGCTCCATTGAGTTCGACAAACTTTCCGACAGCGCTATTGTTACCATAAGGCGTGTCAAATTTAGAATTCATCTGAACCTGAGCACTTGCGATTCCAAATACTGAAGATGTTAATAACAGAAGTAATGCTTTAATTGGTTTTTTCATTTACGAATGGTTTTTATAATAGTTATCTTTCAAATATAAGAAAGAATTGAATAAATTAACAAAAGCTTTATAAATCGTAATGTGTTTATTCTTTACAAATAAAAAAAACCTCGAAAGGACTACTTTCGAGGTTTCTTAGAGAATTACTAACTAATTAACATAATTCCAAAACTATTTTTTCACAGAGAATTTAAAAGTAGTTTTAGTTTTATAATTTTCTCCCGGGTTTAGAACCGTTGTTGGGAAATTTTTCTGGTTTGGAGAATCAGGATAATGTTCCGTTTCTAAACATAAACCTGTTCTGTGTGCGTATGTTCCGCCTTTAGGCATTGGCAAAGTTCCGTCAAGGAAATTTCCAGAGTAAAACTGAATTCCAGGTTCATCTGTTGTCATTTCCATAACTCTTCCGCTTGCTGCGTGGTATACTTTTGCAATGATTGTTTTTCCTTTTTCAGGATTGTTCAATACCCAGCAGTGATCGTAACCTTTTCCTCTTTCTAATTGCTCATTTTTAGCGTTGATGTCTTTTCCAATTAATTTTGGAGTTCTGAAATCAAAAGGCGTACCAGCAACATCGTCTAATTTTCCTGTCGGAATTAAAGTCGCATCAACCGGAACTAATTTATCAGCATTCAAAGTCAATTCGTGATCTAAGATGGTTTTTGTAAAATCTCCAGATAAATTGAAATAAGAATGTTGCGTCAAATTCACAACTGTTTTCTTGTCGGTCGTTGCTTCGTATAAAACTTCTAACTGATTGTCATTTGTTAAAGTATAAGTCACAAAAACTTTCAAAGTTCCAGGATAGCCTTCTTCCATATCTTTACTTACATAAGATAATTTTAAAGAAGCATTTTCTCCAGATTTAACCTCATCGGCTTTCCAAACAACGTTAAAATATCCTTGCGGACCGCCGTGCAAAGCATTTGGCGCGTTGTTTATTGCCAATTGATATTCTTTTCCATCTAATGAAAATTTACCTTTTGCAATTCGGTTTCCGTATCTTCCAATCAATGCTCCGAAGAAAGGATTTTCTTTTTCATATTGTGCCAAAGAAGTAAATCCGATTACTACATTTTCTGAAACTCCTTCTTTATTTGGCACTTTTAAATCTGTAATTCTTCCGCCAAAAGTGATGATGTCAACTTCCATCCCATTTTGGTTTTTCAGTTTATAACTTTCGACTTTTTCGCCTTTAGCCGTTTTTCCGTATTCTGATTTTTCGATTGTAACTGTAGATTTTTCATCTGAAGAAACTGTTGTAGCATCCATTTTTTTATCGCTTTTACATTGAACTGAAATTGCAGCCAAACTCAAAAGGCTTACTCCGAAAATGCAACGTTTTAATACATTCATAAATGATAATTTTTTAAGTTAGTAAAGTCTTAAAGTCGAAAGTCTTAAAGTCAATTCCTCAAAGTAACTAAATCTTTAGGACTTTATGACATTAGACTTTTGACTAATTTAAAGTCCATGCTGAAACAAATGATAATACGCTTCGTTAGCATTAATTTTATCTTTAAACTCTCTTACGGTAGTTTTTTCGTCAATAACCAATAGTTCAATTCCAGCGATATCAGCGAAATCTTCCATGTATTCAGTTGTCAATGATTGACTGTAAACAGTGTGATGCGCTCCACCAGCCAAAATCCAGGCTGTAGCTGCGATATCCAGGTTTGGTTTACAATCCCATAAAACTCTTGCAACTGGTAACTTTGGTAATTCAGCCATTGGTTTTATAGCTTCCACTTCGTTTACAATTAAACGGAAACGCGTTCCCATATCAACCAAAGAAACATTGATTGCATCTCCTGCAGGTGAATTAAATACCAAACGAGCTGGGTCTTCTTTTCCTCCAATTCCTAATGGGTGTACTTCACAAGAAGGTTTTCCATCTGCAATTGATGGACAAATTTCCAACATATGAGAACCTAAAACGTATGATTTTTGTGGTGTGAAATGGTATGTATAATCTTCCATGAATGAAGTTCCACCTTCTAAACCAATATTCATCACTTTTAAAGCACGAACCATTGCAGCTGTTTTCCAGTCTCCTTCTCCACCAAAACCATAACCATCGGCCATTAATCTTTGCGTTGCAATTCCTGGTAGTTGTTTCCAAACACCAAGATTTTCGAATGTATCTGTAAAAGCGCCAAAACCTCCTTCTTCAAGGAAAGCTCTTAATCCTAATTCAATTTTTGCCGCTTCCGCTAAAGAGCTTCTTTGCGCGCCACCTTCTTTTAAAGAATCAGTTAAAGTATATGATTGTTCGTAAACTGCTAATAAATCAGCTAATTGTTTGTCGGTTACTTTTTCAATATGTTTGGTAACATCTGAAGAATCGAATCCGTTTACTGAAACTCCAAAACGAATTTGAGCTTCCACTTTATCGCCTTCTGTTACGGCAACTTCACGCATATTGTCACCAATACGAGCTACTTTTAAGTTTTGAAGTTCGTCCCATCCTAAAACGACTCTTGACCAGATTCCTAATTTTTTCTGAACTCTTTCATCTTCCCAATGTCCAACGACAACTTTACGTTTTTTACGCATTCTTGACATGATGAAACCAAATTCACGATCTCCGTGAGCAGATTGATTCAAGTTCATGAAATCCATATCGATAGATCCCCACGGAATTTCAGCATTGTATTGTGTATGCAAATGACATAATGGTTTTTTCAGAATACTTAGACCACCAATCCACATTTTTGCTGGTGAAAAAGTATGCATCCAGGCAATAATTCCGATACAGTTTTTCTCTGAATTCGCAGCCAAACAAACATCTAAAATTTGCGAAGGCGATTTCACCACATCTTTGTAAACCACTTTCACTGGAATACTTGATGAAGCGTCTAATCCTTTTGCAATTATCTGAGAATGTTCAGCTACTTTTCTAAGTGTTTCTTCACCGTATAATTCCTGGCTTCCTACTACAAACCATACTTCTTTTTGAGATATATCTATCATTTTGTTTAATCGTTTATTTGTTTAATCGTCAAATCGTTTTTCTTTATCTAAAAATTCACGATTAACGAAAATCTTTTCTCTTTGTTCTTTATTCTATTTTCTTTAATCTAAAATCTACACTCTAAAATCTACACTCTAAAATCTAAAATCATTATTGTCCGTAATACGAATCTTTTCCGTGTTTGCGGTTGTAATGTTTCTTTATTAATGAATCTTTTAATCTTGGAGCATTTGGATTTATTTGCAAAGTCAAGTACGCCATTTCGGCAACTACTTCTAAAACTTTACTGTTGTAAACCGCTTTTGCTGCGTTTTTTCCCCAGGCAAACGGACCGTGATTTCCTATCAAAATCATTTCTACTTCTTCGTAAGAAAGATTTTTTTCTTTGAAACAATCCAAAATCTGAATTCCGGTATTGTGTTCATAGTTTCCTTCTATAAGCGAATCTGCCATTGGCGGCGCGCACGGAATATCTGCTGTTAAATGATCGGCATGCGTTGTTCCGAAAATCGGAATATCTTGTTGCGATTGTGCCCAAGCCACTGAATAAGTTGCGTGTGTATGCGCAACACCACCAATGTTTGGCCAGTTTTTATATAAGTATGCGTGTGTTTTTGTATCAGATGACGGACGCATTGTTCCTTCGATAACATTATTATCAAAATCGACAATCACAATATCTTCTGGTTTTAAATCTTCGTAAGGAACACCGCTCGGTTTAATGGCAAAAACACCATTTTTTCTGTCCACGGCACTTACATTTCCAAAAGTGTAGACAACCAAATTCAATGCATTTAACTGCATATTGGCTTCGTAACATTCTTGTTTTAAATCTTTATAAAGAGAACTCATGTTTCGGTGTTTTTATAGTTGGATCTTCAAAAGCACTTAATTGATCGTAAGCGATTAACAATTTGTTATACGCTGCTACTTTATCTAATTGAGGGAAATATTCTCCGTCAAAATCGCTTCCTATTTTTTGACTTGCTTCGATTACATTTGGATAAATTCCGGCTGCAACGGCTGCATAAATCGCCGCTCCTAAAGCTGGAGTCTGATCTGAAGCTGCAATTTTGATTGGCTTATTTAAAACATTAGCCAAAGTCTGCATGATAAAAGGAGATTTACGGGCAACACCACCAATTCCGATAACGCTGTCAATTTTTACGCCTTCTTCTTCAAAACGATCTACAATTTTCTTCGCTCCAAAACAGATTGCGTTTACCAAAGCTTTGAAAATATGTGGTGCTTTTGTTCCTAAAGATAAATTTGAAATTGCACTTTTTAGTTCCTGATTGGCATCTGGAGTTCTTCTTCCGTTAATCCAGTCCAACGCAATTGGAAGACTATCTGAAACCGGAATTTTCTCTGCTTCTTTTGTTAATTCAACAATTAATTTATCACTGAATTCTTCTCTTAATTGTTCTTTTTGAGCGTCATTTAAAAGTGATGAAGAACCTAATAAATGTTCCGTCGGCCACATTAATAATTCTTTGTACCAGGCCAATAAATCTCCAAAAGCAGATTGTCCCGCTTCTAAACCAATAAAGCCCGGAATTACAGAACCATCAACTTGTCCGCAGATTCCACGAACGGTTTTTGTTCCCACTTCGTCGTAAGAACCAACCAAAATATCACAAGTTGAAGTTCCCATAACGCGAACTAAAGTGTTTTCTCCAATTTTAGCTCCAACTGCGCCAGAGTGTGCATCGAAAGTTCCAACGGCAACAACAGTATCTGTCGAAAGTCCTAAACGGTCTGCCCATTCTTTGCTTAAATTTCCGGCAACTAAATCAGATGTATAGGTTTCATCATATAAATTACCACGAAGCTGTGCTAAATACGGATGTAGTTTTTCTAAGAATTCAACCGGTGGCAAGCCATTCCAGTCTTCGTGCCACATGGCTTTATGTCCTGCTGCGCAACGGCTTCTTTTGAATGTTTTTAAATCTTTATCTTCAATTAGTAAATAGGTCATTAAATCACAGTGCTCCATCCAGGTATGGGCAGCATTTTTAACGGCTTCATCTTCTCTGGCAATGTGCAGGATTTTTGCCCAAAACCATTCTGATGAATAAATTCCACCTACATATTTTGTTACATTTTCTCCGCCCCAGCTTACTGCCAATTCGTTGATTTCATTTGCTTCGTTTATCGAAGTATGATCTTTCCATAACACCATCATTGCGTTTGGATTCTCTTCAAAACCTTTTGTTAATGCTAATGGAATTCCATCTTTTGTAACCGGAACTGGAGAAGATCCTGTTGTATCAATACAAATCCCTTTTACTAATGATGGATCAACTTTACTTTCTTTTATAACAGTTTGAATCGTAATTTCCAATCCTTCGATATGATCTAAAGGATGTTGACGAAACTGATTTATTGACGCGTCACAATATTGTTTGTTTTTCCATCTTTTGTAATGAGAAACATTCGATGCTAATTCCTGCCCATTTTCAGTATCTATCAGCACCGCTCGAACAGAATCTGTTCCGTAGTCCAATCCTATAACGTAATTTTTCATTCGAAATTCATTTTTTTAATGACGACAAATATAATTATAAATATTTTATAAGTGTATAAAAAACACTTAACAATAAATATGCTTTTTAATTTTTATAAATAATGCATTAAAACAAGCATTTAAGATCAAAACAAGAAATAAACGTTGGTTTTACATTTATTCTGTTGCGATTACTTCATCTTTATCTTTAAAACTGTAACCGAGTATGCCGGAAAATCATATTTAATTTTACTTCCATTCAACTTAAATTCGCTCTCTTTAGGACTAATTTTAGTTGGTGCTTCAAAAGAATTTTCATCATTTATTCCTTCACCTTTTAAGATTATTGCAGTTCCTTTTGCTGCTAATTTTGCTCCTTTTATATCAATTGAAACATTTTGAACTGCTGCAGCGGTGTTCACAATTTTCAAGATAACCTCTTTAGAATTCACATCTTTTACTGCCGATGCAAACAAATCATTTTGTCCTGTAACGGGTTTTTCATCATTTGTAATCGTGATTAAATCGGTTCCTTTATTGTTCGAAAATAATTTCTGAACATAATAATTTGGCGTTCCGTACGATTGTAAATTATTGAACCAAATCATATCCGGTGTCCATTGCCAGCCTTCTACGTGTGCCAACAAAGGCGCATAAGATGTCAAATGAACAACCTCAGCATTACGTTCCATTCCAGTCATAAAAGCGGCTTCCGAAAATGCACATTCCCAATTGTTTTTGTTTAACGGACTTGCGATCGCTACACTTTGAGCTGCATATTCTCCAGCAAAAATCTTTGGTCCTTTACGGTCATAATTGTCGTAACGCGTTACATTTTTTCTGAACCAGGCCGGATCTTTGTAATAATGTTCGTCTACGATTTCTGCATTTAGTTTTTTGAGTTCGGTCATGCCATAATCAAAGAAATCTCCATCAGGAAATGGTCCCGTTCCGGACACAATGGTAATATTTGGATATTTTGATTTGATGGCTTTTTGAAACACTTTGAAACGCTCGATATAATCTGGTCCCCATTGTTCATTTCCAACTCCTATGAATTTTAAATTGAAAGGTTTTGGATGTCCCATATCGGCTCTGACTTTTCCCCAAGCCGTATTTAAATCTCCGTTTGCGAATTCAATTAAATCCAAAGCATCCTGTACATAAGGATCGATTTGATCCATCGGAACTAATTCGCCTGTATTAAATTGGCACGCCATTCCACAGCTTAAAATAGGTAATGGAGAAGCTCCAATATCTTCTGAAAGTTGGAAATATTCATAGAATCCTAAACCAAAACTCTGGAAATAATCCGGAGCCAGTTTATGTGCAAATTCCGTGTTCCAACGGTTGATCATCGTTTCTCTGTCTTCTACATTTCCAATCGATTTTTTCCATTGGTAACGCAACGCCAATGTTTTTCCTTCAACAATACATCCTCCGGGAAAACGTAAAAATCCTGGCTTCAAATCATATAATAGTTGTACTAAATCACTACGAAGTCCGTTTTTTCTTCCTTTCCAGGTATTTTCCGGAAACAACGAAATAGCATCTAAATCAATTACTCCGCTACCTTCAAAAGTGATTCTGATTTTTGCTTTTGCCTCCGTTGTCGTTACGGTTAATTGTGCCGTATAATTTGACCAGTCTTTTGATGTTGGGATAATGGATGTTTCGCCCAAAACCTTTTTATCTTTATCTATAAACTGAATCTTGATTTTAGAAATATTTCCCGATTCTTGTAAAGCTTTTAAAGACAAATTATATTTGAGATCTTTTTTGATTCCCATTCCTCTGAAACCTTCATTAATCAATTCATAACCATTGGCATCATTTATTGAAATCCTGCAATAATTATGATTCGTTCCTTTTTGAGAATACTGAACGATTTTAGCAATTCCGGATTGTTCATTTAATTTGTGTCGGTTGCTATTTGGTTCGCTCCAGCCCATCATCGGCATTTCAAATTCAAACGATCTGTTTTTAATCATTTCAGCATACAAACCTCCATCAGCAGCAAAATTGATGTCTTCAAAAAATACTCCGTACATCGTTGGCTGAATTTTGGTTACTGTTTTGGCAGCATCAACCTGAAAATTATTTTTTTGTGCCGATACATAAAAACCGTTAAGCAATAAACCGCAAAGGGTAATTTTGGTAATTAAATTGGACTTCATTTTTATTTGTTTAATGTGTTTTATGGCACGCTGATAACGCGGATTAAAACGGATTTTATTTTTTTGTTTCTCGCAGATTTTACAGATCAAGCAGATTTATTTTTTAATCCTTTAATCTGTAACATTATCTTGCTTCTTTCTTCTTGACTCTATTTTCTATATTCTATGCTCTTAATTCTTATAATCCAGCCAAACTTTCATCTTTCCTATGCCTCGGTTAGACCATGAATAATAAGGAATTGCTTTAAATTTTGAATTTTCAATCACATTTACTCCATCCAACAAATTCGCTTCTTTTTTTACTTTGAAAGTATCTGAAGAGCTCACATTTATCTGATAAAAATTGTTTTTGTTGTCAATTTCTTCAACTGCATAAACGATTGGTCCGTATTCTAATGAAACTTTGTTTTTATTGGTATTAACTTTTGAATTAGTTTCCACTTCCTGAACTTCCATTGGAAAATTAAGATTGATTTTATCTCCTTTTTTCCAGTTTCTGGTAATAACGAAATAACCATCTTGAGGTTGAATTGCCAATGTTTCTCCGTTCAGATTAATTGTTGATTTTTGAGTTGAAGCTTTTTTATAAGAATATAAATCGCCCGGCAAAACTTCATTTCTTGCCCAACCCGGAACTCTAAGTTTGATTGTAAATTGACTTTCTTTTTTCGGGTTAACCGAAATGACTACTTTTCCATTCCAAGGATAATCTGTTTGCTGAGAAATTTGTAAATCGGTTTTACCAACCTTAAAAGAGGCATGGTTTGAAGCATATAAATTCACATACAAAACATCATTTGATTTGGAGTAAATCAATCCCGGAATTGATGGAATAAAGCGAATTAAATTTGTTGGACAACAAGAACAATCAAACCAGGCCTGACGTGTGCAAGAACCTCTGTTTGATTTAAAAACACCATCAGCTTCTAAGGCATTTGGGTAGAAAAACTCTTTTCCTGTCAATGAAATTCCGGAGATTAATCCGTTGTACATTGTTCTTTCAATGACATCAAAATACTCTGATTTTCCGTATAAATTATGGAGTCTGTGATTCCAATACACATCGCCAATTGCCGCGCAGGTTTCGTTATAAGCAGTTAAATTTGGTAATTCATAATTGGTTCCAAATGCTTCGCCGTCGTGTCTTGAACCAATTCCGCCTGTGATGTACATTTTTTTGTTTACCATATTATTCCATAAATTATTTACGGCATTTTCATATGATTTGTCTTTTGTCATGGCGGCAATATCTGTCATTCCTGCGTACATATAAACAGCTCTTACCGCATGACCAACTACTTCATTTTGTTGTACAACCGGCATATGATCTTGCGCATATTCGCCGTATAATTTATGATTGTTTGGATTTCCGCGATTGTCTAAAAAGTATTTCGCCAGTTTCAGATAATCTTCTTTTCCGGTAATTTGATACAATTTGATCAAACCCGTTTCTACAATCTGATGCCCGGGAACGCCTTTTACCTGACCCGGACCATCGCCAAAAGTTTTCACAAATAAATCGGCATTTTTGATGGCAATGTCCAGGAAATTTCTTTTTCCCGTGGCTTCATAATGTACCACAGCGGCTTCAATTAAATGTCCGGCGTTGTAACATTCATGACTGATTTGTAAAGATTCCCAACGTTTTCCTTCAATAACCGGAACCCAGGTACATGGCGGTTTTGCAGGATTAATTGTTCTCCAGGTTGTTAAGTAACCGTCTTTTTCCTGACCAATTTTTACAATGGCAATTAAGGAATCTAAAACTCTTTCTAATTTCGGATTTGGAGCAGAAATTAATGTATTCGAAGCGCCTTCAATAATTTTATAAACATCAGTATCGTCAAAAGGCATTTGCCCTCTTACTTCTCCGGTTTTTTGTTTTCCTGCTATTAAGAAATTCTCAAAACGACCTTCTTCATTACATTTTTGAATCGCATAAGCAATGGTAACTTCCTGCACTCGTTTAATGATCGGCAGCCAAAAAGAATCTGTCAATTTCACATTTTGAATGTTGATTGGTTCAATTTCATAACCTGTTTTCAAAACCGAAGTTTTATTGGATTGCACTACATCATTTTTGGTTTCTTTGCAGGAAATCAAAATCAGAAGCGATAAAAAAACGGGTATTGAAAAAGTGTATTTTTTCATTTTTCTATCTTTTATTTTCCTTCTAAAACCACAACAGAATAAGGAGGAATCGTAATTTCAAGTTTTCCTTTTTTGTTTTCGAAACCTTTAAAAACAGTCGGTACAATTTTATTTGGAGTATCAAATGAATTGTAATCTTGCAATTTAGCTGATGTTAGAACCGTAGCTGTAAAATTTTTAACGCCCAGATCTTTAACATCAATTTCAATTTTGTTTTTATTTTTTGCATCAACATTCACTAATGAAATATGGACTGCACCATTTTTATCTTTTGAAGCTGACGCTGAAACGGCAGGAAGTGTTTCTCCGTTAAACGCATAATTTGGAGAAGTAAAATTTAACGGCAATAATTTAGCATCCTGATGCACGCTGTACATTTTCATTACATGATAGGTAGGAGTGAGAATCATTTTGGTTTTATCAGTAAGAATTACCGCTTGCAAAACGTTTACACATTGCGCCAAATTTGCCATTCGCACTCTGTCTGCATGATTATTGAAAATATTTAATGTCGCTCCTGCTAAAACTGCATCTCTAATAGTATTCTGCTGATACAAAAATCCTGGATTTGTATCTTTTTCAACATTGTACCATCCTCCCCATTCATCTACAACCATGGCAACCTTTTTTTCAGGATCGTATTTATCCATAACGGCGGTATGTTTTGTAACTAATTCTTCCATTTTTAAAGCCTGTTTCATGGTTTTAAAATATTCTTCTTCAGAAAAATTAACCGCGTCTCCTTTTTTCTTCCAGTCAATTACTGAATAATGATGCACGCCAATTCCTCCCAACATATTGAGTGGAATATTTTTCATTAAAACTTCGGTCCAATTGTAGTCACTACTATTTGCTCCTGATGCGATACGATTTATACCACCGGTATTATTCCAATCGGCCATAAATGTGGCAAATTTTCGATATTCACCTGCATAATATTCTGCCGTCATATTACCGCCGCAACCCCAGGCTTCATTTCCAATTCCCCAAAATTTTACTTTCCATGGCTCCGTTCTTCCATTTTTTTTTCGCAAATCGCTCATTGGACTTTTACCTCCAAAATTGGCATACTGAATCCAATCAGCAAATTCCTGAACAGTTCCGCTTCCAACATTTCCTGACAAATAGGGTTCTGCACCTAGTACTTCGCAAAGATTTAAAAAATCATGTGTACCAAAGCTGTTATCCTCTGTTACACCTCCCCACCATTGATTTACAATTGTTGGTCTTTGTTCTTTGGGCCCAATTCCGTCTTTCCAATGATAAGTGTCCGCAAAACATCCTCCAGGCCATCTTAAATTTGGAATTTTTAAATCTTTTAAGGCCGTAATAATATCATTTCTAACACCAGCTGTATTTGGGATTTTTGATGTGTCGCCAACAAAAAATCCGCCATAAATACACCTGCCTAAATGTTCTGCAAAATGACCATAGATATTCTTATTAATAACAGGCGATGCCTCATCATTTTTTATCGTTATGATGGTTAAATCTTTTTGTGCCTGTATTGTATGTATACAAAATATAGCAATGAATATTAAAAGTGTTTTTTTCATGTGGTTGTGGTTATTTGATAGTAGTTTATAAAACTTATTTATGGAGATTTTAGCTCATCATTAATAAGTGTTTTTTTAACATTTGTAAATTTAAGTAAAAAAAAATCTTAAAAACAAATTAATTTCATTAAAACAACTGGTTGCAAAAAACATATTCCATAATTTTTTAATAAAAGTTTGTGTTTAGAAGTTTTATATGTGTGAACTCTTTATTTTTAAGTTCTATAAAAAACCTGGAAACGTTGAAATCATTTTAACGGCTTTTTATTAATAGTATAACAAATCTATATAAGTGTAAATACTACATTAATAAATTATGAAACCTAGTAAGAAGTTTATATATTTACCAATAAAATATTTAATATGCTAAACAGTTATAGCTCTGCTGATAAAGTCCTATTAGCAGTAGATTGTATCATTTTTGGATTCGACCATGAGGGGTTGAAAATACTATTAATTAAAAGGGATTTTGAACCTGAAAAAGGAAAATGGTCTTTAATTGGAGGATTTTTAAAGCGAGATGAAGTACTCGACAACGCTGCTATAAGAATATTGCATACCTATACCGGGTTACACGATATTTATATGGAGCAGTTATATGCCTATAGCGAAATTGACCGTGACCCTGTCGAAAGAACCATTTCGGTGTCCTACTATGCCCTGATTAATATTGAAAATCACAATACAGAACTTATTCAAAATTATCATGCACAATGGTTTAGTATAACTGATGCTCCAAACTTAATTTTTGACCACAACGAAATGGTAGATTATGCCATTAGAAGGTTACGTTACAGAACTTCAATAAAACCAATTGGGTTTGAATTATTGCCTGAAAAATTCACCATGCGTCAATTATTAGAATTATATGAGGCTATTTTGAGCAAAGAATTAGACAAACGAAACTTTATCAGCAAAATTAATTCATTAGAAATTTTGAATAAATTAGATGAAAAAGACATGCAGTCATCCCGAAAAGGTTCTTATTTGTATACTTTCAACAAAGAAAAATATGAAGAGAAACTACTAAATGACTTTGTGCTGAATTTATAAGTTAAAATTTCATGCAGATTTTATAGATTAAACTTGTATTTTTCTGCATTTCATAAAAAACAAAAAACCCTGAAAACTACAAACTTTCAGGGTTTTTACTTCAATAAAAACTACTATTAAAAAACTAAACAAATTTTCTTTTAAGATTCGATTCGTCCGCGGGTTTTACGGATTAAACGAGATAGCACAGATTTTTTTTATTTTGAAATGTTATAATTATTCTGCTCTAAATATTTCATAATTTCTTCGCAGGCATTTTTACTTGTAAACCCGAATTTCTGATCCAAAACAGAAGCCGGAGCTGAATATCCAAAATGATCCAATCCGAAAACTTTTCCTTTGCTTCCCACTAAATTTTCCAGATTAACCGGAAGTCCGGCTGTTAGTCCGAAAACCAGTTGATTATGCGGAATAACACTTTCCTGATACGCTTTAGGCTGTGATCTGAAAAGTCCTTCTGAAATTATCGAAGCAACATTTATTTTTATTTTGATGATGTGTTCCAACTCTTCTGCAGCGTCAATAAGCGTCGCAACTTCTGATCCATTAGCAACTAAAGTAATGGCAGGATCTTCACTTGATTTAACTAAATAACCTCCTTTTTTTGCTTTTAAAGCATCTTCAAATCTTGAATTTCCAGTTGCTGGAATAGCTGCAATTTCTTGTCTGGAAAGAATTAATCCAGTTGGTGTTTTCTTGTTTTCCAATGCCATTTGCCAGGCTACAGAAGTTTCAATAGCATCAGCCGGGCGAAGCGCCAACAAACTTTGATCACCCGAGTGATTTTTGATTTTTTCCAATAATCGAATTTGTGCTTCCTGTTCAATTGGCTGGTGCGTAGGCCCATCTTCACCAACGCGGAAAGAATCGTGCGTCCAGACATATTTTACCGGTAATTCCTGAATTGCTGCCAAACGAATCGCAGGTTTCATATAATCAGAAAAAACAAAAAAGGTCGCTACAACCGGAATTACACCACCGTGAAGCGCGATTCCGTTCGCGATCGCAACCATCGTTAATTCAGCAACACCAGCTTGTAAAAAGGCCCCACTGAAATCATTTTTCTTTAATACTGATGATTTTTTAAGGAAGCCATCTGTTTTATCACTGTTGGATAAATCTGCCGAAGAAACAATCATGTTTTCTAAATTTTCAGCCAAATATCCTAAAACAGCTGCCGAAGCATCTCTTGTTGCTGCATTTTCTTTTTGAGCGATTGAACTGAAATCTAAAGCTGGCAAATCTCCATTAAAAAACTGTTTTATCTTTTGAGCCGCTTCAGGATTCTGGCCTTCCCAAGTCAAAATTTTTGCTTTTTTCTCAGCCGATTCTGTCTTTTTTTGATTTAAAATAGTCGCATAATATTCTGCTACTTCTTTATAAATTGCAAATGAATCTTCAGGATTTGCACCTAAATTCAATACTGTTTTTTCAAAATTGGCTTTAGTTGCTCCAATTGGTTTTCCGTGAAGTTCAACTTGTCCTTCATAAGGTGTACCATCTGCGGTAACCGCACCTCTTCCCATTATGGTTTTTCCGATAATCAAAGTTGGTTTTTCTGATTCGTTATTGGCGTCTCTCAATGCTTTACGAATCTGATCGTGATCGTGTCCGTCAATTGTCACCACTTTCCAACCCCATGATTCGTATTTCATAGCGGTGTTTTCGTTAGTAACCTCATCGGTCATAGACGAAAGCTGCACATCATTTGAATCGTAAAACAAGATAAAATTGTTTAGTCCCAAATGTCCGGCAATACGTCCGGCACCTTGTGAAATTTCTTCCTGTACACCTCCGTCTGTAATATATCCGTATATTTTATGATCGAATAAATTCTCAAATCTTGCCGAAAGGAATTTGGCCGCAATTGCCGCGCCAACTCCCATCGTATGTCCTTGACCTAATGGTCCGGAAGTATTTTCTATTCCTCTTTTTACATCAACTTCAGGATGTCCGGGTGTTACAGAACCCCATTGCCTGAAATTTTGAAGGTCTGTTTTTTCGAAATTTCCCAACAAATAATATTGGGAATACATTAGTGCCGAAAGGTGACCGGCATCCATAAAAAAACGATCTCTAAAAATCCAATGCATATCGTCCGGATCGTATTTTAAATATTCTGAATATAAAATGTGAAGGTAATCTGCACCGCCCATAGCTCCTCCGGGATGGCCTGAATTCGCTTTTTCGACCATCGAAATGGCTAAAGCGCGAATGTTATTTGCGGCTAATTGGTCAATTTTGTGGTTCATTTTTAAGTAATCTAAGTGGTTTGTGGTTTAATAGCGGTTTTAAAATTTCTTTCGCAGCATTTATAAAAAGGAAATATATTCTCTTTATAAAAATCAAAACAAATAATAAGTGTAAAATTTACATTTGCAAATGTAAATAAAAAAGCTTGACGAAAACAAAAAATAGTATCCTTATTTTTTTTACAAATAATTTACATATTTAATAAACAAAAATAAGTTTAATTGTGATATAATGATCGTTTACTTTAGAAACAAAATGAAAAACTACAAAGAATTTCGTATAATAAGAGCCGATTTATTTTCGATTTGTACATTATTTCCTTTAATGACCATCTCGGCCAAAATTTTTCCCATCATTTCAAAATGAGTCGAAATGGTACTAATACCGTTGGCTACCACTTTTTTCAAAGGTGTTTCGTTATACGATATAATTCCAAAATCAGATCCTAATTTCAAGTTCTGATTTCTGGCATTTTCAATTACACGAACCAAATCCCGATCATTCGGAATTATATATAAATCTCCTGAAGTAATTTCGCGATCTGTAAATTCAGTTATAATTTCAGAGGCAAAATGATATTGGGTACAAAAAGCTTCAAACCCTAATTTCATTCCTAAAGGCTCTCTGAATCCGGGAAAAATCAAAATCAATTTCTTGTATTTGCTTAACCTCGTTTTTCCTTTTACCAATCCTTCAAAAATGTCTTTTTCATGATTTTGATAAATCGCCGGATACGATTCTAAATCAGGATTGGTCTGGTCCAAAATAATTACATCATTTACTGGTAGGGTTTTTATCAAACTGACTATATCGTTCAAATTAGTCGGCATGATAATGTATTTCGTATAATTTCCATTGCTGTCATTTATCAATTTTTGAAATACCTGCGCATTAAAATGATGAAAGAAAATATCCACCTGAACATTTTTTCCAATGTTTTTTAAAAACGAATTATAGATGTCTTCCTTAAAAATATTTAATTCGTCAAAAAGTAAAAATACCTTCTGTTTTATAGCAATTTCAACGCTTTTCACGTAATATCCTTTACCTGGAATGGCATAAATTATTCCTCGTTTTTTCAATTCATCATACCCCAACAAAACCGTATCTCTCGATAAAGAAAAAGCCAAACAAACTTTATTAACCGATGGAAGCCGGTCTCCTTTTACCAATTTCTCTTCTTCGATTGCCTTTTCAATTGAAAGAATAATCTGTTTATATTTTGGCAAGCCAAGGTTATTTTGAATTGAGATGATATTCATGAAAATTGATTTTTTTACGAATATACAAAAAACTGGTAGGTACTGGTATGCAAACATTCAGAATGTTTCTATTTTTGGATTTCACATTTGGTAAAAATAATATGAAAATAAAACACATATCTCATTTTCAAGATCAGTCTTCTAGTAAATTGTTTGGTTTAATGCCTGATAACGAAGAAATTCATTCTTTTGAATTGATCAATAAAAACGGGATGAAAGTTCAGCTTATTAATTATGGTGCAACGGTTACATCCTTGAAAGTTCCTGCATCAAACGGAAAACTGGTAGATGTTGTTTTAGGTTTTGATACTTTAGAATCTTATTTATCATCTTATAATTTACCAAGTGCTCCTTATTTCGGAACCACAATTGGGCGATATGCAGGAAGGATCAGTAAAGGAAATTTCACAATAAATAATGAAACATTTCAGCTTGTTGGTAATAACAACGGGAATACTTTACACGGCGGAAATTTTGGTTTTGGAAGAAGAGCCTGGAATGTAACTGATATTATTTCCGGAGAAAATCCATCGATAACTTTTGGACTTCTGAGTGAAGATTCAGATGAAAATTTCCCTGGGGAAATGCACGTTTATCTTACTTATACTTTGACAGAGGAAAACGAATTTAAACTGGAATACAAAGCCACAACTACAAAAGATACCGTTATAAACTTAACCCATCATAGTTATTTTAACCTTGACGGTCACGATACTTCAGTAATAAATCAGCAAATGTATATCGATGCTTCTAAAATGTTAGAAACGGATGCTGAAGGTATTCCAACAGGAAAATTCACCACTCTTTCTAATCATAATTTCGATTTCAGAACACCAAGAAATTGTCCTTCCTCTATCGATAATTCTTTTGTAATTGAATCTAAAGATAAAGTTGTTGCTCAATTGTTCAGTGAGAAAAACAACCTGAAAATGGACGTATACACAGATCAGCCAAGTGTACATATATATGTGGGTGGAAATTGTTTTGACATTCTTCAAGGAAAAGAAAACATAAAATATCATACAACAAGCGGGATTTGTTTTGAAACACAAAATTTTCCTGATGCACCAAATCAGGAACATTTCCCTAATTCAGTTTTGAATAAAGGCGAAGAATACCGTCAGACAACAGTTTACAAATTTGATCGTATCAATTAATTATTCTTAAAGCTTTTTCTCAATTTAAATGGAAGTCATTTCTAAAAAAATATTTTTCCTATTCTTATTAACTCTGATTTTTTCAGCTGAAAAAACTCAGGCACAATCGCGTATAAAAGTAAATTTTGGTGCTGATTGGGAATTCAAAAGAGAAGAAACTCCTGCAACTGATTGGGAAAAAATTACCATTCCGCATACTGCCAGACTTGAAAATTTAGTAGTAATAAAACAGTTTCAGGGCAATTCCTGGTATCAGAAAAAATTCAAAGTAAATACTTCAAAAGATCAAAAAACTTTCCTCTATTTTGAAGGCGTAATGCAGGAAGCTGATGTTTGGATCAACGACAAAAAAGTAACCAATCATAAAGGTGGTTATTTGCCTTTTACGGTGGATGTTACTACATATTTGAATTTAAATAATGAAAACACGATTAAAGTAAAAGTCAACAATGAAGACAATCCGGATTTTTTACCCGGAAAACCTTTGAAGGATTTAGACTTTAATTATTACGGAGGAATTTATAGAAATGTGTATTTAATTACCACTTCAAAATTACATATAACTGATGCTGTAAATGCGAATAAGGTGGCAAGCGGCGGAATTTATGTAAACTTCAAAAATAGTAATAAAACAGAAGCTTCAGGAACGGTTCAGGTACATTTAAAAAATGAATTTGAAAGTGACAAAACTGCTTCTTTGAAATTTATTCTGACGGATAATAAAGGCAAAAAAACCGAATTCAAATCGGAGAATTTTACGGTCAAGCCGAATTCAGATTTTACTTTAATGCAGAACATCTCTGTGAAGAACCCAAAGTTATGGTCAATTCATAATCCGAATTTATATCAACTGGAAGTTCAAATTGTATCGGATAAAAAGATTGTTGATTCTTATTCAGAAAAAATCGGAATCAGAAAATCAGAATTAAAAGCCGACGGTTATTATTTGAATGACGAAAAAATTTACATCACCGGAACAAATGAACATCAGGAATATCCTTATTTAGGTTATGCCATTTCAGATGAAGCGCAATATCGTGATGCTGTAAAAATTAAAAATGCTGGTTTTGATTTTGTTCGTTTATCTCATTATCCGCATGCCGAAGCTTTTTTAAATGCCTGCGACGAATTAGGGATTTTGGTCATGAACAGCTTAACGGGCTGGCAGTTTTTTGGTGGAGAAACATTCCAGAAAAATGCTTATCAGGATATTCGGGATATGGCCAGAAGAGATAGAAATCATCCGAGTATTATTTTTTGGGAACCTTCATTAAATGAAACCAATATGTCGGCTGCATTTATGGCAGCAGCAACAAAAACCTTAAAAGAAGAATTGCCTTTTGAAGATAATTACAGTGCCAGCTGGATTGATAACGAAAATTACGATTTATTTATCCCGGCGCGTCAGCATGCGAAAGCTCCGGATTACTGGACAAAATACAACAAAGGAAATCGTAAAATTTTTATTGCCGAATATGGTGATTGGGAATATTATGCTCAAAATGCAGGTTTCAATCAAACTGAATTTGCAAACTTAAAAGAAGAAGAAAGAACATCACGTCAATTAAGAAGCGCTGGCGAAAAAAGACTTTTACAGCAGGCTTACAATTTTCAGGAAGCATCCAATTCTAACCGAAAAGGCGCATCTACAATTGGAGAAGCCAACTGGGTTATGTTCGATTACAATCGTGGTTACAGCCCGGATTTAGAGAGCTCAGGAATCAGCGATATTTTCAGAATTCCGAAATTCGCTTATTATTTTTACCAAAGTCAGCGCAATGCCAATGTGGTTTTGGATAAAAAATTATTTTCCGGACCAATGGTAAATATTGCCAATTTCTGGACCGCAGAATCTCCTTTAAATGTTACCGTTTACAGCAATTGCGAAGAAGTGGCTTTGTACTTAAATGATGTTTTGGTTTCAAAAGAAAAACCAACAATCAATAGTAATAGCGACAAACTGGAACATGCTCCTTTTATTTTTAAGTTGCCAATATTCAAAGCCGGAACTTTGCGTGCTGAAGGATTTATTAATGGAAAAAAAGTCGCTTCCAACAGTGTGAAAACACCTGAAGGAGCTTCAAAAATTGAGTTGAGTTATGATCTTTCATCTAAAAAAATCAATCCTGATCTTCCGGATATGGTTTTTGTATATGCAAAAATCACAGATGCTAACGGAACCGTTATTCCAACAGCAACAGACGAAATAACTTTTGCTTTAAGCGAACGAAATGCTGAAATTATCGGTCAGAATCCAGTAAAAGCTGAAGCCGGAATTGCCACCATTATTCTTAAAACTCAAAATCTAAAAAAGAAAATAACAATAAAAGCTACATCCCAAAAATTAAAAGACAACACTATTACAATTACAAAATAATGAATGACATTTTAATACAAAACACCACAGCATTTTTTGAGAAATCGTTCGGATCTGTTCCTCAAAAAATTGTACTTTCTCCGGGAAGAATCAATATTATTGGAGAACATATCGATTATAACGACGGTTACGTTTTACCGGCAGCAATTGACAAAGTAATTTGTTTTGCTTTTGAAAAAAACAATACCAAAAAATCTAAAATAATCGCCATTGATTTAAATGAAGAATTCGAACTTGATTTAACAGAATCAATTCAATTAAGCGATGTCGTTTGGACTAATTATATTCGTGGCGTTGTCAAGCAACTTCAGGACAACGGATTTTCGTTTGAAGGTTTCAACTGTGTTTTTAGCAGTAATATTCCGGTTGGTTCCGGTTTGTCTTCGTCTGCAGCTCTGGAGTGCGGAATGCTTTTCGGAATCGCAGCACTTTTCGGTTTAAAAATTGAAAAAGTTGATATCGCTTTAATGGGCCAAAAAGCCGAACATTGGGTAGGAATTAATTGTGGAATTATGGATCAGTTTTCGAGTGTACACGGACTTGAAAACAAAGTAATAAAATTGGATTGCAACACATTAGAGTTTGAATATCACGATGCTGATTTTAAAGATTATTCGGTTATTTTATTTGATAGTAATGTAAAACATTCTCTTTTTACCTCTGAATACAATACAAGAAGATTAGAATGTGAAGAAGGATTAGCAATCATTAAAAAACATTTTCCGGAAGTAAAGAGTTTCAGAGATTGTTCTGAAGAGCAACTTTTGAGTATTCAGGATCAATTTACTCCCGTTGTTTTTAAGAGAATTCATTTTGTTGTAAAAGAAATTAACCGTGTTATAAAAGCGTGTGAGGCGCTGGACAAAGGAAATATAAAACTTTTAGGACAATTGCTGTTTGAAACACATTATGGTTTATCGCAGGAATATGAAGTAAGTTGTGAAGAGTTGGATATGCTTGTAGATACCGCAAAAGCTGACGATTCGATTATTGGAGCACGTGTAATGGGTGGCGGATTTGGAGGTTGTACCATAAATTTAGTCGAAAAAGGACATGAAAATGAGGTTAAACGTAAATTTTCAAAACTTTATTTAGATACATTTGGAATTGAATTAAAATTTTATGATGTAAAAATATCTAACGGAACAACACTACTTTAATACCACAAAAGAATACAATGAAAAATTTTGACATTAACGAAGATCCTCACAGAAGATTCAATCCTTTACTTAACGAATGGGTATTAGTTTCACCGCATCGTGCAAAACGTCCCTGGCAAGGACAAAATGAAACCATTGCTACAGAAGCTTTACCAAAATACGATTCAACTTGTTATTTATGTCCCGGAAATGTTCGTGCCAATGGCGTAAACAATCCAAAATACGACAGCAGTTTTGTTTTTGAAAATGATTTTGCTGCCATGAAACAGGAAGAAATTATTTTTGAAGAAGATATTAAACATACCTTTTTTAAAGCAAAACCAGAACAGGGAATTTCGAGAGTCGTTTGTTTTTCACCAAGACACGATCTCACTTTACCGGAAATGAACCTTGACGGAATTGAGAATATCATCAGAACATGGCAAAAAGAATATACAGATTTAGGAAGCATCAAATATATCAATCACGTTCAGATTTTTGAAAATAAAGGAAGTGTTATGGGATGCAGCAACCCGCACCCACACGGACAAATTTGGGCACAATCATCATTGCCAACTCAGGTTGAGAAAACACATCATAGCCTAAAAACCTATTTTGACAAAAACAAAAGAACACTTCTTCAGGATTATCTACAGGCCGAATTAAAATCAGGAAGTCGTATCGTAATCGAAAACGATGATTTCGTGGCATTAGTTCCCTTCTGGGCAATCTGGCCTTACGAAACCATGATTTTAAGTAAAAGAGCCATCTCAAAAATCACTGATTTTACAGCCGATGAAGTAAGTTCTTATGCTAAAATTTTAAAGCAATTAACAACTAAGTACGATAATTTATTCAGCACTTCTTTTCCTTATTCTTCAGGAATTCATCAGGCACCAACAGATGGTTTAGAACATCCTGAATGGCATTTCCATATGCACTTTTATCCGCCTTTGCTTCGATCTGCAACGGTTAAAAAATTCATGGTTGGTTACGAAATGTTAGGTGAATCGCAACGTGATATCACACCTGAAAAAAGTGCCGAGATTTTAAGACAACAATCAGACCTGCATTACAAAACCAAAGTAGCAGTTGGCGAAAAAGTTGGAGCAAAATAAAATATCTATTTAAAATTTAACATAATAATCTACCTATAAATGTAAAAAACACATTTGTAGGTAGTGTAAATATAGATTTTTATTATACTTTTGGCTTTCGTTCTTATTTTGACAAAAAAATAACAAAAATAAAACACATATCATATATTTAGTCAGAGAAAACCACAAAAAAGCTGATTTTTTAAAATTTTAAACAAACAATCACCTATACTAATTTTTAAAATACTACTAACAATGAACCAGAACCTTGCTTTCGCAGATTATGCGGTTTTTATTATTTATTTCATCGTAGTTTCCGTCTACGGTTACACAGTTTACAGTAAGCGTAAAAAAGACGAACACGATGCAAAAGCTTACTTTTTGGCTGAAGGAAACTTAACGTGGTGGGCTATTGGAGCTTCGTTAATTGCTTCAAACATTTCAGCTGAACAATTTATCGGAATGAGCGGTGAAGGTTTCTTTTTAGGAATTGCCGTTGCAGCTTACGAATGGCTTGCAGCTGTTGCACTTATTATTGTAGCGGTTTGGTTTATTCCTGTATATCTTAAAAATAAGATTTACACCATGCCTCAATTCTTAAAAACACGTTATAACGAATCTACTGCTTTGATTATGGCAGTTTTCTGGTTGTTTTTATATGTTTTTGTAAACTTAACTTCGATCCTATATTTAGGAGCTGTAGCTATTAACGGTCTTGCTGGTGGAGAATATCTTCACGTCATCATGATCGGATTGGCTTTATTTGCTTTAATCATTTCTCTTGGAGGAATGAAAGTTGTGGCTTATACAGACGTAATTCAGGTTGCGGTTTTAATTATTGGTGGACTTGTTACTTCTTATATTGCTTTGACAACTGTTGGACAGTATTTTGGAGTTGGAGAAAATGCAATTGCAGGTTTCAAAGTTTTATTGAGAGAAGCTCCTGAGCATTTCAAAATGATTATTCCAAGACCAACTGCTACTTCATCTCAACTTGAAATTGACAAATACTTAACTTTCCCGGGCTTGATGTCTTACCTTGCCGGTATCTGGATTATCAACTTAAACTATTGGGGATGTAACCAATATATCACTCAAAGAGCATTAGGTGCCGACTTGCAAACTGCTCGTACAGGTATTTTATTTGCTGGTATGTTAAAATTATTAATGCCTTTAATCGTAATGTTGCCAGGTATCGCGGCTTACGTTTTATACCAAAACGGACATTTACCACAATTAGTTGGAGGAAAAGATGGAGCTTATTCTGCTGTATTGACATTCTTGCCAACAGGTTTAAAAGGACTTTCTGTAGCGGCTTTAACTGCTGCAATTGTAGCTTCATTAGCTGGAAAAGTAAACAGTATCTCGACTATTTATACTTTAGATATTCATAAAAAATACATTCAAAAAGAAGCAGGTGAAAAACAACAGGTAAACATTGGTAGAATTGCCGTTTTTGCTGCGATGCTTTTAGCTGTTTTATTTACATGGAATGATATTTTAGGAATTGGTGGCGTTGGTGGATTCACTTACATTCAAAAATATACTGGTTTCATTAGCCCTGGTGTATTTGCTATGTTCTTCCTTGGTATGTTCTGGAAAAGAACTACAGGAACTGCAGCAATTGTGGGTGTAATTTTAGGATTCTTATTATCTGTATTGTTCAACGAATATGCACCAATGTTATTCGGAAACGAAACTTTACTATATACCGCATGGCCTACTGGAAAAGTTATAGGCGGTGTTCCTGTATACGAAATTCCTTTCCACATTTGTATGGGATTATCATTCTTCTTTACCATGTTAGCGATGATCGGAATCAGTTTCGCTGGTCCTAAAGTAAATCCAAAAGCGTTTGAAATAGACTCTGAAATGTTTAAAGTAAAACCACAAACTACAGTTTTAATCGTAATTACATTATTGATTATTGTGGCTTTGTACGTTAAATTCTGGTAGTATAATTTTTTACTATATTATTTTTTGAAGACAAAAAGAGGATGCCATTTGGTATCCTCTTTTTATTTGTAAGAAGAATTTTTATAGCTCGAAAACCCTGAAAATTTATTTTGCAAAACCGAATTTTAAATTAATTTTAAGCAAAAAAAATAACTAACAAACCATTAAAAAATGAAAAAATTATTACTTGCTTTCTTCCTGATTTCCGGAGCAGCATTCTCTCAGGACATGAATGTTATAAATGGAAATTTTGATTTCCTAAAAGATCAAACAGAAATAAACACTGAATTTGATTATAGCAGCTTCACCATGATGAAAGAGAAAAAACCAGAATCTCAATATGTTGAAGAACATAAAGTCGATTTAGACCAAAAAGCAAAAGGAAACGGAAATCTTTGGTACAAAAGATGGGTTGTTGCAAAAGAACAAATCTGGACGCCAAAATTCTTAGAAATTGGAAATATTGTATTATCCAAAGCTGGTAAAAACGTAAATTTTCAGGAAGGATTAAATACTCCTTACACTTTAATTGTAAAAACAGTATGGATTTACCCAGGTTGGGATGCTGGAATTATGAAACAACCTGCAAAAGTTACTACACTTTTGACTTTTGTAGAAACAGCTAACAGATCTAATGTTTTATTAGAAATTTCAAGTATGGAAGCTCCAGGAGATCAATGGGGAAATAACTTTAACAATGAAACCAGAATTGGAGAAGGATTCGCCAAAACAGCCAAATCATTATCTAAACTTTTATTGAAAAAAGCATTCAAATAAAACAAAAAAAAGCCCTGATTATTCAGGGCTTTGTTCTTTTTGCATATTCAGTAAATACGCCATATTTGCTATTACGTGATCGTGTTTTTTTACAAATGGGTTTTCTTCGTTCCAAACATATCCTGCTAATACAGAGCAAATTTTTTCTTTAACATCCAGGTTTTCAGGCTGATGAAAAAACAAAGTCTGAAGATTTCCGGTGTACCATTCTTTCACGTAAGTGGTAAAAACAGCAATGCCTCGTTTCATATATTCGGTAAATTCAACTTCCCAATCAACTTCAATTCCCTGCGATTCTTTAATATATAATTTCGCTGCCAGCATTCCGGATTCGGTAGCAAAAGCAACTCCTGATGAAAAAACAGGATCTAGAAATTCTGAGCTGTTTCCGGTTAACGCAAAACCGTCGCCGTACATTCTTTTTACAGCTCTTGAATAGTTTTCCAGTTTCACCGGTTCAAATAAAAACTCGGTTCCTTTAAATCTTTTTATATAATAATCTGATTTCTGAATCGCATTTCGTAAAGCCTCAGCATTATCTTTATTTTCAGAAAGTGAATTGATAAAATCCGTCGGACCCACAACGCCTAAACTGGTGTTGCCATTCGAAAATGGAATCACCCATAACCAAACCTGAGTTTCTAAAATATCAAACGAAATCTGAGTTCCTTCCTCGCCTTCTTCTCTATTAATATCTTTTACATGTGTGAAAATCGAAGAATGCGGATCTAATTTGGATGGCGTATCCAAATCTAATAGTCTTGGCAAAACTCTGCCGTATCCGCTTGAATCAATAATAAATTTAGCGTGAATTTCTTTTAAATTTCCGTCTTTGTCTTTTACAATGGTTTTCGAATTTTTTCCTTCAAAAGAAACTTCCAAAACCTCTGATTCAAATTCTAAATCAATTCCTTTTCGAATTACTTCCTCCGCCATTGTATTGTCAAAATCCGCGCGAGGCACTTGCCAGGTCCAATCCCAGCCTTCTCCAAATTTCTGACTGAAATCGAAAACACAAATTTCTTCTCCTCTAATAAAACGAGCTCCTAATTTTTTTTCAAAATTCATTGCATCGAGACTTTCGAAAAGTTCGGCTTCGGCAAAATGATCCATCACTCGCGGAATAAGGCTTTCACCGACCACAAGTCTTGGAAATTTTGCTTTCTCCACCACTTTTATCTTAATATTATTTTTATGAAGATAAGATGCCGAAACGCATCCAGAAGGTCCTGCCCCAATCACTAAAACATCAACAAACTCCTTTGTCATAATAAAAATGTTACCGATTATTAACTTACATTTGCCTTCATCAAAATAACTACATTTATTTTGATAAATAAAATTAAATTAGCACAATCAAAAACGATTTAATGAACACAATTAATGAATATTTAAGTTTAGGAGAATTCGAATCCATTATTTTTGGTAATAACAAAGTTGCAATCAGTGATGTAGTTTTAAATCGGGTAAACGAAAGCTTTAATTTTCTGAAAGAATTTTCAGGAAATAAAATAATATATGGTGTAAATACTGGTTTTGGACCAATGGCTCAATATAGAATTAAAGAGTCAGACCAAATTCAGCTGCAATATAATTTAATTAGAAGCCACTCTTCAGGAACCGGAAAACCATTGAGTCCGGTTTGTGCAAAAGCGGCAATCTTAGCTCGTTTGAATACGCTATCATTAGGAAATTCCGGAGTTCATCCTTCAGTAATCCATCTGATGGCAGAATTAATTAACAGAGATATTACACCTCTTATTTTTGAACACGGCGGTGTTGGCGCGAGCGGCGATTTAGTACAATTATCACACCTGGCTTTGGTCTTAATTGGTGAAGGCGAAGTTTTTTATAAAGGAGAAAGAAGACCAACTCCTGAAGTTTTTGAAATTGAAGGCTTAAAACCAATTCAGGTAGAAATCAGAGAAGGTTTAGCATTGATTAACGGAACTTCGGTTATGACCGGAATTGGTGTTGTAAATGTGCATCATGCCAACAAATTATTAGACTGGTCTTTAAAATGTTCATGTGCCATCAACGAATTGGTTCAGGCGTATGATGATCATTTTTCGGCAGAATTAAATCAAACTAAACGTCATAAAGGACAACAGGAAGTGGCAGAAAGAATGAGAAAAAATCTTTCTGACAGTACTTTGATTCGCAAGAGAGAAGATCATTTATATTCTGGAGAAAATACAGAAGAAATCTTCAAAGAAAAAGTTCAGGAATATTATTCATTGCGTTGTGTGCCTCAAATTTTAGGTCCGGTTTTAGAAACGATCAATAATGTTGCTTCGATTTTAGAAGACGAATTTAACTCGGCAAACGACAACCCGATTATCGATGTAAAAAACAAACACGTTTATCACGGAGGGAATTTTCATGGCGATTATATTTCGCTTGAAATGGACAAACTAAAAATCGTTATTACCAAATTAACAATGTTGGCAGAACGTCAATTGAATTATTTACTGAATTCAAAAATCAACGAAATTCTTCCTCCATTTGTCAATTTAGGAACATTAGGATTTAATTTCGGAATGCAGGGCGTTCAGTTTACTGCAACCTCAACAACTGCCGAAAGCCAAATGTTATCAAATCCAATGTACGTTCACAGTATCCCGAACAACAATGACAATCAGGATATTGTAAGTATGGGAACAAATGCGGCAGTAATTACATCAAAGGTAATCGAAAACGCATTTGAGGTTTTGGCAATCGAAATGATCACAATCGTTCAGGCAATTGATTATTTAAATCAGAAAAATAAAATTTCATCGGTTACCAAAAAATGGTACGATGATGTTCGTAATATAATTCCGGAGTTTAAGGAAGATCAGGTAATGTATCCGTTTGTACAAAAAGTAAAAGATTACCTGATAAACAGTTAAATTTTAATTTCACATTATTAATATTGAACCTTTAATCATGAAAAAAACACTTCTTTTTTTATTTGCATGCTGTATTCAATTTGTTAATAGTCAGGAACTGGCTTTAGTTAAAAAAAACTCTAAAATTGGATATATTTCTAAAAACGGAGATTTTAAAATTGAGCCAAAATACAAATCGGCAAAAAGCTTTTCTGAAGGTTTGGCCGCAGCAGAAGAAAATGGGAAATGGGGATTCATAGATACAAAAGGAACCTGGGTAATTCCAGCAGATTTTAAGGATGCCAAAGATTTTAACAGCGGAATAGCCGTTGTTCAAAAAGAGAAAGATTGGGTTTACATCAATACAAAAGGTGAAATTCAAAAAGCACCTGCTTCTGATAAATTATTTGATTTTAAAAACGGTGTTGCTTTTTTCAGACAAAATAATAAAGTTGGATTGATCAATTCAAAAATGACAGTTGTTCTGGAACCAAAATACGATCAAATTAAACCTTTTGAAAATGGTTTTGCCAGAGTTGAAAGCAATAAAAAATGGGGAATAATAAACACTTCCGGTAAGGAACTTATTGAACCTGGTTATGATGAAATAGGTAATTATTTTAAAAATACAAGCTGGGCAAGAAAAGATAAAACTTTCGGAATTGTAAGCGATGGGAAATTTATTCCGGTTGACGGAGCAGAAAAAATCTGGGATTTTGAAACTCAGGATTTAACTTTTGCCAAAAAGAACGGAAAAATTGGATACATTGACTTAAAAGGAAATTGGGTAATTACTCCTATATATGATAAAGCAAAAGCTTTCTCGAAAAATTTAGCTCCGGTTTGTGTGGGATCTAAATGGGGATACATTAATCCGAAAGCAGAATTCGTAATTGAACCAACTTATAGTGATGCAGAAGTTTTCAGCTCAAACGGACTAGCTCCTGTAAAAGAAAAAAACTGGGGATTTATCAACGAAACAGGAAAATTAATCATCCCTACACAATACGGAATTACAGCAAATGGAATTATCGCGCTGTTTGTACAACAGGATAAAGGATTTATTGATGGTGTTGCAAGAGTAAAAAATGAAGGGAAATGGGGTTTTCTTAAACCAGACGGAACTGTAGTAAGTAACCAATGGTTTGAAAACGCTGAACTATTTTCCCAAACAGAAAAAAAAGAAGCAACTGAAATTGCAGCCGAAAAGCCAAAACAAGAAATAAAACAAGCAAAGCCAGCAGCCAAACCTGCAGCTAAAAAGAAAAAATAACATTTATCTTCAATAAAAAAGTCAATAATGAAATGTGTATTAGTAACAGGCGGTTCAAGAGGAATTGGAAGTGCTATTTGTAAAAAACTAGCCGTCGAAGCCAATTACCATATTCTGATTAATTATCATTCGAATAAAACGGCTGCCGAAGCAACACTTCAGGAAATACAAAAATTAGGAGCAACCGGAGAAATCTTAGGTTTTGATGTTTCTAATTTTGAAGACGTACAAAATACTTTAACAAAATGGCAGGAAGCCAATCCTGAAGCAATTGTTGAAGCGATTGTAAACAACGCCGGAATTACAAAAGACGGTCTTTTTATGTGGATGACTCCCGAGGATTGGAACGGAGTTGTAAACACAAGTTTAAACGGATTTTTTAATGTGACGCAGTTTTTCATTCAAAAAATGCTTCGCAACAAATATGGCAGAATTGTAAATATGGTTTCGGTTTCGGGCGTAAAAGGAACTGCCGGACAAACCAATTATTCAGCTGCGAAAGGCGCAATTGTTGCGGCTACAAAAGCATTAGCACAAGAAGTTGCCAAACGTAATATTACGGTAAATGCTGTTGCTCCGGGTTTTATCAGAACAGATATGACAAGTCAGCTGGACGAAAAAGAATTATTAAAGCTAATTCCGGTCAATCGTTTTGGCGAAGCCGAAGAAGTAGCAGATTTGGTAAGCTTTTTGATTTCTAAAAAAGCAAGTTATATTACAGGAGAAATTATCAATATAAACGGAGGAATTTATTCTTAAAAAATTACTTTGAAAGACGATGAATAAGAGAGTTGTAATTACTGGAATGGGAATTTATTCTTGTATCGGAACTTCTTTAGATGAAGTAAAGGAATCTTTATATAATGGAAAATCTGGTATTCAGTTTGATGCTGATCGAAAAGAATTTGGTTTCCAATCGGCTTTGACCGGAATGGTTCCAAAAGCAGATTTAAAAAATTTATTGACCCGAAGACAACGCATGAGCATTGGTGAAGAAACCGAATATGCTTATATGGCTACAATAGAGGCATTGAAAAATGCTAATATAGACGATGCCTTTTTTGACGAACGCGAAGTGGGAATCATGTATGGAAATGACAGTGTTTCTAAAGCCATTATTGATGCTACAGATATTGTTCGTGAGAAAAAAGATACAGCGCTTATTGGTTCCGGCGCAATTTTTAAATCGATGAATTCGACGGTAACGATGAATCTTTCGACAATTTTCAAACTTCGAGGTATCAATTTAACGGTAAGTGCGGCCTGCGCGAGCGGCTCACATTCTATAGGTCTGGCTTATTTCTTAATAAAAAGTGGTTTTCAGGATATTATTATTACAGGTGGTGCACAGGAAATCAACAAATATGCAATGAGCAGTTTTGATGGTTTGGGCGTTTTTTCAAACAGAGAAAACGAACCTGAAAAAGCTTCAAGACCATTTGATGCAGACCGCGATGGATTAATTCCATCAGGCGGAGGAGCTACTTTAATTCTTGAAAGTTACGAATCAGCAGTTGCAAGAGGTGCCAATATTATTGCAGAAGTAGTAGGTTACGGATTCTCATCAAACGGGGGTCACATTTCAACGCCAAATGTTGAAGGCCCGTCTATAGCCATGCAACGAGCGCTTGATGATGCAAAATTGAAAGCAACAGACATTGAATATATTAATGCGCATGCCACTTCAACTCCAGTTGGAGACGGAAATGAAGCCAAAGCGATCTTTGAAGTTTTTGGTGAGAAAAATCCTTACGTAAGTTCCACAAAATCAATGACTGGCCATGAATGTTGGATGGCGGGAGCCAGCGAAGTTATCTATTCTATTTTAATGATGCAGCACGATTTCATTGCTCCGAACATCAATTTAGACAACCCGGATGAAGACGCTGCTAAATTAAATTTGGTCAAAACCACTTTAAACAAAAAATTTGACATATTTTTGTCCAATTCCTTCGGGTTCGGAGGAACCAACTCTGCGTTGGTGGTTAAAAAGTTTAAATTGAACAATGAATAAAGAAGATATTATATCGAGAATTAATGGTTTTTTGGTTGATGAGTTTGAAGTAGATAATGATGAAATTGAACCAGATGCTAATTTAAAAGATACACTTGGGTTAGACAGCTTAGATTATGTTGATTTAGTAGTTTCTATTGAAGCTAACTTTGGTGTAAAACTAGTTGAAGCTGATTTCGTTGGAATCGCTACTTTTCAGAACTTCTACGACTTAATTGAAACCAAACTAAAAGCTAAAGCTGTTTAATGAGTCAATGGGATGGCAAATCCAAAGGAACAGTTTTAGGCTATAGAATATTCGTTTTTTTAATACAAAAAGCGGGTGTCAAGTCTGCTTATGTCCTGCTTTATTTGGTTGCTTCTTATTACTTTTTGTTTCTAAAAAAGAGCAATCGCGCTATTTTTTATTATTTTAAAGAACGACTCAACTATTCCAATTTCCAGTCAAAAAAAATGGTTTTCAAAAGTTATTACACTTTTGGACAGACTATTATTGATAAAATTTCGATTTCGGCAGGAATGCGAAACAAATTCACCTATGAATTTGATGGAATAGAAATTCTGAAACAGCTTTTAGCAGAGAAAAAAGGTGGTGTTTTAATTAGCGCGCATGTTGGAAATTTTGAAATTGCCGAACACTTTTTTGGCGATATTGATCTTGAATTTCAAATCAATTTGGTTACAACCGATTTAGAACATTCGGCCATTAAAAATTATCTGGAAAGCGTTACACAAAAATCTGCTGTAAAATTTATCATCATCAAAGACGATTTATCTCATATTTTTGAGATCAATGCGGCATTGGCAAACAATGAATTAGTTTGTTTTACCGGAGATCGTTATTTTGAAGGAACCAAATCACTTTCAACAGAAATTTTGGGTAAAGAAGCCAACTTTCCGGCAGGACCTTTTTTAATTGCTTCAAGATTAAAAGTGCCTGTTGTTTTTGTGTATGTAATGAAAGAACCCAATCTTCATTATCATCTATACGCGAGAGAAGCAACCGTAAAACATCGCGATGAAAAAGGATTATTGCAAGAATATGTAAAAAGCGTTGAAAGCATTTTACAAAAATATCCGTTGCAATGGTTCAACTATTTTGATTTTTGGAATCAATTAAAAATAAAATAAGATCTTACAATTAAAAATCGTTCTTTTATACTTTACAATTCTTAAAGTAAGGTATGCAGGAGTTTGACACGATTATCATTGGTTCAGGAGTTGGCGGTTTAGCAACAGCAATTTGTCTTGCAAGAGAAGGTCAAAAAGTTTTGGTTCTCGAACAACATTATGTTCCCGGCGGATGGAGTCATAGTTTTACTTTAAACAAACAACGTTTTAGTCCCGGTGTACATTATGTTGGGCTTTTAGAAGAAGGACAATCTACCAATGAATTGTATCGCGGCTTAGGAATAGCCAACGATATGGTTTTTTTTCGAATGAATAAAAATGCCTACGAGCATTGCTTAATTGGAAAGGAGCGTTTTGATTTGCCTGCTGGAATAGACAATCTCAAAAAAATACTTTCATCTCATTTTCCTCACGAAGAAAAAAACATTCACGAATATCTTTCACTGGTTCAAAAAGTGAGTTATGAATTGCAGTTAATTCCTAAGCTAAAAGGTTTCTGGCAAAACATTACAGTGCCTTTTCGAACCAAACACTTTGGAAAATTTGCGCTCTTTCCGTTAAAAAAAGTAATTGGCTGGCATGTTAAAGATCCAATGCTTAAAGCAGTGTTAAACATTCAATGTGGCGATCATGGGCTTGCTCCGGCCAGAGCCTGTTTTCCAGTTCATTGTTCGGTTATGAACCATTATTTTGATGGAGGTTTTTATCCAATGGGCGGCGGCGGCGGTATTGTAAAAGCAATGACGAACGGCATAAAAAGACATGGCGGCGAAATACGTGTAAAACAAAATGTAAGCAAAATCATTGTCGAAAATAAAAAAGCAATTGGCATTCAGCTTGAAAACGGCGAAAAAATATTCGCAAAAAATATCGTTTCAAATGCAGATCCTTCTATTACATATTTAAATTTAATCGACAAGGAACATCTAAGTAAATCGCTTCTCAAAAAACTCGACAAAACTAAATATTCGGTAACTTCTTTAATTTTATTCCTGACGCTCGACATTGATGTTACTTTATATAATATTGATTCCGGTAATATCTGGATGATGAAAGATGAAAATGACGATGCTAATTTTGAGCATTTAATGAGTGACACTATTGACTCTGGAGATTCGTTTCCGTCTATTTTTATTAGTTGTACAACGCTTAAAGATCCGGCAAGTTTTAATGGTCGTTATCATAATTTCGAAATTGTAACGTATGTCAATTATGATCATTTAAAAGATTATAATGGTTTAGAAGATTATCACAATGAAGCGTATAAAATTTTCAAAGAAAAGATCATCAATAAACTGATGAACAATGTCGAAAAGATAATTCCGAATGCCAAACAGCATATAATTCAGGCAGAATTAGGAACACCAAAAACCAATGAATTCTATATTAATTCGACTAAAGGAAATGTTTACGGAACAGAGAAAACATTAAATCAGGTTGGTCCTTTTTCTTATAAAAATAAAACAGAAATTCAAAACCTCTTTCTGTGTGGAGCCTGTACATTATCTCATGGCGTTGCAGGCGCGACATATTCTGGTGTTGCAGCTGCTGCGGCAATTTTAGGTTGCACATCTGATGACTTATTAATTGAAGACGAAAACCAAAAAGTCCGAATTTATGATGCCGAAGATTCTTCAACATGGCCGGAATGGATACATACAAAAAGAGCAGATAAAACAAGAAAATTCGTTTAAATAAATTTACTTATTTTTGTTTCAACCAAAGCCTTTAAATCAAATGAAAAATGTTCTCGTTATTTTTTATTCTCAATCTGGGCAACTAGAATCGATTGCGCGAAATATTGCAAAACCCTTTTTAAATTCAGATGAAATAAAAGTAACTTTTCACGAAATACAATTAGAAAAACCATTTCCGTTTCCATGGAATAAAGATTCTTTTTTTGAAGCTTTTCCGGAATCTTTTTTACAAATTCCGACAGCGTTAAAACCTGTTTCTGAAGAAATTCTGAATACAAAATACGATCTTGTTCTTTTACATTATCAGGTTTGGTTTTTATCGCCATCTATTCCGATAAACTCATTTCTAAAAAGTGCTGAAGCTAAAATCCTTCTGAACAATACTCCGGTTATTACTATAAACGGTTCCCGAAATATGTGGATTATGGCGCAGGAAAAAATCAAAGTTTTATTGCGTGACGCCAATGCAAAATTGGTTGGAAATGTAGCTTTGGTTGATCGAGTTGGAAATTTAATCAGCGTGATTACAATTGTACACTGGATGTTTTCTGGAGTTAAAGAAAAATATTTAGGGTTTTTTCCACTGCCTGGAGTTTCAGACAAGGATATTCAGGAATCGGATAAATTTGGAGAAGTTATACTTTCTCAGTTCAATCAAAACAAATTAGAAGATTTACAGCCAAAATTAGCCGAAATTGGGGCTGTAAAAATCAGTTCTTATTTAGTTACAGTAGATAAAACAGCGAATAAAATATTTAATAAATGGTCTAATATCATTCATAAAAATCAAAAAAACAGAAAAACGCTGCTTAAAATATTTTATGTTTATTTATTCTTGGCTATATGGCTAATCTCGCCAATAGTCTATATATTGCATCTTATTACCTATCCATTTAAGTTCAAAAAAATAAAAAAGGAAACTCAATATTATCAGGGAGTTTAGAAGAGGAAATTAAATTATGTTTGACGTATATATTACCAAAGCCGCAAAATATTTACCAAATGAAGCTGTTTCAAATGATGAAATGGAAAACTATTTGGGACTTATAAATGATACCGCCTCAAAAGCAAGACGTATTATTTTGCGTAATAATAAAATTACAAGCCGATATTACGCTGTAGACAAAGAAGGCAAAAGTACACACAGCAATGCCGAATTGACTCGCAATGCTGTTGTACAATTATTTGATGAAAAATTCTCAGATCAGGATCTCGAAGTACTTTCCTGCGGAACCTCATCGCCAGATGTTTTGGCACCTTCACATGCCGCAATGGTTCATGGTTTATTGAAAAATAAATCGGTTGAATTGAATTCATCCATGGGAATTTGCTGTTCCGGAATGAATGCATTGAAATATGGTTTTCTGTCAATTCGATCTGGAAATTCTAAAAATGCCATTTGCACGGGATCTGAAAAAGTTTCAACCTGGCTTTCGTCTCCAAAATACAATCACGAAATCATCAACTTAAAAAATTTGGAAGCACAGCCTATTATTGCTTTCAAAAAAGATTTTTTACGTTGGATGTTATCTGACGGAGCCGGTGCTTTTTTATTACAAAATAAACCAAGCGGAGACATTTCTTTAAAAATCGAATGGATGGAATCGTATTCATATGCATTCGAACTCGAAGCTTGTATGTATGCCGGCGGAGATAAATTAGAAAACGGAGAAATCAAACCATGGAGCGATTTCAAACCAGATGAATGGCTAAACGAATCTGTATTTGCTGTAAAACAAGACGTAAAATTATTAGATGAATTCATCTTGCCAAAAGGTGTCGAAAGTATGAGCGATGCTATGGCGAAACATAATGTTACTGGCGAAGAAGTTGATTATTTTTTACCACACGTTTCGTCGCACTTTTTTGTTGAAGGATTGAAAAATGGCTTAAACGAAAAAGGAATTGTAATTACCGATGAAAAATGGTTTATGAACCTTTTAAGAGTTGGAAATGTGGGATCGGCATCAATTTATATTGCTGTTGAAGAATTAATGAATTCCGGGAAATTAAAAAAAGGAGATCGCATTTTATTGTCTGTTCCGGAAAGCGGAAGATTCTCATTTGCATATGCTTATTTAACCGTTTGCTAATGGAAACTACAATACTTTTAGAAAAAGAAGCTGTTGGGAATTTATTACCACAGAAATTTCCTTTTGTAATGGTAGATCGTATGTTTTCTTATTCTGAAACTTCATTAGTTGCGGGTTTGAAAATTCAGAATGACAATATTTTTTTAGAAGAAAATACTTTTCTCGAAGCAGGTTTAATCGAACATATGGCACAGTCTGTGGCTTTGCATACCGGTTATCAGTTTTTTTTGAAAAACGAAATTGCACCAACAGGATATATCGGTTCTATTAAAGACATCGAAATTAAAAAGCTGCCACAAATTAACGATACGATTCAGTCAAGCATTACGATTTTACAGGAATTTGGCGGAATCACTTTGGTTGACATTGTGACTTTTTTGAATAATGAGGAAATTGCAAGCGGGCAAATGAAAACCGTTTTGGCAAAATAATATGACGTATGAAAGCTGGAATTGACATACAAAATTATTTACCGCATCGCGCGCCAATGCTGATGGTCGATTTGATTTTAGATATCGATGCCAACTTTGTAGAAACCATATTTTTGATCAAAGAAGACAATATTTTTGTCGATAAAAACATTTTTACAGAAGCCGGTTTAATCGAAAATACAGCCCAGACTTGTTCGTCAATTGTCGGTAAAAAGTATTTTTTTGATGAAGATGGCACAGAAAATGAGAATGTTAGCGTTATAGGTTTTATCAGCGCCTTAAAAAATGTAAAAATACATTCGCTTCCACAAGTTGGCGATAGCATCACAACCAAAGCGACTTTGGTTTCCAAATTTGTTGGCGACGATTATACTTTATGCACTATGAGTTGTCAAAGCTTACTTGAAGACCAACTACTTTTAGAATGCGAAATTAATTTGTTTATTCAAAAGACGATTTCGGCGACAACCTAATTCTAATCGAAAATAAAAACCCGTCATGGAAAAAGAAAATGTACCTCAGCACGATGGAAATTTAAGCAAAAAGAACCTCAAAGAATTGGTTTATGCTACCGATGAAAACGGCAATTATACAACCGCTTTAAGTACAGGCTGGGAACCAAAAGCCATTGCACTTTCGAACGCAATCGACGATATAAAAGAACGTGCCGAAGAAGCAAAAATGAAAGTTCAGATCGGAGAATTGAGCCCGATTTGCTATTATATGGAACTCAACAAAATGGATCTTACGATTCTTGCCGGTTATGTTGATATGTGGAAATGGCGTGTAAAAAGACATTTTAAACCAACCGTTTTCGCTAAATTGAGTGACAAAATTTTACAAAAATATGCCGACGCTTTTGAGATTTCAATAGCCGAATTAAAAAACTTTAAAACAGATTAATGCAAGTTACTTTTACACACCATCAATCTGCTCATTGTGAAAACGGAGTAGCTTCAAACCTCTTAAAAAACAGCGGACTGAACATCAGCGAACCGATGGTTTTCGGAATTGGTTCCGGACTTTTATTTGTGTATTTGCCTTTTATAAAAGTAAATCATGCACCGGCGATTAGCTATAGAACTTTGCCTGGACAAATTTTTAATAAAGTCGCAAGCCGTTTAAATCTTAAAATAAAAAGACAAAAATTTTCTTCTGTTTCAAATGCCACCCAGGCTTTAGACGAAAATTTAAAAAATAATATTCCAACCGGATTGCAAGTTGGTGTTTACAATTTGAGTTATTTCCCGGATGAATACCGCTTTCATTTCAACGCACATAATTTAGTCGTTTACGGAAAAACCGAAACCGATTATTTGATCAGCGATCCTGTTATGGAAACCGTTACAACTTTAACGCACGATGAATTAGACAAAGTACGTTTTGCCAAAGGAGCTTTTGCACCAAAAGGACAAATGTATTATCCAATTCAGATTCCGAATGAAGTTGATTTCAAAAGCGCGATCATTAAAGGAATCAAAGATACGTGTCGCACTATGCTGGCGCCAATGCCAATTGTAGGCGTGCGCGGCATTAGATTTGTTTCCCGCCGAATCAGAAAATGGCCTGCAAAACATGGCGTGAGAAAAGCCAATCATTACCTCGCACAAATGGTACGCATGCAGGAAGAAATTGGAACCGGAGGCGGAGGTTTCCGTTTTATTTATGCGGCATTTTTACAAGAAGCTTCGGTTATTTTAGGCAATGAGGAATTAAAAAGTCTTTCGAAAGAAATGACACAAATTGGCGATTCCTGGAGGGATTTTGCTGTAGAAGCTTCCCGAATTTACAAAAACAGAAGCGCCAAAGAAGACGCTTATAATGCCATTGCGGATGAACTTTTGGACATTGCGAATCGCGAAGAAATCTTTTTCAAAAAACTAAAAAAAGCAATCAGCTAACTATATTTTGAATCCCATTATAAAAATAGAATCCCTTTCGAAAAAGTACAAAGACGCAGAAATGTTTTCTTTGAACGACGTTTCGCTGGAGATAAACGAAGGCCAGATTTTTGGATTATTAGGTCCGAATGGTGCCGGAAAAACCACTTTAATTTCGATGCTTTGCGGATTGATCAAACCAACTTCTGGACATTTCACTATTAATGATCTGGATTATTCGCATCATTCCTCCAAAATCAAAAAAATTATTGGCGTTGTTCCTCAGGAATATGCATTGTATCCGACTTTGACAGCGCGTGAAAATCTGCATTATTTTGGAAGTATGTACGGTTTGAAAGGTTCAGACTTAAAAGATAAAGTAATCGAAACTCTAGATCTTTTAGGACTTTTAAAATTCGCTGATAAACGCATTGAAACCTTTTCAGGCGGAATGAAACGAAGAGTCAATTTGATTGCCGGAATTCTGCACAATCCTAAAGTTTTGTTTTTGGATGAACCAACCGTTGGTGTTGATGTTCAATCTAAAAATGCCATTTTAGATTATTTAAAAATATTGAATCAAAACGGAACTACGATTATTTATACCTCGCATCATTTGGCTGAAGCCGAAGATTTCTGCGACACAATTGCCATTTTAGACCGAGGCCGAATTTACGCGCAAGGCACGCCATCAACTTTGATTGCGTCTGTTGAAGAAGCCAGAAACCTCGAAGAAGTTTTTATTTCATTAACCGGTAAAGACTTTAGAGATGCTATATAAAATTTGGATGTCGATTGTAAAAGAATTTTTACTGTTGAAACGTGATTTAGGCGGTTTGATCATTTTGTTCATCATGCCTTTGATATTGGTAATCACCGTTACTATCATTCAGGATAGTACCTTTAAAACCGTAAGCGACAATAAAATTCAGATTTTATTGGTTGATAACGACAAAGGCTCAGTTTCAAAAACGGTTTTTGATAATCTGCAAAAGAATAATGCATTCGATGTTATAACACAAATTGACAATCAGCCTATTACGGAAGAAATTGCCAGAGAAAATGTTTACAAAGGAAAATTTAAATTGGCGATTGTAATCCCGAAAGATTTAAGTGTTGATTTGCAAGCCAAAGTGGATCAGAATGTACTGAACATTGTGAGCAAAATGGGATTTACAGATTCTGTTGCAAAACCGGAAAAAGCAAAAGTATTACAGCAAAAAGAAGTGAAGTTATATTTTGATCCGGCCGTTCAAATGAGTTTTAAAAACTCTGTCATGAATGCCATTGATAAAATGATTTCTCAAATTGAAACGAAATCCATTTATACGACTTTTCAAAATCAGTTGGGAGAAGAAAATACACAATTCGAACAAAAGAGTTTCATCACTTTCAAAGAGATTATTCCAAGAATAAACAACAAAGAAGTATTGCCAAATTCAGTTCAGCATAACGTTCCAGCCTGGACACTTTTTGCGATATTTTTCATTGTGATTCCGTTGTCCATCAATATTGTAAAAGAAAAATCGCAAGGAACATTCGTGCGTTTATTGACTAATCCAACTTCGAATTTAATTATCATCATCGGAAAAACTATTACGTATTTGCTGATCTGTATGATTCAGTTTTATATGATGGTTGCCGTGGCGATTTTCCTTTTTCCGCATATTGGTTTGCCATCCTTAAATGTAGAAGGGCATTTGTTTTTGATGAGTGTTGTCGCTTTATTTTCAGGTTTTGGCGCCATTGGTTTCGGAATTTTATTGGGCACAATTGCGAGTACACAGGAACAATCGGCTCCGTTTGGCGCAACAAGTGTAATTATTTTAGCCGCAATTGGTGGAATTTGGGTTCCAGTCTTTGCGATGCCAAAAATCATGCAAATCATTGCTAAGTCATCCCCGATGAATTGGGGATTAGAAGCCTTTTATGATGTTTTATTGCGCAACGTTTCTTTCGTCGAAATCATCCCAAAAATAAGTTTGCTATTTTTGTTCTTTATAATCACAACTTCCATTGCCTTATTTTATGACAAAAAGAAAAGAACAGTATAACGAAGCCTCAGACTTAACCGTTTCGTACGAAATCAGAATTCGCTTTAACGAAACTGATCCGCTTGGAATCGTTTGGCACGGCAATTATATTACCTATTTTGAAGATGGAAGAGAAGCCTTTGGACGCCAACACGGACTTACGTATTTAGATATTGCAAAAACGGGTTACACGACTCCAATCGTAAAATCAAAATGCGAGCATAAATTATCTCTGCGTTATGGCGATGTCGTAACGATTGAAACAACCGTTGTCGATACACCAGCCGCAAAAATGATTTATCGTTTTAAAATCATAGACGAAAAAGGCGAAATTGCCTGCACGGGCGAAACCGTTCAGGTCTTTTTAGATAAAGAAGGAAATTTAATGCTGACAAATCCTCCTTTTTATGAAGAATGGAAAAGGAAAGTAGGGTTGTTGAAGTAAGTTTCGTTCCTGCAAGGTTTCCAAAACCTTGTAGGTATAAAATAAATAATCTGTGTAAATCCGCTTAAATCTGCAAAATCTGCGTGAAACTTTTTTTCAGATAAAGCGTTAAAAAACATACCTACAAGGTTTTGAAAACCTTGCAGGAGAAAACGAGAATCAAAAAATGTCAAAAGAAATATACATCAACGAAACGAATTGTATCACGCCTTTAGGTTTTGATGTTGAAGCGAACATTGAAGCGATTTTGCGTGGCGATTCAGGAATTCAGCTTCATAATGATATTTCTTTAATGCCAAATTCATTTTATGCTTCCATCATTACTGATGAAAAAATAAACAGTGCTTTTGAAAAAATCAGCGCTCAAACAAAATATTCCCGTTTAGAGAAAATGATGATTTTGGCTTTAGAGCCGATTATCAAAAATTCTGGAGTTGAATTCAATTCGAAAACCGCTTTTATACTTTCGACAACAAAAGGAAATGTTACGGCTTTAAAAGAGAATTCTGAAGAAAGTTTTAATAATGCACATTTAGATGTTTTAGCTAAAAATGTTTCCGATTTTTTCGGCTTTACAACCCAGCCAATTGTAGTTTCAAATGCTTGTGTTTCCGGAATTTTAGCCGTTTCTGTTGCTAAAAGGATGATTCAGTCGGAGCTTTATGATAACATTTTTGTTGTAGCCGGCGACGAAGTTTCAGAATTTGTTTTATCTGGTTTTAATGCTTTTCAGGCGATGAGCGAATTGCCTTGTAAACCCTATTCTAAAAACAGAACCGGAGTAAGTTTGGGCGAAGCAACCGCAGCAGTTTTAGTTTCGGCGGAAGCCAAAAACGCGAAAATAAAAGTAATTGGAGATAGTTCTATAAACGATGCCAATCATATTTCCGGACCTTCAAGAACAGGCGAAGGTTTGTTTAGAAGTATTCAAAATGCATTGAAAGAAGCGCAAATCAATTCAGATCAAATCGATTATATTTCAGCTCACGGAACCGCAACTCCTTTCAACGACGAAATGGAAGCCATTGCTTTAAATCGTTTAGGTTTACAAAATGTTCCCATAAATAGTTTGAAAGGATTTTATGGTCATACATTAGGTGCTTCGGGATTATTAGAAACGGTAATCGCGATAGAATCAGCCAATCGAAATATGCTTTTTGAATCGAAAGGTTTTGATGAAATCGGCGTAAGCGAAAAGATTAATATTATTGAGAAAAATGACACGGCAACTATCGAGTATTTCTTGAAGACTGCTTCTGGGTTTGGAGGTTGTAATACGGCAGTTGTTTTTGAAAAAGTGAGATAATATGAAACTATCAAAATCCATATTTACAATTCTAATTCTTCTTTCTTTTTTTGGATGCAAAAAGAAAGAAGTATCTGAATCTGATTTTGGAAAAGATGTTTTAAATAGTGTTTTTCTAGAAATTGTAGATTCTATTTATATGGATCGAAGAATTATGTATCCGCCACCAATGCCAAGAATTGATTTCAAAACGAATAAAAAAGATACTCTTGGATATCATGATGAATTAAAAAAATACGAAATTGAACAAGACAGTATTAAAAATGATAAACATAGAATTTTAATTGGAGTTCATGATTTTGTAGTAAGCAATGGAATTAATGACAGCAAATTTGATTTAACTCCATTTAAAAACAATAAAAAATTTGACTTTCAATATGCCTCAAAATATCCCGAAGAAATATATTGGGACTTAAACGACAAAAAAAGCAAAATGCCTGTTGGAACTATTACCGTTCATAAAATTCATTTCAATAAAACAAAAACATCAGGAACTTTAGAAGCAAGTGCTTCATGTGGTGGAGGAAGATGTGGACAAGGATTTGAAATTACAATTGAAAACAAATCTGGAAAATGGCATATTACCAAAATTGTTGATACTTGGATTTCGTAATAGAATTTTATAATAAATGACTCAAAACAAAACCTACATACAATCCTACATCACCATTCAAAACAACGAAATTGTTTTGAACGGAACTTCTGTATTCAAAATCGAACCAACCGATTTTGCTGATTTTTCCAAACAAGCATATCGCAATTTTGAAATACAATATCCAAAGTTTTTCAAAATGGATGCTTTGAGCAAATTGGCTTTTTTAGGATCGGAGTTGCTTTTGAGTCCGATAATTTCTTCGGAACAAGAAAATAATATTGCTTTGGTTTTAGCCAATAATTCATCGAGTTTAGATACGGATGTAAAATATCAGGAATCTATTTCAGACAAAGAAAACTATTATCCGAGTCCCGCGGTTTTTGTTTATACGCTGCCAAATATTTGTTTGGGCGAAATAAGTATTCGTCATCAGTTGAAAAGCGAGAATTCTTTCTTTATATTTGATGTTTTCAACGCCGAATTTCTGTCTAATTATTCAGATATTCTATTAATTACTAATAAAGCAGATTCAGTTCTTTGCGGTTGGGTCGAATATTTTAACGACAATTATAAAGCTTTTCTGTGCATAATAAGCAAAGAAGAAAACGAGAAATTTACACAAGAAAATATCAATACATTATATAATAAATAATCATGGAAGCATTAAAAGAAGAATTAAAAAATAAAATCATCACAACTTTAAACTTAGAAGATATCGCAATCGAAGACATTGCTGATAACGATCCTTTGTTTGGAGACGGTTTAGGTTTAGACTCGATTGATGCACTTGAATTAATCGTGATTCTTGATAAAGATTACGGAATTAAACTGGTTGACCCGAAAGAAGGAAAATCAATTTTCCAGTCAATCGAAACTATGGCAACTTACATCAACGCGAATAGAACAAAGTAGTTACAAACTTTGGCAAAGAGTTGCTAACTTAAAGTAATGCTTATAAAACTTGGCGACTCTGCGACTTTGCGAGATTAAATCATAAGCTTTTTTCTTAACTGCGAGAAATTTGCTCGCAAAGACGCAAAAGCGCAAAGTTTAATTTGATCATAAATCTAAAATCTAAAATGACAAAGGGCGTTGCAATAACGGGAATGGGAATTATCTCTTCGATTGGAAATTCAGTCGAAGAAAATTATATTTCGTTAATCGAAAATAAAATTGGCATTTCCCGAATCCAAAATATTCCGACGGTTCATGCCGATGTGATTAAAGTTGGCGAAATCAAAAAAACCAATGAAGAATTGGTTGCCGAATTACAGCTTTTAGAAAACAACAACTTTTCGAGAACAGCGATGATCGGAACTTTGGCGGCTAAACAAGCGGTTGAAAATGCTGGAATTACATCTATCAACGAATTCAGAACCGGACTTATTTCGGCGACAAGCGTTGGCGGAATGGACATGACCGAAAAATATTATTACGATTATTTCGAAAAGCCGGAACTTGTAAAATACATTTCCTGTCACGACGGCGGAGATGTGGCTGAAAAAATTGCGCAGGAATTGGGTTTAAAAGGAATGGTTACGACAATTAGTACAGCCTGTTCTTCTGCAGCAAACTCAATTATGTTGGGCGCTCGTTTGATTAAAACCGGGAAATTAGATCGTGTTATTGTTGGCGGAACAGATGCTTTGGCAAAATTCACTATCAACGGATTTAAGACTTTGATGATTTTATCAGACGATTATAACAAACCTTTTGACAATAACAGAAAAGGATTAAACTTAGGCGAAGCGGCTGCTTTTTTAGTTTTAGAATCAGATGAAATGGTTGAGAAATATGACAAAAAAGTCTTGGCCAGAGTTTCCGGTTACGGAAATGCAAATGATGCTTTTCATCAAACTGCTTCTTCAGAAAATGGAGACGGTGCTTATTTGGCGATGAAAAAAGCTTTTGAAGTTTCAGGTTTAAATCCTTGTGAAATTGATTACATCAACGTTCACGGAACCGCAACTCCAAACAACGATTTATCTGAAGGAAGAGCTTTACTGCGAATCTACGAAGACGGAAAAGTGCCTGATTTTAGTTCTACAAAACCTTTTACAGGTCATACTTTAGCGGCAGCGGCGGCGATTGAAGCCGTTTACAGTGTTTTGGCTATTCAAAACAGTGTAGTTTATCCAAATTTGAATTTCGAAATTCCGATGGAAGAATTTCAATTGAAACCTCAGACTTCTTTAAAAATGAAGAATATCGAACACGTTTTATCTAACTCTTTCGGTTTTGGAGGAAATTGTTCAACCCTTATATTTTCTGCTAATAAATGAAAAAAACATATATAAATGGAGTAGGCTGTATTTCGACTCAAAAAACATTTGATACTGTTTTTTTAGAAGAAGCTGTCATTAACACAAACGAAACTGTTCTTTCTATTGTTCCTCCGGTTTACAAAGATTATATTTCTCCTGCAGCGATTCGTAGAATGGCAAAAGGAGTAAAAAACGGAATCGTAGCTTCGGCCTTGGCCATGAAAGATGCTAATGTCGAAAATGTAGACGCCATCATTACCGGAACTGGTTTAGGATGCATTGAAGATTCTGAAAAATTCCTGAAAAACATTCTGGACAATAATGAAGAGTTTTTAACTCCAACTTCTTTTATACAATCGACGCATAATACGGTTGGGGCTCAAATTGCTCTTTCTTTACAATGTAAAGGGTATAATTTTACGTATGTAAACGGAGCGGTTTCTTTTGAATCGGCGCTTTTGGATGCTAAAATGCAAATTGAAGAAGAGGAAGCCAATTCGATTTTAGTTGGCGGTGTTGATGAAACTGGCGATTATACTATGTCGCTTTTTAAATTGGCCGGAAGAATCAAAAAAGAAAATGACCTTCCATCCAATATTTTAAATACCAATTCAGCAGGAGTTGTTTATGGCGAAGGTGCGAGTTTTTTTGTTTTAGAAAATGAAAGAAAAGATTCTACTTACGCTGAAATTCTTGATATTGAAATCGTAAATACTTTAGAAGAAAACGAAATTGAAACTGCTTTAATTTCTTTTCTAAAATCAAATAATTTACAGATTTCAGATATTGATGCTCTGATTTTGGGTTTTGATGGTAACTTGAATTTCGATTCTTATTATAAAAATTTAAGTAAAAATGCTTTCGCAGAAACGCCTCAATTGTATTACAAACATTTAAGCGGAGAATACGATACGGCTTCAGCATTTGCTTTGTGGATGGCATCAAAAATTATAAAAACACAGGAAATTCCGGAAATCGTAAAAGTGAATTCGGTTACAAAACCAGTTTACAATACCATTTTATTGTACAATCAGGTAAATGGAAAAAATCATAGTTTTACGTTACTTTCAAAATGATAACGCATAAAAACATATCTGTTTTTTTTATTTTTTTATTGCTCTCATTATTTCTTTTGAATTTTTATATAGCAATAAATACTTGGTTTTTTATGGCAATTATTTTAATCTGGCTCGGAATAAATGCGTTTGGTTCTGCCCAAATTTCTTCCAATTATCATGTAAAAGCTTTCTGCAATAATCCATCAGAAACAGAAAAAAAAATTGCCTTAACTTTTGATGATGGACCGAGTGAATTTACTTTGGAAGTTTTAGAACTTCTGAAAAAATACAATGCCAAAGCGACTTTCTTCTGCATCGGAAAAAATATTGAAACGCATCCAGAAATCATAAAACAAATTATTTCAGAAGGTCATTTGGTTGGAAATCATTCTTACTCGCATTCCAAATTTTTTGATTTTTATAATGCAAAAAAAATAACCGAAGAAATTCAAAAAACGGATCAGCTTCTTGAAAAATTCACTTCAAAAAAAATAAACTTCTTTCGTCCGCCTTACGGAGTTACAACACCTTCGATTAGAAGAGCATTAAAAATTACCGGACATAAAACAATTGGCTGGAATATTCGTTCGCTTGACGGAGGAATAAAAGACCAAAATTTAATTTTCAATCGCATAATAAAACGCATTTCTCCCGGCGGAATTGTACTTTTGCACGACACTGCTCCGCACTCTGTTTTAGTATTGGAACAGTTTTTGCAATTTTTACAGCAAAACAATTATAAAGTGATTTCTTTGGAAGAACTTTTGAATCTTAAAGCTTATGAAAACTAGACTATATATATTTCTTTTTACTCTAACATTTTGTGCTTCGTCACTTTTCGCACAAGAGCAAAAAATGACGGATGCCGAAATTGCAACTTTCAAACAAGACGTAAATGTGGTTTCTAAAAAAATCAAAACCTTGAGTACTGATTTTATTCAATACAAACATATGGACTTTCTATCCAAGGATATTGAAACATCAGGAAAAATGTTTTTTAAAGAACCTGCATTATTATCATGGCAATATAAAAAACCATACAATTACAGCATTGTTTTTAAAAATGGAAAAATCCTGATTAACGACGAAGGAAAGAAAAGCGCGGTTGATATTGGCAACAGTAAAATCTTTGGCCGCATTAATAAATTAATTGTTGGAAGTGTAAGCGGAAATATGTTTGACGATAAAGAATTTACGATTTCCTATTTTAAATTAAAAGGTCAAAATCTGGCGAAATTTGTTCCGAAAGATGCGACGCTGAAAAAATACATCAAACAAATCGAACTGACTTTCGACAAAGAAGAAGCAACAGTAGTTCAGGTAAAATTATTAGAATCATCTGAAGATTATACCAGAATTGTACTTAAAAATAAAGTGATCAATGCAAAAATCGACGATTCAGTTTTTACTAATTAATTGTTTTCTGGCAATTGTTTTAGTTTCCTGTGGCTCGGTCACAAAAAATTATACGCCTAAAAAATTAGAAAAAACGGCTGTAGAAGTTCCTTATTTTTCTGAAGCAAAAACCGATTATGTTTACAAAACCAACATTACGGTTTATGGTCATGAATTGTCTGGCATTTTTATTGCCAAGAAAATAAATGACACAACGCATCGAGTAGTTTTTACAACTGAATTTGGTAACAAATTGTTAGATTTTGAGATTTCTGAAACAAGTTTTAAAGTCAATTCGATTGTATCAGAATTAGATAAAAAAATCCTGGTCAATACATTGAGAGATGATTTTAGACTGCTTCTTAAAAAAGATTATTTGATTCAGGAGCAATTTGAAAACGAATCGGATAACATTTATAAATCGGCAGACGGGAATCGTGATAACTATCTTTTCTTCTCGAAAAAAGATCAAAAATTAGAAAAAGTAGTTCATTCTTCTAAAACAAAAGAAAAAATAACAATTACTTTTACTTTAGAAAACGATATTTTTGCTAAAAAAGTTGTCATTTTACATCAGAATATCAAATTGAGAATTGAGCTAAATTATTTTAAATCAGAGTAAAATTCACATTAACCTAAACTAAACCAAATGAAAAAAATAACCTTAATTACATTCGTTTTATTTATCGGCCTTGCAACTTCACAAGCACAAGTTAGAGTTAGCCCAGGACTTAGAGGCGGTTTGAATATATCAACATTAACCAATATTGATGATAATAGTTCTAAAACTGATTTCTACATTGGTGGATTGGTAAATATTAAATTCAATAAATTTTTCTCGGTTCAACCAGAGATAAATTATTCAAGACAAGGTGATGAAGGAAGATATTTTGAAGATGGCCGTTATTATTCTGAAAAATACGAATTGAATTATGTAACACTGGGGGCAGTTGCAAAATTTAACTTTGGAGGTGGAGGTTTTCATCTATTGGCAGGCCCTTCTTTAGATTTAAAAGTTAGTGATAATTATATAAATACAAACCCTGAAGATTTTGATCTTTCATTTGTTGGAGGTGTTGGTTATACTTTGCCAAATGGTTTAACTTTTGAAGCTCGAATTAAACAAGGATTAATTGATATTTATGGTTATAATGGAATTGATTATGATGACTATTATTATGATCAGGTTATTTTAAATCAGGTATTCCAAATTGGAATCAGCTATACTTTTAAAGTAAAATAATATTTTGAAGTATAGCACTTTATTAATTGTTGTAATAACTTTTTTGGGATTTCAACAAGCTTGGTCACAAACTTCTTTTAAACCAGGTTTAAGAGGAGGTTTTGCATTTTCGACTATTTCAGAAACAAAATCCAGCTATAAAACTGATTTTTATATTGGTGCTTTTGGAGAAATAAATATTACAAAAAAATATGCGCTTCAACCTGAAATAACATATAGCAGACAGGGATCAGACAATGTTGGATATTATTTTGACAATGCTGAGCCAAAAAATGTAAAATTTCGTGATTTGCAATTGGGTTATTTATCCTTTACGCTTCTAAATAAATTTACATTTGGGCCTGGAATTCAAATACAATTTGGCCCCGCAGTAGATGTTCTTGTAAATGATAATTTAGACAAAATAGAAACGTATAATGATTTAGCACTTATTAGTGGTATTGCCTATCGTTTGCCTTCAGGTCTTACTTTTGAAGCCAGACTAAAAAAAGGCATACTGGATGTATTTGACAGTTCTTATTATAATGATAGAAATGATTATTATTTATTTGGAAGTTATAATACGAATGTCAATTTTCAATTAGGACTTTCTTACGCCTTTGAAGGAAAAAAATAAAAAAATGGTTTTAAAAGATTTTTACAAAGTTCTTTCGGAAGAAAAAACAACCGATTCTAAATATAGTATTACGATTTTGGTTAATGAAAAACACGAAGTTTTCAAAGGCCATTTTCCGGGAAACCCGATTATGCCGGGAGTTTGCATGATTCAGATTATTAAGGAACTTACAGAGAAAATTACGAAGCAGACTTTAATGATTCAGACGTTGGCAAACGTAAAATTCATGGCGCTTATTAATCCGGAAAATAATCCTGAATTGCGTTTAGAACTTGACATTACAATGACGGATGATAATTTGGTGAAAGTAAAAAACACCACTTATTTTAATGAGACTGTTGCTTTGAAACTGAGTAATGTCTATAAAAAACTAGAGATATGAAACTGCTATTAACATTACTTTTATGGGTTAATTTTGCTGGTACGCCAGACTTGGCTGCTATCAGAAAAATGTATACTGGCGTTACAAAATCAGAAAGCAACGCTAAAGAATTTTCAGAAAAACTGGCTGAAGTTTCTAACAGTGATGATAAAACTTTAGTGGCTTACAAAGCGGCTTCAATTTTATTAGATTCAAAGTTTCAGAAAAAATTACAGCAAAAAATTGATCGTTTCAAAGAAGGTGCAAAATTACTTGAATCTACTATAAAAAGCGAGCCTAATAATATTGAAATCAGATTGATCCGATTAAGCATTCAGGAAAATGTTCCTGGAATTACGGGCTACAAAAAGAATATTAAAGAAGACAAAAAATATCTTACTGATCATTATGCTGAGCAAAACGGCGCTTTGAAAGATTACTTAAAAGACTTTATTTTACAATCGAAAAGTTTCTCTGAAAAAGAAAAACAATTCGTGAAGTAAGCGAAAGCAAAACTCCAAAATGAAACCTACTTTGTCACAGCAAGATCTTATAAATTCCACTTCCTTTTGTGTTATTGTTCCAACATACAATAATCATAAAACGCTACGAAAAGTATTGGATTCTGTTTTAGATTTCACTTCAAATGTCATTATCGTTAACGACGGATCGACAGATGAAACTTTCGAAATTTTACAGCAATATTCACAACTTACACAAATTCATCATCCTAAAAATTTAGGAAAAGGACGTGCGCTTAGAAATGGTTTTCGCAAAGCAATCGAAATGAAGTTTGAATATGCAATTACCATCGATTCTGATGGACAGCATTTTGCATCTGACATTCCAGGTTTTATTGCCGAAATTCAAAACGAGCCGAATTCTTTATTGATTGGAAGCCGTAATATGACACAGGAAAATGTGCCGAAGAAAAGCAGTTTTGGAAATAAATTTTCGAACTTTTGGTTCAAATTTGAAACCGGAATAAAATTGGAAGACACTCAATCTGGTTTTCGATTGTATCCTTTGAATTTAATTCCGAAGAAATTTTATACCAATAAATTTGAGTTTGAAATAGAAGTAATTGTACGTTCCGCATGGAAAGGAATTACGGTAAAAAACATTCCGATTCAGGTTTTATATGATCCGGCAGAACGTGTTTCGCATTTTCGTCCTTTCCGGGATTTTACCCGAATCAGTATTTTAAATACGGTTTTGGTAACCAATGCCCTTTTATATATTAAGCCCAGGGATTTTTTTCGAAGAGCAAAAAAAAAAGGTTTTAAAAAATTCTTTCTTGAAGATATTTTAGAAAGCAAAGATTCTAATTTTAAAAAATCCGCAGCCATTGCTTTGGGCATTTTTATTGGACTTTCTCCGTTTTGGGGTTTTCAGACTATTTTGCTTTTTACTTTTGCTGCCGTATTCAGGCTTAACAAAGTGATTGCGTATTTGACTTCAAATGTGAGTTTTCCGCCCTTTATTCCGTTTATTATCTATGCGTCACTTCAGGTTGGAAGTATATTTGTGTCGAGTGATACCCCATTAATTTTAGATAGTTCGGTTACACTTGATGATATTCAAAAAAATGCTACACAATATATCGTCGGAAGTCTTATTTTAGCATCCGTTTCGGCGCTGTTTTTTGGTCTGTTGAGTTATTTGCTTTTAACGGCTTTTACTAAAAAAACATTCTGAAAAATCTTTGTAGTTTTGCCACAGATTAAAAGATTACAATGATTTTTTTTCGCCACGAATTCACGAATTATTACAAGCTAATTTGTGAATTCGTGGCGAACTGACACAGTTTTAAATCGATTTAATCCTTTAATCTGTGTCAATAAATAATAACAATAAATAATATTCATGCATCAATACTTTTACGCCATTCATTTATTTGTCAACCGAAGAAAATCTTTGTCGGTTGTATTGGCTGTTTTGATGCTTTTTATATTTGGATTTTTTGCTTCTAAAATTAAATTTGAAGAAGATATTACCAAATTGATTCCGACAAATGATAAGGCCGATGTTACGGCTAAAGTCCTAAAACAATTAAATTTTGCTGACAAAATAACCGTTATTTTCAAACTCGAAAAAAATGGTTCTGATGAAGATTTGAAAGAAATGGCAACCGCTTTTTCAGACAGCGTTTCTATTTCCTGCAAACCTTACATTACGGGAATTCAGGGAAAAATTGACGAAGAAAATATTCAGGAAACTATTGATTTTGTTTACGGAAATTTGCCTCTTTTTCTGGAAAATAAAGATTACAAATCGATTCAGAATAAACTACAAAAAGACAGTATTGCGGCAACTGTTCAGGGAAACTACAAATCGATTATTTCGCCATCCGGATTTATTACCAAAGATTTTATTCTGCAAGATCCGTTAGGAATTTCGTTTATCGCCTTAAAAAAATTGCAGCAATTAAATATTGGTGACGATTTTACGCTTGACAATGGTTTCGTCATGACGAAAGACAAAAAGAAATTATTGCTTTTTATAACTTCAAATCTTCCGTCGAGCGAAACGGAGAAAAACACCATTTTTGCGGCTAAATTAAAATCGATTCAGGAAAATTTAAATCAGAAATTTCAAGGCAAAACCTCGATCCGTTATTTTGGTTCGGCTTTGATTGCGGTTGCAAATGCCAATCAAATTAAGAGTGATATTGTTTTAACAACAACAATCGCCATGATTACGCTGATGCTGATTTTGATTTTATTCTATAGAAAAATATTAATTCCGTTAATCATTTTTCTTCCAACGGTTTTTGGCGCTTTGTTTGCCGTCGCGTTTTTATATTTTGTAAAAGAACAAATCTCAGCCATTTCACTCGGAATTGGTTCTATTTTATTAGGAATCACAATCGATTATTCCATACATATTCTCACGCATTACAAACACAACAGCGACGTAAAAACTTTGTATAAAGACATTACAATGCCTGTAATTATGAGCAGCTCTACTACCGCTGTTGCCTTTTTATGTCTGCTTTTTGTAAAATCGGATGCTTTGAACGACTTGGGAATTTTCGCCGCCGTTATTGTTATGGCTTCGGCATTTTTTTCACTTTTGATTGTACCGCATTTATACAAACCGAAAGAAAACAATTTTGAACACAAGAAAAATGTGATTGATAAATTGGCCCATTTTTCTTTTCATAACAATAAAATCTTAATAGGTTTTTGTGTTTTAATTACAATTGTCTGCTTCTTCACTTATAACAATGTTGGTTTCAATAACGATTTATCACAATTGAATTTTGTTCCGAAGGAAATTAAAGTAGCCGAAAAAGAACTGGAAGAAAGCACGAGCTTAACTTCAAAAACAATTTATGTTGCTTCGTACGGAAAAAGTATGGAAGAAGTTTTGCAAAACAACAGTCAGCTTTTCTCCGATTTATCTAAAGAAAAAGAACAAAATAAAATATTAAATTTTAGTTCTGTTGGCGGAATTATGTTTTCGCAGAAGGAACAGCAGCAGAAAATTGACCAATGGAATTCGTTTTGGGATGCCAATAAAAAACAGCTTTTAAAATCAGAATTAATTGCCGAGGGTTCAAAACTCGGCTTTAAGCCAACCACTTATTCTAACTTTTACGATCATTTAGATTTTAATTTTAAACCGATTTCTGCTCAGGAATATTTAAAAATTCAGGCTTTACAATTAAAAGAATTTGTAACCGAAAAAAATGGTTTTTATACGATTTCGACTTTAGTAAAAGTCACGCCAAAACAGCGGGATGCTTTTGTAAAATCGGCTTCAGCCAAAAATAATCTGATTGCGATTGACCGCCAGCAAATGAACGAAACATTTTTCAGCACTTTAAAAACCGATTTTAATTCGCTTGTTAATTATTCGTTTGTTGCTGTAATTCTGATTTTGTTTTTCTTTTTCAGAAGAATCGAATTGGTCATTGTAAGTTGTATTCCGATTGCTTTAACCGGAATTGTAACGGCAGGAATTATGGGCATTTTTGGTATTCAGATGAATATTTTCAGCATGATTGTCTGTACATTGATTTTTGGACACGGTGTCGATTTTAGTATTTTCATGACGAGTGCGCTTCAAAAAGAATACACAACTGGTAAAAACGAAATTGCCATTTACAGAACTTCGATTATTCTCGCCGTTATCACAACAATTTTAGGAATTGGCGCCATGATTTTTGCACAACATCCTGCATTGAGATCTATTTCGTCCGTTTCATTAATCGGAGTTTTTGCTGCCTTAATTATCACGTTTATCTTCTACCCGATTCTTTTTAAATTATTTATATCAAATCGCTCGAAAAAAGGAAATCCACCTTTTGTATTACGCACCTTTATTCACGGTATTATTTCATTTACTTATTACGGACTTGGCGGTATTTTGATGTCACTTTTCAGCATTACTATCATGCCGATTCTTCCGATAAAGGAGAAAACTAAAATGAAAGGCTTCCGATATGTGATTTCAAAATTTATGAAATCAGTTTTATATTCGAGCCCTTATCTTCGTAAAAAAGTCATTAATAAATTCGGTGAAAATTTCGAAAAACCAGCTATTATTATCGCCAATCATTCGTCGTTTATCGATATTCTGGCTATGGGAATGCTGAGTCCGAAAATTATTTTTTTAGTAAACGACTGGGTTTACAACTCTCCTATTTTTGGAGGAACAGTTAGAAAAGCTGGTTTTTATCCAGTTTCAGAAGGAATTGAAGGTGGCGTTGAACATTTGCGTCAAAAAGTAAATGAAGGCTATTCGTTAATGATTTTTCCTGAAGGAACCCGTTCTGAAAGCAATCAGATCAAGCGTTTTCATAAGGGTGCTTTTTATCTTGCCGAAGAATTCAATTTAGACATCCTTCCCGTTTTAATTCATGGTGCTTCAGAAGCCATTCCGAAAGGCGATTTTGTAATTCATGACAGTTCTCTTACCGTTTCTATTTTGGAGAGAATTTCACCAGACAATCTTTCTTTTGGGAAAAATTACGCAGAAAGAACGAAACAATTAAGTTCGTATTTTAAAACCGAATTTGCTAAAATTCGTCAGGAATTCGAAGGTCCGGAATATTTCAAAAAAATGCTTATTCATAGTTATGATTATAAAGAAATTGAAATCATCAACAGCGTTAAAAGCAATTTAAAAACACATTTAGAAATCTATTATCGCTTAAACAGGCATCTTTCGGCGAAAGCCAAAATATTGCATTTAGCGAATGATTATGGGCAATTAGATGTTCTATTGACCTTGCAGGAACCACAGCGAAAAATACATTCCTACATTGCTGATGAAGAAAAATCGTTAGTAGCAAAAACCAATTATTTCCTCAAAAAGAGAAAAATCACTTATTTGGAAAATCCTGAATTAGCTTTAGAAAATCAATATGATATTATTTTGATTTCTGATGAAAATTGTACTGCTGCTATTGAAAAAATCGCTGCTGTAACTTCCTGCATTATTTTGATTGATAATTCTACTTTAAAAAGCACTTTGATTAACTTTGGTTTTGAAAATGTTTCAGAAGAAGATTCCATAATCGTATTAAAGAAAAATTAGAATGAAAGAGCAATACGATGTCGTAATTGTAGGCAGCGGACTCGGCGGTTTAGTCTCGGCAATTATTTTGGCGAAGGAAGGCTATAGCGTTTGTGTGCTCGAAAAAAACAATCAATACGGTGGAAATCTACAAACTTTTGTACGTGATAAAACCATTTTTGATACCGGAATTCATTATATCGGAGGTTTAGGTGAAGGCCAAAATCTCTATAAATATTTTAAATATTTGGGAATTATGGATCATTTAAATCTGAAAAAATTAGATGAAAATGGTTTTGATATGATTTCTTTTGAAGATGATCAAAATGAATATCCACATGCGCAAGGTTATGAAAATTTTGTAAAACAATTAGAACATTTTTTTCCTGAAGAAAGAGAAAACCTTGAGGAATATTGCACTAAACTACAAACGATTTGTGACTCATTTCCACTGTACAATTTAAAGTGGGAAGGCAAATATGACAATGCTATTTTAGAATTAAACGCAAAAGAAATAATCGCCAATAGTACGCAAAATGAAAAACTAAAAGCGGTTTTGGCGGGAAGCAATTTTCTATATGCAGGTATTCCGGATAAATCGCCTTTTTATGTTCATGCCCTTTCGGTAAACTCCTATATACAAAGTTCATGGCGTTGTATTAATGGCGGAAGCCAGATTACAAAACAACTCTTAAAACAGCTCAAAAAACACGGAGGTGAATTTTATAAATACAAAGAAGTTACTCGTTTTAATGTTGAAAACAACAAAGTAACGGGTGTAGAAATGAAAGACGGAACGCAAGTTTCCGGCACACAGTTTATCTCTAATATAGATCCTAAAATTACACTAAAACTTGTTGGCGAAGAACATTTCAGAAAAGCATTTTTTAGCAGAATTCAGAGTCTTGAAGGTGTTATTTCAGCTTTTAGTTTATATCTTGTTTTTAAGCCGGAAACTTTCAAATACATCAATCATAATCATTATCATTTTAAGAAAAGCAGTGAAGTCTGGAATGCTCACGATTATGATGAAAATTCATGGCCAAAAGCTTTTATGGCTTCCATGAACGCTTCAAAAAAACAAGAAGAATGGGCAGAAGGCATGACTTTCATCACTTATATGAAATATGATGATGTGGCTCCGTGGATGAATACTTTTAATACAACTGTAGAAGAAAATGATCGTGGCGAAAGTTATGAGGAATTTAAAACCAGAAAAACATCTAGGTTTCTTGATGAAATTGAACTGAAATTTCCAGGAATAAAAGATTGTATTCAGTCCATTCATACTTCGACACCGCTTTCCTATCGGGATTACATTGGCGGACACAATGGCAATATGTATGGTTATGTGAAAGATTCCAGCAATCCGATGAAAACCCTGATTCCTTCAAAAACTAAATTGGACAATCTTTATCTTACCGGACAAAGCATCAACATGCATGGTGTTTTGGGAGTAACTATTGGAGCTGTCGTAACCTGTTCTGAAATTCTTGGAAAAGAATATTTAGTAACCAAAATCAATCAGGCATCTGAATAAAAAATGTGTATATGAAAAGCCGAATTAATTTATTTTTATTCGTTAGTTTTTTATTGATGTTCGCATCTTGCGGAACATCAAAATCTATGCATCATGAGCCTGATATTTCAAACTATAATGCTGCAAAACCTGTTGTAACAAAACAATCTCCTACTGTTTTTGTATCAGGAAAAAATTCACTTTTAAAAAACAAACAAGGTCTTTGGGAATTGTATGTCGAAGGTAATCCTTTAGAAATTGGCGTTACAACCGGCGCTTTATCTGATTCTCTTTTAAAAAATCAGGAGAATATCTTTTTCTCAAAAATAGAAGATATCGTTCCGTCAAAATTTCAACAGAAATTGCTTCGCCAATTTCTAAAATGGTACAATCGGAAATTATATACCAACGTTCCTGAAGAATATCAAACTGAAATTTATGGTGTTTCGCAATACACTTCAAATAACTTTGATAATATCGCACCGCAATACCAACGCAATTTGTATTTGCATGCCGCACATGACATTGGCCACGCCTTACAAGATTTGGCTTTGGTTGGCTGTTCATCTTTTGCCGCCTGGGGCGAAAAATCTGAAGATGGGAATTTAATTCTTGGGCGCAATTTTGATTTTTATGTAAATGACGCTTTCGCGGAAAATAAAATTATCGCCTTTATAAAACCCACACAAGGTTATAATTTTATGATGGTCTCCTGGCCCGGCATGATTGGAGCAGTGTCCGGAATGAATCAGCAAGGTTTAACGGTTACGATTAATGCAGGAAAATCAGAAATTCCGCTGAGTGCCAAAACGCCTATTTCGATTTTGACCCGTGAAATTTTACAGCACGCTCAAAATATTGAAGAAGCAATTGCGATTGCCAAAAAAAGAAAAGTCTTTGTATCCGAATCTATTATGGTTGGAAGTGCCCAGGATAATAAAGCTGTTTTAATTGAAGTTTCTCCAAAAAAGATGGATGTTTATGATGTTGCAAACAGTAATCAATTAGTTTGTTCGAACCATTTTCAAAGTGAAGCTTTCAAAAATGATGAACGAAATCAGATACAAATTAAAGACAGTCATTCAAAATATCGCTTTGACAGAATGCAGGAACTTTTGGTCGAAAATCCAAAAATGAACCCAAAAATTGCTTCTGAAATTCTGCGAAATAAAGAAGGCTTAAAAGATATATCATTGGGTTTTGGAAATGAAAAAGCTTTAAATCAATTGCTCGCACATCACGGAATTATCTTTAAACCAAAAGAAAAATTGGTTTGGGTTTCGGCAAATCCTTTTCAACTGGGCGAATTTGTCTGTTATAATCTGGATTCCATTTTTAACAAAAAATCAAATTTGGCTATTTCATTCGAAGAAGAAAATTTAAATATTGCCGAAGATCCATTTATTAGAACTGAAGCTTTTCAAAACTATAAAAAATTTAAAGTTGAAAATCACCAATTCGATTTGTATCTGAAAAACAAGAAAACGGTTTCTTCTGACTTTATTCAGCATTATCAATCTTTAAACCCTGATTATTGGGTTGTATATTACAAAGCAGGGTTGTACTTTTATCAAAAAAAAGAATTCCAAGCTGCTCAGGCAAATTTTGAAAAAGCTTTGACCAAAGAAATTACGACGGCACCTGAAAAAGCAAAAATTGAAAAATATTTAAAAAAACTCAAAAGAAGATTACAATGATTCCAGCAATAGAAAAAGATTCTTTAGAAGACATTAAAATTTTTCAGGAACAAAAATTAGCCGAACTCTTAAAATATATAAGCGAGAATTCTCCTTTTTATAAACGTCTCTTTGCCGGAAGAAATATTGATCTTTCGACTGTAAAAACACTCGAAGATTTACAATATTTACCCGTTACCACAAAAGAAGATTTACAACAATACAATGATGATTTTTTATGCGTTCCGCAACATAAAATCATTGATTATGCCTCGACTTCCGGAACTTTAGGCGATCCGGTAACTTTTGGTTTAACCGATTCAGATTTGGATCGATTGGCTTATAATGAAGCGATTTCGTTTGCCTGCGCCGGAATTGCAGAAGGCGATGTTGTGCAATTAATGACGACAATTGACAGAAAATTTATGGCCGGACTGGCTTATTTTCTTGGTCTTCGAAAATTAAAAGTTGGTGTTATCAGAGTTGGTGCCGGAATTCCGGAATTGCAATGGGATTCGATTCTAAAATACAAACCTTCTTATTTAATTACGGTTCCTTCTTTTCTTTTGAAATTGATAGAATATGCCGAAATTCATGGAATTGATTATAATAATTCAAGCATAAAAGGTGCGATTTGCATTGGAGAATCTTTGCGAAATGAAGATTTTTCAATGAACACTTTATCCCAAAAAATCATCGATAAATGGAATATTAAGTTGTTTTCTACTTATGCTTCTACTGAAATGAGTACCGCTTTTACAGAATGTGAACACGGAATTGGAGGTCATCATCATCCTGAATTGATTATTGTTGAAGTTTTGGACGAAAATAATATGCCTGTAAAAAATGGCGAAGTTGGCGAATTAACTTTTACAACTTTAGGTATTGAAGCCATGCCGTTATTACGTTTTAAAACTGGCGACATTGTGCAACTTCACAATGAACCTTGTGCTTGCGGGAGAAATACTTTGCGCGTTGGTCCGGTTATTGGCCGTAAAAAACAAATGATAAAATACAAAGGAACAACACTTTATCCGCCAGCAATGAATGATGTTTTAAGTGGTTTTGATAATATCGAAAATCATATTATAGAGATTTCTACCAATGATTTAGGCACGGATGAAATCCTGATAAAAATTGCGGTAAAAAATCAAACACCAGAATTTCTTCAGGAAATCAAAGATCATTTCAGAGCCAAATTAAGAGTAACTCCAAAGATTGAATTCGCTTCAAAAGAAACTTTAAATCCGTTAGTTTTTAATCCGATGAGCCGAAAACCAATTCGGTTTTTTGATTATAGAACTTTATAAAAGGTTCAAAGTTACAAAGGTTCAAAGGGACAAAGGTTTATCTAATTGTCTGATAAAAAGCCTTTGAACCTTTGTAACTCTGAACCTTTGAACCTCAATTTGGTACAAATTAAACTAAATGTTGTAATTTTGCACAAAATATTGAAGATGGTCAAGATTGGCAACATAGAATTACCCGAATTTCCTTTATTATTAGCACCGATGGAAGACGTGAGCGATCCGCCGTTTCGCAGATTATGCAAAACGCACGGCGCTGACATGATGTATTCTGAATTTATTTCGTCAGAAGGATTAATTCGTGATGCTATCAAAAGTAGAATGAAGTTGGATATTTTTGATTACGAACGTCCGGTTGGAATTCAGATTTTTGGTGGAGATGAAGAAGCAATGGCGCTTTCGTCTAAAATTGTTTCTACCGTAAAACCAGATTTAGTGGATATCAATTTTGGATGTCCGGTAAAAAAAGTAGTTTGTAAAGGTGCCGGAGCAGGCGTTTTGAAAGATGTAGATTTGATGGTGCGTTTAACGAAAGCCGTTATTAGAAGTACTGATTTGCCTGTTACCGTAAAAACACGTTTAGGCTGGGACGAAAGCTCGATCAATATTGATGAAGTTGCTGAAAGACTTCAGGATATTGGTGTTCAGGCTTTGACCATTCATGCCAGAACCCGTGCTCAAATGTATAAAGGCCACGCCGACTGGTCGCATATTGCCCGTGTAAAAAACAATCCTAGAATTACAATGCCAATTTTTGGAAATGGCGATATCGACAGTCCTGAAAAAGCATTAAAATATAAAAATGAATACGGAATCGATGGTATCATGATTGGTCGTGCTGCGATTGGTTATCCGTGGATTTTTAACGAAATCAAACATTATTTTAAAACCGGTGAACACTTACCTGCTCCAACCGTTATCGATCGTGTTGAAGCTGCCAGAAATCATTTGCAATGGTCGATGGATTGGAAAGGCGAACGTTTAGGAATTGTTGAAATGCGTCGTCATTATACGAACTATTTTAAAGGAATTCATTCTTTTAAAGAATTTAAACAAAAGCTGGTTACAACTGATGCACCTGAAGATTTGTTCGCCATCATGAAAGAAATCGAACAGGTTTATGCAGGATATGAATTTGCTTAAAAAACATAAAAAAAGACCTTCAATTGAAGGTCTTTTTATTTTAATTATACTTGAATGCGTTTCCATTTTCCTCTTTTATAAAGGACAATACCTGCTAAAGTTATAGCCGTTTCTGCAACCGGAATTGCAATAAAAACGCCTGTTGGGCCCATATTAAAATGTTTTGCTAATAGATAAGCTAGTGGAATTTGGAACAACCAAAATCCAAAGAAATTGATTCCCGTTGGTGTCCAGGTATCTCCTGCTCCGTTGAACGTATTGATCAAAACCATTCCTATTCCGTAAAAAACAAATCCAACACTCATGATCTGTAATGCTTCAACGGCCACTACTCTTACCATTTCATCATTGGTAAAAAACGAAATAATGTATTTGCCAAAAACCAATGTAATAACCATAATTGTCGCCATAAAAATGACATTGTATCTTGCTGTTGTATATACTGACTTTTCGGCGCGTTCAATTTGTTTTGCACCTAAATTCTGACCGACTAAAGTTGCGGCTGCATTACTTAATCCCCAAGCCGGAAGTATAAAAAACATCATGATTCTAAGTGCTGTCTGATAACCTGCAGAGCCATGATCACCTCCTGTTGTAGCAACTAACTGAGCCAGAAAAATCCAGCTACAAGAAGCAATAACAAATTGTAAAATTCCCGGAGCTGCTATCTTTACTAAAGCTTTTATCTGTTTAAAATCAGGAATAAAGTAAGAGACATAAATTCTCAAAACACCATTACCAAAAAACAAATGATACACTTGGTATAATACTCCGATGCTTCTTCCTAAAGTTGTTGCCAAAGCAGCACCTACTAATCCAAAAGCTGGAATGGGACCTAACCCGTTAATCAAAATTGGACATAAAATAATATTGCAGATGTTCGCCAGCCACAAACTTTTCATTGCAATTGCTGCATTTCCGGCACCTCGAAATATTCCGTTAATTAAGAATAAAAGCATAATGCATAAACTGCTTCCAATCATAATTTGTGTAAACCTGAAACCGTATTCGGCAGCTTCAACGGATGCTCCCATCAAAATCAGTATATCTTTCGCATAAATAACGCCCAGAATGCTCATTATACTGTTTACTGCAAACGCAATAATAATGGCCTGCATTCCGGCCTTCGCAGCAGCGATTGGATCTTTTTCTCCAATGCGTCGCGCCACAACAGCTGTTGCCGCCATACTCATACCGATTGCTAAAGAATATATAATCGTCAGTACCGATTCGGTTAAACCAACGGTTTGAATAGCGAAACTACTGTGCTCTAAATGGCCAACGAAATATAAATCGACCAAAGCAAAAACGGATTCCATCATCATTTCTAAAACCATCGGAATGGCTAATAAAATAACGGCTTTTTTAATACTTCCGGCTGTGTAATCAAAAGATTCGTCGCCTTTAATGGCTTGTTTTAAAGTGGTAAAAATTTTAGAAAATAAACTTTTTTGTATTGTTGTTTCTGTCATGATATATTAGGATAAATGATAAAATTGGTCCAGATAAATTATCTTGAACACTAGAAAAAACGTAAGTATCCTAATTATTAAAAAATAAAATAGGATTAGGCAGAAACAATCATATGCTGTAGCTTTTTAAGACGATAAATATAGGTAATATTTTTTAAGAAGAAATATTAATCTAACAGCTTTTTACTCACTCTGCTACTGGCAATTAAAGATGCCACAAAACCAAGTGAAACAATTGTTGCCATCACAATAAGTACGTTTTCTAAAGTAAAAACGACAGGATATGCTAAAGTTGGTGTTAGCATAATCAGGTTATATTTTTGTTGCAAAACAACCATAATGATTCCAAGGGCAAGACCTATAATTCCTCCAAAAACACTTAATAAAGTTCCCTGAAGCATGAATATTTTTCGAAGACTTTTGATTTCTGTTCCGAGATTAAAAAGTGTTTTCAGATTTCCTTTTTTATCTAAAATCATCATGATTAAAGCCCCAACCAAATTAAAAAGTGCTACGATAATTACCAATGTAAAAATCAAATAAACCGCAATATTTTCGGTGTTGAGCATTTTGTATAGAGACTCATTAAGTTGTGCTCTGTTTTTGATCGTGATTTTATTTTTGAAAATACTTTCCAATTGAGATCTTATCGCATCTTCATTGACATTTTCTTTTAGTTTGAATTCTACACCCGAAATCTGATTCGGTTTGTACATCAATAATTCCTGCGCCAAACTTAAATCAGCAAACACGTATTTTGAATCTAAATCCTCACTAATAGAATAAATTCCGACAGGCAAAACGTCGGTTTTATTAAACGCTTCTTCAGGATTTTCAAAAGCTCCTTTTCCGGGTTTTGGTGCAAATATCTGCAATGGATTTTCAAAATCTAAAACGCCCATCGAAAAATCTCTGGCGATTCCGTAACCAACCACAACCTGATACGTATCCGGTTTAATCCATTGACCATTAAAAAACTTTTTCCTGATATCGTTTACAACTGGATAAAGACTATCAACTCCTTTTAAATAAGTAACTTGTTGTTTGTCTTTAAATAAAAATAAAACACGTTCTTCGATAATTTTGGTATACGAAGCAACGCCTTCTATTTTTTTAATTTTACTCTCCTGATCCGGTGTAATTAAAAACGATTTTCCTAACGTACTTGTAATTTTTAAATCGGGGTCAATTTCATTAGTAAAAGAAAGACTGAATACTTTTAGTCCGCTAAAAACAGATAAAACCACAAACAAAGCCATTGTGCCAACAATAATTCCCATGCTGGCAATGCGATTAATGATATTGATAGCATTGTTTTTACTTCTGCTAAAAATGTAACGTTTGGCTATGTAAAGGGGGAAATTCAATTTATGATTTTCTTCTTTTTTCTAAAAGATCACGGTTTTCAATTGGGTTTTCTCTGTTTGATAAAGCGTTGTCAATTTTTTCGATATAATCTAATGAGTCATCGATAAAAAATACCAGGTTTGGTACGCGACGCAATTGCAAACGAACACGTTGTGACAAATCGTGTTTAATTAAGGTAGTATTCGATTTTATACCTTCTAAAGTCTCTTTTGCTTTTTCTTGTGGAAAAATGCTTAAATATACTGTTGCCACAGATAAGTCTGATGTAACGCTAACTTTGGATACGGAAATTACCAAATTATTAATTCCGTTTTTTCGCACTTCACCTTGCAAAATATCAACCAAATCTTTTTGGATGACACCGCCTATTTTTTTCTGTCTATTTGTTTCCATAGTGCAAAAATACTATTTTTAAATTTCACCCGATACAATTTCGATTGAACAATAGAATGATTTTTACATTCTTACCTCTTTTTAATGCGGTTTTGTTCCTTTTTTTGATGAAAAGCCAATAAATGAGATTATTCTTTTCAAATCTCAATGTTGATAAAAGTCATATTTTACATCAGAATTATTTTACATATTTGACAGAACCTAATAACAAATCAATTATGAAAAAAAGAGAACCAATCAGTCATATTATGACCAAAACCGTAGTGACTGCAAACGAAAATGATGATCTTAAAAAAGTTGTTGAGAAACTAAAGAAAAATACTATTCGCCATATTCCGATTGTTAAAGGGAAAGAAGTTGTGGGGATTATTAGCAGAACTGATATTAATCGATTGACTTTTGGTGCTTTGTTTGAAGGACAAGAAGGCGCTGACGAAGCTATTTTGGACATGCTCACAATTTCTCAGGTCATGACGTCAAAACCGAAAACAGTTTCTTCAGATACTATAATTAGAGATTTAGCCGAAATTTTTGTCAAAGAAGATTTTCACGCTTTGCCTGTTGTTGATAATGGCGAACTTAAGGGAATCGTAACGACAACTGATGTTGTAAAGTATTTTTTAGAACAATATGAATAAATTATAATCATAAAAAAGGGAGCTAATTGAAGCTCCCTTTTTTTATCTGTTTTGTAACCATCCTTCCGGATTATTATTTGATGTATTTTGAAGAATCAAAAACTTAATGATTGTTTTTCCAGTATCACCACTAGTTCTCACTTTTCCGATACTTTGTTTGATATTTACTTTATCTCCTTTTTCGACAAATACCTGACTTAGGTTTTGATAAACGGTGAAATAATCTCCATGCTGAATCATAACCGCTCTGTTAATTGGAGATAAAACGATAACACTTGAAACCGTACCCTCAAATACAGCACGAGCAGTTGCGCCAGATTCCGTTGTAATCTCGACTCCTGAATTATGAACTGTTAAATTTGGATATAATGGATGTTGCTGATCACCATATCCTAATGAAATAAATCCTTTTTCTACAGGCCATGGCAATTTTCCTCGGTTTGCTTTAAAGTCGGCAGCCAGGATTTTTCCTTCTGGTGTTAAAGCAATTTTAGATGATGAAACCGGAGCAGTAGAAACTGTTGCTCCCGGATTGTCTTTTGCTCTTTCTGCTGCAGCTTTTCTATTCGCTTCGGCAATAGCTTCACGAATCAAACGATCAATTTGTCTGTCGATTCTTTTTGCTTCTGCCTGTTTGGCTCTTGTATCTGCTATAATTTTGTTTTTATCCTTTTTAATAGCATTAACTAATTTTTGCTGCTCTTTCTTTTCAATTTCTAAACTTTGTTTTTCTTTTTGATTTTCAGCAATAATCTTTTTCTTAACCTTTCTTTGTCCGTCTAACTTCGCATTAAAGTCAACTAATTGGGCAGTTTTAGATTGAATTTCTAAACCTTGATTTTTTCTGAAATTAGTATATTGTTTTAAATATTGTGCTCTTTTATAAGCCTGCAAAAAACTTTCAGAAGACAAAATAAACATCGCCCTGCTTTGCTCCGAACGACTTTTGTATGATTTCAGGATCATTTTTGCATAATCTTCCTTTAAAACCTTCAATTCTTTTTTTAGCTTATTAACCTTAACCTGGTTAATATACATATCATTACTTAAAAGTCTTTCTTGCTTTGCAGTAGTATTGATGAGCTTTTCTTTCAGTTTAATTTTATTCGCCTGAATTAAAAAGACATTTACAGCCGATTTCTCTTTTTTCTTTACAGACTGCAGCATTTTTTCATTATCTCTAATTTCCTGCTGAATCTGGGCTTTACGCTGCTCCAGTTTTTCTTGTTGCGAATCCTGCGCCCACATAAAAGTTGTGGCACAAATAAAAATTAGGCTTAGGAGAAATTTTGGCATGTTTCTTTTTTCTTTTTGCAAATTTAATTAATTATAACTTTTTTATACCCACTTGGAACACTATATGGGAAAGAAAGTTCTTCATTAAACGTAATATTATTATATTCTAAATTAATATCGGTCTTACCTTTTGGCTGAACAGCATTAATTTCGATTTTTGTTGGTAGTATTCCCTGATCAAAAGTTTTGGTGTCAGAATATTTTATTGCTAACATTCTGTTTTCTGCAGGCTGTGCAATTTCTTCTTTCTGCACCAAATATTTTTCAGAGTCCAAATAGAATGTCTTTTTTATTTTAGTTTCTTTTTCATCTTCTAATTTAAAAAGATTTTCTACAATGGTCTGCGTATATTTCCCTTTTCTTAAATCATCTAAAGCTTCTCCAACCAATAAATTTTGGACCTTACTGTAATCTAATTCAGTTCCAAGCCATTTACTTAGACTCGTAAAATCGCCTTCGTAATAAGTCCCTTTTATTTTTTCGTAATAACTTACCGTTGTTGGGGTAATCAAAGCTTTTGCCATTGTGATTCCAAGAAAACGAACGCTTACTAAAATTTGCTTGTCTTTTTCAATTTTGATTTCAGCAGTTACATTCTGACTTTGTTTTTCATCTTCATATTTAGCGCTTGCCTTTATATTTAATGTTTTGAAATCTAATTTATTGTCGTAATGTTTTGCAATTGCTTTTTTATCTTCTTTTGGTGCTTCTACAGGTTTGTCTGTATTTTGTACTGCGACGGCTTTCGATTTACATGAAATCACAAAAACTGACATCAATACTAGTGCTATATATTTTTTCATCTTACTTTTTTTGTTTTAATAACTCATTTGCTTTCAAAAAGTATTCCTCTTTTTTCTTAGCGTCTCCTAACCCATTATATGCCTCTCCAAGCTGAATATTAAAATTTGCCTCAAGCGTTTTATCATCAACTACATAATCGAGTCCCATTTCTAAAACGGTTTTTGCATTCTTAAATTGTTGTAACTTATTGTTTCCTAAACCTGCATAATAATAAAATTGAGGCTGACTCGGATACACTTCAATCATATTCATTGCTCTTTTTGTCATTGGCTCAAACTGTTTTGCCTGCGTATACGCTTCAAGCAAAAGCAAATTGGTTTCGCGATCTGTATCTGAATTGGCCTTTAAATCTTTTTCATAATATTTAATTGCATTTTCAAATTGACCTTTACTGTGATAAAATTTTCCAACTTCTTTTGCAACATCAACATTTGAATCGTTGTCAAAATAAGCAATTGCTTTCTCTAAATCCGGAGCATATTGCGGATTTTTATTCACATAAATCAAGAACTCATTTAATGTACGATGCTTTATTTTTGAATCAATTTTTGAACTTGATAAAATTACATTCATTGATTTAATTGCCTGATCTGCTTTGTTGGCATCTAAATATCCTTTGAATAAACTCACCTGAGCCCATTCAGAATTTGGAATTTCTTTCGCCAATTGTTTTGCAACATCCAAAGCCTTATCTGTTTCTTCTGATTTGGAATATAAAAAAATCAGATTAACATAATTTGATTCTTCTTTCGGATTTTGTTTAATCTGAGCAATTAAATTTTCAATCTCAGAATTTTGATATTTCCCCTGAGATAAAATCTGTAATTTATATCTTTCGCGATCTTCCGATTTTCCGAATTTATCATTCATTTCATTAATCGTCGAAAGCGCTTTATCGTACTGATTCGTTAACATGTACAACGAAATCAAATCATCTTTGTATTCTTCGTCAAACGGAATAATTTTCTGAATCGTTTCGATTGCCAAAGGATAATTCTTGGTCTCATAACTTACATCATAGATTCCAAGCCAATACCATTTGTTTTTCGGATCTAACTGTGTTGCTTTTTCAAAATTATCCTGAGCACTTTGGTATTGTTTTAAAAAGAAATAATTTTTTCCTAATTCAAAATAAGCGACAGCATCATTAGGTTTTAGTTTGATACATTTTTCTAATGATACGATAGCTTTATCGTAATTTTCAATTCCTTTTTGTTTTAATGATTCATAAAAAGAGTCCTGATATTCATCGGTTGCCATAGCGATATCTTCCGGTTCAGTCTGAGCTGAAACCGATGCTGAATTGCCAAGCAAAACGAAAAATAAAATTACAAAAACTCCTTTTTTCATCATTTACATAATTTCATTTCAAATTATTATTTATTCTAAAACAGAATAATCTCCAATGCTAATGCTTGAAAATTTACCATCATAACTAACATGGTTTCCAATCATTGCATTATCTAAGTTAGCGTTTTTTATTTGAGAAAATGTCTGAACTAAACTGTTTTTTATAGTACTGTCTGTTATATGACATCCTTTTCCTAAAGATACGTTTGGTCCAACTGTTGCGTTTTTCAACACTACATTTTCGCCAATATAACATGGAGGAATAATTGTTGCGTTTTCTAAAGTTACATTATAATCAACTAAATGTTCTCCGTCGTTATGCAAAAATCCTAGCATTCTGGTATTGGTTTCAACGGTAACATCTTTATTTCCGCAATCCATCCATTCGTCAACACTTCCGGTTTTAAAAACTTTTCCGTTAGCCATCATTGCTTTGATTCCATCATTGATTTGGTATTCTCCACCATTCTGAATATTATTATCCAAAACACCCTGAAGTTCTTTTTTTAAATCGCCAACTTCCTTAAAATAATAGATTCCTATAACTGCTAAATCACTTACGAATTCTTTTGGTTTTTCAACCAATTCTATAATTTCATTATTGGCGTTTAGTTTTACCACACCAAATGCTTCTGGCTGATCAACTTGTTTTACCCAAATTACCGCATCTGCAGAAGGGTCTAATTCAAAATCGGCTCTGATCAAAGTATCTGCATAAGCAATAACTGCAGGACCAGATAATGATTCTTTCGCACACATAATGGCATGACCTGTTCCCAAAGGCAAATCCTGGCGATAGATTGATGCTTTTGCACCCAAACCTTTTGCCAAATCCTCTAAACTTGCAACAAGATCAGCGCCAAAAAAAGCTTCATCACCCAAAATAAAAGCAACTTCTTCAATAGGTTCTTTTAAGATTTTAGCAATGTCTTCGACTAAACGATGAACAATTGATTTTCCTGCAACTGGAATTAATGGTTTAGGAACCGTTAAAGTATGTGGTCTAAGTCTTGAGCCGCGACCTGCCATTGGAACTATTATTTTCATTTTTTAATATTTTTCATGGGAAGATTTTACGTCTTCTTGAGTTGGTTTCTTGTTATTTAACCGCAAAGTTCGCAAGGTTTTATTTGTTTAATTTTAAGATCGAAAAGTACAAACTGATTACTGCAATTGCGACTGAAAACTATTTCACACCTGTACTTCCAAATCCACCTTCGCCTCTTGAAGTTTCTGATAATTCTTCAACTTCAATCCATTCGGCTCTTTCGTGTTTGGCAATAATTAATTGAGCAATTCGTTCACCGTTTTCGACTACGAATTCTTCATTTGATAAATTTACTAAAATTACCCCTATTTCTCCTCTGTAATCAGCATCAACAGTTCCTGGCGAATTTAAAACAGTTACTCCTTTTTTGGCTGCCAATCCGCTTCTTGGTCGTACCTGTGCTTCGTATCCAATTGGTAATTCAATAAAAAGACCCGTTTTTACAATGGTTCTTTCTAAAGGTTTAAGCGTTATTGATTCTTTTAAATTCGCACGTAAGTCCATTCCTGCCGAAGCAATTGTTTCGTAGTTTGGTAAATCGTGTTGTGATTTATTGATAATTTGTATTTTCATTTTTAGTTGTAAAAGATTAAAAAGTAATATTACTTTCTATTCATAATTCCTTTGATAGTTTCTTTTTCGTTATGATAAACAAAATACATAAAACCTAATAATAATGGAATTCCAACAAAATAATTTTCTCTAAATCCATAAAAAGAAATAGCCGAAAATACTATTGAAATTCCCAGATAAGCTCCAATTTTGTTCATATCATAAGGTATTGGATAATATTTATTTCCTAAAATATAAGAAATCAACATCATACTTCCATAGGCTGAAATAGTTGCAATTGCAGAACCATAGTAACTGTATTTTGGAATTAAAAAATAATTTAAAACCAAAGTCACTATCGCACCAACAATTGAAATATAAGCGCCAATTTTTGTTTTGTCTGTCAGTTTATACCAAACTGATAAGTTATTGTAAATTCCTAAAAAGAAGTTTGCCAGAATAATTAAAGGCACCACTTTCATGGCTTCCCAATATGATTTATTATCAAGAAGAAGAAACTTTAAAATATCTGCAAAAACAATTACACCCAATAAAATTAAGGATCCCAAAATCACAAAATATTTGGTAATAACGGCATAAGTCTGAGGTGCGTTTTCGTTTTTTGCATGACTGAAAAAGAAAGGTTCGATTCCTAATCTAAATGCTGTTGCAAACAAAACCATAAATAAACCAAGTTTATAACAGGCAGAATAAGCTCCAACTTCTGACTTAGCCAAATTTTCAGGTAATAAATATCCTAATAGAATTTTATCAAAATGCTCGTTAACGGCAAATGCCAGTCCGGCAACCAAAATCGGTAAACCGTATTTCATCATTTTTTTCCAAAGTACAGGATCGAATTTTCTTCCGAGTGAAAGATAATTTGGCGACAGCACAACAAAAGTCGCTAAACTCGCCAACAGATTTGCAATGAAAATATAAGCAATCTGGAAATTCTCAACATATAAATTATCCCAAACTGAATTAGGATTTGATGCTGCCAATTTTGGTAAATACATCAAAAAGAAAATATTCAGCAATAAATTGATTATAACATTTCCAATTTTAATCGCTGCATAAACCATTGGTCTCTGATTGGCTCTAAGTTTAGAGAATGGTACTAACACCAAAGCATCTAAAACTAAAATCCAAACTGAATAAGTAACATATTGTGCGTCTACTTCGGCAAGGCTTGCTAAAGTATTCCTAAAAATTAAGGCAACAAATAAAAAGATTATCGAGGACCAAAATATAGAAATTGTAGAAGTTGCGATTACATTTTTCTTGTCTTCTTCAGCACTGTAGAATCTAAAAAAGGCCGTTTCCATTCCGTAAGAAAGTACAACGTTAAAGAAAACCATCCAGGATAAGACAATTGAAACTTCTCCATATTCTGCGGTTGGCAAAATTCCTGTATACAATCTTACTAATAAAAAACTCAGCATTCGCGGTAGTACCGTTGCTAGTCCGTAAATCGCAGTTTGCTTGAATAGATTTTTATATAATCCCAAAATAATTTAATAATAAGGTTTGTAAAACAAAAATAACCAATTCTTTGGTTTAATACTGATTTTGAAGGTTCAATAAAAGAAGTAAGATACTTTTTTATTGTGTTAATTTATTTTCATCCAAAATTTTCACAAAATGAAAACCTTTTGGTCCATAACCCTGGTTGTAGTAAAAACGGTGTGCGGCAAAATTTCCTGTAAAAGCATCCAAAACAATACTACTACAATCAAGGTCAATCGCTTTTTGTTCAATATAATCTGTCAGTAACTTTCCAATTCCTTTTGAGCGTTGTTCCGGATTAACGACAAAATTATCGATCTCAAGATATTTTCCTGTCCATAATTTAGTAGAAGACCAACAGCCCGTTATACCTAAACATACACCATCTTCAAAAACTCCAATCTGAATATAATTGTGTGGAACCATCGCTGAAAGAAATGACTTGTATTTTTCAATCGAAAGTTTTGGATAAAGAAATCGCATAGTATCAATTTGAGCCAGCATTTCTTCAATTGTGCTCAATTCCTGAATTTGTAGTTTCATTGTAAAAAAAATAGACACCAAAAATACTCATTTTTTTTCATTGCCTAAATATTAGTAAAAATATTAGACATGTGAAATGTATAAATAAATCATAAAAATTATGTAACTTTTAGTTAATATTCTCTTCTTAAATTTGTTATCACAGGGATTGAGAAAAGCTAGAAATACAACCCTTATAAAAAAGAAAAGCATTGGGACTAATAAAGCTAGTTTGTTCCCACAAAAGACAAAGCAAAAAGGGATTGATTCTGCTGTAATGTAACCCTTAAAAAAACAGAGCATTGGGACTGATAAAGCTAGTTTGTTCCCATAAAAGACAAAGCAAAAAGGGATTGATTCTGCTGAAATGTAACCCTTAAAAAAACAGAGCATTGGGATTTATAAAGCTAGTTTGTTCCCATAAAAGACAAAGCACTGCAGATTGAAAAAATCTGTACCGTAATTTTATAAAATGGTATTGATTCTCAGTTTTACGAAAATTGAGAATCACCATTTTATAACACAAATAGAAAAAGATAAAAACTACTATATTTTAAAAGAGCTGACAATTGGGGATGTCAGCTCTTTTTGTTTTTTTAAGATTCTTTATTTTTCATTTCTAAGTTAACGTTTTGCTCCGTTTCTTTTGGTTCCGGAATATCTTCTTCGGTAAACGTTTTTAAAACCTTATTTGTGATTTTTTTCAATTTCACAATCCTGTTTGCCTGATTCTGAACACATTTTTCAAATAGATTTCTAACCACTCTTGCATTTCCAAAGCTTTCATTTTTACTTTCGTATAGTAAGTCGAAAGTATCTGTTAGTTTTTCTTTGGCATCATCAGAAATAATAAAATCAGACTTCAAACAAAAGGATTCAAAAATCTGAAATAATTCTGTTGGAGTAAAGTGGCTAAAATGAAAGTATCTATTAAAACGAGAACGTAATCCCGGATTAGATTCTATAAAAATCTTCATTGGTTCAGTATATCCCGCAACAACAACTGCCAGATCTTCGCGATGATCTTCCATTCTTTTCAAAAGCGTATTTACCGCTTCAGCTCCATAATCATTTCCAAATGCATTTTGAGATAAGGCATACGCTTCGTCAACAAATAAAACACCACCAAGGCTTGCTTCTACTGCGGCATCAACTTTTGTCGCCGTTTGTCCTACATAACCGGCCACCAAACCTTCCCTGTCTGTTTCATACATTTGGCCTTTTGATAAAAAGCCTAAATGTTTAAAAATTCGGCTAAGGAGTCTTGCCACAGAAGTTTTTCCAGTTCCGGGTGGCCCTAAAAAAACGGTATGCAATGTAATTTCAACATTTTTTAATCCTTGTTTCGACCGTTTTTTCTGTATTTCTAATAAATTGATAAGTTCAGAAACGTCTTTTTTTACTTCTGCTAAACCAACTAATTCATTTAATTCTTTAAGTACTTTTTCAAGTGTATCTTCTTCGGGAAGATGGTCTATCTCCTTTTTATCTGTTTTTAATTTACTAAGATTTAAGCCCAAATAGTTAGTAAAAGCTGTGGTGTTTTCAAATTTTTTATCAAACGTAAAATGAATAAAATTTTGATATCTAACTAAAATTTCCTGTAATTGATTACTCTTTTTTTCGGATAAAATCTGAGGCAACAAATAATGGTTTTGATTCACATCTGAAGTTATAATCTTATTCTCTTTTTTTATTTTTAAAAGATGAGTTTTAAATTCTGCTGTAAAAACCAATTGATTTAATTCGTTTGCCGAATTTGCGTCTGCGAAATGTTTGTTGCGCAGTGCATCATAATAATATGCCAGAACAAATTCTTGTTTTTCACTTTTTTTTGCGGGTTCTCTTTCATAAAGATCAATAATGTCCGAAAGGAAAAAGTGTTCTGCTTTAAACAATAAACCTCTGGAAAAAATCGGATTTACAGCTTCGTTTATCTTCTGAATAAATTCTGTGTCTTGATTTAATATAGTACAAATTTCAAGAATGCTAATTGTTTCTTTGTGTAAGTCACTAATAAATGAAGCCGTAAAAACGGCTTCATTAGTATTTATATTTGTTTCCAAATATTTTTTTAGAGACAAAAATGATTCTTCAATAATCGATATCGGATTGTTCTTTTTTGACATAAGCTAATTTAAGAAATCATCATTTGATGAATAATTTCTTTTGATAATTTTAAGTGATCATCACAATACTCTTTCCAGGCTAAGCCCATATCTCTCAGATCATATTTGGCTACGATTGTTCCGTATTTTTCTTGTTTCCCATTTATAGTTGGATAACCAATTACGTAAATAGTCTGTGCCAATTCTATCGCCAATTCAATGTCATGGGTTGAAAAAATAACCGTATTAAAATCTGAAGATTGCCCAAGCAGTTCAAAAGATTTTTTTACTTCTTCAATATTTCCAACATCCAATCCGGAGAAAGGTTCGTCTAAAACAATAAATTGATCCGAAGAAAACAATTGTTCTATAATGGCCGTTCTTTGTCTTTGCCCGCCAGAAAGTTCGTTAGGATATTTATCTGCACAATTATCTAAACCCCATTCTTTTAAATATTTCTTTATTTTTTCGTCTTTTTCAGTATTCGAAAGTGTTGTTTTCCTTAACGAAAACTTCAAAGCCTGAGTAACCGTTTTGTGTCTGAACAAAGTATACTTTTGATCCACAAAACCAATATCGCCTTCGCTTACCGATTTAGCAGCATTAGGTTCTTTGTTTTCAAAATCTCTAATTAATATTTTTCCGGAATTCGTTGGAATCAAACCAGTCAATGCTTTAAAAAAAGTTGATTTTCCTCTTCCAGATCTTCCAACAAAAGCTACAACTTGTCCTGTACAATGTACTCCGTCTCTGACTACGTCTTTTTCTATTAGACTTATATCTTTTATAATAACGGTATCATCGTAGGCAACACTAAGATTTTCTACGTATAAAAGCGTCTCTTTATATTCGTGTTTCATGATTATATTTTTGAATATCTAAATAGTGCTTTTCTTAAGAAATTTATTCCTGCATCTAAGCCAAGACCTATTAATAAAATGATAATTTGAAGTGCAATGATTCGTCCTGTATTCATGAATTTATCAGAATTTTTAATTAAAAACCCTAATCCACCAGAGGCTACTACAATCGATTCGACCGTTACCAGCATCATCCATGTTATTGCGAGATTTTGTCTGATTACATCAATTACATAATCTACTCTTCCTAAAATGATAACCTGCCAAAGCACTTCTAGTCTTGTGCATTTTAGCATTTTTGCATGATCAAATTCTTCTTGTGGAATGTCTTTAATAACTGCAATTAATGAAGTTGTTAAGAAAGTCGTCAGGAAAATGACCAAAATCCAAACCTGCATTGCTCTTGCATCATGCACCACCATTGTAATATAAAATGAAAGACCGGTAAAAGGTAAAAATCTAAATTTTGTAACAAATTCAGCAATTGGTTTCAATAACGGAATTGGCCATGCATAAGCAAATAACAAAGAAATTATTGTAGCCAGAAAAATCGAAATAAAACACAATGACAATGAATTGAAAATATGTACAACCAGACCTTCTCTATACAAATCCTGAAAACCTGTTAAAACCTGAGAAGGAGAAGGAAAAAGATGCTTTTCGCCAGCTGTTGCTGCAAACCAAATAATAATCAAAAGAACTAACCAGCCTATTAAAATAAGCGTTCTGTTCATTTTTGATATTTTTTCAAAGGGAGTTAAAAATTTTATCATAGTGATTGTAAAAGGCTATCCGTTAAGATAGCCTTTTAATATTTTTTATTTTAATAAAGTGATAACCACACGTCTGTTTGATGCTTTTCCTGAAGCAGTATTATTATCTGCAACCGGATCGCTTTGACCTTTTCCATCAACTAATTGGAAACGGTTTGCAGGAATACCTTTTTGTTTTAGGTAATTAACAACTGCCTCTGCTCTGCTTTTTGACAAAGCTAAGTTAGCATCTGCATTTCCAACATTATCTGTATGTCCAACAACAGTTAATTTTGTGTTTTCAGCTTGTACTAAAAGATTGTAGATTTTTTCAACTTCTTTACTAGATGAGTTTGAAATTTCAGCACTTCCTGTATTAAAATTAATCTTCCATTCTCCAGAAGCTACAACTTCTTTTGCCTCTGAACTATAATCCGCTTTATCTGCAGAAGTAGATTCGATATCGTTAATGTTTTTCAGGAAAAACAAGTTTACTGCCTGATCGTAAGGAACAACGGCTCCAACATTTTCATTAAATCCAAATGGATTCAATTCTGTCAAATATCCAGAAACCTGATTATAAACAGATTTATATCTGTTCACACCATCAGATAAACCAAAATATTGCATTACATCAGCATAATTAAATACTTTTGATCCACCCATGTTATAAGTCAATCCTCCTTTTGTTCCTTGTTGTCCTTTGAACATTTTGTACCAATATTCAGGAGTTTCAAGTTTATAGGTATCAGCAACTGCTTCTGAAGCTCTTACTTTCCAGTCTTCATAGTTTTTCATTTGATTAGAAGCCGTCAATGCCGATTTCAAAATGTTAGAAACGATATCCGGATTTTTTTCTGCCCATTCTTTAACTCCAATTAGAGCTGTTGGCATTTGGTTATTGAATTCTTTTGTAGAAACAATATCTACAAAACCAGTCAATTTATCAAAAACTGTTTTATCTCCAGGTGTCCATGTAGCACAACCGTCGATTTTTCTATTTACAGATTTTCCAGTCAATTTTCCGTTTACTACTTCTTTCAAAGTAACAGTCCATCCAGTTGTCTGAGATTTAATTAATTCTTCAGCCGATTTAATATAATCATCATTTTCAGATGGATAAATATTTACAGCATCTGCATCATAAGTCGTTGGATCAGGATTTACTTTTAATCCGTTTGCAAAACAATAGTTAACCGTTGTTACCCAGTCACCATCTCCAAGAACGGCAGAGATAACTGAACCTTTCATAGATTTTGGATCAGATTTCCAGCTTGGTGGCCCGATCAATTTATCTTCACCATAACTCATACCTACCACACCCATAACTTGTAAGTGGTATTTATCTTTTCCGTATTTTTCGTCTAATGATTTTTGAACAGAGCTAATGTAAAATGGAGCACCGTCACCCATAATCATAACTGCAAAAACACTTTTATCTGATGAAGGAAAAGCTTCTCCTTTATCAAATTCTTCGATAAATTTCATTTGCATATTACGCAATTCCGAAAGCCAGTCCTGACGAATAATTTCAAGATTAACTCCGTTTTTTTCCATCAATGATCCTTTTGTTGTTTTTGGACCACCATTAGAAACAATAATTCCAGATTGAGCATTCCATGCATAAGCACCAATTTTTACTAAAGGTTTGTCTGCAACTTCTGAAGATATTTCTTTTGAAGGAAGAGCTATTTTTTCGGCATTAGTAACATTATTAACGTCTGTCGAGTTTAACTCCATACCGTCTAATTGCTTAGAAACAGCTGTTTTAATTCCAGGAGACAAATAATAAACGCCACCTAAAATTACTCCAATTCCAACAATAACGATTAATAATTCAGAAAGCGTTGTTAACTTTTCTGTTCTTAAAATTTTTCCCATTTTTATTTAAAAATTAAATTTAATTGTATTAAAAAATATCTCCAAAACCACCACCAGACATTTTATCTTCCTTGGTCATTTTATAATTTGGATTTGTATATTTTGTTGAATCCGGAATTGTATTGTCACCCGTTTTAATTTCATCTGCTAATGAATCTAATCTTGAATAAAGCTCATCATTATCAACAGAGTATTTAGAAGTCAAAGCATCAATGTCAATTAAGTTTTCAGAAGTTTTAGCAATATCCTGAGCAATTGTAGACGTTACAACTTCAAGAGCATATTCTAATTCCCAATCTTTAGTAAATAGCATTGCGCTTTTTGCACTTTCTGTAGCTTCTTTTGCATTTCTGGCAAATTCATATTCTTTTTGAAGCATTTTAACCGTTACGTCAAAATCAGCAATTTTAATGTCGATCGCTGTTCCTGCCAAAGTCAATTTTCGATCCATTTTTCCTAAAACATTGGCACGAACACCATATTTTTGGATAAAACTTTTGCTTTGCTCATATTGAGTTGAAACTCTTTGAGAATCGCTTAACTTTCTGGCCAATTCACTTTGTAAGGCTACATATTCATCCGTATCTTTTGCTCCAATACCATTTTGTTTTACCATTTCATCCATCGCAGATTTCAATTTTTCTGACTGACGTTGTAAACTCAAAACATCTTCCTGAAATTCCTTCGCCTCTTTTTCAGATTTATTGGCTTCAATTTCCATTTCGTTTTTAAGACCTTTTAGCTTTGCTTTAGTATTCTTAAAAACTTCGCGGTTTTTAATCATTTTTTGTTTTTGCTCTTCCAACTCATTAAAAGGATTGCTTTGAATTAATGCTTTATGAATGTTTTTCGTAGCAAAACGAAGTCCTTTCATAATAACAGGAGCCATCATAACCAAAAAGACCAAAAATACTCCTGTCGCTGATAAAGCAATTGCCTGACCTAACATTGTAAATAATGGCGGAATAATATAAGTCCAGATTAAATAACCACCAACTCCTAGTAAGCCAAGTGCCAAAGCCAAAAACAATGACTTTTCTCCTTTTTTAAGCGCACCTGATTTTAAAGCAATTTCTCCTTTAGACTCGTCAAAATGTTTTAGTATTGGCAGTGTCAAAAGAGTACTTCTTTCTTGTTCGTATTTATCCATTATAAATATTGATTAATTCCTGTTATTACAGTATTGATTGAGGTTAATATTTTTTGTTTCGCTAAATTGTTGGCATCCATCTTTAATTGAATTTCTGAAAGCTGTTCCATATTAACAGGATCAATTTTTTGAAGTTCTATTTTTTTAGCTTCCAACTCTTTTTGAAGTTCAATGATTTTCGCTTCCAGATCAGAAATGCTTTTAGATAAATTATACTTTTCTTTAGTTATCGTATTATCTAAATCCGCTTTTTTTGTTTTGCCAATTGTATCGTACTTGGTGTAAACCTTTTCAATTTCTGCAATATAAAAACTACCTTTCTGTAAAAGAAATTCTTTAGTCAGGTCAGATTTAATGGATTTACCCATAGTAAAAGCCATCTGATAACTTTGCGGATTTGTTACCCCAACTGCCATAACAGATTTATAAAGTTCGAAAAAATCAAAACCGGACTCATTTAACGACTCAAAACCTTTATCATAAACTTCAAAAATTTCGTTTAAAAAAGGATTCGTCAGCGAATTTGTTGGAAATGCTTCTATAGCTTGATTCGGAAACTTATTGTCAGCAGGAGTTGTTGAAATGGGCGTCGATGGTTGAGTTGCCGTTGTGCCCTCTGAATTATTTGCCTCATCATTAATGAAGAGACTCTTCCAATTGAAACTTTCTTTTGCCATTGTTTTTGGTTAAACTATTTTTAATAACTTTTTGGTTGCTAAATGTTATACGCAGAAAGTGTTAAAAAGTTACTAATTATAAAGGCATAAATATATATATTTTTAAAATTAAATTGTAACTATTTAATTACCAAATCAGTTAATTCTCATAAATTATCAAAAAACGAAAAAAATATTTCAATATTTTTATTAATTTATTGAAAACAAAAATACTTGTCCAAAAAAAAAGAGCCAACTATTTGTTGGCTCTTTTAAGATATTTTATTAAATACTACTTATCCGTTCAATGCTTCTGCACCACCTACAATCTCAAGGATTTCGTTAGTAATAGCAGCCTGACGTGCTTTGTTGTAAGTTAATTTCAATTGGTTTCTTAATTCAGTAGCGTTGTCAGTTGCTTTGTGCATAGCTGTCATACGTGCTCCGTGTTCTGAAGCAAATGAATCGCGAATACCTTTGTATAATTGTGTTTTCAATGATTTAGGAATCAATGTCAATACAATTTCTTCTTTTGAAGGCTCGAAAATATAATCTGCAGCTGAAACAGGTACATCAGATTTAATTGGAGCTAACGGTAAAAACTGTTCTGTCTGAACAATTTGAGTCGCAGCATTTTTAAACTGATTGTAGATCAATTCGATTCTGTCATATTCTCCTGATAAGAATTTTTCAGTCAAATTATCTGCAATTCCAGCAACATTTTCAAAAGTTAAATGATCAAAAATTGCATTATGATGACCGTGTGCTTTAAAAGATTTACTTAGTACATCATTTCCTTTTTTACCAATAGGAAAAACATCTACTTGTTTTCCAGCATAAAAAGCAGCACGATTTTTAACTTCTTTAATAATATTTGCATTGAATGCACCACATAAACCTCTGTTTGAAGTTATAGCAACAAGCAATACTTTTTTTACTTCACGTTGTGTTGTATAATCACCTCCAACTTCACCATCAAGTGTAGCAGAAAGGTTTTGCAACAACTCCGTTAATTTCTCGGCATAAGGGCGCATCGCAGTGATTGCATCTTGTGCTTTCTTAAGCTTTGCTGCAGAAACCATTTTCATAGCCGATGTAATTTGCATCGTCGATGAAACGGAAGTAATTCTATTACGGATTTCCTTTAAATTTGCCATTTGTCGATTAAAAAATGTGACAATTTGAAAATTAGATAATTAGAGAAAGTCCTAAGACATTTTCTAATTACCTAATTAACGAATTATCTAATTAGATATATTTTGCTGAAATTTCTTTTGCTGCTTTTTCGATAACATCAGTAATGTTGTCATCTAATTTACCAGCTTTCAACGCGTTAAGCGTATCTTTATGTTTACTGTTTAAGTAAGCTAAGAAATCAGCTTCAAATTCTTTTACTTTATTTACAGGAACGCTTTTCAATAAGTTTTTAGAACCAGCGTAAATAATAGCTACTTGATTTTCAACAGGGTAAGGATCGTTCAAACCTTGTTTCAAGATTTCAACGTTTCTTTTTCCTTTTTCAATTACGTTTAAAGTAACTGAATCTAAATCAGAACCAAATTTAGCGAAAGCTTCTAATTCACGGAATTGAGCCTGGTCTAATTTTAAAGTTCCAGAAACTTTTTTCATTGATTTAATCTGAGCATTACCTCCAACACGCGATACAGAGATACCTACGTTAATAGCAGGACGAACTCCAGAGTTGAACAAATCTCCATCAAGGAAAATCTGACCATCTGTAATCGAAATTACGTTTGTTGGGATATATGCAGAAACGTCACCAGCCTGAGTTTCAATAATTGGCAATGCAGTTAATGAACCACCACCTTTTACGATAGACTTGATAGAATCTGGTAAATCGTTCATGTTTTTAGCAATTCCATCATCAGCAATTACTTTACAAGCACGCTCTAATAAACGAGAGTGTAAGTAGAAAACGTCTCCAGGATATGCCTCACGTCCCGGTGGTCTTCTTAATAAAAGAGAAACCTCACGGTAAGCAACAGCTTGTTTAGATAAATCATCATACACAATAAGTGCAGGACGACCTGAATCTCTAAAGTATTCTCCAATTGCAGCACCTGCGAAAGGAGCATAAACTTGCATTGGAGCTGGATCAGAAGCGTTAGCTGCAACGATAACTGTATAAGCCATTGCACCTTTTTCTTCTAACATTTTAGCGATTCCTGCTACAGTTGAAGCTTTTTGCCCAATTGCAACATATATACAGAATACAGGTTTTCCTGCATCATAAAATTCTTTTTGATTTAAGATTGTATCGATACAAACAGTTGATTTACCTGTTTGACGGTCACCAATAACAAGCTCACGTTGTCCACGACCAACCGGGATCATAGCATCTACTGCTTTTACTCCTGTTTGTAATGGCTCAGTAACTGGCTGACGGAAGATAACTCCAGGAGCTTTTCTTTCTAAAGGCATTTCGTATAAGTCTCCACCAATTGGTCCTTTTCCATCAATTGGAAAACCAAGAGTGTTTACTACACGTCCTACCATTTGCTCACCTACTTTAAGAGAAGCAATACGTTGTGTTCTTTTTGCTGTTGATCCTTCTTTGATTCCAGTTGATGGTCCTAAAAGTACCACACCAACATTGTCTTCTTCAAGGTTCAATACAATAGCTTCAAGTCCGTTTTCAAATTCAACTAACTCACCATATTGTACATTCGATAGCCCGTAAATACGAGCAATACCATCTCCAACTTGAAGTACCGTTCCTACTTCCTCTAGCGTAGCACCAGATTCAAAACCTTCTACTTGCTTTCTTAATATTGCTGAAATTTCAGCAGGTTTGATTTCCGCCATCTTAATTTATAATTTAGACACTTTTATGTGTAATAAAACTAATTACTTAACTCTCTTTTTAATACTTGTAATCTGTTTGCAACAGAAGCGTTGTATTGTTGATCACCTATTCTCAAAATAAATCCTCCAATGATTGATGGATCTACTATATTCTCAATTGTTATTTTTTTATCTGATAAAGTTGAAACTTTTGCTAAAACTTTTGCTTCTAAAGCCGCATCCATAGGAATAGCTGTTGTAACTTTCGCTACTTCAATTCCGTTACTCTCATCAAATACTTTACTATATTCTACTGCAATTGCATCCAGAATTTCGAATCTTTTGTTTTCGAATAATAAATGAAATAAACCTTTAGTTATACCATTTACATTTGCAAAAACTTCCAGAAGAGCACTTTCTTTAACTTCAACTTTTGTAGTTGGGTTTTGAATAAAAGTACTTAATTCTAAATTGCTTTCAATTGTAGAAGCGATTAACTTCATATCGTTATTGACAGCTTCGGCAACACCTTTAGAGTTTGCTAAGTCTAGAATTGCTTTTGCATAACGAATTGCTGCTCTTGTACTTGCCATAATCTTAGTTTAACTTTACGTCACCTAACATTTTCTCTACCAATTTAGTTTGAGATTCTTTGTTAGATAATTCTTCTTTCAATAATTTTTCAGCGATGCTTAATGATAAAGTTGAAACTTGTGATTTCAATTCAGCCATTGCAGCATTTTTTTCACTTTCGATAGCAGCTTTAGCTTGCTCGATCATTTTTTGACCTTGCGCTTGTGCTTCGTTTTTAGAATCAGCAATCATTTTCTCTTTCATTTCGCGAGCTTCTTTCAACATCGCGTCACGTTCTGCACGAGCTTCGTTCAAAATTCTTAGATTGTCTGCTTGAAGATTTTCCATTTCTTTTCTTGCATTTTCAGCAGAAAGTAATGCATCTTTAATACCTTGCTCTCTATCATTTACTGCATCAAGAATTGGTTTCCACGCAAATTTTTTCAACAAAAGAATTAATCCAACAAATATTAGTATTTGCCAGAAAAACAAACCGAACTCAAACTGATTTATTAACTTATCCATTATATATAATTATAAATTTTAAATTATGTCTTTTTTAAAATTACCATTAGGTAATTTGAATGTTTTAATTTTAAAACAATAGTTACAACCAACCGTTGCAACTATTGTTTTTTTTGGGTTTTAACTAAGATGCGAATAACGCAGCGAAACCAATACCTTCAATAAGTGCAGCAGCGATAAGCATAGCTGTTTGGATTTTTCCAGAAGCTTCTGGTTGACGAGCGATAGCGTCCATTGCTGAACCACCGATTCTACCAATTCCTAATGCTGCTCCGATTACGATTAATCCTGCTCCAACGATATTTGGAATTTCCATAATAAATATATTAAAAATTAAACATTCAATTTTGTTATAGATTTTTGAATCTGGATTCTAGGGTAATACCTAAATCCAGGATCTTGAATCTAAGTTTTAATGATGAGCTTCTTCTTCGTGATGATGCTCTTCTACTGCTGAACCAAAATAAAGTGCAGACAGCATTGTAAAAATATAGGCTTGTAAAAATGCTACTAAAATTTCAAGTATTGAAAGTACAAATGACAATCCAAAAGATAAACTGCTTCCAATCCAGCTTTTAAAGATAAACATTAATCCGATGATACTCATCAAAACTATGTGACCTGCAAAAATATTAGCATACAAACGAATCATTAATGAGAATGGCTTAATGAAAACTCCCAACAATTCAATTGGTGCTAAAATAATTCTCATTGGTTTCGGTACACCTGGCATCCAGAAAATGTGACCCCAATAATTTCTATTTGCTGTAAGATTTGTAATTAAGAAAGTTAGGATTGCTAAAGAGAATGTAATTGTTAAATTACCTGTAGCATTAATTCCTAGTGGAGTTAATCCGAAAATATTTAAAAACAATACGAAGAAAAAGATAGTCAATAAATAACTCATGTATTTTCTGTAATGCTTTTCACCAATATTTGGAATTGCAATTTCGTCACGAATGTAAACTACTAAAGGCTCAAAAATTCTTCCAGCTCCAGAAGCGATTCCTCCATTTTTAGCATAAGATTTTGCCAGGCTAGAAAATAACCATAACATTAATAAAGCTGCTGCAAAAATAGAAACTACTGTTTTAGTAATTGAAAAATCTAAAGGACGAACATTTGTTGGGTGTCCCGTTTTTTCATCTTCTGTAATTGTTCCGGTAGCATCTGTTTTATAGATTTTACCATCATGATGATTGATCACATAATAATTACCATTAGATTCTGCTACAGCATGACCGTGTTGAAATTTTGATGAAGAAAAAATCTGCAAACCATTATCCCAAATAATAACTGGCAAAGAAAAACCATAGTATTTCCCTGTCTCATCGTCCTGAGTTAAAGTAAAATCATGAGAATCTAGAACGTGATGATTCACGAAAGCTTTAATTTTAGACTTTACATCAGTTGGCTCTGCATGATGGCCTTCTGCAGTAGCTTCATGAGCTACTTCAGTTTGAGTATGTGCAGCGTCTTTTTCCGAATTAGCAAAGCTTATTATCGGAAGACATGCTACTAAAGCTACAAGAATAAATCTGAGTGGTCTGTTTGAAATCACCATATCTGTTGAAAATCTGATTTTTTACGTTTCTAAAATTTGGTGCAAAGGTACATTTTTTATTAATATTCAAAAGGATATGAAAAATTATTTTTGAACCTTGTTTTACAGAATCCCTATTTTAACGCTTTTTGTTTAATAATCGGACAGTTAAAAGCGTCTCAAATAACAAAAACAAAATAAATGTTATAAAAAAATTAGTTTTTTCAACAGACACGTTATGAATTTTATCAGATAAAATCGGTCTTAAAACTAAATAAGAAAAAAACATTTGAATTAAAGTTCCCATCATGAACATCATTCCTATACTGTCAAAATTGCTAGTAGTAATCTTCAATAGTACCATAAAAAATACTGTTGTAAATGCAAAAAAAATCAAATACAATGATTCTATACTATAATGAAAATTTTGATTTGGGATATCAAAAAATATAAAAACTGCTTTATGCAGGATATATGATGCCAGAGCAAAAAAGAATAAATGTAAAATTGGTCTGTAATTTTTTAAAAGCATTTCAAATAATTTTTATGCAAAGATGCAACATTTATTTAATGCTCTTTTAAAAGTAAAATCACTTTGTTTTATTGATTTCGTTTACCTGACGAATAACATTATACAAAGCCAGAGCAACACCAACCATTACTAATACTTTATTATAATATATTTTTTGGCTTGGATGATTTTCATCTAACCAGGTTCCTAAATAAGAAAACAAGAAAATAATACCCCCCATTTGAATGGGAATATTAATAAGTGCAATCCATTTATTACGCTGGTTTTTGTTCGGCTCCTTTTCCATCTTTTACGGTTACTTCTTTAGAATTTGTTAGCATGGCACAAGTAGCAGTAAATTCTGCTCCTGGTTCTATAGACAGTTTTCCTACTGCAATTTCTCCATGAATATGAGCTGTAGCTTTAATATTAAGGACTTCTAAAACTTTTAATTTCCCTTGAAATTCGCCTTCAATATCGGCATTGTGGCAAATAATTTCGCCTTTTACAATTCCTGATGGTCCTATAACCAGTTTTCCCTGCGATGTAAAATTCCCTATTAATTCTCCATCTAATCGAAAATCGGCTTTAGAAACAATATCACCTATAATAGAAGTTCCTTCTACTATTCTATTTGTTTTTCCTAATAATTCTGTGCCGCTTTTTTTTGCTTTCTCAAACATGGTTTATGGATTTTTAGGCGCTAAATATGTTTCAAGATTTTTTTTGATTTGAATCACTTTGTAATTATCACTTGATATAATAATTGCCGGCTGTGTGATTTTATACTTTTTATCGCCTCTAAAAACTCCTGAAAGATCTCTGGCATATGCCTCAGATTTTACTCCATGAATAACTACAAAACTTTGGGTTTTATTGTATTTGTCTAATGAAGTTGTTAGCCTCTCATAATTTTCAACTAGCAAAAATACTCTAATTGCTTCTTCAATTTTTTTAATTGATTGAGAATCAGTATTAGAAACTAAATATAAAATTTTCCAGTTTTTACCATCAACAGCTGTAAAATCAAGCTTTTCCAAACTCGGAATTTGTTTCTCTAAAATTTCACGGGCATTTTTACCTTCTTCACTGTTTGGATAATTATCTGCAACTGTTTCTAAGCCTTTTTTATAAGCTGCTAATCCATTTACTTTTCCTAATGTATTAGCTTTCAATAACTCATATTTAGAAACAATTTCATCGCCGGCATATTGATTAATTAAATTATCAATATTATCCAGAACCACATTAAATTGTTCTTCTTCATATAATTTATACCACTTTTTATATTCTTTATCCGGCGATGCCAAATCGCTCGCATTTGTATTATTTAAAAGTTGTGCATATCTCGAAGTTGGATAATTTCCTGTTATATCAGATTTTACTTTTTCTGCTTTAGCCGGATTCGTAATTTGATATATTTTATACAAATTATACATCGATGGCAACACCAATTTTTCTTCTGGATTATTTTTCAATAATTGCTCGAGTTTGTCGCTGGCTAAATTGTACTCTTTAAATTTTTCTTTATAAATAAGTCCCAATTGGTAATAAGCAAAGTTTCGTTCTTTACCAATACTATCCATTACAACTGGACTTGTTGGAAGTTGTTTTTCGTAAAATGCTGTTGTATATTTTTCGACTACAACAGAATCCTGCAATGCGTTAAGAGAATCCTGACGCATACTTAATGAATCTTTTAGGACTGGATTAACAATTGTTTTTGAAGAAGCTAAACGCCAATTACCTGTGATAGATCTATTTCCCCACATTTTTCTGAATTGCACTTTTCCGTAAGCAACCGTTGTTGGGTTGTAAAAATAGAATGTACTAGCCTGATCATTTGCTCCCGGAGGATTAAATGCTCCTGCCGCAGCCAAATCAGTCGGTACTGGTGCTTGCGGATTTACAGCTGTCGGTAGATTACCTGCTTTTGAATTACGTTCAACATTTTCAAGCTTTTCTCTTTCTTTTTCTTCAAAAATACGTTTTGACTCATCTTTCTTTTTAAGCTCAGCTATATAATTTTCAAAATAAGATTTTCGTTCTGCTTCTGGTAAACCATAAACCATTATAATGCTGTCGTTGCGCTTTGCAATTCCTTCATATTTAATAACGTTATCTAAGTTTTTTCGATTTTTTTCGATAAAAGCAAATTCTCTGCTTTTAGGGTCTAATTTTACTAACGTGCTGTCATAATATTTGGCAGCCATGGTATAATCTGTATTTTTAAAATACATGTTTCCAATGTTTCTGTAAGTCGAAGCTACCAAATAAGGATCTTTAGATTTTCTGGCTAAAGATTTATTATAAAATTCCAGTGCATTTTCCTGTTCTTTATAGTTGTCGAAAAACACTCCCATTTCATAAAATAAAATATCGTAATAAGGTCTGTTTTCGCGATCTTCTACCAATTTATTATAGGTTTCGATAAACATATCCTGATCGCCATTTTCATAGTCAAACATCTGAGCCTTTTTCGCGTAAGCGTGCATCATATATTTTCGATCAGCTTTGCGGTTCATGTCAATTACACCGTTATAAAAATAAATGGCACTATCTTTTTTTCCGGCTTCCTGATACATCTGACCCAAAATAAAACGATAACGTGCTTTGTCTTCATTTATTCGCGAAAAATCTTCGGCAATTCTGAGTTTCGCTACAGCACTATCTTTTTGTTCTAAATGTAAAAAAGCTTCAGCTAATAAGGCATTTGCATCTGAAAATGTTTGCTTATTTAAGTCCGTATTTTTTAACAACAGCTTAATATTTTTTACCACAATCGCATCATTACCTAAACGCATATTGGTTTTTTCACGCCAGATTTTTGCTGTGTAAATATTACTACTGTTTGGGTATTTATATAGAATATAATTGAAAGCCTCTAAAGCCGGAATAAAACGCTGATCATAATACCGCGCTTTTCCCAGCATTAAATACGCCTCATCAATCTGTGAGTTTTTTTCTCTTCCGCCAATATTCATCGAATGTTTCTGAATTGCTTTTGTAGCTTTGGTTTCGGCTAATTCAAAATCCGGATTTTTAGTTTTTTCATCTCCGGAATAATTTTCGTCAACCTGCATTTTTTCAATTGGCAGCATCTTCCAGAAATTATCCTGATCATTTGCCTGAATAGACTTCAAACCTTTATCAAGACCAATGCCTCCATTATACAAAATGTTGTATTTTGTACTTAAAGCATGGGAATTTCTAGACACAAAAGTATTGTTTTTGGTAGAGCAAGCTATCAAAAAGAATAAAAACACGAACGGAAAACAATATTTTAGAGTATTATTTTTCAATAGAAAAGAGTTTAAATCCTTTAACTTCTAAAAAGGCTTTTTAGTATAATGACTGGTAAAAATACGCTTCTTTTTGAAATATAGAAACTTAAACAGCAAAAAACGATTCCAGCTCCTGAAGTGTCTCTTTTGAGGTCTGAATATCTTTAACTATTTCTCCTTTATTTAATGCTACAATTCGGTCACAAACCTCTACAGTATGTTGTAAATCGTGGCTCGAAACTAAAACCGTAACATTTGGATTTTCTGCCAATTCTTTAATAATTTTTTTCAATCGGCTTACTGTTGTTGGATCTAGATTGGCGAAAGGTTCATCTAAAATAACAACTTCAGGGTTTCCTATAAGTGTAGCAATTATTCCAACCTTCTTCTGGTTTCCTTTAGATAAATCACGTAAATATTTTTTGTTTTTTAGAATTTCTCCATTAAAAAATTCTTCATGTTGCGCTAACAAGGCATCAATATCAGCTTTATTCTGATGACGTAAATCGCCAATAAAATAAAAATATTCTTCTGGAGTTAAATAACCAATAAGAAAACTTTCATCTAAAAATGAACCTGTAAAAGATTTCCAGTTTTCGTTTGTATTTACCTGAATATTATTGCTCGTAATATGCCCGGTTGTAGGCTGAATTAAGTCTAATAACAAACTGAAAAAAGTTGTTTTTCCTGCTCCGTTATTCCCTACCAATCCAAAACTCTGTCCTTTTGGAATTTCAAGATTATTGATATTTAAAACTGTGGTTCCGTTATATATTTTTGAAAGTTGATTTACTTTTATCATGATAATTTTAGATTTTAGATTGTTGATCTTAGATTTTGTCAATAGAAGTATATTATCTAATTGACACATTTTCAAATAGACTAATTAATTCTTTTGTTTGTAAGCACTTATCGTACTGTATTTTTCGACTTTGTATCTTTTTTCGATTAAGGAAAAAACAGAATTTCTAAACACAAAACCTAAAACTCCTGCTCCTGCGACCAACGATAATCCTAATGTTTTGTCTCCAAAATAAAGTCCGATTCCATAAAGACCTAATGGTAATAATAATTTAGGTAGCGTCAATAACATAGCGTTTACATTGAATGCTTTTTTGTCTCCAAAGGCACCACCGGCATTACTTAAATCAATTGGTGTTTTGGTATATGCGCCTCCCAAAAGAACCAAGTGAGAGTTAACTCCAATATTATAAATTGCACCAACAACAATTGTCAGGTAAACTTCCCAACCATACAAAAGATAAAATGACGCAATTATGGTTGAGATAAAAGTAGCAATAACTACCAGCCACCATTTTGAAGTAATATACCCGCGATACGGAATGTTTTGTGTCATCATTAATTGATAATACGAACTATCCCAGCTTGGTACAAATTGTCCAAAGACAAATAAAAATCCACCTGAAACAAAGATTCCGGCAAAAATATACATGACTGCCGGCTGATGCGTATTTCCGAAAAAAATCAATCCATAGAACAAAAAGAAAAAACTCATTAATAGTGTTGTTTTTGATCTTTTATTTCTTCGGATTAATTTGATGTCATTTTTAAGAAACGTCCCTAAAGTTCCAAATTGATTAAGCCAAGCAAGATTTTCTGTTGTTGCAATATCTTCTTTTTTAGAAAGTCCGGCATCCAGGAATAAATTATTTTTAAAGTATTTAAATGTAAATTGATACAGACCAATCAACACTAAAACCGGAATTAAAAATAATCCTTTTTGAGTATAAAGTCCTTGAAAAAAAGGTGTTGTGAAAATCGTAATATCAAATAATTTATAATACTGCGCTGCTCCCAAACCTATTGCAATTCCGACAAAAACAACAAACAATTTGTCAATATTACTTAGAATAATATTTAGAAAATTGTTGATGTATATTAAAGAGAAAATCGCCAAAAGCCACATCACGATTCCAATAATATCGTAACCTTCTAATATTAATACAATCGAAAAAGGAACAAAGAAAAGTGCGTGAACCCAATTAAAAAAAGACAACGCCGTTTTTCCTAATGAAAAATGAACAATTGTTGGTTTTTTAAAAGGCAAAACTAATAATGGTTTAATGTTTAGAACCGGAATTGCCTGCATCAACAATCGAATAACCAAATCAAACAGAAAATAATAAATCAAAAATTGGTTGATTGTTACTAATGGTTCGAAATTCATTTTTTTAAGCAAATAAAATGCTCCAACACCTGCACCAATAAAAAGAAGTGAAAAATAAATCATTAAAAACCCTAACAAAATTTTCATTGCCAGGTTTGCTCCAAACGACGCCGATCTGGTAAAGGCTTTCCATTCGAGATAAATAAACTTTTTAATCATGGTTAATTGGTTTTGAGTTTTGTAGTAAGAGATCAAATGTAAGAAAACGTTACAAAAAAAGTTAAAAATAATAGTTTAGTGCCTGCGAATTAATCTCCGTTTGCTACTTTTGCATAAAATATACAATCATGCCTTCATTCTTAAAACTGATAATTAAAGAGGTAAAACGTGAAACAACCGATGCCGTTTCTATACTTTTTAATGTTCCCGAGGAACTAAAACCAGACTATAAATTTATTGCAGGACAATATATAAATTTAAAATTAACTCTTGATAATCAAGAAATTCGTCGTGCTTACTCTATTTGTTCTGCGCCAGAAAGCGGTGAATTGCGAATTGCAGTGAAAGCCGTTAAAAATGGTTTGTTCTCTCCATTTGCCAATACCAAACTTAAAGCTGGAGATGTTCTTGAAGTAGGTCATCCGGAAGGAAAATTTACTTTTGAACCAGACGCTGAAAGACAAAAAAATTATGCAGCTTTTGTAGCAGGAAGCGGAATTACCCCTGTACTTTCTATTATAAAATCGGTTTTAAAAAGCGAACCAAAAAGTTCATTTGTATTGGTTTACGGAAACAAAACACCTGACGAAACTATTTTTCATCAAGAACTTCACGATTTGCAATTAAAATATGTTGGTCGTCTTTTTGTGCATTATGTGTTTAGTCAGGCTAAAGCCGAAAATGCATTGTTTGGAAGAATCGAAAAATCAACAGTTAATTTTGTCTTGAACAACAAACACAAAGAGCTTCAATTTGATAAGTTTTTCTTGTGTGGTCCTGAACAAATGATCAATACTGTTTCTGATATTTTGAAAGAGAAAAATGTAAAAGAATCTGCTATTAAGTTTGAACTTTTTACTTCTTCATCTCAGGAACATGAAATAAAAACTTCGCTTGAAGGACACACAAAAATCACGGTTTTAGTTGATGATGATGAAGTTTCTTTTGAGATGTCTCAAAAACAAACCATTCTGGATGCAGCATTAAAACAAGGAATTGATGCTCCGTATTCTTGCCAGGGCGGAATTTGTAGCAGTTGTTTAGCTCGTGTAACTTCTGGAACTGCAGAAATGACAAAAAATTCTATTTTAACAGATAAAGAAATTGCTTCAGGATTAATTTTAACCTGTCAGGCACATCCAACATCAGAATCTATTTATGTAGATTATGATGATGTTTAGACGTTAAAATTCCAATATTTTCAAATTCCAAATTCCAACTTTACAATTGGGATTTGGAATTTTTTTTGTTCAAAATGCAATTCTGACCAACTGCACACTTTAACAATTTGTAAAAAACCATATCTCATTTTAAATATTTTTTAAAAAATATGCCGAAAATTTACTATATTAGTAGTGTACTTAAAGCTTAACATTCTCCTTTTTTTTAAAAACTGAGTAAAGCTATCTCTGATTGTCAACAAGTTTAAACATTAAATATCATGGCAATGCATCACTACCTCCGTCTTTCTTTTATTTTACTTTTTGTAATAACATCTTTTATCTGTGTCTATTTTATAATTAAAAAAAGAAGAAACAGAAAAGCTCCTAAACTACTTTCAAAAGAAAAGTATAGCGCATCAATGATCGATGGAATGGCAGAAATTTCAGTACCTAATGATAATTTGTTCAATATTTGGCCTTATATAAGTGAATTAAAAGCAGCCAAAATTTTATCGAATAAAATTAAAGAATCTGAATTGATACATAAAGTTTATAGAAATTCAGCAGACGATTTTGAACACATTTTATTAGCTACTGAAAAAGAAAATCACTTTGTTGATATTGTAGTTGATAGAAACAAAAAGAAACCAATGGGTTATCTTTTTCTTGATTTATGAAAATCGAATTCCAATAAAAAATTCCAAATCCCAATTGTAAAGTTGGAATTTGGAATTTTTTATTGGAATTTTTTAAAATTTACTTTGAAAGCTGATCTTCTATTTTAGCAATTATTTTCTCCGGAGAAATACTTCTCATCGCATCCTCATAACCTTCAACTATTTTATTTCCGTAAACGGATGTTGGCAATTTTGGATATTGATTTCTATCTGAAGTTAAGGCATTTTCTAAAATTTGATTAAAAGGCAAAAATCCTGCGTATGGATGTGTCGCACCCCACAGCGTAATAACTTTTACGCCCAGCATTGCGGCAATATGTGCATTTCCGGAATCCATAGAAAGCATTACATCGAGATTGCTGATCAATTGTAATTCTTGTTGGAATTTAATTTTTCCAGCCATATTAATTACATTTTTAAATGATTTTGAAAGCGAATCTAAAATTTCGACTTCTTTCTTTCCTCCGCCAAAAAGCAATATTTTATGATTTGGATTTTGCGCCAAAATCGAAATAACTTCTGTCATCAAATCAATCGGATATACTTTAGAGTCATATTGTGCAAAAGGTGCAATTCCGATTAATTTTTGATTTTGATTTCCGATGATTTCCAAAAGCTCTGAACTTAAATCTGCTTTTTCAGGAAATTCCGGTTGAGATAAATCTAAAGGAAAACCAAGTTTTTCAAACACTTTAGCATGTCTTTCAAACATCGTTGGCAATTGCTTGAAAATTTTGTTTTCGGCTCGGGTTAATTCTTTTTTTCCTTCTCTACCCTTATCAACAGTGGCTCTTTTTTTTCCGCTTAAAGCGAAAAGCAAACTCACAATTTTAGATCTTAAAACATTATGAAGATCTGCAAAAGCATCAATTTTGAGTTTTTTAATGTCTTTATATAATCTTAAAAGTCCAGGAAAACCTTTGTGTTTTTCTTTTTCATCAAAAGCAAAAAAGTCCAGATTTGGAATTCCGTCAAAAAAAGGTTTAAAAAAAGGACGAGAAATAACCGTCAATTTTACTTCGGGATACTGTTTTACAAAAGCGCGTAAAACAGGAACCGTCATGGCGACATCTCCCATTGCGGATAGTCTCATGACGGCTATATGCTTAATTTTATTGGACAATTCTGCCAAATTATTTTTTATTTTGATATAAAATCGGATTTAACTCATCATCGTTGTACATTTTCATTTGTTTGTACACTTTCATGAATTTTTCTCCATTTTCGATATCTGTCAACAATTCTTCAATTGCTGTAGATAAATCTGTTCTTTGCTCTAAAAGAACATTTAATTTTTCCTGACATTTATCTCTATGTTCTTGCGAAGCCTCTGCACGAGTAGCTTCTTCATGCATATGATAAATTTTTAATGCCAGAATAGATAATCTGTCAAATGCCCAGGCAGGACTTTCAGAATTGATTTTTGCTCCGTCTTTTGCTTTTACAGTGCTGTATTTTTGCAAAAAGTAACCATCAATATATTCAACCATATCCGTACGTTCCTGGTTTGAAGCATCGATTCTTCTTTTTAAAGTCAAAGCTGCAACCGGATCAATTTGCGGATCACGAATAATATCTTCAAAATGCCATTGAACGGTGTCAATCCAGTTTTTTAGATATAATAAATGCTCAAATTTATCTTTTGGATAAGGATTGTTTATAGGTTGATCAACGTTATCAAACTGGTGATAATCCTTGATACTTTGTTCGAAAACAGAATAAGCTAATTTTGAAAACATGTCTTTAATTATTAGAGAGACAAAGATACTTTTTATACTTTTATAGTTTGAAAAAAACGATTCTTTTTTCGTTTTCGTATCATAAATCATTGATAATTCTAAAATCTCCATATGAAAATTCATTATATATCTGAAAACAATAGCGTATTAAATCATTTTTTAGGTCAAATCAGAAATGTAAATGTTCAGAACGACAGTATGCGTTTTAGAAGAAATATCGAGCGAATTGGCGAAATTATGGCGTATGAATTAAGCAAAGATTTGTCTTATAAAGATGTTGAAATTCAAACACCACTTGGTATCAAAAAAACAACCGAAATCGAAAGTGAATTGGTTTTATGTTCTATTTTAAGAGCTGGGTTACCGCTTCACAATGGTTTTTTAAATTATTTCGATCATGCCGAAAACAGCTTTGTTTCGGCTTGCAGGTATCATCCTAATAACGATCATGAATTTGAAATTAGAGTTGAATATCAGGCGCTTTCAAATCTGAACAATAAAACGGTTTTGCTTCTTGATCCGATGTTGGCAACGGGACAATCTATTGTGGCGGTGCATGAAAAATTAGTTCAGAATGCAGCTCCAAAAGAAATTCATATTGTGGTTGTTATTGCTGCTCCTGAAGGTGTTGCTTACCTTGAAAAAAATCTTCCTGACAGCTGCCATTTATGGGTAGCTTCTTTAGACGAAAAATTAAACGAGAAAAACTACATTGTTCCCGGACTAGGTGATGCGGGCGATCTTGCTTACGGAAGTAAATTATAATTGAGAGAAAAACGTAAATAAACTACAGCAAATAAGTACATAAAATACAATTTCATTGTTTAGTTTTTGTTGCACATATTCAACATGACTTGAAGCCATAATGGTTAAAGGTGTAATGCTGAAAAGCAATAAATCATTGCTTTTATTAGGCGAAAGAATAAAAACAAAGGCTGCAATAAAAAAACAAGCCACCACTTTTTTATATGATGTATGTACAATTTGAGGTCTGTTTGACAAAGTTGTCAACATAGAAACTACAAAAAATAAGGCAACTGCAACATAAATTGAAAGTGCTCCGTTTTCGTAATTATTCTTAAAATAATCAATTCTTAAATCGATTACAGCACGTTTTTCAAAAAATGCAATAGCATCAAAGTGGAAAATTAAGGATACTAATAAAAAGACAATTGCAACTGCTAAAAGTGCTACAAATGGTAAAACCCAGTTCCTGTAATCTCTCGAAACGTGAAAAATAATTGATATAAAAACCAAAATAAGGAAAAGAATACACCAAAATTGAAATAAAGAAGCTACTAAAATCCAAAAGGAGGCATCAAATATTTTTTCTTTTGAAGCTTTTAATGACTGTAGTGAAATTAACCTTCGAAGCGCCAATAACAGAAAAAAGTTGGCATATATAACATTCGAATTATTAAATATCGTGGGGAAAAACAAGATAAACAACAAATAGAAAAATATCGAATATCCGTTGTCTTTACTGAGTCCGTTCTTTTTAACGATAAAATTTATCAGGAAAAAAGATGCGAAAATAAAACACAATAAACTTAGTTTTTGAAACGCTAAAAAATAAGAAGCCATCCATGATGGTTCCTGAATTTGAAACAGAAAAAAGAAAACCAGTATTAAAATTACGACCAAAGAATAATTTAATGGTGTAGATTTTTTAAAAACACTTGTTATCATAAGGATATTTTATACTTTTGTGATTGTAAATATAATACTTGTTTAAAAGGAAAAACCAACAAGTTGAAAAAAGATTCTTCGTTTGAATTTTGCTTCAATGCGTTAAAAACAATAATAATCTATAATTTAAAAAAATTATGACAGCTTTTTTTGAAGGAATACAATACTTATTCGTTAACATTTTGTTTGCTCCACTTGACTTTTTACGTCGTTTGGAACTAGTTAGCTGGTTTGCTGCAAGCACAATTAACTGGATTTTTATGATCATCTGTGCATGTGCAATCGGTTACTGGATTAAACAATTACGCATATTTGATGACGCAGGAACAGAAAACCAAGATACAACGGCTCACTCTTTTTTAAAATAAAAAGTATCTAACCCTCCGAAAAGGGTTAGAGAATTCATTTTATATTAGATCGAATCCGATATCTTTTCTAAAATACATCTTATCAAAATTTAGTTTATCTATGTTTTGGTAAGATTTTTTTATGGCCTGTTGAAAATCGTCTCCGTATGATGTTACAGTCAAAACACGTCCTCCATTACTAACGACATTATTGCCGTCTAATTTTGTACCTGCGTGAAAAACTATAGAATCTGTAATATTTTCTAATCCAGTAATTACTTTTCCTTTTTCAAAATCTTCAGGATATCCGCCAGAAACCACCATAATTGTAGTCGCACTTCTTGGATCAACTTCTAAAGTAAATTCGTCTAATTTTTGATTAGCAACTGAAAGGAATAATTCAACTAAATCAGATTTTAATCTCGGCACTACAACTTCAGTTTCCGGATCTCCCATTCTCACGTTATATTCAATAACGATTGGTTCGTTTTTTACATTGATTAAACCAATAAATACAAAACCTTTATATTCGATTCCATCTTTTTGAAAACCTTCGATTGTTGGTTTTACGATACGAGTTTCGATTTTTTCCATCAAAACAGCATCAACGTAAGGAACTGGAGAAACTGCTCCCATTCCGCCTGTATTTAAGCCTGTATCGCCTTCTCCAATTCGTTTGTAATCTTTTGCAGTTGGAAGAATTTTATAGCTTTTTCCGTCAGTTAAAACGAAACAGCTTAATTCAATTCCGTCCAAAAACTCTTCAATAACTACTTTTGAACTTGCTGCTCCAAATTTTTCATGAACCAACATATTTCTTAATTCCGTTTTCGCTTCTTCAAGATCCTGAATAATCAAAACTCCTTTTCCTGCTGCTAAACCATCTGCTTTTAAAACGTATGGAGGCTGTAAAGTTTCAAGAAAATCACATCCTTTTTCAACTGTTTCGGCAGTAAAACTATCGTACGCAGCTGTTGGAATATTGTGTTTCATCAGGAATTCTTTAGCGAATTCTTTACTTCCTTCTAATTGAGCACCCAATTTTGATGGCCCGATAACCGGAATATGCTTTAAACTTTCGTCATTTTTAAAAAAATCATAAATCCCTTTTACCAAAGGATCTTCTGGCCCAACAACAACCATTTTTACATTTTCCTGCAAAACAAATGTTTTAATTGCATCAAAATCAGTTGGAGACATCGCAACGTTTGTAGCAATTGCAGCTGTTCCCGCGTTTCCTGGTGCAACAAAAAGTTTTTCGCAAAGCGGACTCTGAATCATTTTCCACGCAAAAGCATGCTCTCTTCCGCCTGATCCCAATAATAAAATTGTCATGGTATAGTTGTATTTAGTTGTGGTGCAAAAATAATTGCTTTTACACGTAAAAAATAATTAAATCTTAAAAAGTTCGTGATTCTTCTCTGTTAGTAGTTGGATAATATTATTTTTGATGAAAATTAATCTTCCAAAAATGATTTCTCTTTTTGATATTTCGCTGCAATTAAATGGTTTTCCGATAAAGAAAGCTAAAGCCGAATTGAATGAAATTGCTAATTTATCTGAAGAAGATTATCTTATTTTCCTTCAAAATAAAAAAGAAGAAATTGTTGCTTTTCATTTGCAAAACAACTCTTTTTATCAGGAATTAGTTGGAAATAAAACAGATTTAAAATGGGAAGATTTACCTGTTTTAAATAAACAAAATCTACAAAAACCACTTTCTGAAAGACTTTCAAAAGGATATACTTTAAAAAATGTTTACCTCAACAAAACTTCCGGATCAAGCGGAACACCTTTTGTTTTTGCTAAAGATAAATATTCTCATGCTTTAACCTGGGCTTCGAATAGTATGCGTTTTGGGTGGTTCAACATCGATTTTAATCATTCCTATCAGGCACGCTTTTATGGTATTCCGATGGATTTTATTGGCTACCAAAAAGAACGCTTCAAAGATTTTCTTACGCATCGTTTTCGTTTTCCGGTTTTCGATTTATCTGATGAAGTTTTAGAAAAATTTCTTCGAAAATTCAGATCGAAAAAGTTCGATTACATCAACGGATATACAAGTTCTATCGTTTTGTTCGCTAAATATTTAGAAAAGAAAAACATCATTCTGAAAGAAATTTGTCCAACTCTTAAAGCTTGTTTTGTTACTTCTGAAATGCTTTTTGAATCGGATAAAAAACTTTTAGAAAAACAATTCGGTATTCCAATAATCAATGAATATGGAGCTTCAGAACTAGATTTGATTGCTTTTGAAAATCCAAAAGGTGAATGGCAAATTAATACCGAAACACTTTTCCTTGAGATTTTAGATGAAAATAATAAAGTTCTCCCTTACGGGGAAGAAGGACGAATTGTCATTACTTCTTTATTCAATAAAGCAAATCCTTTTATTAGATATGAAATTGGCGATATTGGAATTTTAGACGAAAAAAGCACGCCTCAAAAACCAATTCTCAAAAAATTAATTGGAAGAACTAATGACGTTGCCATTTTACCAAGTGGAAAAAAATCACCTGGATTGACCTTTTATTATGTAACCAAAAGTATTATTGAAGACGACGGAAACGTAAAAGAATTTATCATCAAACAAACCAGATTAGATACTTTTGAAATTGAATATGTTTCTGAAAAAGAATTAGTTTCAGAACAAATTCATAAAATCAAAGAAGCAATTGATTTGTATTTAGAACCTAATTTAAACTTCACTTTTACAAGAAAAACTGTTTTAGAAAGAACCAATCGAGGAAAATTAAAACAATTTAAATCTTATCTGTAATATAAATAAAATCTTACATTTGTTTTTGCTAATTAAAAACTTATGGAAGATCAATCTTTACTTTCTGAAGAAACTATTTCAAACAAAATATATTTTATCCGTGGTCAAAAAGTGATGCTTGACTTTGATTTAGCTCTACTATATGAGATTGAAACTAAAAGATTAAACGAACAGGTAAAAAGGAATATATTACGCTTTCCTGTGGATTTTATGTTTCAACTAAGTGAAAGTGAATATAATTCTTTAAGGTCGCAAATTGCGACCTTAAAGAAAGGACGAGGAGAACATCAAAAATATTTACCTTTTGCTTTTACAGAACACGGCGTTTTAATGTTGTCAAGTGTTTTAAAAACTGACAAAGCTATTCAGACGAACATTCAAATCATGAGGATTTTCACTAAAGTGAGACAAATGCTTTTAGATACAACGGAAATAAAAGTCGATATTCTTCAGATTCAGAAAAAGTTAGAAAATCATGACAAAAATATTGAGTTGGTCTTTTCCTACTTGGATGAATTGACTGAAAAGAAAGAAAATGAGTCTGATAGAGTGAAAATTGGTTATAAAAAATAATTCTTTAAGGTCACAAATTGTGACCTTAGAAACTTGATATCACAAATTGTGATATCAAGTTTTCGATTAACTTTTACAATAAAACTTAAAAAAAATTGGAGGTCGCAACTTGCGACCTCCAATCCTAAACGAAATTCTTCAAGGTCGCAATTTGCGACCTTGAAACTTGAAGTCACAAATTGCGACTTCAAGTTGAGTTTTAAATCTTCTTTATATATTGAGGTTTTATAATCAACTGAGTAAATAAAAATCGCACCATCAACAAAACAGAAAACACAAAATTAAATCCGTGGAATTCTCTGTAAACACCAAAGTTGTGTTTGATCAATTTGAATTTTGATGATGAAATCGAATTTTTTCTAATTCTGTAAAAGGCTAAAGGTTCCGGAACTGGTTTTGTAGCCTGAATTTGTTTTAAAATTGTAAGCCACAAACGCCAATCTTGTCTTTTTTGAGTCGCTTCTAAAATGATTTTTCCAAAATAATCCGTATCGTAAATAGCCGTTAAATTGCCAACATAATTGCAAAAAAACAGTTCGTCGTAAGTTAAATTTATTGGCGATTCTACTCTTCTGTTTAACGAGTTTCCTTCTTCATCAATACAATCGTAAAAACTAAAAGTAAAATGCAAATTATTCGCTTTTAAAAACTGAATCTGCTTTTCTAATTTATTCGGAAACCACAAATCATCAGCGTCCAGATAAGCAATGTATTTTCCAACTGCTTTTTCTAAGGCCACATTTCGTGCAAAACCATTTCCGGAATTTTTTTCTAATTTAAACAGTTTTATTCTACTGTCTTTTTTAGCAAAATCAGAAATAATCTTTACCGTTTCATCCGTAGAAGCATCATCAACCAAAATCATTTCCCAATTTTGGTACGTTTGATTTTGAACTGACTTTAAAGTTTCTTTAATGAACTTTTCAGTATTGTAAGTTGGCGTTATAATAGAAACTAATTCACTCATTAACGCTCTTAATTATTTTATATAACTTGAAAAATCTTTGTGTTCTTCTTTAGAAAGTTCTTCTTTAGAAAGCGATCTGAAATAATCGTACGTAATTTTCATTCCTTCAGAACGGCTCACTTTTGCTTCCCAGCCTAATAATTCCTTCGCTTTCGTCGTATCTGGCTGACGTTGCAATGGGTCATTTATTGGCAACGGATGATACACAACTTTTTGATTTGTTCCTGTCAATTTGATAATTTCTTCAGCAAAATCCTTAATCGTGATTTCATCCGGATTTCCAATGTTTACCGGATAAACATAATCAGAATGCAATAATCTGAAAATACCTTCGACCTGATCATCTACGTAACAAAAAGAACGCGTTTGCATTCCGTCTCCAAAAATTGTTAAATCTTCACCACGAAGCGCCTGACCAATAAAAGCCGGAATTACACGTCCGTCGTTTAATCGCATTCTTGGACCGTAAGTATTAAAAATACGCACTATTCTGGTTTCTACGCCATGAAAAGTATGATACGCCATTGTGATTGATTCCTGAAAACGTTTGGCTTCGTCGTAAACACCACGGGGACCAATCGTATTTACATTTCCATAATATTCTTCAGTTTGCGGATGAACCAATGGATCGCCATAAACTTCAGAAGTTGATGCAATAAGAATTCTTGCTTTTTTAACTCTTGCTAATCCTAACAAATTATGTGTTCCTAACGATCCCACTTTTAAAGTCTGAATCGGAATTTTTAAATAATCAATTGGACTTGCCGGTGAAGCAAAATGTAAAATATAATCTAAATCACCTGGAATATGAACAAACTTGGTGATATCGTGATGGTAAAATTCGAAGTTTTCTAACTTAAATAAATGCTCAATATTTTTAAGATCTCCCGTAATCAGGTTGTCCATTCCAATAACAAAATAGCCTTCTTTAATAAATCGATCACATAAATGCGACCCTAAAAATCCTGCTGCTCCGGTAATAAGTATTCTTTTCATAATTGATTTAATTGAAACATTTTTGGGTTTTATTAGTATAAAATCCAAGATAGATGCACAAATGTAATAAAATATCTGGCCTTTTAAATTACCCCTTAAATCATCTGTTAAAAGAAGTTTTATATTTTCAGAAAATTATTAAACTCATTTCTCTATTTTTACCCACAATAAAATCCATTCTTTTGAAAGTTGTACACATTATTGAGGCTCTAGGTGGCGGCGTTTATACTTATTTTAGAGATTTATCGACTTTTTTTGGAGATGATGAAATAAACAAAAACATAGAAACTACTATCATTTATAGTGGTAATCGAAAAGAAATTGATGCACAAAAAATAAAATCTGAATTTTCAGATGGAGTTAAACTGATCCAGGTTAATATGGTTCGGGAGTTTTCTCCTATCCAGGATTTAAAATCTGCTTATCAATTAGCCAAAGAACTCAAAAAAATCAATCCGGATGTTATTCATCTTCACTCTTCAAAAGCTGGCGTTTTGGGCAGGGTTGCCTATTTTTTCTTATTCAAAAAGAAGAAACTTTTTTATACACCGCACGGTTATTCATTTTTGAGAACGGACATTTCAAACACGGTCAGAAATATTTATTGGGGAATTGAAAAAAGTTTTCAGCGTTTTTTTGGCGGAACAATTGTCGCTTGCGGTGATACAGAGCTTGAAATTGCGAAAGGAATTGGCAATGCCAGATTAGTTCGAAATGGTATTGATATTTCAAATGTTCAGGAACATTTTGCACCTCATCAAAATGAAAAACTTACTATTGGTATTATGGCCAGAATTACTGCAGCCAGAAATCCTGAACAATTTAATCAAATAGCTTTAAAATTTCCTGATTTTAATTTTGTCTGGATTGGCGATGGTGAATTAAGACCTTTAATTACAGCTCCAAACATTAGAATTACAGGCTGGATTTTAGACCGAAAAACCGTTTTGAAAGAACTAAATAATATCGATATTTATATGCAAATTTCCCTTTGGGAAGGATTGCCAATTGCTGTGCTTGAAGCAATGGCACTGCAAAAACCAGTTATTGCTACCAATATTATTGGAAATAAAGATGCCGTTCTGCACAACAAAACGGGATTTCTTTTTACAGATGTATCTGAATTAGAAAACTTTTTTGAAATTTTAAAAGATCCGGAAACAAGATCAGAATTTGGAGAAAATGCTTTGGCAAGATGTCATGATTTATTTGATAAAAATCAGAATTTTAAACAATTACTGGCACTTTATCAAGAATGATTTTTTGTTGCAGCCAATAACTTCCAAAAATAGAAAACCATAATCCGCTAAAGGCAATTCCGTCAAAACGAAGTAAAAAATCATCAGTTAGATTTGAGGTGAAAAAGATCAGGAAAAACGAAAGTATGATTGCGTTTTTCAGATCATAGCCCAAATAACCAATTGCGAAAATATAAAGAAAAACCACCAACGGCCCCAAGACACCAAACTTCAATAGAAAATCTAAAAACTGATTGTGCGTTGGAAATTCATATTTGGCCAAAAATTGCTGATTGGTTGTTTTATAATATTTGTTTAATTCTGATTTTCCATCTGAAGCTCCAACGCCAAAAGGAAGATGTTGCACAGACAATTCCCAAGCCGATTTCCAGATAGATATTCTTGTTACAAGCGAATTAAAAACCTTAATTTCAGGATGGTCGATTTCGTCTAGTTTTCCCACTTTATCCATATAAGCAAAAGTTACCTTAGAATATTTCTCTTTCATGTAAGGATTCTTCTGAACAAAGAAAAATGTAATTCCTCCTAATAAAACAAGAACCGTTATAGCTGTCAAAATGATTTTTTTGGTGTTGAATTTAGATCTGATTTCAAAAAAGAAAACAATCAAAAATCCGAATAAAGCATTTATTAGCGCCATTCTGGTATTCACAAAAAGAACGAAGAAAAAAGAGAATAGAAAAACAGTCAATGAGAGTATTTTAAATATTGTTTTTTCATGATTTTTGAAGCTGTTAAAAACAAAATACAATGCACAAACCGACACAAAAGCTAAGTGCATGTTTAAAGCCGGAGCGTGAATACGAAGGCTATCCGCAAACTGATAACCCATTTCCCATAAATCGATTCCATTCAAATACTTATCCATCAATTGCGGATAAACAACTAGAAATCTAAGAAAGAAGAACAGCATAATTAGCGTTGTAACAATCGAATATGTTTTTGCTATTTTTAAAAAATTTACACGCTTATAATTTCCAATTATAAACAACGGAAAAATCAACAAGGATGTACTTTTTTCAATTGCTTTTAATCCTTTTGCAAAAGAATCATTGTTCCAGAAAAGCAATAATTCCAACAAAATTGGAGAAGCGATACAAGCCATTAAAAGCAATGCTGTTTTGCTGAATTTTAATTTTTTGATGAAAAGCAAATTAAATACTGCAAACACAATTATGAACAAAGAACAGGGTTTTCTGAAAATCATGGCCACTGCAATCAGACACAAGAAAAAGTGAAATATTTTATTGAAGTTCTTGTCGGAAATATTCATAATACAATGCAAAATAAATTAATGGAAAAATGCCGATTTTATGCCGAATTGCCGAACCTAAGTCGGGTTCAAAAACGCCCTGGAGAATAAAAAAGGAAAACAAAATAAACATAATCAAAAGTTCGAAACTGTATTTTTTTCTTTCTTTAAGACATTTAGAAAACCGAACCAATAAGATATAAAACAGCAAAAGCTGCCAAATTACAAAAACAATAATTTGAGGTGAAAGTATATGTTTTAAACCATTTAATGGAAGATTGACCGTAAAAAAACCATAAAAAACACTAATCGTTTCCCCATACCAGGTATCTGTTTTTACAGGCGATGTAATAATAGAATTGGCATCTCCCGAAACCATTCTGGTACTGTTTACAACTTCTCTACTGATTTCTGAAAAATATTTCCCTTTTAAAACACCGTAGCTTAAAGACAAAAACACAGCGATAAGTAAGCCATAAAAAATTGTTGTTAGTGTTTTATTTTTGAAATTGATAAAACTGACTAAATACATGCCGCCGCCAACAATAGGAATTAAGGCAAAATAAGGACGATATAAGGCTCCAAAACCAACTAATAGCACAATGAGAATAAGAATGGTTTTTTGAAAAGAAAACCGCTTATTTCTACACAAAAAAACAATTAGTGCAATAAACAAATACGTAATAAATTCTTTTGACGGCATCGAGATGAAAATCGCAATCATAAAAATACCCAGATAGACTAAAAGGTTTTTAATGTTTACTTTTTCAAAGTTGTCCGGAATTCCAATTTTATATAAAATATACATTAAAATGGGAAACTGAATCAGCGCAATTATTGGGAAAGGAAGATATCGAAAACCTATAATTTTATAGAATAAAATAGTAAGCGGATAACTCCCAAAATAGCCTATTTCATTGTACTTATCATAGATAATTATAGCGGTATCGTAGAAAAATTTTGGAGGCAAAACAAAAAAAGCCAAAAATGCCACAACTAAATTAGCTGAAGCAATAAGCAAAAATGCCGCCGTACTTTTTTTGATTAATAATTGCATATTTCTATTTGTACTTTATTTTGACGCTCTGCGTTTTTTATTCAAGCTTCTTTTTAATCTGTAACCATTCAAAAAGAAAATCAATGTTTTAAAGGACAAAAATTTATAGAATTTCATCACTTTGTCTACTTTTATATTACGTCCTTTTTTAAGAAGATATTTCCAGGAAATTAAATCATTCCAAATCTTCTTTTGTGTTTCAGATGATAAAACATAAAAATCCTTTAGAATTACTACATAATTGCAGGCCCAATAATTCTCTATTGCTTTGTTTACTTTTTCTGATTTGGCTTTTTGTGCATTTAAACCCTCTTTTACCATTTCATACACATCTTCAATATGTTTCGCACTTACTGTCGTTGTAATTGAACCCTGTCTCGCCTGACGGTACACATAAAATGATTTCGAATAAATACTAAAAGTCGTGATATAAAACATCAATTTCCCGCACCATTCTATATCTTCAGATTTTCTTCCGACAGGAAAAAATAATTGATTTTCGATTAAAATTGTTCTTTTAATCACTTTATCCCAAGCAGAAGCCACATACAAATCGTAGTAAACCAGTTTTACTATTTCGTCTTCAAATTTTCCGTTTTTATTTTTTATAAATCGCTGATTGTATTTACAGACCACATCTTTTTCTGCAAAAAACCGACTTTCTTCGTGTATGATTATATCTGGATTTGTTTTGGAAATTAAATTACTCAAATCTTCCAGAACCTGTTTTCCCTGCCAATAATCATCACTGTCGGTAAAAATAATATAATCGCCTTTTGCTGTTTGTAATCCTGTATTTCTGGCATCAGACAAACCTCCATTTTCTTTATCAATCAGGATTATCTGAGGAACTTTTTGTTTGTATTGCTGACAGATTTCCAGCGAAGAATCTGTTGATCCGTCATTGACTAAAATAAGTTCAAAATCAGAAAAACTTTGACACAAAATACTGTCCAGACATTGCGGCAAATAATCCTCAACATTGTAAATCGGAACAATAATGCTAAAAAGCAAAGTTTCTTTCTCGATGTTCATGGCATAGCTTTTTAATGCAAAAACACTTTTATTTTATCCTTTCGATAAATAACAACTGCCGAAACAAAATTCCAGAAAAAAGAACTTGAAACAAAAGCAATTGCTGCGCCTGTCATGCCGTAAATCGGAATTAAAAATCGGTTTAAAATGAAATTAATTATAACTGCTATCATTAAAATAACCTGGAAAATGTGCTGTCTTCCAGTCATATTCAAATAAACGGAAGCCGTACCAAATGTCGAACAAATACCCTGACCAATTATTAAAATTAAAAATGCCTCTTGCGCCACAACATACTGATGACCGAAAATTGACAAAATAGATTTTGAAAAATAACTGATCAGTATAATGACCGGTAACGTTATTCCAAAGATTAAACGGGCGCTATTTTTTGACACTTCGGTTAATTCTGCTGTTTTATGACTGGCAAAAAATTCTGCTATTTTAGCCGAAACCGTAATATTTATACTCACGATTATAATCGAAATAATCGTCATAATCTTAACTCCTACTGAATAAAAAGCAACGGTTTCATCGTTTCTGTATTTCTTCAAAAACATAATATCAAAACACATTAATAAAAACAAGGCCATTGCACTGATAGCGATTGGATATGATTTTAAAAATATTTCTTTATGCGAAATTTTTTCTGCCGTTATCGAAATAGTTTTTTTTCGAAAATAAACAAAAACAAATATCGAACTCAGGATCGCCAGAAAAACAAATCCTAAGAGGAAAACGTCAACCAGATATTCTTCTTTATGCCAATAAAACAAAATAACAGAACCAATAATCAGCGGAACATATTTAATAATATTTCGAAACAATTCGGCTATATACAATTTATCCAATGCCCGAAAAACTTCAGTATTTAAAATAGATAAACCAGAAAAAAACAATGCTGCGGCTCCTTTCAAAAAAATTGAATATACGGCAGGATCTGAAAAATAATTATTGATCGTTTCTTTGCTGATCACTGCAATGAGCAGCAATGTCAGCAATGAAGTGTAAAAAAGCATTGCAACCATTTTGGCGTAAATGTTTTTTAATTCTTCAATCGCATTTTGGCTCGCTAATTTTCCCTTAAAATAAATTATCGACTGATCAAAACCAAGCAGACAAATACTTCCGATAGATAAAAGAAAGGAACGTACAAAATCATACTGACCCACTAATTTTGGACTATAGGTTTTGGTAAGGAAAACGGTAAATCCAAATAAGAGCAATGCACCAAAAACACGTAACGATAAAGTGCTAAAGCTTTGCCTTAAAAATTTATTGTTTGAAAATCTTTCAAAAATAGAACTGGCTTTCAATGGGTTTAAAATTGACTTGCTTTTGAAAGAGCAAGCTGTTTACGGTAAAATTTGCGAAACATACTAATCAGAACAAAAAGAAAAATAAAGAAAAGCGGTAACCAGATTTTAAAATGGCCGTTTACCGTTTTACTTTCATTTATGTTGAGTGTTGCATTAATCTCTTTGATCGTTTTATCAAAACTGATTAATCTGAATCTGTTTTTTCCTTGTTCTGTAACTAATTTTTGTTTGGTTTTTATGATGTCGTTTAATTGCAAATTCTCACTATAATAAACTAGTTTTTCGTTTCTAGAACTGTTTTTTGCAGTACTTGAAAGTCCGTCTAAAACATGATCGATCTGAGCAATTATGGTATCATTTTGAGCAATTTCGCGTTGGAGATTTTTATAACCGATTTTTTGAATTGAATTAAAATATGCCGAATTATTTAGATATTTCAACAACGGTTCTACAACTTCCTTTTCGTTTGTTGTTCCACTTGAAACAAATGAAATGGTATGATAAGTGTAATTTTTGCTTGTAACATTATCTTCCAGAACCTTTTTTACTTCACCAACCTCAGCCATTAATTTTATAAGTTCAAAGTTTTGTTCTTTGTCTTCAATAAATTTATAAACGTCTGCAATTGGTTTGATTTCAATTTTTCTGATTGTTTGTGGATTTGCTATTCCAACAGTGTTTTTCAGAAAATCCACATCACCGGCTGCAATTTTAGACTGTATTAAATCAACTTTCGCGTATAAATAATCAACACTTTCAAAATTTGGTGATACGACAATCTGATTATTGTACGATTTTTTATTAGAATCTAAATAAAATCCTAGCGCAGCACCAAGTACAACCAAAACTAGCACAGCAATCCAGTTTCGAATAAAAAACTGAATCGCTCTAAAAATAGACCTGCTTACACGATCAAAAAAGCCACCAATGCTTCGTGAAAGCTGAAAAATATCAATTTCCTGATCTGAATTTTGGGGTACTTTTGTACTCATTAATTTTTATTTTACGTTGAAAATTTGTTCCAAAATTTTAATGGTAATCAAATAGGTTGGTTTCACACCTGTCGTTCCTAATCCGCCTGAAGCCAATGTGCTTCCGGTTTCCAAAGGATTATCTGAGGCATAATATGCATAACGAACCTTAATATCGTGTGGTACACTTTTTCTAATTTTCGATGCCGACTGAATGGCTTTTTGGTAATAAGAACCTTCCATTTCAAGGCCAATTACACCCCAGGTTGATTCGTGGAAAAATTTCAACAAATCTCTGTTTTGCAATGATGTTCCTAAAACAGTAACCATTGCTCCTTCAAAAACAGCAATGTCATTTCCTTGAAACATAGCGCCTGTTAATTCATTTTCGAAGAAATAATTATCCGCCGTTCCTTCATTTATATGTGCTGTCGGAATCATAATATCGCCTTTTCCGCCTTCCAGAATTCCGGCTTTTCCCATTATTGAAACCGATTGAACATTTAATAAAGTTTCCTTTTTATAAGGTTTTAAAAGTTCGTCAATTGTTTCGTAAGCCTGCTCACCAAATGCATAATCCATGACAATAATAACCGGTGCGGTTTCATCAATTATAGCTTTTGGGAATGCGGTTTTTGCCCAGTCAATTTTGGCTGTGTCAAAAATCTGAACATCGATATTGGTTCCTGATGTATCCGGTAACGAAATCATTCCGTTTTTCGAAGCCAGTTCTTCAACCTGCGCTCTTACTTCTTTTGCTCCGGATTTACTTAATTCTTCATAAATAAAGAAATCTGATTTGTCTTTGAATTTCGTTTTCAACAACGGCGTTGCAAAAATAGAATTCATTACACTATGCATATTCGCGCTTATCACATGAATTGGACGCTTTAAAAGATTATTTGCCTTTAAAACTTCCTTGATGTTGGTTGCCCAAATTTCACCGTGAATATGATGTCCTAATCGTTCTCTTAAAACTGGACTAAAAGTTATCGTACGTTTATTGTTTTCGATTACTTCTTCGATCGCTAATTTTCCTAACCAATAAATAACGTGCAAGAAACGATCCGGAGCATTTTCAGATCCGAAAGCGTCGTATATATCTAACACTTCTTCAAATGTTCTTCCTAAAATATTAGCAACATGCGAAATTGCTTTTTCTTTTTCTATTAAAGCTAATTTTTTAGTCTGCGTTACAGCTTGTTCTAATTTCAGCCAATCGCGCGAAACCTCGCCTCCGTCATCTAATAAAACTCTGCTCTTAATTTTATGTGATTCGATGAAAATGAAGGTCAAATGAGTCAAAATATCATAAATGTCAGAACGACCGCGTGTGATTTCAACATTCATTTGTTCTTCGTCGATTCTGTAACAATTTCTTCTTCTTTTTGGAGGAACAATCGCTTGAAAATGTGATTTAGAATAACCTTCATCAGAAGTTAAATTGATAAAACGGCATTGTTCAATTCCTATTGGAAGACGTTCTATAACGTACAGAAGTCCGTTTAGTTCTACTTTTTCTTCGCCTATATTTCCGTAAATTTCCGGGCGTAATGCCAATAATGATTCGCGTAAACTATCACCGGAAACTCCCATTGGTTTATAAAAACCACGGTTGAATAAATGGCGCATTGTAATGTACATTTTTTCAATAGCCGCAGATGATTCCTGCGCTCTTGATCTTGATATATGTTTGGTTTCTTTCATGTGTTTTATTTTCGAACTTATAAATATAAGTTATTTTGCTTTATTTCAAATTATCCGCAATCTTTCTATCATTTGACAATCTCGGTGTTTTATTCTGCCCGCCTAATTTCCCCTGCGATTTCATGTATTCCTGAAAACCGTTTTTAGAAACTTTGGTTACTACTACTTTTCTTAAAACATTTCCTGTAATTAAGTCGTCGTAATAAATGTTTTGTTTTCGCATTGAATCGTCTATTGCTTCGGCGAAAGCCTCCATATTTTCTGGTTCATTTTCAAATTCTACAAACCATTCGTGATACGGTAATCCGCTTGACGGCGTAATTTGTGGTGCAACTGTAAATTCGTTGATAACGATTTTAGTTCCCGTTGTAGCTTCTTTCATTGCATTTTCAACTTCATTGGCAATAACGTGTTCGCCAAATGCAGAAATATAATGTTTGATACGCCCTGAAACTATAACGCGATACGGCGCTAAAGAAGTAAACTGTACGGTATCGCCAATATTATAACGCCAAAGTCCGGCATTGGTAGATATAATCAAGGCATAATTTACTCCAACCTCAACTTCTCCAATTGTGTAGCTTTTTGCATTTGGTTCAAAAAATTCATCGGCTTTAATGAATTCATAGAAAATTCCTGAATTCAATAATAATAACATTCCTTTTGTTTTTTGAGAATCCTGATAAGCAAAAAATCCTTCAGAGGCCGGAAACAATTCAATACTGTCGACTTTCCGACCAATCATATTCTCGAACTTGGCGCGATATGGTTCGTAATTAACACCCCCATAAATAAACAAATTAAAATTCTTGAATAATTCACTGATTTTTTTACCGCCACTTTTCTCCTGCAAACGCTCAAAATACATTTGAACCCAAGAAGGAATTCCAGAAATAATAGTCATATTCTGCTCGATGGTTTCCTCAACAATTGCATCGATTTTGGTTTCCCAATCTTCTATACAATTGGTTTCCCAGGAAGGCATTCTGTTTTTTTGGAGATATTTTGGAACAAAATGCGCTCCAATTCCGGAAAGTCTTCCAAATTTGATTCCGTATTTTTCAACTAAAATTGGACTTCCCTGCAGGAAAATCATTTTTCCATCTACAAAATCAGCATTTCCAGTTTCATATATATAATGCAGAATTGCATTTCGCGAAGCTTCAATATGAAACGGCATTGATTCTTTTGTCAACGGAATATATTTTGCTCCCGAAGTTGTTCCTGATGTTTTGGCAAAATAAAGCGGTTTCCCTTTCCATAGAATATTTTTTTCGCCCATTCGAACCTTGTCGATATAAGACTTTAAATCTTCATAGTCGCGAATCGGAACACGTTTTTTAAAATCATGAACCGTTTTTATTTTATCAAAATGATGATCAACTCCAAACTCCGTTTCTGTTGCATTGTTTATTAAACTCTTAAAAACAGCTTGTTGTGTTTCTACTGGTTTATTGGCCCAAGCCAGTGTTTGATAGTATATTTTGGTGGCAAACAATTTTGCCGCTACAGATTTAATAGACATTTTTTATAGTATTATTTCTTGTCACTTTTGTTTTTACTATTCTTTTTTTCGCCCGACTCCTTCTCTATTTTAGCAACATCTTCTCTCAGTTTCATTTCTTCTTCAGTAGCTTTCATATTTACTTCTGAAGGTTCATCAACTTCTGCCAGTATTGAATCTTTATTGAATTTTGCATAGTCTAATTCTCCTCTTAAAACTTTTTGGATTCCATGAATATAAGCTTCATTTTTTCTTAAAGCTGTTTCTAATGAATCTGATTTTATAGCTAATTTTGTTGCGTTTTTCTTTAATTCAGATGAAGAATAACCCGGAATAAATTCGCGCAATGGTGTAAAAGCAATGATAAAAGTGGTAATTAAAATTAAAAAAATACCGCCTAAAGAGAAAACTACAAAAACATTCATCAGGGTAAGTTTGAGCGAAAAAATTTCTTCAAAAGTGTCTTCATTCAAAATTACCAGTCGGTTTTTGATGAATAATTTTTTTCTTAAATTACGTTTCTTCTTAGCCATTTTGGTTCTTTACACGAGCAAATATAATAATTTAATAGTCTTGTTGATGCGCGCCAAATTTGAACGAATCCGCTTAATTTACGATTTTATAAAATATTTAACGTTGCTAAAGCTAAATATTTTAATCCAAAAACACTTTTTGTTCGTATATTTCTATATACCTTTGCGGTACAATTTAGAAAACAATTTGCTTCGGCATTAAATATACAATCATGGGAAGATTAGGTCTTACAGAAATCCTTGTAATAGTAGGTATTGTGATTTTACTTTTTGGAGGTAAAAAAATTCCAGAATTAATGAAAGGTTTAGGAAGTGGAATTAAGGAATTTAAAAACGCTGCCAAAGACGACCAGCCTGCTGCTGCCAAAAAAGAAGAGGAAGAAGTAAAATAATAATTACAACTTTTAAAAATTTAAAAATCCCAAGTTACAATTGTAGCTTGGGATTTTTTTGTTTACTATTTTCAATTAGAATTTTTTAAAGTACCATCGTCAACTGAATTCTCTTCCTATCTTCATCAACTTCAGTCACTTTAACATCAACGTGTTGGTGTAATTTTACAACTTCATTTACATCACTCACAAAACCAGCTTTCAATTGTGAAATATGAACCAATCCACTTTCTTTGATTCCGATATCAACAAAACAGCCAAAGTTGGTAATGTTATTTACAATTCCTGGTAAAATCATTCCGGTTCTCAAATCTTTGATTGATTTTACATTTGCATCAAATTCAAAAACCTTCGCAGACTTTCTTGGGTCTAATCCAGGCTTTTCAAGCTCTTTAATGATGTCTTTTAGCGTAAGTAAACCAATTTCAGGGGTAATATAGTTTTCGGCCTTAATTAAGGCTGTTTTCTCTTTGTTTGCAATTAAGTCGTTTACCGAAAGTTTTAAATCTTTTGCCATTTTCTCCACAACCGGATACGCTTCCGGATGCACCGCCGAATTGTCCAAAGGATTTTTAGCATTCGAAATTCTGATAAAAGCCGCGCCTTGCTGATACGCTTTATCGCCCAATCGAGGCACTTTTTTTAGCTGTTTTCTGTCTTCAAACGGACCATTTTCCGAGCGATACTGAACGATGTTTTCTGCCAGCTTCTCTCCTATTCCACTCACATAACTTAGTAAATGTTTACTTGCCGTGTTGATATTAATTCCCACCGAGTTTACGCAGCGAATTACCGTATTATCTAATTCTTCTTTTAATTTTGTTTGGTCAACATCGTGCTGATATTGTCCAACTCCAATAGCTTTTGGGTCGATTTTCACCAATTCGGCCAAAGGATCTGAAAGTCGTCGCCCGATAGAAACCGAACCACGAACCGTAACATCATAATTAGGAAATTCTTCACGCGCAATTTTTGATGCCGAATAAACAGAAGCTCCAGCCTCTGAAACTATAAAAACCTGCAACGGTTTATCAAACGCGATTTTTTTGATGAAGAATTCGGTTTCTCTTGAAGCCGTTCCGTTTCCAATAGAAATTGCATCAATTTGATATGCATTTACCATCGAACGGATTTTCTTGATTGCCATTGCTTCTTCATTTTGAGGCGCGTGCGGATATATTGTTTCGTTATATAATAAATCACCTTTTTCATCCAGACAAACTACTTTACAACCACTTCTAAATCCTGGATCGATCGCCAAAATACGTTTTTCACCCAAAGGTGGGGCTAATAAAAGTTGTCCCAAATTGTTAGCAAAAACCTGAATTGAATTAGCATCGGCTTTAGCTTTTGCTTCTTGTAAAGTTTCGTTTCCAATCGCCGGATTCAATAAACGTTTATAACTGTCTTCAATCGCCAATTGTAAATGTGCGGTTGTGCTGTTTTGTTTTTTAATGATAATTTCATCAATAACATCGTAAGCTTCATCAAGATCAACATCAATTTTCATCTTAACAAAACCTTCGTTTTCTGCACGAAGCATCGCTAATAAACGGTGCGAAGGTGCTTTTGTCAAATTTTCTTCCCAATCAAAATATTGACTGAATTTTTGTGCTCCTTCTTCTTCCGCTTTCTTTTTTACAACTTTGGTTCCTATGGTTGCTTTTCGCTGATATAATCTACGAAGCTGTTTACGAACATAAATATTCTCATTTATCCATTCGGCCACAATATCTCTCGCACCCTGCATGGCAGCTTCTTCATTTATAACATTTTCATTAATATATTGTGTAGAAATAAAATCAACATCAACATTGCTTTCCGAGATGATAATTTTCGCCAATGGTTCTAAACCAAATTCGCGCGCCACATCTGCCTTTGTTTTTTTCTTCTTTTTGTATGGAAGGTAAAAATCTTCAATTTCCTGCAAGTCAAAACTTTGCTCAATTTTTTGCTTCAATTCTGGTGTAAGTGCTTTTTGCTCTTCAATCGATTTTAGAACCGCTTCTTTACGTTTTACAATCGTTTCATACTCTTTTTGAAGTTTTGCAATTTGTTCAATTACAACTTCATCCAGGTTTCCGGTTGTATCTTTTCGGTAACGAGAGATAAACGGAATCGTACAATCTTCCTCTAATAATTTTACCGTGTTTTGAATGTTAATCGGGGCTGTCTGTACAGACTTGGCAATGAATTGAATATTAGTCATACTTTTAATGAAATAAATTCTTACTATATAATGATATAATTTACTTGTTAAAATTTAAAACAAATTCTTTAAATCATTTGGCTAAAATAATATCTTTGTTTTTAATATTATGCCAATGGAAATTTTTTTACTCTATTTTTTATTTATAAACATCATCGTTTTTACTCTTGCCGGATATGATAAATATCAAGCCAGAAAAAACAAACGAAGAATCCCCGAAAACACTTTATTTTTCTTCGAAGCCATCGGCGGAACAATAGGTTTATTAACAGCAATGCTTTTCTTTAGACATAAAACGAGTAAAACTTCATTTATTGTCAAATTTTGCTTGATTTTTTTAATTCAGTTCGTTTTAATTTATCTCAAATTAAGTAACAAAATATAGATATTAACAATGTTAATAACTCTAAAATACGTTTTTAATAAACTGATTTTAAGATAATTAAATAAAAAACCGGATGAATTTTAAAAATCCGCCCGGTGTGTTTATTTTTATTGGTGCGAAGCACCCGATTTTTTTTGACTTTTTACTAGCAAGCAATTTTATTCACTCTGTTTTGGTGTCTTCCACCTTCAAATGCTGTAGTTAAAAACGTTTCAACAATTTCAACTGCCTGATGAATCGAAGTAAAACGTGCCGGAATACTCACAATATTAGCATCATTATGTAAACGTGTTAAATACGCAATTTCTTTAGTCCAGCATAAACCAGCTCTCACTTTCGGGTGTTTGTTAACCGTCATTGCAATTCCGTTTCCGCTTCCGCAGATAACAATTCCAAAATCAGCTTTTCCTTCAGATACATCATTTGCAACAGGATGTCCAAAATCCGGATAATCAACAGACGCATCTGTATCTGTTCCATAATTCGTTACTTCATATCCTTTTGCTTTAAGCATTTCCACAATTGCTTTTTTATATTCTGGTCCTGCGTGGTCGTTTCCTATCGAAATTTTCATTTTTCTATACTATTAAGTTGTGTAGCACAAATTTACTCATTTAATAAATGTTTGCCACGAATTTTACCAATTTTCACTAATTTCTTTTTCTTCGTTACTTTTAAACTTCATTCCAATTAATACAATAATAATTCCTGTACATTCGCGTCATTAATCGCAAAAAAAGAAAAATTCATAACTACAATACAATCAAACAATTATCAGTTATCAACAATTTTAATATCTCTATAAGAATCTGATTATCAATTAAGAATCTTTTACATTTTTGTTAAAATTTTAGAATGTTAATACCAAAAGCTAATTCGTTGATATTCAGTTAACTTTAAATTAACATTATTTGTTAATAAGTTCAGATAGAAAATTAGAAGTTTTTTTTGGTTGTGTCATAAAAAAACCTAATCCAAAACCGGAATCAAAAATCCTAATAAAGTTTCAGGAATTTTTAGAAAAGTTATCAATACCAAAATGTCCATTTTCAACAAATATCAACATATGAACTTATCTACAAAATGAATTCATTTTTGGTTGTCAACCGTTGTTAATTAAAATACAAAAAGGCTTAAAAATTAATCTTTTAACTAAATATAAGTATGTTGATAACTCCCAATAACTAATAGAAACTTCATTTCAATACATTTAAAAATAAATTTATTCGACATATTAACAAGCTATAATAACAACCATAAATTAATTTAAATTAAATTTTTCTTTTTGTTGTATTTAATATATGTTGACAACTTTGAAAGTTTAAAAAGAAAAAAAAATTGAAATTGAAAAAATAGAAAGGTTCAAACGATTTTGAGTGGACTATTGAGATTGTCCAGAATTTGCTGAACTTCTTCGAAATCGTTTGGATGAACTTTCAATTTGATTCCACCCAAAGCTGCCGAATACATTGGGACGACTGAAAGTGTTATTTCGTTTTCAAAATAATATGGAATTTCCTCTCGTTCTAATAAGTGTTTTAGAACAACCGTTTCGTGCTGATAATTGAATATGGCGATAGTTTTAAAGCTTTCCATATAAGGTCTTTTCGTAAAGATACGAAAGTTATTTTTTTAATAATTTATTTGTTAAAATCTATAATCTGATATCTTATTTGTAATTTTAAACTTTTAAGAAAAGATATATGAGTAAGAAAATTAGAAAGCCGATAAAAAATGAGAAAGATTTCTCTAGTAAGATAATAAAAATTTTATCGCAAAGCCCTAATAAAGCATTTAATTACAAACAGATAGGAGCAAAACTTGAACTTGACGATACAAAAAGCAGAAATCAGATTATAAAAGATTTAAAAATTTTGGCTTCTTCAAAGAAAATTATAGAAACAGAACCTGGTAAATATTTAGTAAAAGCTGAAAGTCAGGATTATTACGAAGGAACAATTGATATGACGAGCAGAAAAACGGCGTATTTTATTTGTCCGGATTTTAGTGAAGATGTTTTTATTCCGACCAACAATTTGAATCGTGCTTTAGATAAAGACAAAGTAAAAGTTTACGTTTATAACAGAAGAAAAGGTAAAAGACCTGAAGGTGAAGTAATTGAAGTTATAGAAAGAAATAAAACAGAGTTTGTTGGAGTAATTGATATTCAGGCCAATTTTGCTTTTGTGTCGACAGCAAATCCGAAAATGTATACGGATATTTTTATTCCGAAAGATAAAATTGGAGAAGCAGAAAACGGTGATGTTGTATTGGTTACGATAGAAGATTGGCCTAAAAGAGCTGATAGTCCGTTTGGATCTGTAATTAAAGTTTTAGGAAAACCAGGAGAACACAATACTGAGATTCATGCCATTTTAGCTGAATATGGTTTACCAGCAGATTTTCCAGTAGAAGTAGAGGTATATGCACAAAAAATAGATACTTCGATTCAGGAAGCTGAAATTGCAAAACGTCGTGATCTGCGTGATACACTTACGTTTACGATAGATCCAAAAGATGCAAAAGATTTTGATGATGCCTTGTCTTTCAAAAAGTTAGAAAATGGAAATTACGAAATTGGAATTCATATTGCCGATGTTTCGTATTATCTTGAAGAAGGAACAATCCTGGATGACGAAGCATATCAAAGAGCAACTTCGGTTTATTTGGTTGACAGAGTAGTGCCAATGCTTCCGGAAGTTTTATCTAATTTTGCCTGTTCTTTACGTCCGAATGAAGAAAAATATACGTTCTCTGCTGTTTTTGAAGTTTCTCCAACATCGCAAGTTATTAACCAATGGTTTGGAAGAACAGTAATTTATTCCGATCAGCGTTTTGCTTATGAAGAAGCACAATATATCATTGAAACAAAAGACAATACAATTCCGCTTGATATTTCAATTACCGGAGAATCTTATGTAGTTTCAGATGAAATTGTGGAAGCAACTTTAAAATTAGATGAATTAGCTAAGATTTTGAGAAAGAAAAGAATGGCCAATGGTGCTATTTCTTTTGATAAAGTCGAAGTAAAATTCAACTTAGATGCTGAAGGAGAACCGGAAGGAGTGTATTTTAAAGTTTCAAAAGATGCCAATCATCTGATTGAAGAATTCATGCTTTTGGCCAATAGAAAAGTGGCAGAATACATTGGGAAACAAAAGAAAACCTTTGTTTACAGGATTCACGATGAACCAAATGAAGACAAATTAATTGCGATGCAAACCGTAATTGCTAAATTTGGTTATAAAATTGATTTCAGAAACAAAGGCGATATTTCAAAATCATTGAACGCTTTGATGGAAGAAGTGAATGGTAAAAAAGAGCAAAACTTAATTGATACTCTTGCTATTAGAAGTATGAGTAAAGCCAAATATTCTACAGAAAATATTGGTCATTACGGTTTAGCTTTTGATTATTACAGTCATTTTACTTCGCCAATTCGTCGTTATCCTGACGTTATGGTACATCGTTTGTTGCAATATTATTTAGATGGAGGCGCTTCTGTAAACGAAGAAATTTACGAAACGAAGTGTTTACATTGTTCTAATATGGAAAGTTTAGCAACCAATGCTGAACGAGATAGTATCAAATACATGCAGGTTAAATACATGCAGGATCACCAGGACGAAGAATTTTTGGGCGTTATTTCAGGAGTTACAGAATGGGGAATTTATGTTGAAATTGTTTCGAATAAATGTGAAGGAATGGTGAGAATCAGAGAAATAAAAGATGATTATTATACTTTCGATGAAAAACAATATGCATTGGTTGGAGCCACTTCAAACAGCATATTGCAATTAGGAGACGAAATTTATGTTAAAGTAAAAAATGCCGATTTAGTGAAGAAACAACTGGATTTTCATTTTTTAAGAAGAGCAGAATAGTGTTAAATTAAAAAAAGAGAGATATGAAAAAGTTATTAATTGGTGCTGCAATTTTGTTTGTTCAAATGACATTTGCACAGGTTACAAAAGAAGTAGGAGATTTTGATACAGTAAAAGTTTTTGACAAGCTTCATGTAAAATTAGTTCCGTCTTCAGATAATAAAGTTGTTATAAAAGGAGCTCGTGAATCAGAAGTTGAAGTTGTTAACAAGAAAGGAATATTGAAATTAAGAATGCCTTTTCCTAAACTTTTATCTGGAGATGATTTAGATATTACTTTGTATTACAAACACATAGAACTTATTGATGTTAATGAAGGTGCAATGGTTTCTACTAAAGAAGCTATAAAAGCTACTTCATTCAAAGTAAGTGCTCAGGAAGGTGGTAAAATTAATGTAGATTTGGATGTTGATAAACTAAAAGTAAGTTCTGTTTCCGGAGGTGAAATCACCTTGACTGGTAAAGCTTCCAATCAGGATGCTAGCTTAGGAGCTGGTGGTTTTTTATTAGCTAGTAAATTAGTTACCTCTCAAACTACAGTAAGCGTTTCTGCGGGAGGAAAAGCAGATGTGAATGCTACTACGCTTGTTGATGCAAAAGTGAGCGCAGGAGGCTCTATTTACATTTACGGAAAACCTAAACAAATAAATCAAAAAACGGTTTTTGGAGGTAAAATCGAAGAAGTGAAATAATAATTCTATTTGAATGATAAATGATATTTTGGCTGGACTGCCATGGGGACTTTTTTTAAGTTTTATGGTAGGTCCAGTATTTTTTATATTACTTGAAACCAGTATTACAAAAGGATTCAGAGCTGCAATAGTCTTTGATTTTGGTGTAGTATTAGGTGATATTTTTTTTATAGCTATTGCGTATTTAGGAAGTTACAGATTAATTCAGAGTTTAAAAGATAAACCGGCACTCTTTATTTTTGGCGGAATCATTATGCTCGCTTACGGCATAATTTCTTTCGTAAGATTAAAAAATGAAGAAAAAATTGATGACGAAGAAATTGATCGTGATATCATCAAAAGAAACTACGGAAGCTTGTTTATAAAAGGCTTTTTACTGAATGTTATCAACATTGGAGTATTAGGTTTTTGGCTTGCGGTTATCATTTCTGTCGGACCAAAATTAGAGATGCAAAACTCCAGAATGATTACTTTTTTTACCGCGGTTATTGTTACTTATTTATTGGTTGATTGTATTAAAATATTATTAGCCAAACAATTAAAATCTAAAATGACTCCCAATAATATCCTTAAAATAAAGAAAGTTATTAGTATTGTTTTAATGGTTTTCGGATTTGCTTTAATGATTCAGGGATGGTTTCCAAAAGAAAAAGAAATGGTTAAAAATGCTTTTGAGAAGATTGAGAAGTAGTTGTTAATAACTGAAAAATATAAATTTAAGCCTCTGAATTTTCAGAGGTTTTTTTTATGTTATATAGAAATTTTTCAAAGTTTTTACGTGTAGTTTGTCATTTCGAGGAACGAGAAATCACACGCGGGATTCGACAAAGATTGGTGACATCCTATATGGAGTTTCTAGTGCGATTTCTCGTTCCTCGAAATGACAAGATTGTGGAAAAAATTAAAGATAAAGTACTTCAAATAGCTTTAGAAGTTTTTGAGTTATAGTTCGAATTCGAACCAATATTTAATTAATTTTTCTAAAAATTAAACATAAAAAAAGCTCCAAGTTTCCTTGAAGGTTTTAGAGGCATCGTGCGGATTCGAAACTAAATCTTTATCTAATTTTTTCTAAAAATTAAACATAAAAAAAGCTCCAAGTTTCCTTGAAGGTTTTAGAGGCATCGTGCGGATTCGAAACTAAATCTTTATCTAATTTTTTCTAAAAATTA
>NZ_JBXARK010000012.1:0-41423 GCF_058808175.1 Flavobacterium sp. GW821-FHT11G01 | reverse complement strand
AAACATAAAAAAACCTTCAAATTGCTTTGAAGGTTTTTGAGGCATCGTCCGGATTCGAACCGGAGTAGGAGCTTTTGCAGAGCCCAGCCTAGCCGCTCGGCCACGACGCCATTGCTTGAACGGATGGCAAAAGTAACTAAAATCTTTAAAATTCAAAACTTTAAAAGTAACTATTTTAAAAAATTAGTTTTTTCCGGGAAAGAATTACTTTCTTATTTCCGTCATTTTTATAGTAACTGATTCAACATCACCACCAATAGGAGGATTTATTTTTGAAACCCAAACCGTTGTTTTTTCTATCGTTTCTATTTCTGCCAGGACACGAATATTGATTCTTTTAGCCACATGTTCTAATAAATGAGAACGAATTGCCATTTCTTCTGTAACAATTTTGTTTAAATGTACATAATCAACTGTGTCAGCAAGATGATCTGTTTGTGCTGATTTTTGTAAATTAGTTTTGATTTGTAGATCAACAGTGTAATCTGATCCAATTTTTCCTTCTTCAATTAAACATCCATGATAGGAAAAAGTGCGGATGTTTTTTAGTTTTATAACTCCCATTTCAAATTTAGTTTCAAGTTCTAAGTTTCAGGTTTACTGAGAAGTTTCCAAAGAAAACCATAAACTGTAAACCATAAACTGTAAACTTTTTTATCTTTGCTAAAATTACTATAAAATAATGGCATCAGAAGAGAAATCACTCAATTTTATTGAACAAATCATAGAGGAAGATTTAAAATCAGGTCTTTCACAAAACAAACTTCATTTTCGTTTTCCACCAGAACCAAACGGATATTTGCACATCGGACATGCTAGTTCTATTGCATTAAATTTTGGTTTAGGAATTGATTATCAGTCACCTGTAAATTTACGTTTTGATGATACAAATCCAGAAAAAGAAGAACAGGAATTTGTTGACGCTATTAAAAAAGATGTGGAATGGCTAGGTTATACCTGGGCAGAGGAACGTTATGCTTCTGATTATTTTCAACAATTATACGATTGGGCAGTTTTATTAATTAAAAAAGATAAAGCATATGTTGATAGTCAATCTTCTGAAGATATGGCCATTCAAAAAGGAACTCCATCAACTGTTGGAACTGATAGTCCGTTCAGAAACCGTTCTGTTGAAGAAAATTTAGACTTATTCGACAGAATGAAAAACGGCGAATTTGAGGCTGGAACTCACATTCTTCGTGCAAAAATAGACATGAAATCAACTAATATGTTGATGCGTGATCCTATCATGTACAGGATTTTACACAGACATCATCATAGAACCGGAGACGATTGGAAAATCTATCCAATGTACGATTGGGCACACGGACAAAGTGATTATTTAGAAGAAATCTCACACTCATTTTGCACCCTTGAATTCTTGCCTCACCGTGAATTATACGATTGGTTTTTAGATCAAATTATTGATGAAAATCAGATTCGTCCAAAGCAAAGAGAATTTGCAAGACGTAACTTATCACATACTGTTGTTAGTAAAAGAAAATTACAGCAACTTGTTAAAGAAAAACATGTTAACGGTTGGGATGACCCAAGAATGTCAACCATTTCAGGGTTAAGAAGACGTGGTTATACAGCTGCTTCTTTACGTAATTTTGCTAATACAATTGGTATTGCAAAACGTGATAATTTAATAAATGTATCGGTTTTAGAATTCTGTATTCGTGAAGATTTGAACAAAATTGCACCTCGTGTAATGGCTGTTTTAGATCCGGTAAAATTGGTAATTACAAATTATCCTGAAGGAAAAGAGGAGTGGTTGGAAGCTGAGAATAATCAGGAAGATGAGAATGCTGGTTTTAGAAAAGTTCCTTTTTCACGTGAATTATATATCGAAAGAGAAGACTTTTTAGAAGAAGCTCCGGCGAAATTTTTCCGTTTGACTTTGGGAAAAGAAGTTCGTCTTAAAAATGCTTATATAATTAAAGGTGAATCTGTTATAAAAGATGCAGCAGGAAATATTACAGAAATTCATGTAACGTATGATACTGATTCTTTAAGCGGAAGCGGAACAGAAGCAAGTCAAAGAAAAGTTTCCGGAACATTACATTGGGTTTCTATTCAACATGCAGTTGAAGCAGAAGTTCGTATGTACGATCGTTTGTTTACAGATGAAGCTCCGGACAGTTATAAAGACAAAAATTTCTTAGATTTTGTGAATCCAAATTCGTTGGAAATTATCAAAGGATTTGTTGAACCAAGTTTAGCAACAGCTCAAAATGAAGATAAATTTCAATTTCAACGTTTGGGTTATTTTACTGTTGATAAAGAATCAACTTCTTCAAAATTAGTATTTAACAAAACGGTTGGATTGAAAGATGCCTGGGAAGAAAAAGGTAAAAAGGAAGAAAACAGCATCAATAATTCTTTAAAGGATATCAACAAATATTTTAAAGTTGAGACTAAACCAGAACGTATTGCAATTGAAAGTGCAATAGGGGAGAGCATTAAAAATATTTCTAGTTTTTCATTATTACAAAATTCATTAAAGAAAAATATCAACAATAATAAAGCTTCTTTACTGTTTGCTCAGTTTATTTTGAAATACTCTCATTTAAAATCTGTTGATTTTGAAGAAGAGGATATCAAAAAATTATACAATATGTCATTAAGAAGTGAATCTACTTATGTTCGATCAAAAGCACTTTTGAATTTAAGAGATTTAGAAAATGAAAGTTTCAAAATTCAGTTTGAAGATGAAATTTTAAAATTATATTCAAATCCACCAAAAAATGCTTCGGAGAGAGAAATTGAAATTCTTTCTGAAATGGTAAAAAAATAATATCATTATAATCTATTGAAAAGCGCTTTTTATAAGCGCTTTTTTTATTATTTATATTTTCTATTTAAAATTAAATTTTTATAAATATTTTATATTAAAAATGACGTTCATAAATTGATTTTAAACGGTTTTTTTACTTATTCCGATACAGAATTCATCTTTTAGAAAATAATTAAAATAAACCCTTTATTTTAATTTTAGCTCATGTTTTAGCGATCTTTAGAGCTTATTAACAACGGAATGTTTATAAAGTTACTATTGAAGATCCATTTTTAAAAAATGTGTGAATTTCTTCAAAATAGAAAATGAAATTTTATTAGATCAATTTTAATTATCATTTTATTTTTTTTTAAAGAATATATCTATTATATATAAAATCTATTTTATTTTATATTTTAATAGATAATATAAGTTAAAAGTGACCTTCATAATTCAATTTTAAGACGTTTTTTTACTTCTTCCATCTCTTAACTCATCTTTTGAATAATTGTTTATTTTTGAGCTTTATTTTAATTTTAGACGTCGTTTTTGTCAGTTTAACGGGTTATTAACATATAATTGTTTATAAAGTTGGTATTTTTATCCAAAGGTCAAATCTGAAATTTTTAATTTTAAAAATGACACTTTAGGAATCGAATCTGAGTTTTTCTAAAATTCAAAAAATTAGTTTTTGTTTTTTAATTTGTATTCTAAGTCTGAATTCCGAAAATTGGTTTTATGGTCAATTCTAATTGTGTAAATGTTTTTGATAATACTCCAGTAAATGTATTTTTCAAAGTATTTCATAATTTTCAAATTTCATGAAATTGGTTTTGTGATTTATAAGTTTTGATTTTCATTTTTGATCAAAGAAATTTTTTAATCCTTAAATTTAATTATCATGAAAAATGTATTTTTTACTCTGGCTATTTTATTTGCAAACATTGCAATTTCTCAAACACATCAAATTTCAAAACACAATGGAGAAGAATTGGATGTTAATTTTATCAAACATGAAAATGATTTAATTCATTATTCTCTAAACGGAAGTTTCGAAGAACATAAAATTACCAAGTATGCTGTTTCAAAAATTACGAATAAACAAACGAATCAAACTCAAAAAATATCTGATAAAGTTATAGTAGATTCAAAATCAGATTATAAAATGGTAACAGTTTTACCTCAAGAGAAGACAATAGGTTTAAAACAAGCAGCTAATTTTTCAGGAATATCGACGAAGACAAAAGGGGAGCCGCCAATTGCAAATAAAAACCAAACTGCTTTGAGGATCAAAACGCAGTCAGCTTCAAAGGGTTATCCATTTGTAAGCATAGTTGAAAATGATGGGAAATATGAAGCAGTTGCTTACATGTATTAATTGTATTGTTAAATATTTGTAAATATCTTTTAACCAATATTTTATAATTTAAAAAAGAAGTATCTTTATTCATCACTTAAAATAATATAATCATGTCAAATAAATCAAATGCAATTGCGGCTGTTATAGCTGGCGCTGCAATAGGAGCGGCGATCGGAATTTTATTTGCTCCAGACAAAGGATCAAAAACGCGTGCTAAACTTAAAGAAGGTTTAGATGATGCATCTAATAATTTGAAGGATTCGCTTTCGGCTAGTTCTGAAGTGTTACGTGATAAGTTTACAAGTGCCACTCAGGGTCTTGATGGAACTTTTGATGAATTGTTATCAAATGTTAGCCATAAAACAGAAGAAGTAATTACTTTTTTAGAATCTAAATTAGCTGATTTAAAAGCACAGAACGCTAAACTTCAAAAATAATAAATACAAGAAGCACAAATTTGATTACTTTTAGAAGTAATTTTTGTGCTTCTTTTTTTAAATTTAAATTATAATTATGGCTTTTGAGGAGTTAAAAGAAAATACCGAAAACATTCAGGATCAGGCTAAAGTTTATTTAGACAGCCATTTAGCATATTACAAACTTTGGGGTTTTAAGGTTGCGATGAAATCAACCACTTTAATTTTTAAGTTTACGTTGATTTTATTATGCTTTAGTATGGTTTTAATTTTTGGATCTTTCGCTGCAGCTTATGCTTTCGGATCTTTATTTGAAAGTACAGCTCTTGGTTTTTTAGCAGTAGGAGGGATCTATCTTTTTTTTACAATTTTGCTTTTCTTTATAAAAGATAAATTTGTTGAAGGTCCGATTTTGGAAAAATTCTCAGAAATCTTTTTTAACGACTAATTTATGGAATCAAAAAAATACTCATCATACGCTGAAATCGAAAGAGATTTAGAAATTCTGAAATTAGAAAAAGATATTAATTATCAAAAATTAGTTTTAAGTTTTCAGAAAACGAAAGAAGGAATTACACCTCAGAAAATTGTTAATGGATTCTTTTCTTCTTATAAAGATTATTTTTCAAATAACTATCCTAAGATTTTACAATCCATTTTACCACATATTATCAGTTGGTTATTCAATAAAAAAAGAGGCAATTAAGCCTCTTTTTTATTTTTAAAATTATTTTGTTTCGGGTTGAATATCGTCTTCATAACCAGATTGAGGTTCAATTGGTTTTGGTTTCACGATTTTTTTATTGTTCTTCTTCATCATTTCACCAACCTGGTTTGATGCTGTGAATGAGGCAACCATATTATTTAACATGTCGCTTCCGGCTTGTGGAGAATTTGGAAGCAAAATTAAATTAGAATTGGCATCCGCTCCAATAGCCTGAAGTGTATCATAATGTTGCGTAACAACAATTAAGGCAGAAGCTTCTTGAGAATTGATTCCCACATTATTCAAAACTTCAACACTTTCAACTAAACCTCTTGCAATTTCACGACGCTGATCTGCAATACCTTGTCCTTGTAAGCGTTTACTTTCTGCTTCAGCTTTTGCTTTTGCAACGATTCTGATTCTTGAACTTTCAGCTTCAAATTCGGCAGCAGTTTTTTCTCTGTCGGCAGCGTTGATTCTGTTCATGGCATTTTTTACCTGAATATCCGGATCAATATCGGTTACCAAAGTATTGATAATATCATACCCGTAAGTCGTCATCGCTTCGTTCAATTCTCTTTTTACTGCAATAGCAATATCATCTTTTCTTTCAAAAACATCATCCAGTTTTAGTTTTGGAACTTCGGCACGAACGACATCAAATACATAAGCCGTAATCTGATCGTGTGGATATTCCAGTTTATAAAAAGCATCATATACTTTTTCCTGAATTACTTTAAACTGAACCGAAACTTTCATTTTGATAAAAACGTTGTCCTTTGTTTTTGTTTCAATGATAACATCTAACTGTTGAATCTTAAGATTTACACGTCCGGCAATTCTGTCCACAATCGGAATTTTAAGTTGTAAACCTGAATTTCTAACGCTTAAAAATTTACCAAATCTTTCGATCACAACGGAAGATTGTTGTTTTACGGTAAAAAATGAAGACATTAAAATGAATAATCCGAAGACTATTAAAATAATAAATGCTGTACCCATGGTGATATTAATTTAGTTTTTATGATCTGGTAAATTACGAATATTCTTCCAATTTTAATTTTTTAAACATTAAAAAAACGCTAAGAACATTTTGTAGATGTTTCTTAGCGTTTATAGTTTTTTACCATTAAGTAAATTAAGTCAACTTTGTCAAGATAATTAAGCTAACCTTTATGAACTTAAATAATTATATAATTTTACCATTCAGTTAAGCTTAATAAACTTAATATCTTAATTGTAAAATAATTTATAAGGTAGCTATCGCTTTCTGAATTCTCGAAATAGTTTCTTCTTTTCCGATGATTTCAACAATGTCAAATAGGTGAGGACCTTTAAGAGCTCCAACCAAACTTAGACGGAAAGGTTGCATTACTTTGCCCATTCCAATTTCATTTTTAGTTAACCAGTCTTTTACGATTGCTTCGATATTTGCTGAATCAAAACCATCAATATATTCTAGGGTCGAAATCAATTCCTGCATTAAAGCCGGAGTTTCTTCCTTCCAGTTTTTGCTTGCTTTTTCATCATAAGATGTTGGAGCCTGGAAAAAGAAATCAGTCAAATCCCAAAATTCAGAAACGAAATGCGCTCTTTCTTTAATCAACGAAACGATTCTTGTAACATCATATTTAAAAATATCAACACCTTTTTCAACTAAAATAGGAGTGAAGTCTTTCGCTAAATCGGCATCATTTTGTTTGATTAAATATTGATGATTGAACCATTTGTTTTTCTCCGGATCAAATTTTGCTCCAGATTTATGAACTCTGTTCAAGTCAAAAGATTGTACTAATTCTTCTAAAGAAAATAATTCTTTATCCGTTCCGTCATTCCAACCTAACAAAGCAAGGAAGTTTATAACGGCTTCTGGGAAAAATCCTTTTTCTCTGTATCCAGATGAAACACCTTCTTCCGTTTTCCATTCTAATGGAAACACAGGAAATCCTAATTTATCTCCATCTCTTTTTGATAATTTTCCGTTTCCAACAGGTTTTAAAATCAAAGGTAAATGTGCAAATTCTGGTGCATCCCAACCAAAAGCTCTGTACAATAAAACGTGAAGAGGCATAGATGGCAACCATTCTTCTCCACGAATAACATGTGAAGTTTCCATCAAATGATCATCAACAATATTGGCCAAATGATAGGTTGGCATACCATCACTTTTAAATAATACTTTATCATCAAGAAGATTGGTTTCGAATTTTACATCGCCACGAATGATATCTTTTAAATGTAAAGTTTCATCAACCGGAGTTTTAAATCGGATCACATAATGTTCTCCATTTGCAATTCTTTTAGCAACTTCTTCTGCAGAAATTACCAAAGAGGTATCTAATTTTTCACGATTATGATGGTTGTAAATAAATGTTTTTCCTTCTGCTTCGTGTTGTTTTCTATGTGCATCTAAAGCTTCCGGAGTATCAAAAGCATAATACGCCCAACCCGAATTGATCAATTGATCAGCATAAGATTGATATAAATCTTTACGATCACTTTGTCTGTACGGACCAAATTTTTCATTTTTACCAACGGTTTCTTCAGGAGCAATTCCTAACCATTCTAATGCTTCCATAATATAAGCTTCGGCACCAGGAACAAAACGAGTCTGATCTGTATCTTCAATTCTTAAATAGAAAACACCATTGTTTTTTTTGGCAAATAAATAATTAAATAGGGCAGTACGAACTCCGCCAATATGTAATGGTCCAGTCGGACTTGGTGCAAAACGCACGCGAACTTGCTTTGACATTTGTTTAAATTTTGATGCAAAGATACGATTCTAATTAGAGAATTAGAAAATGTGTTTAATTAGATAATTGTCTTGTTTCTGGTTTAATTTTTTAATTACCATTATTTAATTATACAAGAAATTTAAGTGGATAATGTTTTCCTGTAGCTCAATTTTCTAATTTTCTGATTGATCATTTTCTAATTAGTAATGCCTTGCTTGTAGCTTAATTGACTAATTTTCTCATTGATCATTATCTAATTAAAATTAGTACTTTTATAGGTTATAATCAAAAGAGATTTTATTTTGAAAACGACATCTGCCATATATCAAAAGTTAGAAGCTTTTATAAAGAAATATTACACGAATGAATTGATAAAAGGAGGACTTCTTTTTATTGGTTTTGGATTATTGTATTTTCTGTTTACGCTTTTTATTGAGTATTTTCTTTGGTTAAAACCAGTAGGAAGAACGTTTTTATTTTGGATGTTTATTGGAGTAGAAATTTTTCTGTTGTTCCGATTTATTGTGTTTCCAATTTTTAAGTTGTTCAAACTTCAAAAAGGAATTGATTATAATCAGGCTTCCAAAATTATTGGAAATCATTTTACAGAAGTAAGTGATAAGCTGACCAACTTTTTACAATTATCATCTTCTGAAAATTCAGCTGAAAGTTCAGAACTGATGTTGGCTTCGATAGAACAAAAAGCGAATTCGTTACAACCAATTCCGTTTGGAAATGCGATTAATTTTAAAGCAAACAAGAAATATTTGCCATTGGCAATTATTCCAATTTTACTTTTTGCAGTGTTTTATATTTCTGGAAACAGTAATATTATTTCTCAAAGTTTTAATAGAGTAGTGCATTTCAATGCTACTTTTTTACCACCGGCTCCTTTCAAATTTGTGGTTTTAAATTCAAATTTGCAAACAGAACAAAACAAAGATTTCGTTATTAAAATGGAATCGGTTGGGAAAGTAGTTCCGGAGAATGTGATGATTCATATTGGAGATGAAAGTTATTTTATGGAATCTTCTCAGCCAGGAAAGTTTGAATTCAAGATTGAAAAACCGGTTGATAATGTTCAATTTTCTTTTGAAGGAAATTCGGTTTCATCTGAGGAATATGAATTAAAAGTTATTACAGTTCCGTCAATTGCCAACTTTGAAATGGTGCTGAATTTTCCATCTTATTTAAAAAAGAAATCCGAAACTATTCAGGGAACCGGAAACGCAATTGTTCCGGAAGGAACTTTGGTAACCTGGAAAATGAATACACAATCAACTCAGGAGATTGTTTGGAAAGATGAAAACACAGTTTTTAAGTTCAATAAAGCAGAAAACGAATTTAAATTGGCTAAAAATATTATTCAAAATACAGAATATCAAATTCTTACTTCGAATAATAAGGTCAAAAATTACGAAAAACTGGACTATCAGCTCTCAGTTATCAAAGATCAGCATCCTACAATCACAGTTTCGCCTTCACCGGACAGTTTAAAGTTAGATAAGAATTATGTTTTAGGAAGATTGGGTGATGATTATGGTTTGTCGAAGTTACAGATTGTATATTATGAACGTAATAAACCAAAAACAGCGAAGCGTGGAACGATACCTGTGAAGCAAGGAGTTTTTGATCAGTTCGTTTTTAATTTTCCAAGTAATCTGGCTGTAGAAGAAGGAGTGTCTTATGAGTACTATTTTGAAGTTTTTGATAACGATGCGCCTCATCATTTTAAGAGTACAAAGTCTTCTGTTTTTTCAGACAGAGTTTCTACTACAGATGAAGTTCAGGATATGGAATTGCAACAGCAAAATCAGAATATTAACAGCCTTGAAAAATCTTTAAAAAATCAGAATAAACAATTTTCTGAAATGGATAAGATTCAAAATACAGGAAAAGAAAAGGATAATTTAGAGTTTAAAGATCAGCAAAAAATCAATGATTTTATCAAACGTCAAAAACAACAAGACGAATTGATGAAACAGTTTGCTGAGAAAATGAATCAGAATTTAGACAAATTCAAAGACGAAAAGAAAGACAAAACAGCTGAAGATTTACAAAAGCGTTTAGATAGTGCAGAGAAGGATTTGGAGAAAAACCAAAAGCTTTTAGATGAATTAAAAAACTTAAACGACAAATTGAATAGTGAAGATTTGTTTGATAAGATGGAAAAATTCAAACAGATCAGTAAGAACCAATCTCGCAACTTAGAACAATTAGTGGAGTTGACTAAACGTTTTTATGTAGAGAAGAAAGCAGATCAGGTTGCGGAGAAATTAAATAAACTGGCAGACCAACAAGAGAAGCTTTCTAATAAAGACAGTGAAAACACCAAAGACAAACAAGATGAAATCAATAAATCTTTTGATAAAATTCAGGAAGATTTAAAGGATTTGAAAGAAGAAAATAAAACATTAAAAGCACCTTTAGATATTCCTTCTGATGCTTCAAAAGAAAAAGATGTTGATTCTGATTTGCAAAAAGCTTCTGAGGAATTAGCTAAAAAGAATACTTCTTCGGCTAAGCCAAAACAAAAAAGTGCTGCTCAAAAAATGAAGAGTATGGCACAACAAATGGAATCAAGTATGGAAGGCGGAGATCAGGAACAATTAGAAGAAGATGTTGCAATGCTTCGTCAGGTTCTGGATAATCTTCTGGCTTATTCTTTATCTCAGGAAGATGTGATGAAACAATTTAAATCGATGAAATTGGGTTCTTCGGCTTATACTAAAAATATTAAAGTGCAGCAGAATTTGAAACAACAATTCAAACATGTCGATGATAGTTTGTTTGCTTTGTCTTTACGAAATCCAAAAGTAGCTGAAGATGTAACGAAGGAAATTGGTAACGTACAATATAATGTTGATAAAGCGATTGAATCTTTGACAGATGTTCAGGTTCCAAAAGGAGTTTCGCATCAACAATATGCCGTTTCATCTGCGAATAAATTAGCTGACTTTTTGAGTGATTTATTAAACAACATGCAGATGTCAATGTCTAAACCAGGATCTGGAAAACCAAAACCGGGAGATGGTCAAGGAATGCAATTACCAGATATTATTCAAAAGCAAAAAGGGTTAGGTGAAAAAATGAAGCAGGGAATGAAAGAAGGGAATAAACCTGGAGAAGGACAACAAGGGCAAGGTCAAAGTGGTGAAGGTAAACAAGGTCAGGGAAAAGAGGGGCAAGGTAAAGATGGACAAGGAAATAAAAGTGGTGGAAAAGGAAATGAAAATAAAGAAGGAAATGATGGAGAAGGGGACGCTGAAGCCATTATGGAAATTTATAAAGAGCAAGTAAAACTTCGTGAAGCGCTACAAAAAGAATTAGCAAAACAAGGTTTAGATTCTCAAGGCAAATCTGTAATTGATCAAATGAAACAATCTGAAAAGCAACTTTTGAATAAAGGTTTTAAGAATGAAAACCTTCAAAGGATTTTAAATATTCAACAGGAATTATTAAAATTAAACAATGCAGTTCAGCAGCAAGGTCAGGATACCAAGCGTCAATCTGAAACAAACAAAGCTGAATTTTCTAATCGTTCTAATGCTTTACCAAGTTCACTTTTGGAATATTTAAACAGTGTAGAGATTTTAAACAGACAATCACTACCTTTGCGCTCGAATTTTAATCAAAAGGTTCAAGAATATTTTAATACAAAATGATCAATTTTAATTACGAAACCGAATTTACTTTAGATAACGAACAAGCCTTTTCTGATTGGTTAAGTGCTGTAATCGTTTCTGAGAATAAAAACGAAGGAGAGATAAATTACATTTTTTGTGATGATGAATATCTTCATAAGATAAATGTAGAATATCTAGATCACGATACTCTAACAGATATTATCAGTTTTGATTATACAGTTGGTAACGAGCTAAACGGAGATATATTTGTTTCAGTAGAAAGAGTAGAAGATAACGCAAAGGATTTTAATGTTTCTTTTGAAGAAGAATTGAAACGTGTTTTAGCTCACGGCATATTACATTACTGTGGATATAAAGATAAATCAGATAAAGACGCTGAATTAATGCGTTCAAAAGAAGACGAAAAAATCGCAATGTTTCACGTGGAACAGTAAAGAATTGTTTTAAGTTTTTTATTGTTTCAAGTTTCAAGTTCAGGTTTTGAAAACGAAACAGATGATTAAAATTGTTCCACGTGAAACGTTTCTGGTTTAAATTATTTCAAAAGTGTTTCACGTGGAACATCAGGATTGATTTAAATCTTATTAAAAAGAGTAATGTTTCACGTGGAACATCTCGGATCAGGTTTTAATTTTGGAAGAAAACAAAACATGTTCCACGTGGAACTTTAAGTTTGGTTTTGAAACCTGAAACCGAAACCTGAAAAAACAAACAAAACCGTTCCACGTGGAACAAAAGAGTAAAGAAGTTAATTCTGAGAACCGACTTAACCGGTATCCCAGAGAATAAAAGAAAAAATGTTTTTAGAAGAATACGATGTTATTGTAGTTGGTGCAGGTCATGCTGGATCTGAAGCCGCGGCAGCGGCCGCGAATTTGGGATCCAAAACTTTATTGGTTACAATGAGTTTGCAGAACATTGCTCAAATGTCTTGTAATCCTGCCATGGGTGGAATTGCAAAAGGACAAATTGTGCGCGAGATCGATGCGCTTGGAGGTTACTCCGGAATTGTTTCAGACCGAACTGCAATTCAGTTCAAGATGCTGAACAAATCAAAAGGACCTGCAATGTGGTCGCCAAGAGTTCAGAGTGATCGAATGCGTTTTGCCGAAGAATGGAGAATGATGTTGGAGGGAACTCCAAATTTGGATTTCTACCAAGAGATGGTAAAAGGTTTGATTATCGAGAACGGAAAGATAAAAGGAATTAGAACTTCGTTGGGAGTTGAGATTCGATCCAAATCGGTTGTGTTGACAAACGGAACTTTTTTGAATGGTTTGATTCATATTGGAGAAAAACAATTTGGTGGAGGAAGAGCAGGCGAAAGTGCCGCAACCGGAATTACCGAAGATTTAGTGAAAGCCGGATTTGAAGCTGGAAGAATGAAAACAGGAACACCGCCAAGAGTTGATGGTCGTTCTTTGGATTATTCTAAAATGAACGAAGAAAAAGGAGATGCAAAACCGGATAAGTTTTCTTATTCTGATTTGACAACTCCATTAACACATCAAAGATCTTGTCACATGACATATACGTCTTTGGACGTTCATGATATTTTGAGAGAAGGTTTTGATCGTTCGCCAATGTTCAACGGAAGAATCAAAAGTCTTGGTCCAAGATATTGTCCTTCGATCGAAGATAAAATAAATCGTTTCGCTGATAAGGAACGTCACCAACTTTTTGTTGAACCAGAAGGATGGAATACTTGTGAAGTTTATGTAAACGGATTTTCAACTTCGCTTCCAGAAGATATTCAATTTAAAGCTTTGAGTTCTGTTGCCGGATTTGAGAAAGTGAAATTCTTCCGTCCAGGTTATGCAATTGAATATGATTATTTCCCACCGACACAATTGAAACATACTTTGGAAACCAAGTTGGTTGAAGGATTATATTTTGCAGGACAAATTAATGGGACAACAGGATATGAAGAAGCAGCTTCACAAGGTTTGATGGCTGGAATAAATGCGCATTTAAAAGTGCACGAAAAAGCACCATTAATTTTAAAACGTGATGAAGCATATATTGGAGTATTGATTGACGACTTAATTACGAAAGGAACAGAAGAGCCTTATCGTATGTTTACATCAAGAGCAGAATATAGAACATTGTTGCGTCAAGATAATGCCGATTTCAGATTGACGCCAATGTCGCATGAAATTGGTTTGGCTTCTGAAGCTCGTTTACGTCGAATGGAAAAGAAATTAAACGAGTCTGAAAAGATGGTTGCATTTTTTAAAGAAACAAGTGTTTCGGTTGCAGAAACAAATCCAATTCTTGAAGCGAAAGAAACAGCTCCAATTACGCAAGGTGATAAAATGTTTAAAGTTTTCTCTCGTCCGCAAATTGATTTGGAAGACATGATGAAGTTTGAAAAAGTAAAAGAATATATCGAAGCAAATGATGTTGATCAGGAAATTTTGGAACAAGCCGAAATTCAGGTTAAATATTCTGGTTATATCGAAAAGGAAAGAAATAACGCTGACAAATTAACGCGTTTAGAAGAAGTGAAAATTCCCGAGAATTTCGATTACAATAAAATTAAATCAATGTCAATTGAAGCAAAACAAAAATTGAGCAAGATTCGTCCTGTGACAATTTCGCAAGCTTCAAGAATCAGCGGAGTTTCTCCGAGTGATATTTCGGTGCTTTTGATTTATATGGGAAGATAAAGATTTTAGATTTCAGAGTTTAGATTTTAGATTATGCAGTACAAAAGTATTTAGCCAATCTAAAATCTAAACTCTGAAATCTAAAATTAAAATTGTTCCACGTGAAACTATTTCAATAATCTAAACTCTAAACTCTGAAATCTAAAATTTTGTTATATGAAGATTGTAGAAAAAGAAATTCTGTCTTTAGAAGAAAAAGAGGTTTTGCGTGAACTTTGGAATAAGGAATATCCAGCGAGATTGCATTTGAAAAACAATGAAGATTTTGAGTTGTATCTAAACGGTCTTTCAAATACAAAACATTATTTGTTATTTGATGATTCGGATAAAATTAACGGCTGGGCATTTACCTTTTTGAGAGAAGGTGAAGATTGGTTTGCTATAATTTTAGATCATACAATACAAGGCAAAGGAAATGGTTCTCGTTTGATAAATGAATTAAAAAAGAATAATACTAGTTTGAATGGTTGGGTTATTGATCATGAAAATGAAGTGAAACAAAACACAAAACATTATAGATCTCCAATGCCGTTTTATATTAAAAATGGTTTTACAATTTTGACTGAAATAAGAATTGAAAATGAAAAGATGTCGGGTGTAAAAATAAATTGGAAACACTAAAGAAACATAAAAATAATAGACCCAAAAAAATAAACCAAATACCTACTAATTATAAAATGGACGTTTTAAACAAAAAACATTTTCTTACTGTAAAAGACCATTCTGTTTCGAAAGAAATTTTTGAATTATATCATGATGAAACTTTAGACATGTTGATTACATCTCCACAACCTGCATTAGAAAATCTGGGAAGATATTACGAAAGTGAAGATTATATTTCGCATACGGATAACAAACGTTCGTTATTTGAAAAAGCATATCATTTTGTGAAAAATATTGCTTTGAAAAATAAACTGAATTTGATTAATTCTGAGCAACCTCACAAAGGAAGAATTTTAGACATTGGTGCCGGAACAGGAGATTTTTTATTGACAGCAAAAAATGACGGTTGGGAAACTGTTGGAGTAGAACCAAGCGAACGCGCAAAAAATATTGCAATACAAAAAGGAATTTCTTTTGTGAACGAAATTGACGCTCTTGAAAATAATTCTTTTGATGTGATTACAATGTGGCACGTTTTAGAACACGTTCCAAATTTAGAACTTCAAATTCAGGAATTGAAGCGTTTACTAAAACCAACTGGAACATTAATTGTTGCGGTTCCAAATTTTAAATCTTACGACGCAAAATATTATAATGAATTTTGGGCAGCTTATGATGTGCCAATTCACTTTTGGCATTTTTCAAAAAAAGCCATTCAATCGCTTTTTGAAAAAGTAGATATGAAACTTGAAAAAGTGCTTCCAATGAAATTTGATTCTTTTTATGTGAGTTTATTATCTGAAAAATATAAAACCGGAAAAATGAATTACATCAGTGCTTTTTTCATCGGATTAAAATCAAATTTAAAAGCGAGCAGCACAAAAGAGTATTCATCCCACATTTATGTCTTAAAAAACAAGTAAAACGCAATTTAAGCGCGTTTCTGCCATCTTTTCGCCTTTACCGAGGGGAATTTATGTCTTTTTTGAGAAAATGTTTCTAACGAAAGCTATTAAAGCCGGTTTTAATAGGGTCAAATTATTGACATTTTTCTTTCCATAAATAAAAACAATATCATAAAATTATAGCATTTTTTAAACTTTATGTTGGTGCTATTTATTTTTTTATATTTTTGTCTTCAATACAATAAAAAAAATAGAAATTTAGAAAATGAAAAAAGCATTAGTAATTATCGCACTTTCAATTTTGGTTGTTTCGTGTAATAAAGCAACAGAGGTTAAGGAAGTAAAAACAGCTTACGTTGATACTTCGGTTTTAATGAAAGAGTACACTGAAGCAAAAGATCTTGAAGCAAAATACAAAGCTCAAGCAGAAGAAAAAGGAAGACAGCTACAAGCGGAAATTACTCGTTTTAAACAAGACGCTGCTAATTTTCAAAGTCAGGCACAAGCAAACGGACAAGCTTGGGCACAACAAAGAGGAGCTGAATTGCAAAAAAGAGAGCAACAATTAGGTTATGCTCAACAAGCATTATCTCAACAATTGCAACAAGAAAGTGGTGTTGAAATGGATTCTCTAATCAGTGGAGTTAAAAAATTCATCAAAGATTACGGTAAGAAAAATGGTTATTCTTATATCTACGGTACAGGAGATGCAGCATCAATTTTATACGCTGAAGAGAAGTATGACATCACAAAAGATATCATTAAAGCTTTGAACGATAAATATAAAGCTGAGCCTAAAACAGAAGCTCCGGCTAAAGAAGAAGCTAAAAAATAATACCAAACAAACTAACTAATTTTAAAAACCTAAATCTGTCAAGATTTAGGTTTTTTCTTTTATAAAAACGCGATACTTTTGGTATTTCAATACAAGCCCAATGCAAAACGTTTCAGAAGCTGCTGCTTACACCTTACAATTCATTAATCAAACGCAAAAATCTATATTCCTGACCGGTAAAGCGGGGACAGGAAAGACTACTCTTTTGCGCGAAATCATTGCCACTACACATAAAAATACGGTTGTTGTGGCGCCAACTGGTATTGCCGCACTAAATGCGGGCGGCGTGACGATTCATTCGATGTTTCAGTTACCTTTTTCAGCTTTTTTGCCCACTTATGAAGAGAGTTCACAGTTTACAGAAACGGTAAAATTCGAAAACAAAGAATCGCTACGCAGGCATTTCAAAATGAATAATGTAAAGCGTAACGTAATCAGAAACATGGAATTACTAATTATCGATGAAGTTAGTATGCTTCGTGCCGATTTGCTTGATGCAATTGACTTCATGATGCAGACGGTGCGCAGAAATACACGCGCTTTTGGAGGTGTTCAGGTGCTTTTTATTGGAGATTTATTGCAATTACCGCCGGTAATTCGGGATGAAGAATGGAGAACTTTGCGTAATTATTACAAAGGAAAATTTTTCTTTCATTCGCATGTAATTCAGCAAAATCCGCCTTTATACATTGAATTATCTAAGATTTACCGTCAGAGTGATGATAAATTTATTTTGGTTTTGAACAATCTTCGAAACAATCAGATAACACCACAGGATATTCAGATTTTGAACGAATATGTGAAACCAGACTTCGATTTAAAGAATAATCCCGGTTATATAACCTTGACCACGCATAACGCAAAAGCCGATTCTATGAACGAGCAGGCGATAGGCGATTTGGCTGGAAATGAATATGCTTATCAGCCCTTTGTGGTCGGAGATTTCCCAGAAAAAATCTTTCCGGTTGAAGAAAATCTGAAGTTAAAAGTTGGTGCACAAGTCATGTTTGTCAAAAATGATTTGTCTTTTGACAAACGCTATTTTAATGGAAAAATGGGTGTTATTAAATCTCTTTCGCCCGAAGAAATTTTTGTTCATTTTCCGGAAGAGAATAAAACCATTGAAGTGGAAAAGTACGAATGGAAGAACATTCGTTACAAAGTAAACGAGCTGACAAAAGAGATTGAAGAGGAAGTTTTGGGTACATTTGCGCATTATCCGCTTAAATTGGCGTGGGCAATTACGGTACATAAAAGTCAGGGATTAACTTTTGAGAAAGCTGCGCTCGATGTATCGCAAGTTTTTGTTCCCGGACAAGCCTATGTTGCATTATCTCGTTTAACGTCTTTAAACGGCCTTATTTTGCTTTCTCCGATACAAATGAATGGCATTTCGAACGATCAGGATGTAATGGACTATGCTTTGAACAAAGCAACTGAAGAAGTCCTGAAAAATTCATTGCACTTTGAAACTAAAAATTTTATTCATAACTATTTGATTAACAGTTTTAATTGGACAGATTTAGCGCAGGAATGGCGAAATCATCGTTTCAGTTATAATGAAAATGCAGTTAATTCAGAAAAAGCCAAGCATTCTGTTTGGGCGCATAAGCGTTTAGAGACTATCGATTCGTTGGTAGATCCTTCTCAAAAATTCGTTCAGCAGCTTAATAAAATTTTCAGTAAAGAAACTGTCGATTTGGTTTTTGTGCAGGAAAGAGTAGTGGCGGCTTACGATTACTTTTTCAAATCGATGGATAAGCTCGTAACAGATCTTTTGCAGAAAATGGCTGAAATTCAGAAGTTTAAAAAAGTTAAAGAGTTTTACGAAGAACTGGCTCTTTTAGACGATTTGCAAACAAAAGCTGTTTTGCGCTTAATGAAGGCCAAATTGCTCATAGAAATTGTTGTAGCAGGCGAAACCATCTGCAAAGAGAAATTGACGTCTACAGCGATTAAAAACTACAAAACAGACAAGGTTAATAAGATTCGCGAGGAGTTTAATATGTCGAATACCGATATTTTTAAATTGGATGAACCTACAGTGCGTTATACGGCCAGAAAATTAGATAAAAACGAACCAAAGGCCGTTAAGAAAACGACAGTTGAAGAAACGCACGATTTATGGCTGGAGAAAAATTCAATTAAGGATATTGCCAGAATCAGAAAACTTACCATTCAAACTATTGAAATGCATTTAGTTAAATTAATTCAGGCGAAGAAAGTTGATATTGCTGATGTCTTGCCATACGATAAAATCCTGGCGCTGCGTGAGGCTTTTGAGTTCTATCAGGAAGAATCTTTGAATGGTTTGAAAGAAAAACACGGAGACGAATTTACATGGGATGAACTTAAAATGTTCAAAGCCAGCATCAATTGATTTTGTATTTTAAAGTCGTAACTCTGGAATAAACAAAATAACATTATGTAAAATAGAAGCAGTAAGAATTATTTTTTTTAGATTACAGATATGCTTTGAGGTTAATTAAATACCAGCATTTCGCAATTATAACGCGAAAATAGCCACTAAATAATAGGAAATCCTGTTCCACATGGAACGGGATTTTTTGTTTGGAAGAAGTAAAAGTCAAATGGATTTATCTCTAATATGCTAAAAGTTTCCTGAGAAAGGATAAATTAGTTACTTTTATATTTAGAACTTAATAATCAGATTAATAATCAATTAAAATGTTTTTAATATGAAAAAAGTAAATCTGTTTCTGGTTTTAGTACTGTTTTTGGGCAGTTTCGTTTCTGGACAAACTGTAAAACCTGAGTATCAAAAATGTATCAAAAGTTTTATTGATACTTTGAAAAGTGACAAAAGAGAAGCCATCGCAGAGATGGTTGCTTATCCTCTAAAACGAGAATATCCAATACCTGATGTTGTCGACAAATCTGATTTTATCAAACGTTATGATGAAATTTTCGATACAACTTTAAAAAACGAAATTAAAAATTCAAATCCCGCAAAAGACTGGTCTGATATGGGTTGGCGTGGTATAATGCTAAATCAGGGAATTGTCTGGATGGATTTTGACGGACGTTTAACGAGTGTAAATTATCAATCAAAAGCTGAAATTGATCTCAAAAAGAAACTGATCGACGCCCAAAAAAAAGAACTTGATTCCAGTATTGCATTTTTTCAAAAGCCAATTTGTATTCTGGAAACAGCTAAATTCAGAATCAGAATTGATAATCTGGGATTTGAAAATTATCGATATGCTTCCTGGTCAATTGATAAAGCGATGAGTGAAAAACCTGATTTAATAATTTACAGAGGAAATTTAGTAGTTGAAGGAAGCGGAGGAAACCACCAATATGAATTTAAAAAGGAAAATTATATTTATGAATGTGCCTTTATAGTTGTGGGCGAAAAAAATTCGCCTCCGGCGAAACTTACTATTTATCAAGGAGGTAAAGTGATTCTTTCGCAAAACGCCAAGATAATTGCTAAATAAAAAAAGGCCTAATCTTCTGGATTAGGCCTTTTAAATTTTATAGATTTTCGATTAAAATCCAGGCATCCGGATTTTCGCCTTTTTGTATTTCTTTTTGTGCTTTTTCTGCTTCAGCCATTGTTGCATAACTTCCGTATAAAACCGGAAATAAACCATGTTTGTTTTCGCCAAGCATTCGGGCTTCGTAACCATCTTTAATCAATTGGTTATAAGCTTTTCTTGCATTTTGCTCACTTCTAAAAGCGCCGGCCATGATGTGATAAGGCATCACTTTTACAACTTCAGTTTTTGCTGAATCTACAGATAAAGTTACAGCAGGTAGTGGGTTTTCAATAAAAAACGTAGCTTCCTGAATTTTGTTTTGAACTTTTTTCTGAACCTCATTTTCTACCACAAGTGTTTTTGTAGTAATTTGATTTTGGTACAAAGGATAACCGATGCTTCCTGTAATTCCAAGACCTAAAACAAAAATTGCTGCGTATTTCAGGAATGAACCTGAAGATTTTGATTCCTCTTCAGAATCGTGTAATTCAAATACTTTTGATTCTTCGATTTCCTGTAATTTTTTCTCAAAAATTTCTCTTTTTACCATTGGAGAAACAAACGGACTTAGTCCGAAAGAACTCGTCAGATAATTAGTTTGATCACTTGGAGTGAAAACCATATTATTATCGGCATTTAGACGAATATCACCGATGTTTTTAATATTTAAAACACCAAATTCCTCTAATGTCTTTTGCCAGTTTAAAACTTCAAATGCAATAGCACTTACAGCAAATCCATATGATGTTTTTTCTGTTAGTGCGATATGATTTGCCAACAGACCATCATTGTTTTTCAAAAGACTGTTAAATGCGATCGTTTTCCTTGGTGGAGTAAACGAATTTGTACTTGAATTAAGCTGTGCCGATTGAATTTCGGTTAAAAATGCTCCAAACCCTGGAACCGTTACACACTGATAACGATACAATAACTGTGCTATATAAGTTTCGATTTTCATAGTAACAAAGTTATACATCCAATATAGTTATCAAAATTTTATTCACAATTTTTATTAACAATTCTGATAATTTTATAGACATTTAATTTTCAGTTAGTTAAATAAAATTCGCTTTTTGCCAAAAGTCATGCTCAATCTTTAATATTTATTTTTTTATAAGAATTTACTTCTAATTTATATCTTTGCGCTCCTTTTAATTTCAAAAAAAATGTTTTTAAAAGATTTTTTTATCCTCTCAATAAACTGTTTTCTAAACAATGTCAGATCAAGAATTATTTTATTTATTAGCCTTATTAAAAGTAGATGGCATTGGTGATATTATGGCCAAAAAACTATTAACACATTTTAAAAAACCGGAAGCCATTTTTAAAGCAAAAAGCAACCAAATTTCTGGTATTGATGGCGTTGGTTCGATTTTATTACGGAATTTAAAAGATAAAACTGTTTTTGAAAAAGCAAATAAAGAATTAGAATTCATTAAATCTAATGCTATAAATGTTTCTTTTTTTCAGGATGAAAATTACCCGGATCGGCTGAAACATTGCATAGATTCGCCAGTTTTGATTTTTACTTCGGGAAATATTAATTTAAAAAACAAAAAGTTAATCAGTATCGTGGGAACACGGCAGATCACCTCATACGGAATGGAATTCTGTAAAAAATTTATTGAAGATTTGGCGCCGTTAGATCCTGTAATTGTTAGTGGTTTTGCGTATGGAGTAGATATTGTAGCGCATCAATTGGCAATGGATAATAATTTACAAACAATTGGGGTTTTGGCGCACGGACTAAATCAGATTTATCCGAAAACGCATAAAAAGTATATTGCCAGAATGGAGGAAAATGGTGGATTTATAACAGAATTCTGGAGTTCTTCGAATCCTGATAAAGAGAAATTTGTTCGCCGAAACAGAATTGTAGCCGGAATGACTGAAGCCACAATTGTAATTGAATCTGCAGATAAAGGCGGATCTTTAATTACAGCCAATTTAGCAAATGATTATAACCGTGATGTTTTTGCCGTTCCCGGGCGTGTTACAGACAAATATAGCCAAGGCTGTAATGATTTGATCAAAACACAAAAAGCTAATGTTTTGACAAGCGCGGCCGATTTGATTTATATATTGAATTGGGATGTAGAAACGAAAGCAAAACCAATTCAGAAACAACTTTTTGTAAGTTTAGAATTGGAGGAGCAAAAGATCTATGATTTCCTTCTGAAAAATGGAAAAGAATTGCTTGATGTTATTGCACTTCAATGTGATTTTCCAATTTATAAAATATCAGGAATGCTTTTAAATATGGAACTGAAGGGAGTTATTCGGCCTTTGCCAGGGAAGCTGTTTGAGGCGATTTAATTAAATGAAAGTTGCTACGAATTACACAAATTCCCACTAATTAATTCGTGAAAATTTGTGTAATTTGTGGCAAAAAAATTATTTTCCGAAACCAAGAATATTTCGAACTTTAGCCAAAACACCATCAGCAACTACAGAAGCTTTTTCAGCACCTTTTTTCAATAAGGAGTCTACTTCTTCAAGGTTATTTATGTAGTAATTGTATTTTTCTCTTTCTGTTTTAAATTTTTCAGTAATCAATTCAAACAAAGCTTGTTTGGCGTGACCATAGCCGTAATTTCCTCCTAAATAATTGGCTCTCATTTCGGCGATTTGAGTTTCATCAGCTAAAAGCGAATAAATAGCAAATGCATTACAAGTATCCGGATTTTTAGGATCTTCAAGCGGAGTACTATCGGTTTCGATGCTCATAACTTGCTTTCGCAAAGTTTTATCGTCCAGGAAAATGTTAATGATATTATTGGCAGATTTACTCATTTTTCCGCCATTAGTTCCCGGAATCAACATACTGTCTTCCTGAATTTTAGCTTCAGGAATTACAAAAGTTTCTCCCATTTGATGGTTAAAACGAGAAGCCACATCACGAGTGATTTCTAAATGCTGCAATTGATCTTTTCCAACGGGTACAAATTCAGCATCATACAACAATATGTCTGCCGCCATTAACATCGGATACGTAAAAAGTCCCGCGTTAACATCGTCTAAACGATCTGATTTATCTTTGAATGAATGTGCCAAAGTCAATCTCTGAAAAGGAAAAAAACAGCTTAAATACCAGGTTAATTCGGCTGTTTGTGTAACATCAGATTGTCTGTAAAAAGTAACTTTATCTGGATTTAAACCACAGGCAAGCCATGCCGCTGCGGTGCTGTATGTATTTTCTCTTAATGTTTTACCATCTTTAATTTGTGTAATCGAATGTAAATCAGCAATAAACAAATAAGATTCGTTTGCAGGATTATTTGATAATTCAATTGCAGGAATAATTGCTCCTAATAAATTTCCCAAGTGTGGCGTGCCAGTACTCTGAACACCAGTAAGTATTTTTGCCATTCTATTTTTCTTATTCTATAAACGCAAATGTCGTGATGTTTTTTTATAACCACAAAGTTTATTTTTTTCTAACAGCTGGTGTTTTTTACCACAGAGAACACAGAGTTTTTCACAGAGGAAAGGAGTTTTCTTTTTGGAATTACCTTTAGAGAAATATTTGAGAACAACACAGAGGTTTTGTTTTTAGTCATTTATAACTCTTCTGATTCCGTTTTTTAGTAAAGTTTCGTTGAAGTTAATTAATAATCCTAGTCTATATTTTCCAAGTTTTAAATATGTTAGCGTTTGTGCTAAATGAATTGTAGTAAGTGATTGGACACTTTTAATTTCAACTACAAATTTGTTTTCTATTAATAAATCAATACGATAACCACAATCTAATTTGACTTCTTCGAAAATTAATGGCATTGCTTTTTCTTTTTCGACCAAAAGACCACGCTTAGATATTTTATAGAATAAACATTCTTTATAGGCATTTTCTAGTAATCCTGGACCTAAAGCTTTGTGAACTTCTATTGCCAATCCAATTATAATGGTTGATATTTCATTTTCTGTCATAATTAAAAAAACAAATATAATAAATTTTTTCTTACAAATTTTACAATAAGGGCAACAGCTAAACTTCTTTTCTCTGTGAAAAACTCTGTGCTCTCTGTGGTAAAAAAACAGAATATCTTTAGAGTAAATGCGACCATTTAATAAATTCTTTTTGTAAAGTTCACTTCGGTTTTCTTACATTTGAAACTATGAAAGGATTAAAGATTATTTTTTGGGTTTTATGGCGCATTTGGTTTTATGTTTTGATGGCCATTCCGATATTGATTATGTTGCCGTTTCTGCTGATTTCAATCATGTCTGAAAGCGGATATCCCTATTTCTTTAAAATGGCCCGCATTTGGGCTAAATTCATCCTTTTCGGTATGGGTTTTTATTATAAAGTGAAACGTCAGGAAAAGCTAATTAAAAATAAAAGCTATATGATTGTGGCAAATCATACTTCAATGACAGATATTATGCTGATGCTGGCTGTAGTTCGAAATCCTTTTGTTTTTGTTGGAAAGAAAGAGCTGGTGAAGATTCCTTTATTTGGATTTTTCTATAAAAGAACCTGTATTTTGGTAGATAGAAATTCTTCAAGAAGTAAAAATGAAGTTTTTAAAAGAGCACAAAATCGTCTGAATCAGGGATTAAGTATTTGTATTTTTCCAGAAGGTGGCGTTCCGGATGACGAAAGTGTTTTGTTGGATGAGTTTAAGGATGGTGCTTTTCGTTTAGCGATTGAACATCAAATTCCGATTGTTCCGATTATTTTTGCAGATAACAAAGAACGTTTTTCGTATACTTTTTTAAGCGGAAGTCCTGGAAAAATGCGTGTAAAAATATTACCTTTTATAGAAACCAAAGGATTAACAGGAGAAAATCGAAAAGAACTTCGGGATAAGGTCAGAGATTTGATTTATAAAGGTTTACTTGAGTTTCAAAAGGTGAAAAAGAAAGAATCATAAAAATTTAAAAGCCGACTAATTACTACAATTAGTCGGCTTTTCTTTTGAATTAAAACCCCCCATTTTATATTCAAAAACTACTTATCTATGGATAATTTTTTCTGAAATAAAGCGTAATACTTTTTTAAATTTTAGTCTGGTTTTTTTACGGTTTTTATTCAACAACACTTCTAGTTTCTCTTTCATGATAAAAAATCTTAAGGTTGATAATAAAGAGTTTGGTAAACTCAGTTAACGTTACAATCTATAGAGTGCAAAAAATGAAAAAGGTTGCGTTGAAATAAAAATTATTTAAAAAAAACAATAAAAACCCGCTAGCACCAAACAAACTAACGGATTTTTATTAAAACAAATGAACCAAATTTATTCTAAAAACCATTCGAAATGGATACTTATGGCTATACCAAATCTTATGTCTTTTATAAGATGAAATTGTTTTGAAAAGGTTGCGTCATTTTTTAATTTTATTTTAAAAATAAAAAACCCGACACAATTTAAATCGTGTCGGGTTAGATTGTAAAGTCTTGTTTTAAATAGACTTATATAAGCTTAAGCGTTTGCTAATTCTTTGATATGCGCTTTAATTTTCGCTTCTAATTCATCAGCTAATTCTGGATTGTCTTTAATTAACGCTTTAACAGCATCACGACCTTGTCCTAATTTTGTATCTCCGTAGCTGAACCATGATCCTGCTTTTTTAACGATATCAAATTCAACCGCTAAGTCAAGAATTTCACCGGTTTTAGAAACACCTTCTCCGTACATGATGTCGAATTCGGCAGTTTTAAAAGGCGGAGCTACTTTGTTTTTAACCACTTTTACTTTAGTTCTGTTTCCGATTACGTTTTCACCATCTTTAATTTGAGAAGAACGACGAATATCTAAACGTACTGAAGCATAGAATTTTAAAGCGTTACCACCTGTTGTTGTTTCAGGATTTCCAAACATAACACCAATTTTCTCTCTCAACTGGTTGATGAAGAAAACAGTACAATTTGTTTTACTAATTGTTCCGGTTAATTTTCTTAAGGCCTGAGACATCAAACGTGCATGAAGACCCATTTTAGAATCTCCCATTTCACCTTCGATTTCACTTTTTGGTGTCAACGCCGCAACAGAGTCAATAACCACAATATCAATTGCTCCTGAACGAATTAAGTTTTCAGCAATTTCTAAAGCTTGTTCACCATTGTCTGGTTGAGAAATGATTAGGTTTTCGATATCAACGCCTAATTTTTCGGCATAATTTCTATCAAAAGCATGCTCAGCGTCAATAAAAGCAGCAATTCCGCCTGCTTTTTGAGCTTCAGCAATTGCATGTAAAGTTAAAGTCGTTTTACCAGAAGACTCCGGTCCGTATATCTCGATAATTCTTCCTTTTGGATAACCGTTTACTCCAAGCGCTAAATCAACACCAAGAGAACCTGAAGAAATAGTTTCAACTTCGACAATGGCTTTATCGCCCATTTTCATCACGGTACCTTTTCCGTAAGTTTTATCTAGTTTGTCAAGCGTAAGTTGTAACGCTTTTAATTTGGCATCTTTCTCTGAACTCATCTCTTTTTTTTCTTTTTCTTTCATCTAAATTTTTATAATTCTTTCATTCTCAAGACAAATCAGAAATTAAATAACGTACTAATTTAGATTTGTATCAGGCTTGTAATGGTGTAAAAATACTTCTTTTTTTTGATGTACGTTATTTCAGATTGTTCCAAATTGTCACAATTTTCATTATAAAAATAACGCCTTTAATTCAGTGGCCTCAGACGGTTTCATTTTTCCTGCAAGCACTAAGCTCAATTGTTTACGGCGTAATGCAGCATCAAAACGCTGAATTTCTAATTCTGTTTCCGGTACAATTGCAGGAACTTCAACAGGTCTTCCGGTGTCATCAACGGCAACGAAAGTATAAATGGCTTCGTTGGCTTTTGTTCTGCTTCCGGATTCACGGTCTTCTACCCAAACGTCAATAAAAACCTCCATTGAGCTTTTGAAAGATCTCGATACTTTTGCCTCAACAGTAACAACACTTCCTAACGAAATAGCTCTGTTAAAAGCAACGTGATTTACAGAAGCCGTTACTACAATTCGGCGAGAATGTCTGCGCGCTGCAATACTGGCAGCACGATCCATACGGGCTAATAATTCTCCACCAAAAAGGTTGTTTAAAGGATTTGTTTCGCTCGGTAAAACTAAGTCAGTTAATATAGTCAGAGATTCTGAAGGATGTTTTGGATTCATTTTTTTAATGTAAAAATTTAAAATAACGGTCGATTTAATTCAACCAATAAACAGCCATAACAGCTGGAATAAAATATATTACAATGGTTCTTGCACCATCATAATCTTTGGCCAAACGCTGACCAAAAAGCATCATTAACAAAGAAATACAAGAAAAAATAGCTCCATAAAAACCAAATTCTCGGCCGCTATTTGTTAATAATTGTATCGCTCCCACTACACATAAAATTCCAGAAATTAATTCTAAAACTAAAAGATGCGCTAATGCAAGCGGCACTTGATTTTTTAATGGCGTTTTGGCAAAATGACCTTTTAGCCATTCAACATTATCTTTCCAATAAAATATTTTTTCATAACCTGATTGTAGAAAGGTTAAGGCCAAAAAAGCTAACAGTAAAATGGAGGCAACATTATTCATTTGAAAACTATTTTTTATGAATTAAACGAGTCAGTTTTATAGATAAATCAGTTAAAATTATTTTTGCATTTCCGTTTCTTTCAATGTGATACATCGCATCTGAAAGTTCTTTGAAAATATCGTGAATGTTATTTCCGTTTACAAAAGGCGCAAAGTTTTCCAGTTTAAATTTATCAACTCTTGGTTCTATATAAACCAAACCCGGAGCTTCATAATTAAGTAAGAGCGCCTGTCTGAACATTTCGATACAAAACTGAATGAATTTTTTTTGGCTTTCACGACCAAGTCCGGCAATTTCTTCGCTCCAGTAAATTAAATCCTGAATTGCGGCAGCATTTCCTTTTGCTCTAAAAGCGGCACGGACCCAATTAACAAACCATTGTTCAAAAGGATATTCTGAATCATCTTCTTTTAATAAAGAAATTGCTTTGTTAAAATTTCCCTGAGCCTGATGCGCAATTTTTTTAGCTAAGTTCGAATCAACGTTTTCTTGAGAAACCAGTGCTTCAGCAATTACTTTTTCGGGTAAACCATTAAAGTGAATTACCTGACAACGAGATCGAATGGTTTGTATAATATCTTCTTCATTTTCAGAAATCAGAATAAAAATTGTTTTATCGGATGGTTCTTCCAACAATTTCAAAAGTTTGTTTGATGCCGCAATATTCATTTTATCCGCCATCCAGATAATCATAATTTTATAGCCGCCTTCGTATGATTTCAGCGAAAGCGATTTTAAAACTTCCTGTGCATCTTCAACACGAATTTCTCCTTGTTTGTTTTGAACGCCAAGCATTTTATACCAATCAAATAAACCTCCGTAAGGCATTTCCTGTATAAAAGTTCGCCAGTCCTGAATGAAATCTAAACTCTTTGGTTTCGTTTTTACATCTTCAGTGGTAACTGTCGGATAGATAAAATGCAAATCGGGATGCGAAATGTTTTGAAACTTAAGATTGCAGGAATCGTTACCGTTTTCATTTTCGTTACCGGTGTTGTTGCATAAAATGTATTGCGCGTAAGCAATGGCGGTAGATAACGTACCACTTCCTTCTGGTCCAATGAACAATTGTGCATGCGGAATTCGTCCTGAAGCAGCACTTTTTATCAAGTGACTTTTGATGTAATCCTGACCTAAAATTTGTGAAAATTGCATGAAGCAAAGATATAAGAAAATCATGTAGTCAAAAATTTTCATAAAAAAGTTTATAAGGCTACTTTTTATTTCTGTTTTTTCGCGAAGGTTTTTAACTTAATTTTTTTCGTTTTTGATGTCAGCTTTTGTTAATAAAGGGATTAATTGAGAGAGATATTAAGAATATTTTGTTAATAGTTTTTTCGAAAAAGCTGTAATCGATGGTTTTTTTTGGTTATTATTTTGTAAAAACACTATTTTTTAATGTGTAATATCTTACAGTATTTGTTTTAACAATTTTAACAAAAACCCCGTTAAAACGCAGATTTTCTCGACATAAGACCCCTTTTTAAGATTTTTTTAAGGATTTTTTTTGAAAAAAGAAATCAATAAAGTTGCAATTTAAGTTAATTTATATATTTTTGTTTTCATAACAACCAATTATAATTAAGAATCTATGAAAGGGAAAATTATTTTATTAAGCGCAGTTTTTTTCTTGACAACTGGTGCTATTTCAGCACAAGCAAAAAATGCTCCTAGAAGTATTATTAGTACAACAGCTCTAATTCGAAAATACCATGATCAGAAAGAATTGAGTGGTATGCAAAAAGGAGAACTTTTGGAATTATACATTGAGCGTATTAAAGTTTTAGTGAAAACCCTTCCTTACATTGCATTGGTTACTAAACCGGGTGTGACAATGGCAGACTTAGGTATTCCAGACGATTCTGAACACAAAAAAGTATTAGATGCTCAGGCAGTTGGTACTACAACTTTCCTGGATACTACAGTAGATTTTCAAAGAAAGATGATGCCTTATTCTGATAAAGGTAACCTAATCGCTGCGATTTTATTCTACGAAAGCACATTGAAATCACTACATGAGTTCAACGATTTGAACGAAATGTAATAAAACAAATATTTTTTAAAACCTTTTTTAAAGTGTTTACGTAGATGAACTAGATTTCATAACGTCATTTTAGAAAGAGATATAAAAAACAACTCGTTCTCGACGTGTTCTGAAAGATTATCAGAAAACTCGAGATGAGTTTTTCATTTACGCATGCCCAAATTTATTATTAACCCTAATACCCCCTTATCATGAAAAAATTTACTCAAATTATCTGCGTGCTTTTGACAGTGACAAGTATGAGTGCACAACAAGAGAAAGGAATTATGGGCTACACTAATTGGTTGAATAACTGGACCGAATTTAAGCCTAACAAAGTAGAGTATGGAGAAGCAAACCAAATTTTAGCAGGAAACATTTCTGTTAATACTAAATTGCTGAAGAGGAATATTTATGTTTTGCAAGGAAACGTTTATGTTACAAACAATGCTGTTTTAACAATCGAACCTGGAACTTTGATTATTGGTGATTTCGAAACAAAAGGAACATTGGTAGTTACAAAAGGTGCACAACTTGTTGCAGATGGTTTAGAAACAGATCCAATTGTATTTACTTCAAACCGTAGCCAGAAAAAAGCTGGTGACTGGGGAGGAATTGTAATGCTTGGTGATGCTCCAATCAATAAATTTGGAAATGTAGGTTCTTATAACTTAGATCTTGATCCAACACTTACAACTTACGGTGGTGACAATGCTGCTGGAAACTCAGGTGTTTTAAGATATGTAAGAATTGAATTTGCTGGAAAAAAAGTAAAAGGTGCCGATACTTTCAACGGATTAACACTTGCAGCAGTTGGAAACAAAACTATATTAGAAAACGTTATGGTAAGTTACTCAGGTGGTGACTCATTCGCTTTCTTTGGAGGTGATTTAAACGCTACCAAATTAGTTTCTTATAAATCAATTAACGACGATTACAAATTTACTCAAGGTGTACAATGTCGTTTATATAACTCTTTAGCAGTAAGATCTTCTTATTTATCAAGTAATAAAGACGGATCTCGTTGTTTGGAAGTAAAATCATTCGAAAAGAAAAATGAAACTGATTTTACTAAAAAACAAACTTTAGTTGTAGCCACAAATATTACAATGCTTAACGACAGTGAGAACATCAAAGCTGATATTCAGGCTGGTTTGGTAAAAGAGGCAATTTATGTTGCTGAAACTGCTTCACTAGAAATGAAAAGAAGCGTAATCTCTGGATTTAATCCTGCTGTTTTATTAGACAGTAAAACAGAGATCAACGATGCTAATCTTAAGAAAATCAAAATTGAAGAAATGTATTTAAACCTATGTAATGGAAACATCTTTACAGAATACAATTCTAACAATGAAGATTTAGAAAGCTGGTACGGAAACCCTGTGTTTTTCAATGTTATGTCACAAAGTGATAACAAAGAAACATTCATTGACATCTACAATCCTAAAAAACCGGATTTCAGATTACAATTAGGAAAAATCACAGCGTCAAGCGGCAAATAAATAGATTTCGATTTTTATTTTACAGCGTAAATTTTATTAATAAGTCCCCAGACACAATTTATGTATCGTCTTACACCGGACTAAATAAAGATCAAAACATAATGGCCCCAACTATAAAAAAGTATTTTATTTATACAATATTTTTGGTTTCTCCTATTGCGTTAAGTTTACATGCACAATGCACTGAAGCAAACAAAATTGTTTCTTTTGCTGCAAAATGCGAGAAAACTGCGTCAATTATTTTAAATCAAAATAATGATATAGCTGATAAACGTATCAGCAAATTAGATGATAATTCTAATCAGTTAATAGCAGGGCTATCCATCCCCAAGGATAGCCTTTCTATGGCAGCTGAGGCGAACAGTCAGTCTACTACAAACAGTCAGGAGAATTCATCATTAACAGCTTTTCATTCTCTCCTTGCAAAGGATATTATTGAGAATTATAAGTATGATTTCTCTGAAACGTTTATTGATATTTTGTTTTTTGAAGATATAGATCTTGCCAGAACTCGTACTATATGATTCAAAAAACTACTTTATTTTTAATGCGTTTTTTCCTTTTTTTTAGTATAATCCTTTGTACTAAAACAAATTCCTATGCCCAGACAATAGTGCCTCAACCATTAGATGGTTTGGAAAAAATTTGTGCTGGACCATCTTTTAATGAATTTTATGCAACATTTACCTACGTTGATTTTCCTGGTGATGCTACGTTTGTGGTAGAGCTTTCGGATAAAACAGGTAGTTTTTCAGTTCCAACACCAACCATTTTACTTCAGGTTAGTAATATATCTGCTAACCAACAAACGATTAAGTTTGGTGTTCCTACAAATCTGGAAGGCTCTGATGTTTACAGTTTAAGAATAAAAAGTTCAACAGGTGCAGTTAGTTCAAGATTTAAAAATTCGCTTGATAAAACGTCATTTGCAGCGTATTACAAGAGCTATCAATCACTTTATTTTATTAACAAAAAAAGTGCTTCTGCTGTAATTTGTACAGGGGGTTCAATGACATTATCTGTTGATAATGATACCCCTGATGTTCCAGGTTCTTCACCATTATTAAACCCAAATTTGAAATACAAATGGTATAAAGATAATGTTATTATTGCAGGACAAAGTTCTAGCTCGTTAGTTGTAAATGCAATTGGAGAATATTACAGTGAAATTGATTATGGATTGTGTACTGAAACAAATATTAGCTCTAATCACGTAATTGTTACCTCTTCAGTTTCTGGTTCTGCTGTAACAATAAATTCAAGTCTAGGAAACCCTTTTTGCTCTAATGGAACGGGAACAGTTTTAACTGCAACTTCAGGAAATAGCTATATCTGGAAGAAAGATGGAACTGTTATTAATGGAGTTACTACTCGTACGTATACAGCAAATGAATCAGGAACTTATACAGTTGAAGTTGATTTTGGTGGATGTAAAGCAACAGGTAGTATTAATCTAAGTACTAATGGATTTAATGCCAGTATTGATGTTGCAGACACAGTAGAACTTCAGGAAGGAGAAACGGTTAGTGTTACTGTAACAAGTGATGCGACAAGCCCATCGTATGAATGGTTTTTAAATAACAATCTTATTGCCGGAGCAACAACAAATACGTATTTGGTAGCCGCAGTAGGTGATTATAAAGTTAAAATTTCACAGGCTTCAGGCTGTATTGCTACAAAAGAATTTCCTTTTAAAGTTACTGGACCAGCCCCTCCAGCAACGGTAATTCCAAACATAGTAAACTTAAGTGGCAGTTACCCATATTGGAATATTCCTGATGTGTACAAGACAGCAAGTACTAAAGTTATAATTATAAGTTCAAACGGAGAAATTATGTTTGATGATGTTGGAAGTAATTATGACCCCCAAGTTAACTCGTTTATTAAAGATTTTAAAAATGTAAATCCAGTTTATTACTATGTCATTAAATCAGACACAGGTGAAAAAAAAGGATCAATAACTGTGATAAAATAATATGAAGAAAATCCTACTATTCATAACTTTATTTTACGGTTTTTCTAATGCACTCTATTCCCAGGAAGCCACTGAGAATGGAGTTGTTTCGTTTTCATTACCTATCAGAAATTCATTAAAGTTTAATAGATATTTAATCAATCCAACATTTAGTTTTGTTCGTGAATCTAATCCATATATAAGTTTTTATAATAAAAGACAATGGGTTCAGTTTGATGATGCGCCAAATACTTATTTATTTAATTATTCTGGTCGTTTTAGAGAGAATGAAGCTTTTGCTATTGGATTATTTCAACAAAATTATGGTCTAATGACTGTTTTTGGAGGAGTAGTCAATTTTGCGCATAATATCGTTTTGGAGCAAGACAGTAATTTAACTTTTGGTCTAAATGTAGGTGCTTATCAAAGTGGTTTAGACAAAGGGAAAATAATATCTGACGATACTACTATTTTAACTGGTGAGTATCCTTCAAATACAATGCTTACAGTAAATCCGGGTATTAACTACGGTACTGCTTTTCTTGATTTTGGATTATCGGTAAACAATCTTATTCTATACAATTTCGGTGGCGGAATGATAAAAGAGGATCCGGAAAGAGCGATTGAACTTCACGCGATGTATACGGGATATCTTGATAGTTATGGTTTTTTTGACAGAAGTAAATTTTCCGGAATTGTAAAAACAGAGATTAAACAAGATAAAACGGTTATTTCTGGTCTTGCCATGCTTGCTATTCCGCAAGGAGTTTGGGCACAGGCAGGTTATAATACCTTATATGGAGTATCAGCAGGTCTTGGTGTAAATATTTCACCAAGTATTGCTATTGAATATAACTACGAAAGAGGAATGGGTAATTTTACGAATTTGGGTGGTTCACACGAATTTGTAATTGCCTATAGATTCAAAAATAAAAATTACTATTACGGAGATGATGATGAAGGTTCTCTTATAGATCCATCTAAGCCAAAAGCTGTAATGGCTAAAAAGACAACTACACCAGTTACCAGAGTTGATGGTGCTGAAAAAGCAAAACTAGCTGCAGAAGCCAAAGCAAAAGCTGATGCAGAGGCACAACAGACAAGGTTAGCTGCTGCAGAAAAAGCTAAAGCAGACGCTGAATCAGCCAGAATAAAATTAATAGCAGATAATAAGGCTAAAGCCGATGCGGCACAAGCCCAAAGATTAAAATTAGCTGCTGATGCTAAAGCTAAAGCAGATGCTGAAGCTGCTGCCAGAAAAACAGCTATCGCTGCTAAGCCGGCACCACAAAAAACGGCTGCGCAATTAGCTGCTGACAAATCAAGAGCAGATGCTGAAGCTGCTGCCCAAAAAGCAGCCGTTGCTGCTAAACCAGCACCACAAAAAACAGCAGCTCAATTGGCTGCCGATAAATCAAGAGCTGATGCAGAAGCATTAAAAATAAAATTAGCTGCTGATGCCAAAGCTAAAGTTGATGCGGAAAATAATGCTAAAGCAAAAGCAGCGACAACACCGGCTACACCACAAAAAACACAAGCACAATTAACTGCTGAAAAAGCGAAGGCAGATGCCGAAACAGCTGCTAAAGCAAAACTTGCAGCCGATGCTAAAGCAAAAGCAGATGCAGAAGCATTACAAATTAAGTTGGCTGCTGATGCAAAAGTAAAAGCTGATGCTGCAGAAGCGAAAAGAAAGGCCGATGCTAAAGCAAAAGCTGAAGCGGCAGATCTTCAATCAATTTTAGCTGCTGATGCAAAAGCAAAAGCCGATTCAGATGCGTATCAGGCTAGATTAGCTGCCGAAGCAAAAGCAAAAGCCGCTGCCGACTCAAAAACTAAAGCAAGCATTGATGCAGCGAATAAAGCAAAATTAGCTGCAGATGCCAAAGCAAAAGCTGCTGAGGATGCAGCCCTAAAAGAAAAATTAGCTGCAGATGCCAAAGCGAAAGCCGATGCAGAAGCAAGACAAGCATTAATAGCTGCAGAAGCAAAAGCGAAAGCTGATGCAGAAGCATTAAAAATAAAATTGGCTGCAGATGCTAAATCAAAAGCAGATGCAGAAGCATTACAAGCAAAATTAGCTGCTGATGCTAAAACTAAGGCCGATGCAGAAGCATTACAGGCAAAACTTGTTGCCGATGCTAAAGCAAAAGCCGATGCAGAAGTGTTACAAGCAAAATTAGCTGCTGATGCCAAAGCAAAAGCGGATGCCGAAGCTTTACAAACAAAATTAGCTGCCGATGCTAAAGCAAAAGTCGATGCAGAAGCACTACAGGCAAAACTTGTTGCAGATGCAAAAGCGAAAGCCGACGCAGAAGCATTACAAGTAAAATTAGCTGCAGATGCTAAAGCGAAAGCCGATGCAGAAGCACTTCAGGCAAAACTTGCTGCTGATGCCAAAGCAAAAGCCGATGCAGAAGCATTACAAGTAAAATTAGCTGCAGATGCAAAAGCTAAAGCCGATGCAGAAGCACTTCAAGCAAAACTTGCTGCTGATGCCAAAGCAAAAGCAGATATGGAAGCATTGCAAGCAAAATTATTAGCTGATGCAAAAGTAAAAGCTGATGCTGAAGCCAGTGCTAAAGCTAAAGAGGAAGCCGAAGCAAAACAATTACAACTAGCTGAAGAAGCACGTTTAGCAAAACTTGCGGCCGATGCCAAAGCCAAAGCAGATGCGGAAGCTCTACAAACAAAATTAGCTGCAGATGCTAAAGCAAAAGCCGATGCAGAAGCATTACAAGCAAAATTAGCTGCAGATGCCAAAGCGAAAGCCGATGCAGAAGCACTTCAAGCTAAACTTGCTGCAGATGCTAAAGCAAAGGCCGATGCAGAAGCATTACAAGCAAAATTAGCTGCAGATACAAAAGCGAAAGCCGATGCAGAAGCCCTAAAAGTAAAATTAGCCGCAGATGCCAAAGCGAAAGCCGATGCAGAAGCGTTACAAGCAAAATTAGCCGCAGATGCTAAAGCAAAAGCCGATGCAGAAGCGTTGCAAGCAAAATTAGCTGCCGATGCTAAAGCAAAAGCTGATGCAGATGCCCTAAAAGCAAAATTAGCTGCAGATGCACAAGCAAAAGCTGATGCAGAAGCATTGAAAGTAAAATTAGCCGCAGATGCCAAAGCGAAAGCCGATGCAGAAGCGTTGCAAGCAAAATTAGCGGCTGACGCTAAGGTCAAAGCTGATGAAGAAGCACGCTTGGCAAAATTAGCTGCTGATGCAAAAGCGAAAGCCGATGCAGAAGCTTTACAGGCAAGACTTGCAGAAGAGGCCGAATTAAATGCTAAGCTGGCTGCCGATGCTAAAGCTAAGGCCGATGCAGATGCTGCTGCAAAATTGGCTGCAACTCCAAAAGATGATTCAGCAAAAGAAATTGAAGCTTTATCTAAGGCTATAGAAACTGCTATTAAAACACAAAAAGAGTTGTTTGCCCAGTTTACTTCAACAGTAGCCAATAAGCAAAAAGACTTAGATGACTTAAGAGAAGAGAATGATTTAAGTGAAAAAGGAATCTATAGAGAGCCTAAGCCATTTAAAAGTGTTGCAGCAGAAAATAGTCAGTTAGAGGCTTTCAAAGTACAGCTTGCTGATGCAAATAGAACATCAAAAGAAGAACTTAACAAGCTTACAAATTTATATAACGAGAGACTTAGAAAAGTTCCGAATAAAAATGACGCTTTAAACAAAGCTTATCTTGAAAAAATAAATGAGTTAAAAGCGGCTCAATTAAAAATGGAACAAGACAGTGCCAATTTATTAGCGAATTTAGAGCGTATTAAAGCAGAGACTGAAATTGAGAAGAAACGTAGAATTAAACGTGCAGCTTACGAAAATGACCAGGGAAGATACAATCAGGATCTTGCAGCTCTTAAACGTATTAAGGAAACTACAAAAGTAAGTAGTACACCATTAACAGCAAGTGATTTTGATTTTGGTGAAGATCAATCAAATATGCAAATTATCAAGAATATCAAAAATTCTGAAAGTGGTTATTATATGATTATTGCAGTTCATAGCAGTATTGAAAAAAGAGATGAATTTCTGACTAAAGCAGTTGCTTCAGGACGTTCAGATGTTAATTTCTTTTACAATATAGCAACAAGTAAATATTATATCTATTACGAGAAATTTGATGGTTTATCTGAAGCTACTAAGGCATTAGAAGCAAAAGGAAATAAACCTTATAACGGAAAAATGGCCATTGTAAAAGTGGAGAATTAATACAAATCATAGATTAAAAGCAGGTCTTCTTAATGAGGGAAGAAGGCCCTAAATAATAAATAGAATACTAATTGTTTTATTAACTAATGCCCCTTAGCGGATAAGACGTAAGTAAACACAAGAATGATTATGAAAAAACCTACTATTTTAAGAACGTTGATTTTTGTTTTAGCTATGTTATTCAATTTTGCAACCTATGCGCAAAATTCGATAGCATTTAATTCAAAGTCTTATGGAAATTCCAATGAGAATATTTTCTTAAAGGCATATAATCAGTTTGAAAATAAAACTACTTTTGAAAATTCGACTGAGAAATTAGCTGCCCCTATTACGACGAATCCTGTGCTTAAATACGCAACAGGTCAATATGCGGGAACAATTTCAATTTGCCCAAATGATGGTAAAGAACTGCCAAAATTATTTATTTGTGGTTCTAATGATGCCAGAAATATTGAGACTGGTATTGATATGTCAACTGTAAATAGTATTTCATGGCAAAAGCTTAATGTTACTGCGAGTTGTCCTGCTTTTGCTAATGTTAACTGTGCCAATGAAAATGCTTCATGTGGATGGAACCAAGTAGCAACAGGAGCTAACTATTCAGCTGGTGTAGCGGGAGAATTTAGATTGGTAATAACATATCCAGATCTTTCGACTTCGACTTTTTATTTCAATGTTTATACTAATGATTTAGATCCAACAGGTATTAAAAAAGCTGACATTTATACAGGAAATAGCTGTACAATGGCAGGGAAAATAATTGTAGGTGGATTTAATGCTAGCTATGAATATACGATTGCTCCAACTTCTACTACTTCAACTCCTACTCCTACACCTACATCAGGATGGCAGAATAGTAATATTTTTGATAATATTACCGCAGCTGGTAATTATGATGTTTTTATAAGATTAAGAGGTGTAACTGGAACATGTACTTTTAATGTTAGAAAAATTGCAATTAAAAGTGTTGCCATAAGTAATACAGTATTAGTAACAAACCCAAAATGTTCTGGTGATAAAGGAAGTTTAAAAATTAGCACTGGAAATATTGGTTTACAATATGTCTATACGCTTTTAAAAGGGAATACTGTAATCACGACGACTATACCTACTGAAGCTCCGGAATATACTTTTTCAGGTTTAGATCCTGCAACAGATTATAAAGTTCGGGTTGCGCTAAATGGCAATGGTAAAAATAGCAGCGGAGGTAACTGTACGGTTTCAAGGACTTCAAGTGATCAAATAATAACTGCACCACCAGCGGCATTATCAGTATCATTATCTGATGATTCTGCTGTAACAGGATGTAGTACACGAAACATAAAAATAAACGTAACAAATGGTACAGCCCCTTACAAATATTATGTAAGTACTGATGGGGTAAATTATGTTATCAATACTTCAGATGTTGTGGTAGTTACAACTTCGGGTACTTACACAATTCGTGTAGAAGATTATAATGGTTGTACAACTACAGCTTCGGTTGTAAAGACTATTAACACTAGTAAACCAAGTTATACGATTTCATCTACAAACCCAAATTGTAATACTACTACAGGTAGCATGACAGTAAACCTTGTCAATGCAAACGGTTATACAGTTCAGTATAGTAGAACGGGAAATTCAGGTTCATATGGAAATACGAATACTTGGAATGGTCTTGCTGCGGGAACTTATACTATTTATGTTCGTTATAGACTTCCATCAACTTCGACTTGGTGTATAGACAGCAATGTCGTTACAATTTTGTCAGCGGCTGATCAGTTGCGTGCTTCTGCAGGAGTTGCGGCATTATCAGGTTGTGGTGTAGCTCCTAACCCGTCAGAGTACGGTTTGCTTAGAATTACAAACCCAACTGGAGGTACCCCACCATATACTTATAAGTTTGGAACTCAACCTACAGATCTTTTTGGTCCCTTAAATGAGCAATGGAGAAAACCAGGAACTTATACTTTGACGATTAAAGATGCGATTGGATGTACTTATACAATGTCAAATGTTACTATTGATCCAAAACCAGCTTTGCCAACGATATCAATTCCAGATCCAGTTTACGATTGTAATGGAGTAGCATCGGTTACGGCAACAGCAACTAGTCCTGAAAGTACTAACTATAATTTTACCTATTTAATTGATGGTGTTGAAAATACCAATATCCCTCGTAATGTTTTTCCGAATATTTTAGCAGGGCATCATAAAATTGAAGTGGTTTATAATTTAGTAAAAGTATCAACTTTCAGTAATCTATTAACCGAAGATTTTGGAAGAGGAGCTCCAACAACGTCACCAGGTATTAATACTGCTTATTGTTTTGAAGACCAAACCGATACTCACCCAGCAAGTTATCCTTGTAATAAAGATCAATACATTAATGATGGTGAATATGCGGTAACAAACTTAATTGATCCAAGATTTGGGACTTGGCTGAACATTAAAGATCATACTAGTGCTGCAAATGGTCCGGTTGATTCTCAAGGAAGATTTTTGGCAATCAATATTGGTGGTGTAGCAGGTGTTGGTGGAATTATTTATAGAAAACCAATTTATGATGTTATACCAGATCAAGATGTAAAAGTTTCATTTTGGGTTGAAAATTTAATTGAAGGAGGTAAAAATTATCCAGATGTTGATCCAGATATTACTATCGAATTAATTGCTGATTTTGGATTACCAACTCAAAAACTAGTTGCCTCTCAGGCAACTGGTATTGTACCAAAATCAAATAAGTGGGAAAATTACAATATGAGTTTAAATCCGGGAGGCTACACCACTTTGGATTTTGTTGTTAGATCATATAGTATTGCAACGGGAGGTAACGATTTAACTCTAGATGATATTTCAGTTTATCAAATTCCTAGATCTTGTAATGCTAATGTTTTTAGAGAATTTGATGTTTTTGATAATCAAGCATTTACTGCTGTAATTTTAGGAACTGCACAAGAAAAATGTCCAGGACAAGGAGATGGAACAATAACAATATCAGTAAAGAATTTTGGTACTGAATATGAATATTCATTAAATGGTGCTGCTGGACCTTGGATTCCTTCTAGTGTTTCTGAGCTTACCATTGGTCCTTTGGCAGCAAAAACATATGACCTTCAAGTTCGTAGAAAAACAGGTCAAGCATGTACTAAGAGTCTTAGTCCAGTTGTTGGTTCACCAACAGGGTTTAATTTAGTAGCGAGTTCTACACCAGCTACATGTGATGTTACTAAGCCTGCGACTATTACGGTTACTCCCACTGGTGGAACACAACCTTATACACTTATTCTTACTAATAAAGGCACTGGTACGGTAAGTAATTTCCCTGCTAATGGAGGAACTTTAAATGTAGGTCAAGGAACATATGTTGTCTCAGGAAATGATTTTAATGGATGTCCATATAAAATTAGCCAAGAAATAGTTATTGATGCACCACCAACGATATCAGCGACGGCTGTCAAAACTGCAGCTTTGTGTTTTGATTCAACTGCCACAATTACGGTTGATGTTAGTGGAGGAGTAGGTCCATATAAATATCAGGTAGCTTATGAATCAGCAGCTTTTGGCTCTATCACAGATTTTACAGGAACTAGATTAAGCTATACGGCTACTGCTCCTGGAACATATCATTTTAATATTATTGATCAAAATGGTTGTAATACAACAGCGGCAAGCCAGAAAGTTGACCCTAAAATTTCTGCGACAACTGCTGTTAGAACTGCCTTAAGTTGTAAAACTGTAAAAGATGCCACTATAGAGGTAACAATAAACGGAGGTACTGCACCATTTACTTACACAGTAACGAATAAAACTACAGGGCAACTCTTATTTACTAGTGGTTCAATAACATCATCAATTTTTACTTATGATACTCCTAACTCAGGAACTTATACATTTGATATAAAAGATAGCAATGGTTGTATTGCTACAAAAGATGGAACTGTAGATGCTTTAACTACGGTTATTGCTAATGCTAGTCCGACTAATCCAAAATGTTTTGGAGCTTCTACGGGTTCTGTAACCTTATCGGGTTCAGGCGGAGTTGGTC